>NZ_JBIBIJ010000019.1:156232-197183 GCF_042957465.1 Kitasatospora sp. NPDC008050
ACCGTGGTGGCCGCTCCTTCGGTGGCGACCGCTCCTTCGGTGACCGTCCGGCCCGTTCCTTCGGTGGCGACCGTGACAACCGTGGCGGCAGCGCCGGCGGCGGCAGCAGCAGCCGTCCGTTCGCCCGCCGCGACGACCACCGCTCGGGTGGCCGTCCGCAGGGTGGCTCGTCCTTCGGTGGCGACCGTGACAACCGTGGCGGCCGTTCGTTCGGTGGCGACCGTGACAACCGTGGCGGCAGCTTCAACGGCGGCGACCGCAAGCCGCGTTGGAAGAACTGACACACCAGCTTGACCGCCCGGCGGGCCCGCTCCACTTCGGTGGGGCGGGCCCGCCGGCGTTTGCACGGCCGGTGCTTGGGCTGAGCGGGTCCGCCGGTAGGGGGCCCTCTCACTCGCTGGCGTGCGGGGCGGGTTCTCCGTACGGTCGGGCGAATGAGCAGCAGACTGCACCAAGTGGCCCGGGAGAACGAAGAGATCGCGGAGCGCGGCGGCTACCAGGGGCCGGGCGGTGCGAGGGTGACGATCGGCGGGCTGCTGGCGGCG
Source organism: Kitasatospora sp. NPDC008050 (assembly GCF_042957465.1). Classification (NCBI taxonomy): domain Bacteria; kingdom Bacillati; phylum Actinomycetota; class Actinomycetes; order Kitasatosporales; family Streptomycetaceae; genus Kitasatospora; species Kitasatospora sp. NPDC008050. The sequence continues at coordinate 156,778 of NZ_JBIBIJ010000019.1, forward strand.
GCGCGGGCCGGCACCCTCTCGTACGGCCCGGTGGGGCCTGCCGGGGGCGAGGGGGCGGTGCCCGGGCCCGGGCGGCCGGCGATCGAGGTCACCGCGGAGGGGAGCCTTGAGGCCGCCGCGCGACTGGTCGCGGCGGGCGGACCGCAGGCCCGGGTCGGGGTGCTCAACTTCGCCTCCGCGCGCAATCCGGGCGGCGGTTACCTGCGCGGCGCCAAGGCGCAGGAGGAGGACGTCTGCCGGACCGCGCTGCTCTACCAGTGCCTGCTGGCCGCGCCCGACTACTACGCCGCGCACCGCGCCAGTGACGACCTGCGCTACAGCCACCGGGTGATCTTCTCGCCCCAGGTGCCGGTGATCCGCGACCGGCACGGCGCGCTGCTCGCGCGGCCGTACCCGGTCTCCTTCCTGACCTCGGCGGCGCCCAACGCGGGGGAGCTGGCGGTCCGCGGGCAGGGGGACGACGTGGCCGAGGTGCTGGGGGAGCGGGCCGCCCGGGTGCTCGCGGTGGCGGCCCGGCACGAGGTGCGGCACCTGGTCCTGGGCGCCTGGGGGTGCGGGGTGTTCCGCAACGACCCGGTGCAGGTGGCCGAGGCGTTCGCGGTGGCGCTGGAGTCCTTCGGGGCGGCCTTCGAGCGGGTGGTGTTCGCGGTCTGGGACCGGGCGCGGGTGTCGGCCAACCGGGCGGCGTTCGAGGCGCGGTTCGGGGGCGCCTGACGGGGGGCTGGTGACGGGGGCCGGGGCCGGGGCCGGGCGCGGGGCGCCGGGCGTCAGCGGTGGCCGAGGTTGGCGCCGACCATGATGAGGACGCCGCAGCAGGCGAGGACCGTGACCAGGCCGAGCATCCGGGCCGCGGGGCCGCCGGTGGCGGGCTTGGGGCGCACCGTGGCGTCGAGGGCGAAGAGCAGCGGGTTCTCCGGCAGGTGGCGCACCGGGACCGGGGCGCCGTCCAGCGGGTAGCTCTGGCTGCTCATGCTGTGCAGGTCGGCTCCGATCACCTCCTCGCCGCCGGCCGAGGTGAAGGCCAGCACCGGGTGGTGATGGTGCGCGTTGTCCCCGCCGCCGTCCACCACCAGCGACCCGACGATCCGACCGTAGCTGACAACTCCCTTGTCCCGCAGGGCAGTAGACCGCTCGGAGCGGGTCGCGCGGTGGGTCAGCACGGTGGCCGCGCCGAGCGCCACGCCGGAGGCGCCGAGCACCGCGCTGGTGGCGATCGCGTCGGGGTCGGTCCACCGGGTCAGCACCAGGGCGACCGAGCCGAGCGTCATGACCAGCAGGCTGCTCAGCGCGGCGTCGAAGACGCTGGTCTGCGGTCCGGCCTGGAAGCGGTCCGGGGCGCCCGGCAGGTACCGGACGGTGATCGGCTGCCCCGGCCAGCCGGCCAGCGGCACCCGCCCGCAGGACGGCGAGCCGATCACCTCGCGCTCGGAGGCGGCATCGGTGAACCGCACCACCGGGACCAGCGCGCCGGACCCGTTGGGCCTGCGGAACAGCAGCACCTCGGAGACGGTGCCCTGGACCTCCATGCCGCGCCGCGCGAACCGGGTGAGCCCGAGCGTGATGGCCGGTACGCCCACCACGAGCAGGACCAGACCGGCCCACCAACAGCTCAGCAGCACCTCGTGGCCGTCCCGGCCCATCGTCGTCCCCCTGTCCCCCCGACGCCCGCCCCCGGCTTGCGGTCCGCGGCCGCCGCCTGCTCCACCGCGGTGGCCGGGCCCTCGGGTGACTCCGCGTGACCCGTGCGACCTCCTGGGTAGCCACTCTGATCCTGCCCCGTTCGGGCGCCGCTGTCACCAGGGCCGGGCGACCGCTTGCCGGGTGCCCGCGGTCAGCCCCGCCCGCGCTCCGCGAGGGCCGAGGCGGCGGCCACCACGCCGGTCACCGCGAGGACCGACGGCCAGGCGCCGATCTTCTTCGCCAGCGGGTGCGAACCGCCGAACGCGGCCACATACAGCCCGGTCAGCGCGGCGGCGGTGCCGGTGCCCGCCGTCCGCCGCCACCGGTAGGCCGCCCCGGCACCGGCCACCGCCAGCACGGCCCCGCCGAGTTCCCGCTTGCCGCTCCAACGCGCCGCGCCGTAGCCGCCGATGAGGCCGGTCGCCGCGATCAGGGTGGTCGCCGTCTTCGCCATGGTGCTCTCCTGTCGCTCGAACTCTGCTCGGATGTCTGCCTGATCTTCCTGGTGCCACGCGCGACGAGCCTAACCCGCCCGGTCCGGGCGCCCGGGCGGCTGCGGGGTAAACCGGGTGCGTAGGGCGCGGGGCGGAGGAGAGACTGGGCGGACTGTGGTGCGACCTTGGTGGAAGGGGGTGGCGGTGGTGCGGATACTGCTGTCCGCAGTGGTGGGGTCGACGGCCTACGGGCTGGCGCGGCCGGGCTCGGACCTGGACCGGCTCGGGGTGTTCGCGGTGGCGACGGAGGAGTTGCACGGCCTGCGCCGCCCGGCGGAGTCGGTGGTGAGCACGGCACCGGACCGGACCTGGCACGAGGCGGCGAAGTGGTGCCGGCTGGCGCTGGTGTGCAACCCGACGGCCGGTGAGCTGGTCTGGCTGCCCGAGGACTTGTACGAGGAGCGCACGCCGCTGGGCGCGGAGCTGATCGGGCTGCGGCGCTCGTTCCTGAGCGCCGGCGCGGTGCGCTCGGCCTATCTCGGTTACGCCGGACAGCAGTTGCGCAAACTGCGGACCCGCGACACCACCGTCGCCGAGACCCGCGCCCGGGCGGCCAAGCACGCGCGGCACCTGGTGCGGCTGGTCGAGCAGGCGGTCGGGCTGCACGAGACCGGCGAACTGCGGGTCCGGCTGGCCGACCCCGAGCGGGTGCGGGAGCTCGGCGAGCGGATCGCCGACCGGCCGCAGACCGCCGAACCGCTGCTCGCCGAGGCTGAGCACCGCCTGAACCGCCCGGGCGTGCTGCCCGCGGCTCCCGACGAGCGCCCGGTCGAGGACTGGCTCCGCCGGGTACGCCTGGCGAACCTGACGCCCCTGGCCGCGGCCTGAGCCCCCGACGGCCCGGCCACCGGCCGCTCCCCGGGCCGCGGCCGGTACCATCGCCGCGGCACGGCATGTCCGACCGCGCGCCGGTGGCGTCCTGAGCCCGCGGCAGCAGCCCCGTGGCGCCCTGGCGTCGAATCTTGCGGCGTGCCGCGGCGCGGTCTGGCATGATGTGCACGATGGAGGGGTGCTAGCTCAATGGGTAGAGCAGCGGACTTTTAATCCGTAGGTTCAGGGTTCGAGCCCCTGGCGCCCCACCGGATGCGCAAGCGCCCCACCAACTGCTTCGGCGGCTGGTGGGGCGCTTTTTCGTGTCCGAGGGCGCTGCGGGGGGAGCCCCGCGGGTCGGTGCGGCCTGGCGACTCGCCGCTTCACGCCGGTGGACGAGGGGAAGGACGAAGAGCCGGGGTTACCGGAGGCGGGGCTGGGCAGGCAGCGGGGATGGACCGTGTGGACGTGAACGGACGACAACGCCCGGGGAGCGCGCGTTGCCCGAGCTGATCGACGCCATCCGCGCCGCCGTCCGGTCCGGGGTGGCCCCCGGCCCGGACCTGCGGCTCGCCCTGGCGCGGACCGAGGACCTGGCCACCCTGCTCGACGCCGGCCGGGCGCTGCGGGAGCTGGGCGACACCGGCGACGAACTGACGCCCTGTCGGCTCGGCGTGCTGCCCACCTGCCCGCCCGGTGACCTCGAACCCCTGCTGCGTGCCTGCCTGGTGGGCGCCGGAGTGCGGCCCGGGCTGATCGTCGCGCCGTCCCGGGCCTTCGCCTCCACCCTGGCGGCCGGTGGCCGTCCGCTCGGCGCCGACCTGCTGCTCTGCCTGCTGGACGCGGAGTTCTTCCTGCCGCGCGAGCCCCGTGCCGAGCCCGCGCCCGGGCCCGGGTCCAGGCCCGCTCCCGGGCCGGATGCCGCGGCCGACCCCATCGACCCCATCGACCCCGCCGCGCCCTCCACGCTCTGGCCGCGCCTGGCCGAGCGGCTCGCGGTGCTGCGCACCCTGTTGGGCGCCGCGCTGCGCGCGGGCGGGGCGGTGGTGGTGCTGCACACCGTCCCGCTGCCGCGGGTGCTGCGCGATGCGGTCATCGGCGCCCGGGCGCGGGCCGCGCTCACCGCGCTCTGGCACCGGCTCAACGCGAGCCTGCTCGCCCTCGCCGACGAGTTCCCCCGGGTGCGGGTGATCGACCTGGTCGGCCTGCTGGCGGAGGCACCGGTGCCGGCCCGCGCCGAGCCGGTGCGCGGATCCGCCGATTCCCTCGGGCCGGCCGCTCCGGCGCACTACAGTCCGGGCGCCCTGCTTCTGCTCGCCCAGGAGGTGCGCCGGATCGTGCAGGCGGGCGCGGGTCTGTCCCGTCGGGCGCTGGCGATCGACCTGGCGAGCCCGCTCTGGACGGAGGCCGACGGCGAGCTGTGCCGGACCGTCGGCCGGCTGCGTGACCAGGGCGTTCGGCTGGTCCTGATGGGCGGCGACCCGGCGGGCCCGGTCCGCGAGCTGCCGTCGGCGCCGCTCGGCGCCGCCGAACGGTTGCGCCGGGCCGCCGCCGTGCTCGGCCTGCCGTTGGACGCCTTCGTCTACCTGGACGACACCGCCTTCGAACGCGGCGCGGTGGCCGCCGAGTTGCCCGAGGTCGTGGTGGTCGAGGCCGACGGTCCGGCCGACCGGCTGGCCCGCACCCTGCTCCAGCACGGCTGGTTCGACCAGCCATGAGCCGCCGGGCGGACCGGCCCCCTGCCGGCGGACCCTCCAGGAGTCACAGGTGAACGCTGGACGGCGCGCCGCGCCGAATCGACCCGGACTCGAGCCATCTGGTCCACACTGCAACCATGCTGGGGCTACCCGACCACATCCGTGCCTACCTCTTCGACCTCGACGGCGTGCTGACGCAGACCGCGAAGGTGCACGCCGCCGCCTGGAAGGCGATGTTCGACGACTTCCTGCGCGAGGAAGCCCGCCGCACGGGCGACGAGTTCGTGCCGTTCGACCCGGTCGAGGACTACGACCGCTACGTGGACGGCCGCCCGCGCCTGGACGGTACGCGCACCTTCCTCGCCTCCCGTTCTATCGAAATCCCCGAAGGTGACGAAGCCGACCCGCCGGGCACCCGCAGCGTGTACGGTCTGAGCACCACCAAGAACGACCTGGTGCTGCGCCTGATCCGCGAGCAGGGCGTGCAGCCGTACCCGGGCTCGGTGGAGTACCTGCACCGGCTGCGGGTGCTCGGCCTGCCCAGGGCGGTGGTCTCGTCCAGCGCCAACTGCCGGGACGTGCTCAAGGCGGCCGGCATCGACGGTCTGTTCGACGTCGTGATCGACGGTCAGACGGCCAAGTCCCAGGGCCTGCCCGGCAAACCGGCCCCCGACACCTACCTCGCCGCCGCCAAGGCCCTGGGCATCGGACCCGAGCACGCGGCGGTCTTCGAGGACGCGCTCGCGGGCGTGGCCTCGGGGCGTGCGGGGGGCTTCGGGACGGTGGTCGGGGTCAACCGGACCGGCCAGCGCGAGGCTCTGCTGGAGCACGGCGCGGACCTGGTGGTGGACGATCTCTCCGAACTCATCGAGGGGGCGGCGCAGTGACCGCACAGGAGGGCTTCGCGGTCGATCCGTGGAGCGTCACCGAACACCGTCTGGACCTGTCGGGCCTGGCCCGCAGCGAATCCGTCTTCGCACTCTCCAACGGCCACATCGGCCTGCGGGCCAACCTGGACGAGGGTGAGCCGCACGGCCTGCCCGGCACCTACCTCAACGGCGTCTTCGAGCTGCGCCCGCTGCCCTACCCGGAGGGCGGCTACGGCTACCCCGAGTCCGGCCAGAGCGTCATCAACGTCACCAACGGCAAGCTGATCCGGCTGCTGGTCGACGACGAGCCGTTCGACCTGCGCTACGGCGAACTGCGCGGCCACCGCCGCTCCCTGGACTTCCGCGAAGGGGTGCTGCGGCGCGAGGCCGAGTGGACCTCGCCGGCCGGACGGACCGTCAAGATCACCTCCGCGCGCCTGGTCTCGCTCACCCAGCGGGCGATCGCCGCGGTGGACTACGAGGTGGAGGCGGTCGACGGGCCGGTCCGGATCGTGGTCCAGTCCGAGCTGGTGGCCAACGAGCAGCTGCCGCAGGGCGGCGAGGGCGACCCGCGGGCGGCCGCGGTGCTGGAGGCGCCGCTGGTCGCCGAGGACCACCACGCGCACGGCACGAAGGCCTCGCTGGTGCACCGGACCCGCTACAGCGGGCTGCGGATCGCGGCCGGCATGGACCACGTGATCGAGGGCCCGGAGGGCGTCAGCGTCACCTCCGAGGCCCGCAGCGACCAGGCCAGGATCAGTGCCACCACCGTGCTCCAGCCGGGCCAGCGGCTGCGGCTGACCAAGTTCATCGGCTACGGCTGGTCGGCCACCCGCTCGCTGCCCGCCGTGCGCGACCAGGTCGAGGCCGCGATCACCGCGGCCCGGTACTCCGGCTGGGACGGCCTGGTGGCCGAACAGCGCGAGTACCTGCGCGACTTCTGGGACACCAGCGACATCGAGCTCGACGGCGACGTGGAACTCCAGCAGGCCGTCCGGTTCGCGCTCTTCCACGTCCTGCAGGCCTCCGCTCGCAGCGAGGAACGGGCCATCCCGGCCAAGGGGTTGACCGGTCCGGGCTATGACGGGCACAGCTTCTGGGACACCGAGACCTTCGTCCTGCCGGTGCTCACCTACGCCCTGCCCGGCGCGGTCGCCCAGGCGCTGCGCTGGCGGCACACCACGCTGCCGCTGGCCCGCGAGCGTGCGGCCCAACTCGGCCTGGCCGGAGCGGTGTTCCCGTGGCGCACGATCCGCGGCGAGGAGTGCTCGGGCTACTGGCCGGCCGGTACCGCCGCCTTCCACATCGGCGCGGACATCGCGGTCGCCGTGGTGCGCTACGTCCGGGCCACCGGGGACGTGGAGTTCGAGCGCACCTACGGGCTGGAGCTCCTGGTGGAGACCGCCCGGATGTGGCGCTCGCTGGGGCACCACGATCCCTCGGGCAAGTTCCGGATCGAGGGCGTCACCGGGCCGGACGAGTACAGCGCGATCGCGGACAACAACGTCTTCACCAACCTGATGGCGCAGAGCAATCTGCGCGCCGCCGCCGAGGCCGCCAACCGGCACCAGCTGGAGGCCGGCGCGCTGGGCGTCGACTCCGAGGAGACCGCCGCCTGGCGCGACGCGGCCAAGGCGATGTACATCCCGTACGACGAGAACCTCGGCGTGCACCCGCAGGCGGACGGTTTCACCCTGCACCAGGTCTGGGACTTCGAGAACACCCCGCAGGAGAAGTACCCGCTGCTGCTGCACTTCCCGTACTTCGACCTGTACCGCAAGCAGGTGGTCAAGCAGGCCGACCTGGTGCTCGCCATGCAGATCCGCGGCGACGCCTTCACCCCCGAGCAGAAGGCGCGCAACTTCGCCTACTACGAGCGCCTGACGGTGCGCGACTCCTCGCTCTCGGCCTGCACCCAGGCCGTGATGGCGGCCGAGGTGGGCCAGCTCGACCTGGCCTACGACTACACCGCCGAGGCCGCCCTGATGGACCTGCACGACCTGGGCGGCAACACCCGCGACGGGCTGCACATGGCCTCGCTGGCCGGTGCCTGCATCGCGCTGGTGGCCGGGTTCGGCGGGCTGCGCGACTACGGCGAGGTGGTCTGCTTCCGGCCGCGGCTGCCCGCGGGCCTGACCCGGCTGGCCTTCTCGATGCGGGTGCGCCACCACCTGCTGCGGGTGGAGATCACCCACGAGGAGACCACCTACATGCTGCGCGAGGGGGACAAGCTCCGCCTCCAGCACGACAGCGAGTCGCTCTGGGTCGAGGTCGGCGAGCCGGTGCGACGGCCCACCGCGAAGCCGGTCAGCGGCGAGCGGCCCAGTCAGCCGCCCGGGCGCGAGCCCGCCCGCCGCACCTCCCAGGCCGGCCCGCAGATCGGGGTCGCGCTGGCGAGCTCGGAGCACCTGGCCGCGGAGTAGCCGGGCCCGGCACAGCGGCGCCGCCGTCCCGACCTCGGTCGGGCGGCGGCGTTTCGGCGTTTTTTGCCTCTGAGGCACATTTCTTGCCTCTGCGGCACAGCGGGTGTGGACTGGTCCCATGACCACCGAACCGCCGGCCGAGCCGGCTCCGGACGCGGGCGAACTGCCCGGACTCGGTGCCCGCCTGCGCGAGCACCGGTTGGCCGGTCGCCTCACCCTGGAGGCCGCGGCCGCCCGGGCCGGGCTCTCCCCAGCCTATCTCTCCCGGTTGGAGACCGGTCGCCGCCAGCCCTCGCTGCCGGTGCTGCTCTCCCTGGCCCGGCTCTACGGAGCCACCGTGGCCGGTCTGTTGGGCGAGCAGACCGCCGCGGCCGACCCCGTGGTGCGCGGCGGTGAGATCGCCCCGGGCCGGGCCGGCGGCTGGGGCTACCGGCGGGCCGGCGTGGCCGGTCTGGCGATGCAGGCGCTGCGGGTGCAGATCCCGCCGGGCCTGCAGGACACGGTGGTCCGGGTGCACGCCGGCGAGGAGTGGTTGCACGTGATCCAGGGCCGGCTGCGGCTGACCCTCGGTCAGAGCAACTACCTCCTGGAGCCCGGCGACAGCGCCCAGTTCGACTCGCTCACCCCGCACCAGCTCGCCGCGGACGGTACCGAGGGCGTGGAACTGCTGTTCGTCCACACCCTGTTGCAGAGCCCGGCCGGCGAGCTGTGCCTGCCGACCGCCGCCCGCCCGCACTGAGGCGGCTCCCAACATCCCTGGCACGTTTCGGACAAGGAGTTCGACCGATGGCCATCCAGCAGCCCCGCCCCCACTACGCCCCGACCACCGACGGCGGCAAGCGCACCGACCGCCGGGTGCTGATCCGCGTCTGTATCTACCTGGCGGCCGCGCACGGCTTCGCGGCCTTCCTCTACCTGCTCTTCTGGCTCGGCGCGCACCGCGGCTGAGGGGTACCCGAAGCACCCGTGTCGCGGTTCTGTTCACCGTCCGGGAGTCCCTAGGGTGGTTGGCATGACTAGCGCGCTCCACCAGCAGACCGTTCCGGCTCCCGCCCCACGCCTGGCCTTCTCCCAGGCGGCCGCCGACGTCTACCAGGCCATGCTCCAGCTCACCGGGGCCTCCCAGCGCGGAATCGACCCCGCGCTGGCCGAACTGGTCAAGATCCGCGCCTCGTTGATCAACGGCTGCGCGTTCTGCATCGACATGCACACCACCGACGCCCGCAAGGCCGGCGAGGAGGAGCACCGCATCTACGCGCTGGCCGCCTGGCGGGAGACCCCGTACTACACCGCCCGCGAGCGGGCCGCGCTGGCGCTGACCGAGGCGATCACCCTGCTGACCGAGGGCCACGTGCCGGACGCGGTCTACCAGGAGGCCGCCGACCGGTTCGACGAGGCCGAGCTGGCCCAGCTGATCTCGGTCATCGCCACCATCAACGCGTGGAACCGGATCGCGGTCAGCACCCGGATGAGCCCGGCCCCCAAGGCCTGACCTCGGGCGTGTCCAGGGCGCGGTCCGGTCACCGACTGTTCTTCTCGGCGGCGGTGCGGGATCCCCCACCCGTACCGCCGCGCGCCGTAGAGTGCGGCCGTGGCCGCCACCCTGAGCACCCTGGAGTTCGTCACCCGGCTCGGCGTCGGCGTCGGCTGCGGCGCGCTGATCGGGGTGGAGCGCCAGTGGCGGGCCCGGATGGCGGGTCTGCGCACCAATGCGCTGGTGGCCGCGGGCGCCACCCTCTTCGTGCTGTACAGCGCCTCCGTGCTGGACCCGGGCTCCACCACCCGGGTCGCCTCCTACGTGGTCTCCGGCATCGGCTTCCTCGGCGGCGGGGTGATCCTGCGCGACGGCGCCAGCGTGCGCGGCCTGAACACCGCGGCCACGCTCTGGTGTTCGGCGGCGGTCGGGGTGCTGGCGGCCTCCGGACACCTGCTCTTCGCGCTGCTGGGCACCCTCGGTGTGCTGGCGGTCCATCTGACGCTGCGCCCGGCGGGCCGGCTGCTCGACCGGGTGCCGCAGGACGATCCGGACGTCGAGGGGGTGCGGGCCAGCATCCACCTGCTCTGCGACCGCAAGTCCGAGACCCAGCTGCGCGCCCTGCTGCTGCAGGCCATGACCAGTGCCGGGCTGACCCCCACCGGGCTGCGGGCCCGGCGCGAGGAGGAGCACACCACCAAGCTGCGCGCCACGGTCGCGGTCGCCGGGGACCCGGCCCGCGCGATGGAGCAGCTGATCACCCGCCTGTCGCTGGAGCCGGGTGTGCGCGATCTGTACTGGCACCTCATCGAGGAGCGTCAGGATCCCGAACCCGAGGCGCTCGCCTGAGGGGTGGGCGGGCCGGGCTGCTGCACGGCGGCCCGGGCTCCCGTGCGTACGACTGTGCGCCCGTCCGTACGACTGGGGCTACTGCCCGTCCGACTCCCCGTAGCCGGGCTGCGGCCGGGCCGGGACGGTGCCCATCGAGCGCACGCCCCGCACGATCGACAGGCTTCGGCGCATCGCGGCCCAGCCCGTCAGGGCGGCCGGCCTGACGGCTGCCGGGTGGCCGGCGCGCCGCGGCGGCACGGCGGCGGTGCGCTGGGCGGGCAGCGCCGCGGGGGAGGTCCCGAGGGCCGCACGGTGGGCGGTGGTCGGCTGCGTCATGGGCCCTCGTCCTTCGCGGGTGAGCCGCGAGCGGACTCGCGGGTGGTACGCCTCGGCTAGCTGCTACCCGGGTGGGCCTCAGTCTGACCTTCGTTCGGCGACGAATCGGTCTCGGTTCCTGTCCGAATGCGTACCGGCTGGGACTTTAGTCCCTTTTCCCTAGTGCTATCCGATCAGCCCATGGTCTGACCAGACGTTTGGCGACAGGGTTGACCAGAGTTTGACCAGCCGCTTGCCCGGGGTCTGCTCAGCTCCCCGTCCCGAGGCCGTCCGGCCAGGCCCGCAGTCCGCTGGTCAGCATCCCGATCAGCCGCTGCTGGGTCACCTCCAGGTCCTCACGCAGTTGGAAAGCGCCGCCGATGGTCAGCGAGGCGAAGCCGTGCGCGAGGGCGCGCACGGTGCGGGTCGCGTGCACCGCCTCCGAGTCCGCGATCCCGTAGTCCTCCAGCACCCGGAAGATCGCGCCGACCAGTGCGGTGGCCGCGTCGATCAGCTCCCCGTCGGCGCTGGACGGGCTCTGTGGCAGGGCGGCGTAGCGGTGCGGGTGCTCGATCGCGTACCCGTGGTACGCGCGCAGCAGGGCGTCGACCGCCGCGTCCCCGCGCAGCCCTTCGGTCGCCTGCTGGAGCCGGGCCGCCAGGTCGGTGGTGACCCTGATCGCGACCAGCCGGCGCAGCCCGCCCAGGCCGCCGGGCACGTGCTTGTAGAGCGAGGGCGCGGCGACCTTGGCCCGCAGCGCGACACCGGCCAGGGTCAGGGCGTCGGGGCCCTCGTCGTCGATCAGGCCGAGCGCGTGGTCGACGACGAGGTCGGGGGTCAGTCCGGCGCGGGGCATCAGGCAACCTCGGTGAAGAAGGGGAGCAGGGCGGCGGCGGTGGCCTCGGGGTGGTCCGTCATCGAGTAGTGCCCGGCGCCGTCGATCATCACCTTACGGGCCTTGAGCGCGGCCGCCTGGCGGTCCGCGACCAGCTCCGGGTCGGTGAAGTCGGGGTCCTTGGCGCCCATCACCACCAGCGCCGGGCAGCGCACGCCCTCGGTCCAGCCGACCGGCGCCGAGTTGCCCCGGGCGTAGCCGCGGGTGGCCTGCTTGCGGCCGGGCGTGCGCGCCGCCCGGACCTGGCGGGCGATGTACTCGGCGTGGTCGGCGGGCTTGGTGGTCGGGAACGCGATCCTGTTCAGGTAGAAGCCCCAGAACCTCGGGAAGGCGATCACCGCGCTGCCCATCACCTGGACCATCGCCCGCTTCAGCGCGCCGGCCTCGGGCTGCTCGACGAAGGCGTTCAGCAGGACGATGCCGGCCACCTTCTCGGGGGCGGTGGTGGCGGCCTTGAGCACGGTGGCGCCGGTGTAGGAGTGGCCGACCAGGACGGCCCGCCCGATGCCCAGGTGGTCGAGGAGCGCGATGACGTCCCCGGCGATCGCGGCGGGGGAGTAGTCGTCCCAGGCCAGGGAGGACTCGCCGAGGCCGCGCAGGTCCATGGTGATCACGCGGCGGCCGGCGGCGAGCAGCAGCGGGCGCAGGTAGCGGAAGCTGGCGCGCGGCTCCAGCATGCCGGGCAGCAGCACCACGGGGGTGACGTCCTCGCCGGGGGTACCGGCGCCGGATGCGTCGGCGCCGGACGTGTCGGCGCCGGACGTGTCGTCGAACGCGATGGTGCCGCCGGGGAGCTGGAGGTACTGGGTCTGCGGGGTGGTGGTGGCGTTCACGGCGGCCTCCTGGCCTGACGAACGGTGGGTGCCGGCGGCCTGCCGACACCCACAAAGCTATGGCTAATAGCCGTAGCCGTCAACCCCGCGCGAGACCTCTCTCCGTCAGCCCCCCGCGGCCCCCTACAGCCCTTCGGCCCGGAACGGATCATGCTCGGCGAGCAGCTTCTCCAGCCGGGCCTGGTCGACCCGGGTGACAATCTCGCCGGCCTCCTGCCGGTCCCGGATCACCTTGGCGAGCGTGAAGGCGGAAGTCAGTGCGTAGAGCAGGCCGACCGCGAGGAATGCCCGCATCCAGGAACTGACGGGCAGGTAGGCGATGCCCACGGCGAGGCCGCCGGTGGAGAGCGCGAAGGAGAGGATCGCCTGCAGGTAATAGGCGGACGTGGTCCGCGGTTGAACCGTGGAAGTCATGCCTGAAGGATGGCCAACTTCCGTGCCGCGCACCTGAGTACGACTACTCAGATCGGGCCCGGGCGGCGCTGTGCATGACGGGAACATGACGTCATGGGAATGTGCCCGTTCGATCGGAGCGGCTTGGAATCGCGCGCTCCTGGGATTAACGTTTGATAACGCAGCGCGGTCGGCAACGCCGTACCCGAAACGGCACCGTGCGCCGTCGCCTAATCCACGGACCAGCCTTCGGGTTGGGCCGGGAGCCGGGGAACCACGTTCCTTGGGGTGAATCGGATCGTCTTGGGCCGGATCGGTCCAGGTCGGACCGTAGGAGACCTTCCTGCTCCGAACCCGTCAGCTAACCCGGTAGGCGCGAGGGAAGGAAAGGAGCGCGCCCCCGTGGCGTTGTCGCACTCCCCGGAGAGCCACACCGAATCGGGCACCACCGGCCTGCTCGACCACCCCGGCGCGCCGGCGGACCCCGCCCGGCCGAAGGTGCCCCGGCAGGCCCGCGCCGGCGCTCCCTCCGCGAGCCTGCGGCTGGGCGGCGCCCCGACCATGGTCACCGCGATGGCCGCCGCGCTCGGCGCCACCGGTCTGTCGGCCACCGCCGCGGCCGCCGCCACCCCGGCCCCCGCGCCCGCCCCCGCGCTCACCGTCCCCGACCACGGGGCCCAGGCGCAGTCCGACGGCGCCGCGGACCCCGGCCTCGCGCTCGCCGCCCGGATCCAGCAGCAGGCCGACCAGCGCACCGCCGCCGAGGAGGCCGCCCGGCTGGAAGCCGCCAACGAGGCCGCCGCCAAGCGCGCGGCCCAGGCCGAGGCGGCCGCCCGGGCCGAGGCCGAGCACCTGGCCGGACAGCAGCGGGCCGGACAGCAGCGGGCCGAGCAGGAGCGGGCCGAACAGCAGCAGGCCGCCCGGGCCCAGGCCGCGGCAGCCGCCCAGGCCGAGCAGGAGCACGCGGCCGCGCAGGCCGCAGCCGAGCAGGCCAAGGCCGCGGCCGAGCCGATCGCCGCCCGCCTGCCGCTCGCCAAGTACACGGTGGCCGCGTCCGGTTCGCCGTGGGCCGCGCTGCAGACCGGCCTGGACTTCGTCGCCGCCGTCGGCACCCCGGTCGGCGCGGTCAGCGGCGGCACCGTCAGCTCGGCCGGCTGGTCCGGCGCCTACGGCTACCGGGTCGTCCAGACCCTGCCGGACGGCACCGAGCTCTGGTACTGCCATCTGGCCTCGATCGCCGTGACCGCCGGCCAGGTCGCCCCCGGCACGGTGCTCGGCACGGTCGGCGCGACCGGCGCCGCCCCGAGCCTTCGCCCGGGCGCTGCTCCCATCGGCCCGCACCTGCGCCTGGAGGTCCGCCCGGGCGGCGGCGCCCCGGTCGACCCGGCCGCCTGGCTGGCCGCCCACGGCGCCACCGTCCGAGCCGTCACCGTCTGAGCCGTCGCTGTCCGAGCCGTCACTGTCTGGGCCGTCACTGTCCGACTGGGCCAGGCGCAGTGCCCGGCCGGGTGGGCGCTACGCCTGCGCCTCGTCGTCCGTCCACAGTCCGAGGTCGGGCAGGTCCACCAGCCCGCGCCGCACGATGTAGCCGTCCACCTCCGCCGCGCCCGGCTCCGGCGCCAGGTCCTGGTACTCCGTCAGCAGCAGCTCCGGCAGTGCGGGCACGGTCCACTCGCCGAGCAGTCGCAGCGCCTCGGCCTGCACGGCCACCTCGAAGGCCGGGAAGTCGCCGGAGAGTTCGGCCGGCATCGGCAGGCCCAGCGCGTTGAGCCCGGCCAGGTTGCGGTAGCTGCGCTGCATCAGGCGGTTCTCCACCAGCAGCCGCGCCCCGTCGGTGGCCATCCCGATCGACAGCAGCACGCCCTCGGTCCAGCCCTCCTCGCCCTCGGGCTGCTCCAGCCCCGTGAGCGCCGCGAAGGCGGCGATCCGCTCCGGCTCCGCCAGCGTGCGGAACCCGTCCAGCCAGGCCCGCACCGCCGCCGGGTCGGCGGTGTCGACGCCGGCCTCGCGCAGCAGCAGGGTGTAGAGCCGGGGCCAGGTCAGCAGGTGCGGCTGGCGCAGCAGCCCGGCCAGCAGCTCGCCCTGCCACTCGGCCTCCTCGTGCAGCCGCTGCTGCCGCTTGGCGTTGAGCCGCTTCGCCGCGCGCTGGTGGTCGATCAGCAGCCGCACGGCGTCGCCGTAGGCGTGCTGCGGCTGCTCCGGCAGCGGCTGGACGTACAGGTGCAGCCGTTCGTACAGCAGTTCCTGGAGCAGCGGGGAGGTCAGCTCGGGGAAGCCGTCGTGCAGCTGGGCGTCGCCCAGTTCGAGCAGCGTCAGCACCGCCGCCACCGCCGCCTCGGGTGCCGGCGAGAGCCCCTGCTCCTCGGCCCATCGCAGCAGCTCAGCGGTGTGCGGTCGGGGTGCGAGCCGCAGGTCGTCCTGGTCCATGCGTTGATCTTCGCACTCGTCGGGCTGCCGGGGCCCGTCGTCAGCGCGAGGGTGGGGTTAACCCCACCGCGGGTTCGCCGGTCAGCCGCCTACCGGCCGGGGTGCGCGAGGCGGCACAGTAGTCGGCATGACAACGACCGCCACCCCGTTCGCCGCCTTCGACGCCGCACCCGGCCCGGAGGACGCCGCCGCGCGGGGGCGGGACGAGGGGTTCGAGGTGCCGTACTTCTGGCGCGGCCCGTTCGCCCGGGAGACCTACCGCGAGCTCGGCTACATCCTCACCTCGCTCTTCACCGCGATCATCGGCTTCGCCTGGACCGTCCCGCTCTTCGCCGCCGGCGTGGGCACCGTGATGACCTTCCTGGGCCTGCCGGTCCTCGCGCTGCTGCTGGCCGGCGCCCGCGGCCTGGGCACCCTGGAGCGCGTCCGGGTGGCCGGGCAGCTGGGCCTGCGGCTGCGGGCGCCGCGTGCGGTGCGTCCGGCGTCCGGCGGGCTCTGGAGCCGGATCACCGGGCAGCTGCGCGACCCGGCGGGCTGGAAGGCGGTGGTGTACCACGTGGTGATGTTCCCCTGGCACGTCTTCTGCTTCGTGCTGTCCGTCAACCTGTGGGTGATCGGCCTCGCGATGGCGCTGCTGCCGGCCTACAACTGGGTCTTCCCGACCTACACCGACTGGCCCGGCCTGCGGCTGTTCAACTACACGGCGCACGGTGTGCAGCACGACTACTACCTCGCGCACCTCTGGCAGGTGGCCGGCGTCTCGCTGGTGGGCATCCTGCTGATCTTCCTCACCGCCCGGCTGACCCACCTGCTGACCAACGTCTCGCGCGGCGCCGCCTGGCTGCTGCTGCGCGGCTGACGGGCTGACGGGCCGCTGCTCGCGCCCACCGCTCACCCCCGGGTGCGCGGTGGGCGCGGGCGTGTTCAGGTGAGGTCATGCTGGTCACCTCCCGGCCGCTGGACGAGTACTGCGGCTTCTTCGGCCTGACCCGTGCCGCCCTGCGCGCGCTGCCGGGGCCGGTGCTGGACTGCCCCGGCGGCGCGGCCGGCCTGGTCGCCGAGGCCCGGGCGCTCGGCTGCCGGGTGCTGGCCGTCGACCCCGCCTATGCCGCGCCGGGTGCCGAGCTGCTGGCCGGCGCCGAGGCCGCCCGGTGGACGATGGCCCGCGCGATGCCCGCCGCCCCCGCCCGCTACCTCAGCCCGCGCCACCTGCCGTACCAGAAGTACCTGCGCAGCTGGGACCGGGCCCGCCGGCTCTTCGCCGCCGACCGGGCCGCCCACCCGGGCGACTACGTGGCCGCCGCGCTGCCGGCGCTGCCCTTCGCCGACGGCAGCTTCGCCCTCACGCTCAGCTCCTATCTGCTCTTCGCCTACCCCGAACGCTTCTCCGCGGCAGAGCAGTTGGCCGCGCTGCTGGAGCTGGTGCGGGTCACCGCGCCGGGCGCCGAGGTGCTGGTCCACCCGCTGCACGACGCGCGCAGTCGCCGCAGCCCGAGGCTGCCCCTGCTGCGCGAGGCGCTCGGCCGGCAGGGGGTGCACAGCGAGCTGCGCACCGTGCGGGCCCCGGGGGACGGGCGGCGCCGCTACGTGCTCGCGCTGACCCGGCATCACCGCTACCGTGCGGTGCCATGGATGAACACCTGAGCGGTTCCCGGCTGCTGGCGATACCCGGCCTGCGCAACCTGCGTGACCTCGGCGGGCTCGGTGCGGTCCGTCCCGGGCTGCTCTACCGCTCGGGCTGGCTCGTCGACCTGCCC
This sequence comes from Kitasatospora sp. NPDC008050, assembly GCF_042957465.1. Lineage (NCBI taxonomy): Bacteria > Bacillati > Actinomycetota > Actinomycetes > Kitasatosporales > Streptomycetaceae > Kitasatospora > Kitasatospora sp. NPDC008050. The sequence goes on from NZ_JBIBIJ010000019.1 coordinate 173,676, forward strand.
GAGGAGGGTGCCCGGGTGCTGGCCAAGCTCGGCCTGCGCACCGTGCTGGACCTGCGCGACGCGGACGAGCTGGTCGCACAGCCGGATCGAACGCATGATCTGAACGTCGATCTGGCCAACTTCCCGGTCCTGCCGCAGGACGGCTCCTACCACCCCGGGCTGCCGCCCGAGGAGACATACGCGCTGATCATGGACACCGCGGGCCCGGTGTTCGTCGCCGCGCTGCGCCGGCTGCTGGAACCGCGGGCGCTGCCCGCCCTGGTGCACTGCGCGATCGGCCGGGACCGCACCGGCCTGCTGGTCGCCCTGCTGCTCGAACTGCTGGGCGTGCCGCCGGAGCAGATCCTCGCCGACTACCTGCTCTCCAACGAGGGCCTGGGCGTGCTGGACGGGCCGGTCCCGTACGTGGACCCGCAGGGCGTGACCCGCTACACCAAGCCGGTGATGGGCGAGTTGCTCACCGGTGCGCTGGACCGGATCCGCGAGCGGCACGGCAGCGTCGAGGGGTACCTGCTGGCCCATGGCTTGAAAGAGGCCGAACTCCACGGCCTGCGCGCTACCTTGCGCGAATGACGATCACCATACCCAGCTCCGGCCGCCTGCTCATCGCGCTGGCGGCCGGAGCCGCACTCCTCACCGCCGCCCCGGCCGCCCACGCCGACACCGTCCCCGCCGACACCGCCCACGCCGACCAGTGCTCGGCCGCCTTCGCGAACGGCGACGCCCGGTTCGGCCCCGAGCAGTTGCCCGCCTCGGGGCCGCTCGGGTGGCAGCTGTTCGGCTACCAGCGCACCGGCGGCGCGAGCACCTCGGCCTTCCTCACCCAGTACTACGACAGTGCCGCCGGCAGCTGGCGCTACCCGCCGGACAACGGCTACCTGGTCATCAACGGTCAGCCGCTGGAGCTGACCCAGCCGCTGCTGCCCGGCCAGGACATCGACCGCTACGGCAGCGAGTACGGCAGCTTCCTGGCCCCCGAGGGCTCCTCCTACGCGAGCCGGGCGATCCCGCCGTCGAGCCTGGACGGCAACCCGGCGGCGGGCTGCAACTACCACGACTACCGGGTGGTCAAGTCCTTCTCGGTGCACGGCGGTCCGATCGCCCCGTGGTTCAACCAGCCCGGCCTCGGCTGGCAGTACCAGCTGGACGGCACGCTGATCCCCGGTGCCCCGGCCAGTGTCAACGTCGGCTGGCTGGTCACCAACGGCTATCTCCAGCGCCTGGTCTGATGCTGCGTCAGCCCGCGTAGGGCGAGCAGATCGCGAGGGTGGCCGCGACGGCTTCGCGGACCGCGCCGGCATGGGCGAGGGCCAGTGCCGGCCCGTCCTCCTGCCGGGGCGGCCGCACCCCGCGGTCGGCCAGCAGGTAGAGCACCCGCAGCGTGCGCATGGTGTTCGAGGCGTGCGCGGGGACCGGCCCCGGCTGCCCGGCCGCGAAGTCGGCGGCGATCGGTGCCAGCCACTGCACCGACTCCTGCTCGGTCAGCTCCGTGCGGGTCAGCACCAGCGCGATGGCGCGGCCGAGCCGGTCGTCCTCCATCGCGTCGAAGAGGTGCCCGGTCGGGGTCAGCAGCCGCTCCCGGGCCAGCTCCAGCAGCGGTGCCGGCCCGACCTGCGGGCAGCGGCCGAGCGCGCCCAGCAGGTCGGCCCCGTGCGCGACCGCGTGCAGCCAGCCCAACTCGGGGTGGTGGCCGCGCAGATCGGTCTCGGCCGGGTACCAGCGGGCGAAGGCGGCCTGCCACTCGGGCCGGTACGTGCCGTTGTCGACCAGGACGGCCAGGATCAGCGGCGCGAAGGTCCGGGCCTGGATCTGCGGGTCGGTGAACCGGGCGGCCATCTCCTCGCCGAGCCAGTGGCGCAGCTCCGGCTCCATGATCGGGATGCAGTAGTCCAGCAGCTCGTACGCCTGGGCGTCGCGGACCTCCGGATCCGGTGAGCGCAGTGCCGCGCTCAGCTCGGCGACCAGCTCAGGGGTCGGCTCGACGGTGTCCTGGGCGAGCAGCTTCTGCAGGTCGGTCATGTCGCGTCCGATTCTCTGGGCGGAGCGGGCGGTGGCGGAGCGGGTGGTGGCGGGGAGGCTGGTGGCGGAGCGGGCGACGGGCAGGGGTGGCGATGGCATGACGAAGCCCCCGGGTCCTCGCTTTGAGGGGATCCGGGGGCTCGCCAACTTCTGCGCGTTCCCGTCCGTGGGGCTCGGCTCAGGCCGTGAGCTCCACGGAGGCGCGCCCGAGCTGGTCAGACGCGTGCGAAAGCGCAGTTACGTGGGTACTCAACTCAGGATCACCTCCTTTCGTGTTGCTGCCACGATAGGCAGGCGCCGTGCGGCGGGGCAACGGTTTTTTCTCGGCGGCCCGGGCGAAAGCAGAAGGACCCGGTGGAAATCTCCACCGGGTCCTTCTGTGCTACTGAGTAGCGGGGACAGGATTTGAACCTGCGACCTCTGGGTTATGAGCCCAGCGAGCTACCGAGCTGCTCCACCCCGCGTCGGTGAACCCAACAGTACGGGAAGCTGTCCGATAATGGAAATCGCTTGTCAGACCTTGCGGAAGAGCAGGTCGTGCACCACGTGCCCCTTGGCCAGTCCGGCCCGCTCGAACTTGGTCACCGGGCGCCAGCCGGGCCGCGGCGCGTAGCCGGGCACGGTGCCGTCGGCCCGCCGCTCCTCGTCCGTCCAGGCGCTGCCGTCCCCCTCGGGGTGCAGGTTGACCAGCTCGGGGCGGGCGGAGAGCACGTCCAGCATCTGCTCGGCGTACGGCTCCCAGTCGGTGGCGCAGTGCACCAGCGCGCCCGGGGCCAGCCGCGGCAGCACCAGGTCGAGGAAGTCCGCCTGGACCAGGCGCCGCTTGTGATGCTTGGGCTTGGGCCACGGGTCGGCGAAGTAGACCCGCAGACCCGCCAGGCAGCCGTCCACCAGCATGTCGCGCAGCAGGATGATCGCGTCGCCGGCGGCCAGCCGGACGTTCTGCGCGCCGCTCTGCTCCAGCAGGTTGAGCAGGTTGCCGTGGCCCGGGGTGTGCACGTCCGCGGCCAGGATGCCCATCGCCGGGTCGGCGGCGGCCATCGCGGCGGTGGTCTCGCCCATCCCGAAGCCGATCTCCAGGGTGACCGGCAGCTCGCCGAAGAGCTTCGTGAGGTCGAGCGGGCTGCCGTCGATCGCCAGGCCCCAGTCGTCCCAGTTGCGGTCCAGCGCACCGGCCTGGGCCGGGGTCATCCGGCCGCGGCGCGGCTGGAAGCTGCGGATCCGCCGCTCGCTGTGCTGTTCCTCGGTGGCCCGGTGCGGATACATCGGGGCCGGGTAGCCGGCGGGGGCCGCCGAGAGGCGGGCGGAGGGCCGGGTGGCGGGCGCCTGGGCGGCGGGCTGGGGAGTGGAGGCAGTCGCAGTCACAATGCCGTCGAGTCTACGAGACGGCCCGGCGCGGCCCTGGGGCCTGCCGCCCGCCCACCGGGCCCCGGTGCGCTGCCGCCTGCGCCTCGGGCGGGATGCCGCCCGCGCCCTGTGCCGGTGCCGCCTGCGCCCTACGCCGGTGCCGCGCGCACCCTACGCCGGTGCGGTCAGCACCAGGCGGGCGCGCTCGGTCAGCTCCCGCACCCGGCGTTCGCCCTGGAACGGCTCCAGGTGGCGGAGCATCTCCAGCACGTACTCCCGGCTGCGCTGGGAGGAGATCCGACCCGCCACCTCCACCGCGCGCTCGCCGGCCTCCACGGCAGCGTCCAGGTTGCCGGCCTCGGCCTCGGCCATCGCGGAGACGACCAGGCGCAGGCCGTGCGAGCGGACGAAGCCCTCGGTCGGGCGGGCCAGCGCCTCCCGGGTGAACTGGCGGACCTTGGCGGGCACGCCCAGGTCGCGGAAGCACTCGGCGGCGTCGGCGGCCAGCCGGTCGTAGGCGTAGAAGTCGATCCACGCCGGATCGGGATCCCCGGCGCGCGCACGTTCGAGAGCGCTCTCGGCTGCCGCGAGTGCCGTCGAACACGCTGCCGCGTTGCCCGCGCGGGCCTGGGCGCGGGCCTCCACCAGGTGGAAGAAGCTCATGGTGCGGGCGGTGGCCAGGCCCCGGTTGCGTTCCAGCGCGGCCTGCGCGAGGTCGACCGCCTCCTCGGCGAAGCCGCGGTAGCAGGCCTGCAGGCTCATCGAGGCGAGCACGTAGCCGCCGAGCGGCACGTCGGCGGCGGCCCGGGCCAGCCGCAGCGCCTGGATGTAGTAGCGCTGGGCCGCCTCGTGCTGGCCGGTGTCGAACGCCATCCAGCCCGCCAGCCTGGTCAGTTCGGCGGTCGCGCCGAACAGGGCGCGGCCGACCGCGTCGCTGTAGGAGGCGAGCAGCAGCGGGGCTGCCTCCACCCGCAGGCACTCCGGGACCATGGACGAACGCCAGTCGCCGCCACCGTACTTGGAGTCCCAGCGGCGGGCCTCCTGGGCGGCCTCGCGCAGTTTGGCGGCGTCCGACTGGCCGACCCGGTAGGCGGTCCGGTCGGTGCGGGGCCCGGGCACCTTCTCCAGGGCGGCGGCCGCGGCTGCGCCGGGTGATCCGGCCGCCCCTGGCTCGCGCACCGGCGCGCTCTCCGGGGCCCGGTCCAAGCCCCGGTCCAAGCCCCGCTCCGCGCCGCTCTCCAGGCCGCGCGCCACCGAGCCGTCCGCCGGGGTGATCAGCCAGCGCGAGACCGGCGTCGCGTACGCCGCCACCGAGAAGGTGCCGGCCAGCCCCTCGCTCCACCGCCCGCCGCCCGGGCCGCGCCGCAGCTCCAGGTCGACCCGCCACAGGTCGGTGGCCGAGCGCACCGCCTCCGACACCTCGCGTGGGAAGGCCAGGCCGAGTTCGGGGGTCGGGTCGGTGTCGCCGAGCCCGATCTCCTCCAGCGGCACCGGGCGGCCGAGCTTGCCGCCGATCGCGGTGGCGATCAGGTGCGGGACCGGGCCCTGCGGGACCATGCCCTTGGTCACCCAGCGGGCCACCGAGGTCTTGTCGTAGCGCAGCGTCAGACCGCGCTGGGCGCCGAGGTCGTTGACCCGGCGGGCCAGGCCGGCGTTGCTGATCTGGGCCTGGGTCAGGAGGGAGCCGAGGCGCTCGTTCGGTCCCCGTGGACTGATGCTCATGCGACGGCACCCCCTTGTCGGTGTTCGCTGGTGGGTCGTTCGCGCGACTCCCCCGGCCTTCGGCCGGGAGGCGCCCCCATGGTGCGGCCCGGGGTTCCGGGCCTGCCCTGGCCGGCCCGCGGTGGTACCTAGCGTAGTCGGCCGGGTTCCCAGGGTTAAGGGGCGGCATTCCGGTTGGCCCGATCGCTACGGGGTGCCAGGCGTGACGGGCCAAGGGCGGTGGCCGTCCGGCTGGCTGGTTCGGCGCGGGCGGGCGCCGGGTTGACGGGGGCGTCCGGGACCCGGACGGGGTCCGGGCGGCCCTGCGGCGGCGGGCGGGCCAGGGGGAGCGTCGTGCTCCGGTCGCGTGTTGACGTGCGCCCACCTGTGCCCCCTGGTTGCTGGGGCCTGCCGGCAGTTCGCTAGGGGCTGTGGGTCGGCCCGCCGTCGAGGACCCGGCGGGCCGGGGGATGCCGCCGCCTCAGTTCCCCGCGGGTGGTGGCCGAGGTCCGGGAGGGCATGCGGATGCCCTCCCGGGCTTGAGTCACTTTTTGGCCATGTGGGCATGGCCATGCCGTAACAACGCAAGTGACGGGGACGGTCTGAGGGCAGGCCGTGAGGCGGCGGTGGTCTGTGGTGACTGGGTGGCCGGTGTGCCTGCGGGTCCGGGTGCGGCGGCCGATGCGCCGACGAGGGCGCTGGTGGGCGCGCTCGCCGGGCAGTCCGGCAGGCGGCCCGCGGATACCCAGAGCCCGGCTCGCCGCTGGGAGGCGGGCACCGCGAATCGGACGCGCGGCGCTCGGCCGGGCCGGCTCCGCTCCTGCCGCCCGCCGCTGGGAGGCGGGCGGCAGGAGCGGAGGTGGCCGCCGGGCCTGGCCGGCTGCGGAGCGCCGGGGCCCTCCAGGATCGCCCGGTCAGGGCCGGACACCGCCCTGCCGGTTCTGACTGATTCTGACCGGACCTGATCTGATCCTGATCGGGCCTCAGAGTTCGGGCGGCGAGCGCCGGGTGGATCCCGGCCGGTGCCGTCCGCGCCGCGCGGCCCGGGCCACGGAGGGGGAGGCCCGGCCCGCGCGGCATCCAACTCCCCGCTGCCGAAGGCCCCCGGCGAAGGTCGCCGACCCGCCCGCCCGCACACGGCCCGGCCCGCCCGCGCGCGAGCCGCCCCCGCGCCCCACCCGTCCCGACGCCCTCAGCACCCCTCGCCAGTGCCCGAATTCACCCGCCTCTCACCCAATTCGCCCGCCCCTCCCCAGAATCACCCGACCTCACCCCCGTCCCTCCGGCCCGCCCGCAGTGGCACCATGGCCCAATGGCTCGCGGACGGCGGCCCCACACCTCCGTCGCGCGCCCAGGGACGGTCCACACCCGGTGGAGGCGCGATGCGGTGGTTGACGGGCTGGAGCGGCAGCGTGTCGCACGCCAGGCCCCCGGTCGGCCGGCTGCCCGTCCCGCGCCGGGAGCCGAGCGCCGCAGCCGCCCCCGTCCTGGTCCAGGAGGCGCTGGCCGCGCTGGCCGCCGTCCGCCCGCTGGCCGCCACCCCCCTGTGGACCGGACCCGATCCGCTCTGGGCGGTCGGTGACTGGCGCCCGGAGGAGATCCGCCAGGTCGTGGTGCGGCCCGGCCACGCCCCGCCCGCCGTCACCACCGGGCCGGTCACCGCCGATCTCGGCGAGGACACCGAGGGCGTCACCCGCCTGCTGGTCCTCGGCCACTGCGGCGCCGCCGACGAGGAACTCGCCGCGGGCCTGGCCATCGCCCGCGGCGGCGCGGTGCGCCACCTGACCAACTGGCCCGGCAGCTACACCGTGGTGCTGCGGATCGGCACCCGCAACACCCTGCTGCTCAGCGACCTGGCCGGCCTGCGCCCGGTCTTCCACACCCCGTGGTGCGGCGGCACCGCCTACGCCACCGCGGCCCTGCCGCTGGCCGACCTGGTCGGCGCGCCGGTCGACACCGGCCACCTGGCGGCGACCCTCGCCTGCCCGGAGTCCCCGGAGGCGGTCGGCGACGGCACCCCGTACCAGGGCGTGCGGCGGGTCCCGCCGGGCCACACCCTGGCGATCCGCAGCGGGCAGTCCCACCTGACCGCGTACGACGACGGGGGCGCCACCGGCAGCACGCCACCCGGCGGCTCCGGCGAGGCGCCCGCGGTACGGGAGTTGACCCGCAGCCTGCTGGAGGCCGTCCGGTTCCGGATCCGCAGCGCGCCCACCGCGCCCGGGCCGGGGCCGCGACGGCCGCGGATCGGCGCCGACCTCTCCTACGGCACGGCCTCCACCGCGCTGGCCGTGCTCGCCGCGGCGGTCCCGATCGGCTCCGGATCGGGCCCGGCCGCCGCACCCGCGCGGCTGGACGCCGATGCCGACGAGCTGCTCCCCGTGCCGCCCCGGCGAACCGGCGCCACCAAGGGCTCGTGGGCCCGGCCCGCGCCCCTGGCCGAGCCCCCGGCGGCGGCCGCCGAGCCCGAGCAACTCGCCGCCGTCACGGTCTGCGAACCTTCGCGCACCGCCCCCGAGGCCCCGCGTGAGGTGGGCCGGCCCCGGCTGCGGCACACCGTGCTGGACGCCGGCCCCGACACCCTCCCCTACGCCGACCTGACTGCCGATCCGTCGGCCGCCGATCCGTTGGCCGCCGGCTCATTGGCCTCGGACCCGCTGGCCAGGGCGTTGGCCGGGCCGCTCACCGACGAGCCGGGCCGCGCCCTGGTGATCGCGCACGGCACCGCCGCCCGGCTCAGCGCGGGCGGCGCCGACCACCTCACCGGGCACGGCGCCCGCCAGGTGCTGGACGGTCACCCGGCCCGGCTCGCCGACCTGATCAGGCAGGGGCGGCCGCGCGAACTGCTGCCCCCGGTCGCCGTGCTGGCCGGGGTGGACCGCGCGCTGGCGGGCACCTTGACCGGCGCCGTCCGCACCCCGGTCACCGTGCTGCGGGCGGCCCGCCGACTGGCCCGGGGCGGTTACGCCGAGGCGCTGGAGGACGCCGCCGTGCAGCTGACGGCCCGCCGTGGCCCGATCCGACCGAGCACGCGCCCCGGCGCGCGGTTCACCGCGGGCGCCTCCTCGGTGGCCGACCTGACCTGGTGCGTCCCCGGTCCGGCCGCGCGCTGGCTCTCCGATGACGCGCTCTCCGAGGTGGCCCTGCGGCTGCGCCTGGCGGCCCGTGGCCCGGCGCCCGAGGAGCCCCCCGGCGTCCGGCGCGCCACGCTGGCGCTCCATCACCACGCGCGCGGCTACCGGACCCTGGTGCACGCCGCCGAGCAGCACGGCCAGCGGCTGCACGCGCCGTTCTTCGACAACCGGGTGATCCGCGCGGCCCGTCTGCTCCCCGCCGACCTGCGCCTGCAACCCGGCGCCCGGCACGCCCTGCTGCGCGCGGTGCTGGCCGGCGCGGGCCGCGCCGACCTGCCCGTGGACTGGGGCCGCGCCCAGCGCCCCGACCGGTCCGAGGCCGCCCGCGCGGGCCTGCGCCGGGCAGCCGACCCGCTGGCCGAGCTGTTCCGCGAACCGCTCCTCGCCGAGGCCGGGTTGATCGACCTGCCCGCCGTCCGCGGCGCCCTGCGCCGAGCCGCCGACCCCTACGCGGACCTGCCCCCCGGCGCTCTGGACGGCCTGGCCGACCTCGTCGCCGTCGAGCTCTGGCTGCGCCGCTTCGAGGCCCGCCGCCACGGCTCCTGCTGGACCGGCCTGCCCCTGCCCCAGCGCCGCGCGCTCGCGGTAACGCGCTTCCCGTGAGGCCGCCCACCTGAGGCCTCGCCCAGCTGAGCCCGCGCCCGCGCCCGCGCCCGGCGGTCTCGGCGCGCGGTTCTGCCTGCCGGGTTCTGACGTGCCGTCGGCGGATCATGGCCTCGACGCTCCCACCCCAGGAGGCCCCCGTGACCACCGCCGACGGCCGCGCGCACGCGCTCCCGGTCGACAGCGCGCCGCCCGGACCGCCGCAGGCGCCCGGGATCCTGGCTGCCTGCGATGGCTCGGACGGCGCGCTCTGGGCGCTGGACCGGGCGATGTCCGAGGCGGAGCGCTACGACCTGCCGCTCTACCTGCTCGGCGTGGTCGACCCGGCACCCGGCGGCTACCCGCCGGGGATGGCCGAGCTGGTGCAGGAGAGCGTCGAGCGGCTCAGCGGCAGCATGGCCGACGGCCTGCGCCGCGCGCTGCGCACGGTCGAGCAGGCCCGCGGCCGACCGTTCGACGGGCCGGTGTCGCTGCACGTGGTGCTGGGCCAGGTGGTCGAGGTGCTGCTGGCCGCCAGCGTCGGCCAGCACACCCTGGTGGTCGGTGCCCGGGGCAATGGCGGCTTCACCCGCCTGCTGCTCGGCTCGGTCAGCACGGCCGCCGTGCACCACGCGGCCTGCCCGGTCCTGGTGGTGCCGGCGCCGCCCGCCGCCCACCGATAGACCTCCTCAGCCCACCGGCACCCCCTGCACCGCCGCCGCCCCGAAGGTGTCGGTGAGCGCCCGGTACAGCGTCCCGAGGTCGAGGCCGGTCCTGTCCCCGCGCAGCGCGGTGGTGTGGGTGTCGGGCCGGCCTGCGCATCGTGATCGCCGGTATGAGCGCGCTGCACCTGGGGCAGTGAACACCTGGGGCAGTGAACCTGTGGCGCGCCCAGCCGCGTCCTGTCGAACAGCGTCGAGCGGCGTCGAGCGGCGACGGAGCTCCGAGGGGGACGGCATGACGGCGGCGGACGTGGAGGCACTGACCGAGCAGGCAGGGCTGGGCGGCTTGCGGCGCACGTTCCACCCGGCGCGACCGCGGACCTGGAGCGAGCAGACGGCCGGGGAGCGCGTGATCGTCGTGCTCGCGGTGGTCGCCGCCTTCGGCGTCCTGGGCGTGCTCCTCGTCATGCTCACCTCCGCGGTCCCGCGGTTCGGCCTGTTCATGACCGTGACCGCGGGCGGCCTCTTTGCGGTGAGCCTCGTCCGGTACAAGCTCCAGCAGCGGGCCAACAAGGGCCATGAACTGCGCATCCACGAGGGTGGCGTGGCCGTGGTCGGCACCGGCGGCGCGACGGTCAGGGCCTACCGGTGGCAGGACATGTCGGTCCTGCAGGACGTCACCGAGCAGCACCGCAACGGCGTGCCCGTCCGCACCACCTACACGTACACACTCCAGGGGCCGGACGTCGAGAGCAGCCGGGTCAGGGGCGGAGTGGTCGGTACCTTGCGGAGCCCGGAGGTCTGGGGCACGGAGATCCAGCAGCAGGTGACCGCGGCGCAGCTGCCGCTCGCCCTCGCCGCCGTACGGGCCGGGCGGACCGTGGAGTTCGGCCCCTTCGTGGTGAGCGCCGAGCGGCTGACCGCGGGTGCGAAGTCGGTCGCCTGGTCGGAGGTCCGGGCGGTCAGGACCGAGAAGGGGTACCTCTCGGTGAAGCGGCAGGGCCGCTGGCTGAACCTGACCGCCACGGCGGTGAGCCGGATCCCCAACGTCTTCGTCCTGCGCGCCCTGGCCGACCGCCTGGTCGAGTCCGCGCCAGGGCAGCCCGGCTGAGGCCCTGTCACCTGGCAGCGGTCGCCAGTACGCCCTGCTCCGCCGCGATCCGCTCCAGCGCGGCGCGCAGCACGAGGTTGAACTCCCGGGGCAGTTCCTGGTGCGGCAGGTGTCCCGCGCCCTCGATCGGCTGGACGCTGCCGCGCGGGGCCAGCGAGGCCAGGGTCTCGGAGACGGCGAGCGGGATCTCGCTGTCCAGCAAGCCGTGCACGAAGACGGCGGGGACGGCGAGCCCGGCCATCTCGGCCCGGGGGTCGTAGCCGGCGGCCTCCAGCAGCAGCGCGTCGATGAAGACGCCGGAGTCCAGTGTCTGCCGCACCGTCCAGTCGACCAGCTCCGGGCCCGCCACCGGGCCGAACCAGCTGGGGACCCACCCGGCCAGGGTGCCGGCGCGGTCGCTGACCAGGTTGCCGATCAGCTGGTCGATCAGCTCGGTCATGCCCTGCCCCGGCCAGTAGCCGGGCCCGTTGACCGAGACCACGCCGCCCACCAGCTCCGGTGCGGCCAGCGCCGCCTCCAGCGCGAACGTGGCACCCATCGAACTGCCCACCAGCACCGGCCGGTTCAGCCCGAGCTCGGTGATCAGGGCGAGCGTGTCGGCGACGTTGCCCGCGATGGTGTTGCCGGTCGCCGGGTGGTCGGAGCGCCCGGCGCCGCGCCAGTCGACGGTGATCACCTCGTGGTCGGCGGCCAGGTCGCCGACCTGCGCGCCCCAGACCCGGCCGCTGGTGCCGAAGCCGTGCAGGAACAGCACCGGGTCGCCGGCGCCGGTCCGCTCGTAGAAGAGCTCGATCCCGTTGACCTTGGCGTACGACATGGTGGTCACTCCCTCTGCTGGGTGGTCTCTGTTGGCAGAACCCATCTCATCCCAGGACGGGGCGACGACCAATGAGTGCTCAGCTCTTAGACTCATCATCAAACGTGATGGATGGGGGGCGTGATGGAGCTTCGCCAGGTGCGGTACTTCCTCGCGGTGGCACGGGAACTCCACTTCGGCCGGGCCGCCGAGCGGCTGCACATCGTCCAGCCCACCGTCAGCCAGCAGATCCGGCGACTGGAACGGGAGCTGGGCGTCGACCTGTTCGACCGTACGACGCGCACGGTCGCCCTGACCACAGCGGGCAGCGTCTTCGTGGCCAAGGCGCAGGCGATCCTGGACGCCGAGCGGGCCGCGCTCGCGGCGATGGCCGAGCTGCGCGCCGAGCAGGCCTCGGTGCTGCGGCTCGGGACGAACGTGGGGCTCGGCGGCCGGCTGGAGCGGATCCTCGCGGAGCTGGAGGCCCTCGCCCCCGGCATGAACCTGGAGCTGGTCAGCGCGGCACCGGCCGAGCGGCTCCAGCAGGTGCGGGACGGGCGGCTGGACGCCGCCTTCGTCCGCGGGATCACCCGGAGCCAGGGGCTGGAGCTGATCCCGCTCTGGCAGGACGAGCTGGTGGCGGCCTTCCCGGCGAGCCATCCGGCGGCCGCCCGGGAGAGTGTCGAGCTGGCCGAACTGGCCGACCTCGCCCTGCGGATCGCCCCGCGCGAGGCCAACCCGCACCTGGTCGACCTGGTGACCGACGCCTGCCGGGCGGCGGGCTTCGATCCCCTGATGGGCCCGGCCTTCACCACCGACCAGGACACCCTGGCGGCGATCGGGGCGGGCCGGGCCCAGTGGACGGTCTTCTACGCGGCCAAGGCGGCCGTGCTGCCGAGGTCCCGCGCGGTGTTCCGGCCGTTCGCCGGCGGCGCGCTGCGGCTGCAGAGCTACCTCGCCGTCCACCCGGCGAGCACCGACCGGAACGTCAGCCTGCTGCTCGACGCCTGCCTGGCCGAGCTGTCGCGCGACGGCGAGCCGGGCCGGCCGTCACTCCCTTGACGGGTGACCTGGGCCGAAGGAAGCGTGGCCGGTCCGACAGGACGGGAGAGGACGCTCGTGGGCGAGATGAAGAAGCGCATGCAGGCCGGGGACTGGTTCATCGCGGACGACCCCGAGCTGGGCGAGGAGGTCCGCCGCTGCGCGAGGCTGCTGGCCGCCTTCAACGCGCTGGACGTGCCCGCTCCCGCCGAGCGGCGCGCGATCCTGGAGCAGCTGTTCGGTGCGATCGGCGAGGACGCGATCGTCCGGCCGCCGTTCCGCTGCGACCTCGGCTACAACATCAGCTTCGGCGCCCGCTCGTTCGTCAACTTCGGCGGGATCTTCCTGGACACCGCGCCCATCACCGTCGGGGACGATGTGCAGATCGGCCCGAACGTCCAACTCCTGGCCCCGCACCACGAGCTGGACAGCGAGCGGCGCCGGGCCGGGTGGGAGAAGGCGCTGCCGATCACGATCGGCGACAACGTCTGGCTGGGCGGCGGCGTGATCGTCTGCCCGGGCGTCACCATCGGCGCGAACACGGTGGTGGGCGCGGGCAGCGTGGTCACCAAGGACCTGCCCGCGGGCGTGCTGGCGGTCGGCAACCCCGCTCGGGTCATCCGCGCGCTGGACTGAACTCGCTTGCCGCGACGGCCCGGACGAACGCCTGCCAGGCGGTGGGGTGGAACGTGAGGAACGGGCCGCCCGGGTCCTTGGAGTCGCGGACGTGGCCGGGGGCGGCGTCGTCGACCTCGATGCATTCGCCGCCGTCGGGGTTGCTGTAGGTGCTCTTACGCCAAGTGCTCATTGGTGGTGAACTCCCCGCTTGCGGTGGCATGGACGAAGCTCTGCCAGGAGGACGGACGGAACGTGAGGAACGGGCCGCCCGGGTCCTTGGAGTCGCGGACATGGCCCGGGTTGGCGTCATCGACCTCGATGCACTCGCCACCGTCACCGTTGCTGTAGCTACTCTTCCGCCACCGCGCGAGCTGCATGGTCAAATCCCTTCAGTGCCGCGCTGATCATCGCCAAGGAGTCCTCGGGCGACAGGGCTTGCGCCCTGAGAAGATCGTAGTACGCGCGGCGCTTCGCGACGTCTTCCGATTTCTCGATCAGCGAGCCTGAGCGGCTGCCCTCTTCCCAGGCGACAACCGACCCACCCGCCATGCTCAGGAGAGTGAGTGATCCACCCAGCTCTGAATGCGCGCCAGAGGCGTAAGGCAGGACCTGAATCGTCAGGTATGGAGGCTTCGACGCCTTCAGTAGCCGCTGCATCTGGTCTCGCATGACAAGCGGCCCGCCGATCGGTCGACGCAACGCAAGTTCGTCCAGGATGAACCAGTAGCGCGGCGGATTAGGACCGCTCAGACGTTCCTGTTGCTTGAGACGGGCGGCGAGCCTGTGCTCGATCTCGTCGTCGGTCGCGAAGGGATCTCCAGAGCGGAGGATCGCCTCTGCGTAGGCGGCCGTCTGTAGCAGTCCATGGACAGTCATGGTGAAGCCCTCGCGAACCACGGCTTGGGCAGCGAGATCCATGAACCGCCGGTACCTGTCCGGGAACTGCTCCAACCGCGCCAGCGGGAACAACCTCAGGAACGTCCCCCCGGTCCCGAACGCCGCGTCCAGCTTCTCCGACAGCCCCTCCGGCGGCGGCGACTCCGCCGTCTCGATCCGCGACAGGTGCGCCTTGGAGAACTTCAGCACCTCCGCCAGCCGGGTCAGCGACATCCCGGCCTCCTCACGGAGTCGCCGAATTTCGGCACCGTACAGATCTCTGGCCGAACGCCCGGGGTGGAGCGGACGAGGTTGGAAGCCTGGCATCAGAAGACTCCTCCATGTTTCCGCTTTCGGACCTGGAACGATCCCTGCCTTCCCAGGCTAACCGCGAAGCGCCACGCTTGAGGGACAGAGCGGGAAATTCATCGCTCCCAAAAGCACGCCGGAGTAATACATATGATGGATCATCAGAAAGATCGGCTCCTGCCCGAGTGTCACTGCCCCGCGAACTGCGGTGGCCGTCCCGAGGCGAGCCGTCGCATGGCCCCTGTGTACCCGATCGTCCGCCCCGGCGATGCCCGCCCCCCCATCGAGCCGTACGAGCCCCGCAATGTCGGTGAGTTGGTCTTCGACGCGCTCAACGACCGACACGGTGTGCTGATGGACCGAATGGGTGGCACGATCTACCTGCGCCCGGAGCGCGGGGGAGCGGAATGGGAGGCTGACCCGCGCTGGCTGGTTCGCCCGGCCGCCGTCCGTCCTGTCGAGGAGGCGGCCAAGTGAGCTCCCCTCGCCGCCAAGCCGCCGCCGCGTTCGCGGAGCTGGCCGACGCCCTGGACGCTGCGGATGTCGACCTGCCCGACGCCGCCGGGGGGTGGCTGATCACCCCCGCCGGTGCCGTCCTGCTTCAACTCCGCCCGTTCACCCTCCCCGAGGTGGGTGAACTCATCGACGCCCTCCGACGATTGGCCGACGACACATGACGAACCGGCGAGAAGCCGACCGGGTCGAAATCCCCCTCCGGATGCCCCTGCTGGCGGGCTTTGTGCATCGCGTTCTCGCCTGCGTGCTCCTGCGCAGCGGTGATGACGAGCCCGAGTACCCCGGTCTCGCGGAACGGGTCGCGATCTACGTGGTCTCGATCACCGGAGTCCTGACCTTCGCCGCGATGCTTCTCGCCTTATGGCCGCTCATGTAAATGCGTGAGAAGTCGACCCATCCGACTTCTCGGCCGATTTCTCACGCAAATGCGCCGGAAAGTCATCCAGTCAGACTTTCCGGCGTCGATGCCAAGGCCGTTCCCTGGGCCAACTCCCGCACCACGCTTCCCAGAACTTCGCGCACATCCCGAGCCTGCCCGCCGCCGAGCAGCGCGGGCGGATCACTGTGGGCTGCCACCGGTACCGCTCCGCTCAGTGCAGCCGCCGCCTCCGCACCCCCCGATCGCGACCGCGCCCTCCAGCTCGTAGACGCGCGCGGCAGGCGTCCACGCCCCGCCTCCGCCTCCAGCGCCACACGGGCTGGCGCAGGTCGAGTACGCGATCGTGGACTTCCGCCGGGAGCGGGGCGCGGCCCACCCGGACGCGGAAACCCGGTAATCGGACATATCTGCGCGGATCGGGAATGCCGCCCCGGACATTTCGGTTCACCCTCCACGTTGAACGCCGAACCGCCGTCCCACCCCGCTGAGGAGCCAGCCCCCCATGAAGGTCGAGATCTACTCGGACATCGCCTGCCCCTGGTGCTACATCGGCAAGCGCCGCTTCGACCAGGCCCTGGAGCGCTTCGAGGGCAAGGGTGAGGTCGAGGTGATCTTCCGCCCCTACCAGCTCGTCCCCGACGCGCCCGCCACCGCCAGCCCGCACCGCGCCTGGCTGGCCGAGCGCTACGGGCCGCAGTCGCGTGCGATGGACGACCGGGTGACCGAGCTGGGCCGCGCCGAGGGCATCGCCTACGACTTCGACGCCGCGCTGCACGCCAACACCTTCCTCGGCCACCGCCTGCTGCACCTGGCGGAGACGGAGTACGGCACCGCCGTCCAGGGCGGGCTCAAGGAGGCGCTGCTCAAGGCGCACTTCACCGACGGCGTCGATGTCGGCGACCGCGCCGCGCTCACCGAGGTCGCCGTCGCGGCCGGCCTGGACCGGGCCCGGGTCACCGAGTACCTGGCCGGCGACGAGGGCGCCGACGAGGTGCAGCGGCAGCTGGACGAGGCGCGGCAGCTGGGCATCAGCGCGGTGCCGACCTTCGTCTTCGACGGCCAGTGGGCCGTCCAGGGCGGGCAGGAGGTGGAGACCTTCCTGCAGGTGTTCGAGCAGGTCGCCGGCGAGCAGCAGCACGCCGAACGGCAGGCCGAAACCACCGCTCACGGCCACGGCCACGGCGACGACGCGTGCGCCGACGGCGCCTGCGCGATCTGACGTCCTCCTGGGTCGGCGCCCGGCTCAGCAGTTGAACCGGGCGTCGGCCCAGTCCGCGATGCTCCCGCTGGACCAGAAGCCGTCCACCGGCGTCACCACCAGCCGGATCGACATCCGCCCGGCCAGCGGGACGTGCACCGGCACCGCCCGGTCCCACGCCCCCAGGTCGGGTGAGCGCCACAGGCTGTTGCCGTCCGCGTCGGTCACCGAGAACCGGACGGAGCCCGGCGTGAGCGTCAGATCGTCCACGCCGACCACCGCGTCGAAGGCGGTGCAGCCGCGGTTCAGGTCGATCGCCACCGTGGACGGCGCGGCCACGCTGGCGCCGTTCTTGTAGGCGGTGCCGCCCACCCGGAGCCGGTCGCGCTGCAGCAGCCAGCCGCTGCTGTCCTGGCGGTTGATCGTCGGGCCGTCCGGCGGCACCCGGTTCGAGCTCTTGCTGAAGGGGAGTTGGTCCATCCAGAAGCTGCTCGGCAGCGGCGGGGTGGGCAGCAGCGTCGGCAGCGTGCTCGGCAGGATGCTCGGCACCGGCGCGGGTGCCGGGGCGGACGGCGTGGGGGCGGGCGGTGCCGGCGGGGCCGGGATCGACGGTGTCGGGATCTCGGGGGTGGGGATCGCCGGCAGGGTCGGCGTCGGCACCGGCGGCAGTGTGGGCACCGGCGGCGGTGCCGGGAGCGGCGTCGGCCTGGGCGCCGGGGTGGGGGTGGGCTTCGGGGCCGGCGGGGGCGTCGGTGTCGGCCTGGCGTGCGTCGGCGCGGGCGTGGGGGCCGGCGGGGTCGGCGGCTGCGGGCTCGGCGCGGGCGGCTTCGGCGCGGCGGATCTCGGCACCGGGCCGGCCGAGGCGCTGGGCGCGGGCGGCGCCGGGGCGGCCACGGGCGCGGGGGCCGGCGAGCCGGTCAGCGCGTAGGCGACGGCGGCCGCGGTGGCCACCGCGACGGCGGCGGCGATGCCCGCCTTCGCCGCGGTGCCCAGGCCCTCCCCGGCGGCCGCGGCGCCACCACCGGACGAACCACCGGCACCGGCCCCGGCGGCACCTGCGGCCCCACCAGCAGCACCAGCACCGCTCGTCGCAGCGGCCCCACCGGCGGCCGCGCCGCCCGCGAGCGCTCCGGCGCCCAGCGCCGCCGCGACGGCCGAGAACGCACCGGCCCCGACCCACACCAGCACGCCGCCGGGCAGCAGCAGCCGCAGCGCGTGGTTGATGTCGATCAGCTCCAGCAGCGCGGCCGTGCACGCCTCGCACCCGCGCACGTGCTCGCCGACCTCGGCCGACGCCCGCTTGCGCAGCCCGCCCCGGGCGTACAGGCCGAGCCGGTTGACGTACTCCTCGCAGCCCTGGGCCGGGGTGGGCGAGACATGCGCCTGGAGGAACGCGGCGGCCAGCCGGGCGCGCGCCCGGTGCGCCTGCACGGCGGTGGCGTTCGCGGTCTTGCCCAGCAGGACGGCGACGGCCTTCGGCGACTCCCGCTCGACCTCGGTGTGCCAGAGCAGCACCCGGTCGTCCTCGGGCAGTTCGATGAAGGCCTGCATCACCATGCGCTGGTCGGCCTGGGCGATCGCCCAGGCGTCCGCGCCGGGGTCGGCGAGGTCGTACTCGATGGTGGTGGCGGCCGTGGTCTGACTGAAGGCGCCGAAGTCGTCGACGAGCTGCTCGCGGCGCTCGCCGCGGGTCCAGGTGGCGGCGATGTTGCGCACCGCCGTCAGCAGGTAGGCGCGGACGGCGAACTCCGGGCCCTTGCCCGCCTTCAGCGCCTGGAAGGTGCGGGCGAAGACCTCGCCGGCCAGGTCCTCGGCGGTGAAGCTGTCCCGGCAGCAGCTGCGGGCGTAGCGGCGCACCGCCTCGGCGTGCCGGCGGTAGAGCTCCTCGTAGGCGCTGTCGTCGCCGCCGCGCACCAGGGCCGTCAACTCGGCGTCGGAGGGCGGGCGCTCGCCGTCCACCGGGTCGGCGGGCGGCGGCACGGTGGCCCGCGGCGTGGGCGGTTCGGCCTCGTCGTCGGTGCGGCCGCGGCTGCTGCCCGGGCTCGGCTGGTGGGCCACGAACGCCTCGGGGAGCACGCTGCCCTGTCCGGCGACGGCCTGCCCGGGCACCCGGCCGGTCAGTGGCGCGAGCGGTTCGGGGGCGGCCGGGGATTGCGTGGGCTGCGTGGGCTGCGACTCCGGCGGCGGGTTGAGCGATTCGCGCGAGGGCGCGCCGCCCTGTCCCGGCACCTGGCCGGTCACGGGCTCGGCGCCGGGCTCGGTGCTGCGCTCGCCGCCGCGGTCGTTCTGCTCCTCGGGGGTCATCGGACCGCCTGCCGGACCGGGCCGGACGCCAACGCCCATACTGGGGGCGCACACCGCAGCAGGGCGTGCTGCGATGCGCCATCGCCTGCGCCGGTGTGCGCGGCGGTCAGGGCACCGCGAAGGGTGTGCACCGGGACATTGGCTCCAACCACGGCCAAAGAATGGCATAGCGGGACGTGCACGGGAAGCCACGGACGGGGTGACCCACTCTTCCGGGGAAGCGCCCGAGGTCCGACTTCCCCGCTCCGGCGCAGCCAGTTGACACCGGGTTGACGACTGGCGCCGCCCGGCCCCGGCCCGCACGCCGCCCAGCCCCCGCGGGCATGCCGCCCGGCCGCCGCCCCCGTGCCCGCCGTTCCGCCGCCCGGCGAGCACGTCTCGGTCACCACCGTCACCACTGTCACCACCTCGGGTGCCGCCGGGGAGCGCTCCCGCGGCACCCGCGGGCCGGCCGGCACAGCGGCTCAGACTGCCCGCAGACCGTCCAGCAGGATCCGCAGCAGCCGCTCGGCCGGTTCGGGCACCGGCCCGCCGGGCAGCGGCCCCGCGTCCTGCCGGGCCGCCAGGCTGCGTCCGATCGACGGTGGCACCGCCGCCGTCAGCACCAGCACGACCTCCGAGACGGTGACCCCGGGCCGCAGTTCGCCCGCGGCCGCCGCCCTGGCCACCAGCGCCGCGAGTAACTGGAGCAGCAGCCGCGGATCGGCGTCCGGCACCCCGACCGCGCCCAACGGCTCGCCGGCGGCCGGTTCGGCATCCGGTGGCAGCCGTTGCTCGGGCACCCTGGCCAGCTCCTCGGCGTAGCCGAAGGCCTCCGGCGGCAGCAGCCGCCCGGCCCCGGTGCCCACCGCGGTGGCCAGGTAGCCGGCCAGCGCCTCCCAAGGACCGGCCGGTCCGTAGAGCGCCTCCCGGGCCCGCGCGGTCAGCCAGGCCACCTCCTCGGCGGCGATCCGCTGGACCAGCACCTCCTTGCTGGGAAAGCGCCGGTACACCGTGCCGACACCCACCCCGGCGCGCCGTGCGACCTCCTCCATCGGTGCGTCGTAGCCGAGTTCGCCGAAGACCTCACGGGCCGCGCGCAGCACGCTCTCCAGGTTGCGCCGCGCGTCCACCCGCAACCGCGGGCTGCCCACTCGCCGTTCCTCCAGCGGCTCCGCCGCCGCCGGGCCGGTGCCGGTCCCGACGCGTGAGCCGACTCCCGCTCCCGGGCCGGTGCCGATTCCCGTGCGGGCCCCGATTCCCGTCTCAGGACGGCCGATTCCGGTCCCGCCGGTTCCTGATCCGGCGCCGGACCGGTACGGGCCGGACAGTGGCGCGCGTTGCTCGGGCACGGTGCTCGCACCCGCCCCGACCTGCGGCACAGCCGGTTCGCCCAGCCTGTGATCCTGTTCCTTCAATCCCAACCCTCCCCCGGAGGAGCCCACCTCGGGGCTCTCGTGCGAAGTCGTCGCAGCCGCTGGTGACCTGCCAAGGGTCCAGCCAGCTCCCAGTACCCGGCCCCCGCACCGGCCCCGTCGGACCGCCACCGCGCCGTTCGGCGACGTACGGCCCGTACGGGCGAGGATCATCCGCGGACTACCCTTCCCCGTTTCAAGCTCGGCCAGTCGGGCTGGTCGGCCAACGGTAAATCAGGCCGTAATGGATTCACCACCCGGGGTGACGGCTTTTCGGGCACACCACCCGCGCACGACCCACCCGCGTCGCAGCGGCCGGAGCCGTTCCGGAGCGGCCCCGGACTCGCCCGGACTTGCCCGGACTTGCCCGAACTCCTCGGAACGCGGCCCGAAAACTGCTGACGCGGTGTGGACAAGAGGCCCCTCGACAGGGCGTCATGGAGGCGTGAACCGGATCACATTTCTCACCAGGGCACACCGATTCGAGCGGAGGTGGCACCATCCGGGTTCTGATCGTGGGCGGCGGTTGTGCGGGGTTGGCCACGGCCCAACGGCTCCAGCGGGAACTCCAGTCGGAGCTGCGGGCCGGGCGCGCGGAAGTCACCGTGGTTGAGGCCGCACCCTATCTGACGTACCGTCCGCTGCTCGCCGAGGTGGCCGCCGGAACGATCGATCCACGGCATGTCGTGGTCCCGCTGCGCCAGGCGCTGCCCGACTGCCGGGTGCTCACCGGCCGGGTCGCCCGGATCGACCACGACCGCCGGCTGGCCTGGCTCACCCCGAAGGACGGCGTCGAGAGCGAACTGGCGTACGACGAACTGGTGCTGGCCGCCGGTTCGACGCTGCGCGGCGGCCCGGTCCCCGGCCTCGCCGAGCACGGCCTGCGCTTCGAGACGGTCGGCGAGGCGGTCGCGCTGGGCCAGCACGTGCGTGACCAGCTCGATCTCGCCTCCACCACCCGCGACCCCGAACTGCGCGACGCCGCACTGACCTTCGTCTTCGCCGGGGCCGGCTTCGGCGGCGTCGGCGCGCTCGCCGAGCTGGAGGACATGGCCCGCCGCTCCCTGCGCGGCTATCCCAACATCGGGCCCGCGGACCTGCGCTGGGTGCTGGTCGAACCCGGCGAGCGGATCCTCCCCGAGGCCGAGCCGTCGCTGGCCGCGCAGGCCCTGTCCCACCTGCGCGAGCGGAACGTGGACGTACGCCTGCACACCGCGCTCGACTCCGCGCGCGACCAGGTGATGGCGTTCTCCGACGGCACCCGCCTCGCCGCCCGCACCCTGGTCTGGACGGCCGGTGAGCGCCCCGCACCGGTGCTCGGCGCCACCGACCTCCCCACCGGCGAGGACGGCCGGATCCGATGTCTGGACACCCTCCAGGTGCTCGGGCCCGACGGGCAGGCGCTGCCGGGGGCCTGGGCGGCCGGCGACTGCGCCGCCGTCCCGCTCGGCGCCGACTTCTGCCGCCGCGACGCGCAGCACGCCCTGAGCCAGGGCGCACTGCTGGCCGAGAACCTCCTCGCGGCGGCCGCCGGACGCCCACCGAGCCGCTACCGGCCCGACCCGCGCCACGCCGCCGCCTCGCTCGGCCTGCGGCTGGCCGCCGGGCACACCCGCAAGGGCCTGTCCGGACGCCGCGCCTGGCTGCTGCAGCGCGCCCGCACCCTGCGCGGGCTGCCCAGCACGGAGGGGCGGGTGCGGGTGCTGGCGGACTGGGTGCTGGGCGGTGGCCGGGACAACTGACGCGGGGCCCACTCAGGGCTACAACACGACCAACACACGTACGACTTCCGGAACCGCACCCTCACCTGACAGGATCTGCGTGACACCCCGTCACGGCCTGTGCAAACATCAGTACGAACTGTGACGGCCCGCGATCCGAGGAAAGCGACAGTCGGTTGAACCTCATGCGCTGGAGTGCGCGGCTCACCGTGGCCCCGTGGCGTGTCGCCGCCCCCGCGGACGACCCCGTCGCCCTGCCCGGGCCGCGCGACCCACTCGGCCTCGCGGGGCCCCTGCTCGGCCCCGAGCCGCTGCTCGACCTGCACGAGCTGTACGACCTGCGCGACCTGCTGGGCCGACTGCCCGCCCCCGTCGTGATCACCTACGGACCCCGGCACCGCCTCGGCTACGCCAACGACGCCTACCGTGAACTCTTCGGCACCCGCGCCGCCGGCCTGCCCGCCGAGGAGGCGATGCCCGAGCTCGCCGAGCTCGGCCTGCTCCCGCTGCTCGACCAGGTCCTGCGCAGCGGCCGCGACCGCAGCGTCAAGGCGCGCAGTATCACCGACCCCGCGGCCGGCCCCGGGCGCACCCGCTGCTTCAACGTCTCCTGCGTTCCGCTGCGCTCCACCGAACGCACCGCGCGGACCGCCCGCACCGCGCGCTCGGCCGGCCGCGACGGACAGCCGCCGCCCGCCCTCGGCGTCCTGATCTACGCCGCCGAGGTCACCGACCAGGTGCACGCCGCCGCCCGGCTGCGCGAGGCCGAACGCCGTCAGCGCGAAGCCGCCGTCACCCTGCAGCGCAGCCTGCTGCCGCAGAAGCTCGAACAGCCCGCCGAGCTGCGCGTCGCCGCCACCTACCAGCCCGGCGGCGCGGACGCGGCGGTCGGCGGCGACTGGTACGACGTGATCAGCCTGCGCGGCGGACGCACCGCCCTGGTGATCGGCGACGTCATGGGCCGCGGGCTGCGCGCCGCCGCCGTGATGGGGCAGCTGCGCACCGCCGTGCGGGCCTACGCCCGGCTCGACCTCCCGCCGCACCAGGTGATGGGCCTGCTCGACGGACTGGCCATGGAGATCGACGCCAACCAGATCGCCACCTGTGTCTATGCCGTCTACGACCCTCCCGCCGGCACCCTCACCTATTCCTCCGCCGGACACCTTCCCCTGATGCTGCGCGGCCCCGACGGCACCGTGCTCCAGGGCGAGCAGCAGAACGGCCCGCCGCTGGGCACCGGCGACGGCTCCCACACCTCGCACGTGCTGCGCCTGCTCCCCGGCACCACCGGTGTCCTCTACACGGACGGGCTAGTCGAGCGGCGCGACCAGGACATCGACGAGGGCCTCGGCCTGCTGGCCCGCACCCTGGCCGGCGCGGTCGGCTCGCCCGAGGTGGTCTGCGCCCGGCTGCTGCGGGCCATGGGCGTGACGGCGGAGCACGACGACGACGTGGCGGTGCTGGCCTTCCAGCTGCCGCACGCCGAGGCCGAGCCGGGGGTTGACTCGGTCCAATAAGAGGTCTAGTGTTCTCCGAGCTGCCTGTCAGGGAGCACCGGACGTTCACTCTTGTACGGACGGACCTGAGCGCAGCCACTCTCCTGAAACACCACCCTCGGCAAGATCGTCGGTCGTTGACGCGTTGCTTTTCGCACGTTTCCGCGGCGGGCTTCTTTTGTCGTGCCGGTATTTCGGCGAGTGGGCCCGATTCGCTTTTCGGAGCGGGGCTGGGCTAAAGTTCAACACGTCGGACAGGCCGTCAGGTCGGTTACGGCGAAGGCCTCTTGAGGCCGAGCGGTGC
>NZ_JBIBIJ010000020.1:0-550 GCF_042957465.1 Kitasatospora sp. NPDC008050
GGTTACATTCCGAACCCGGAAGCTAAGCCTCATAGCGCCGATGGTACTGCAGGGGGGACCCTGTGGGAGAGTAGGACGCCGCCGAACAATTATTCAAAGGCCGTGGCCCCAGCGATGAGCTGGGGCCACGGCCTTTTTCTTTTTCTCGAACCACTTGATCCCGCGCAGCCCGCTCGCTGTCCCCCAAGCGCGAGCCTGCTGCTGATGCTTGACAATGAAGAAGGTGCCTGGCCAGCGGCCGGCATCGTGCCGCGTCGGGTGCACCCCCTGCCCGACCTGCGGCGAAGCTGATGATGTAGAAGGAGTCACCGCGATGTCGAACCCGCCCCAGGACCGCCCCGACCGTCGATCGGACGATGGCCGAGGCCACGAGTCCCGCTCGCGCGGCGGCTGGTCGAACGACCGTGGCCCGCGCCGCGAGGACCGCGGTGGCCCCCGTCGCGATGACCGTCCGTCGTACGGCGACCGTGACCGCGGTGGCGACCGTGGCGGTGACCGCGGTGGCTTCCGCCGTGACGACCGTCCGTCCACTGGTGACCGCGGTGGTTTC
>NZ_JBIBIJ010000020.1:647-166003 GCF_042957465.1 Kitasatospora sp. NPDC008050
TTCCGTCGCGACGATCGCCCGTCGTACGGCGACCGTGACCGCCGTGACGACCGCCCGTCCACTGGTGACCGTGGCGGCTTCCGTCGCGATGACCGCCCGTCGACCGGTGACCGCGGTGGTTTCCGTCGCGATGACCGTCCGTCGACCGGTGACCGTGGCGGTTTCCGTCGCGATGACCGCCCGTCGACCGGTGACCGCGGTGGTTTCCGTCGCGACGATCGCCCGTCGTACGGCGACCGTGACCGCCGTGACGACCGCCCGTCCACTGGTGACCGTGGCGGCTTCCGTCGCGATGACCGTCCCTCGACCGGTGACCGCGGTGGTTTCCGTCGTGACGACCGTCCGTCGTACGGCGACCGTGACCGCGGTGGCGACCGTGGCGGCTTCCGCCGTGACGACCGTCCCTCGACCGGTGACCGTGGCGGCTTCCGTCGCGATGACCGTCCCTCGACCGGTGACCGTGGTGGTTTCCGTCGTGACGATCGTCCGTCGTACGGCGACCGTGACCGCGGTGGCGACCGTGGCGGCTTCCGCCGTGACGACCGCCCGTCCACCGGTGACCGTGGCGGCTTCCGCCGTGACGACCGCCCGTCCACCGGTGACCGTGGCGGCTTCCGTCGCGATGACCGCCCGTCCACCGGTGACCGTGGCGGCTTCCGTCGCGATGACCGCCCGTCGACCGGTGACCGCGGTGGCTTCCGCCGTGACGACCGCCCGTCGACCGGTGACCGCGGTGGCTTCCGTCGCGATGACCGTCCCTCGACCGGTGACCGCGGTGGCTTCCGCCGCGACGACCGTCCCTCGACCGGTGACCGCGGTGGTTTCCGTCGCGATGACCGCCCGTCCCACGGCGACCGTGACCGTGGCGGCGACCGCGGTGGCTTCCGCCGCGAGGGTGGTCGCCCCTCCGGTGACCGTGGCGACCGCGGTGGCCGCTTCGAGGGGCGCCGGGACGACCGTGGCGGCTATGACGACCGTCGCGGCCACCAGGAGCCGGTGCAGCGTCTTGCCATCCCCGAGGACGTCACCGGGACGGAGATCGACGCGGATGTGCGCCAGGAGCTGCTGAGCCTGCCCAAGACGCTGGCCGACGACGTGGCGCGCAACCTGGTGATGGTCGCCCGCCTGCTCGACAGCGAGCCGGAGGAGGCCTACAAGTACGCCCGCGTGGCGCTCCGCCTGGCCTCCCGTGTGCCTTCGGTGCGCGAGGCGGCGGGCTTCGCCGCCTACATGACGCAGCGCTACTCCGAGGCGCTGACCGAGTTCCGCGCCGCGCGCCGGATGACCGGTCGCTCGGACCTCTGGCCGGTGATGGCCGACTGCGAGCGCGGTCTGGGCCGTCCGGAGCGGGCGCTGGCGATGGCCGGCGAGCCCGAGGTGAAGCAGCTGGACAAGGCCGGCCAGGTCGAGATGCGCCTGGTCGCGGCCGGCGCCCGCGCCGACCTGGGCCAGTTCGAGGCCGCCGTGGTCACCCTGCAGAGCCCGGAGCTGGCCTCCAGCGCGGTGCACCCGTGGACCGCGCGCCTGCGCTACGCCTACGCCGAGGCGCTGATCGCCGCCGACCGCGCGGACGAGTCGCGTGACTGGTTCGCCAAGGCCGCCGAGGCCGACCCGGAGGGCACCACCAACGCCTCCGAGCGGCTGGCCGAGATCGACGGCCTGGAGTTCGTCGACACGCTCGACCCGGAGCTCGAGGACGAGGGCGCCGAGGGCGAGGAGGGCGAGGAGGGCGAGGCCCCTGAGGCCGCCGAGCGCCCCGAGCCGCGCAGCCGTCGTGGTGACCGCGACCGCGAAGAGGGCACGGACGAGGTCATCTTCGAGGACGACGAGGACGTCGAGGAGTTCTACGACGAGGACGACCTGGAGATGGAAGAGGCCGACGAGGCCGAGGTCGCCCGCGCCATGCGTGACCGCGAGGAGAACCGCTGAGATCGCTGAACAGGTGATCTGAAACAGCACAGAGGGAGGAGGCTCCCCGCCCGGCCGGGCGGGGAGCCTCCTCCCTCTTCTGCATGTCCGCACGCGGTCGGCATCGCGCACGCGATGCGCACCGCCGGGCGTCAGCCCAGTTCCAGGCTCCGCAGCACCAGCCCGGTCGCCGGCTTCGGGCCGAAGGAGGTGGACTTGCGCGGCATCGTGACCCCCTGCTCGGCGAGCCGGCGCACCACGCCCTCGTCCACCGGGTGCAGCAGCACGGCGGTGCCGCCGGTTCTCGCCGCCTCCCGCTCGGCGGCCACGGCCGCGTGCAGGTAGCCGATGTCGTCGGGGCCGTCGGGCACCTGCCAGACGTGCTCCAGCAGGGTGGCGTGCAGCACGGTGGCGTCCAGGTGCCGCCACTCCTCGGGCTTCTCCTTGGGCACGGTGGCGTTGAGCAGCGCCTCGTCGGGGCCGGTGAGCAGGTGGTAGACCGAGTCGCCGGCGGTGAGCACGAAGGCGTTGCCGCCCGCCGCCTTGGCCGCGGCGAGGGCCTCCAGTGCGTCGTTCAGGTCCCCGGGCAGCTTCTCCAGCTGCCAGCCGTCCTCGGTCGCGTTCAGCGCCGCGAGCGCGCGTTCGAGCGGCAGCCGGAAGAGCACCCGGTGGATCGCCCGCACCCGCAGCGGGTAACGGGCGGTGTCCACCAGCAGCACCATGCCGCGGTCCCAGGGACTGAACGGCAGGTGGCGGTGCTCGCGCTGGAGCCGCAGGTACATCTCCCAGCGGTGGTGCCCGTCGGCGATCAGGGCACGGCAGGTGGCCAGATCACGGGTGACCTCGGCCAGCTGGGCGCGGTCGGTGACCGCCCACAGGCGGTGTCGGGTGCCGTCCGAGGTGGTGGTGGTGAGCAGCGGCTCCCGTTCGACGGTCCGCTCGATCACGGCCGAGGCGCCACCCTTGCCCCGGTAGGTGAGCAGCAGCGGCTCCAGGTTGGCCCGGGTGGTGCGCATCAGGCCGACCCGGTCGGCGACCGGCCGGGGCATCACGTCCTCGTGCGGCAGTACCACCCCGCTCTCGCGGCCGCTGACGGCCAGGGCGCCGATCAGGCCGCGTTGCAGCAGCTCCCCGCTGGGGCTGTCGGCGGCGGTGCGCTGCTCGTAGACGTAGAGGGCCGGCTTCGGATCGGGCGCCAGCACGCCTTCACCGAGCCAGCGCTTCAGCAGCCGGGCGGCGTGCCGGTAGCGGGTGTCCCGGTCGGGACGCTCGCCGGTGTCCTCGGGTTCGGGGCGCGGGAGGATCAGGCGGACCACGTTGTGCGGGTCGGCGGTCTCCAGGCTGAGCCGGCGGTGCGGGTCCACCACGTCGTAGGGCGGGGAGGTGACGGCGGCCAGGGTGCCGACCCGCTCGGGGACGTACCGCAATCCGCGGAACGGGGACAGGGACAGCCCCGCCGTCGCGACGTGTCCGGGATTGCCGGGGCCACCGGGCGGAGGTGTCGCGCCGCTTCCCGCACTGGGTGCACTCATCAGATCTCTCCCGTCGGGCTCCGGCCTGGTGGGCCGGTGAGGGTTGGGTCTCGGTCGGACCGTTGGACCGGAGGCGTAGGACGCCGGACTACGGGTCGTACAAGGGGTGGTGCACGCCGTGGTCGGCGCCTGCGGACTTGACAGCTTAGTTTCCGCCGCCGGGCCACCGGATGGCCCAGTGATGGCCGGGAGCGGAAAGCCTCCTCTCGGATCCGCAGGGACGCCGTCACCGTGAGGTGACCGGAGATCAAACCTGGGAAGGGTATCCGAGAACGGCGTTGTTTCCGAGATCGTGCGGGCGCCCACGATCGTTTGTGCGAGCGGGGGTCGGTGGCGAGCGGCGGCGACGTCCGGCGGCAGGGCGAGAGTGGCAGGGCGAGAGAAGTGAGGCCGAGCATGAGTGGTGGGCAGGAGCAGGCCGCGGGCGGAACGGGCGAGCCGCCGGTGGCCGACAGCGCGCAGGGTGCGCCGCTGGGTGACGTGTACGACTGGTTCCGGCGCGGCGAGCAGTTGCTGGCGGAGGGCCATCCGGCGGCGGCCGAGCAGCTGCTGGCACGGGCGGCGGCCGCCGAGCCCGCCTCCCGGAGCATCCGGGAGGCGCTGGCCAGGGCCCAGTTCGACGTGGGCTCCTACCGGGCGGCGATGGAGAGCTTCCAGGTGGTGGCGCAGGCCGATCCGTCGGACGACTACGCTCAGTTCGGCTGGGGGATCGCGGCCGCCAGACTCGGCGACTTCGAGACCTCGGTCGAGCACCTGGCGCTGGCGGTGGCGATGCAGCCGCAGGTCGCGCACTACCAGGCGGCGCTGCGCCAGAGCAGGGCCACCCTGGCGGCCCGGGCGGGCGCCTTCGGCCCGCTGCTGCCCGGCGCCCCGGGCTACCTGCCACCGCAGCCGAGCGGTCCCGATGGCGTGGCCGGTTCCGCGGGGTACGGGAGCACCCGCCAGTCCACCGATTCCGATGATGGGGAAGATCAGGCATGACGAATCCGCAGGTCCCCGGCCACAGTGACCAGCCGCTGATGGCGGCCTACGACACCGCGCTGCTCGACCTGGACGGCGTGGTCTACGCCGGCCCGGCGGCGATCGAGCACGCGGTGGACTCGCTGGACGCGGCCCGGGCGGCCGGCATGCGGCTGGCCTACGTCACCAACAACGCCTCCCGCCCGCCCCGGGTGGTGGCCGAGCACCTCACCGAGCTGGGCGTACCGGCGGACGCGGGCGACGTGATCAACTCCGCCCAGGCGGCCGCCCGGCTCGTCGCCGAGAAGGTGCCGGCGGGCTCGAAGGTGCTGGTCATCGGCGGTCCGGGGCTGGTGGAGGCGCTCGCTGAGCGCGGGCTGGTGGCGGTCGAGTCACTGGCCGACGGTCCGGCGGCCGTGGTGCAGGGCTTCGACCCCTCGGTGGGCTGGGAGCAGCTGGCCGAGGCCGCCTACGCGGTGGCGGCGGGGCTGCCCTGGGTGGCGTCCAACACCGACATGTCGATTCCCACCGCGCGCGGGGTCGCGCCGGGCAACGGGACGCTGGTGGCCGCCGTGCGGGCCGCGACCGGGGCCGAGCCGGAGGTGGCGGGCAAGCCGCTGCCGCCGATGCACCGCGAGACGGTGCTGCGCACGGGCGCGAAGCGTCCGCTGGTGGTCGGCGACCGGCTGGACACCGACATCGAGGGTGCCTACAACGGCGGGGTGGACAGCCTGCTGGTCTTCACCGGCGTCGGCACCCCGGCCCAGCTGATCGCCGCGCCGCCGCAGCACCGGCCCACCTACCTGGCCGCCGACCTGCGCGGGCTGCTGGAGCCGCACCCGGCGGTGACGGCGACGGCGGACGGCGGTTTCGAGTGCCGCGGCCGGTCCGCCCGGGTGGTGGACGGCGAGCTGCGCCTGGGCGGTGCCGGCGCGGGCCAGGGGGACCAGGCGGACCGGTACGACGGGCTGCGGGCGCTGTGCGCGGCGGCGTGGGCGGAGCTGGACCGCGGCGGGGAGCCGCTGGACGGGCGCAAGGCGCTGGCGGAACTCGGGTTCTGAGAGGGCCCGCTCCTGGCGGACCCGCTGGGAGAGCCGGCTACCGGGGGCGGGTCAGAGCAGGGCGCGCAGGCGCAGCAGGTCGCGGAAACCGGCCTCCAGCCTGACCCGCCCTGCGGCCCAGGCACCGGCGAAGTTCAGCCGGCCGCCGACCAGGGCCACCAGGTCGTCGCTGGTCATGACCAGCCGGATCGCGGCCTTCCCGGTCGGTGCGCCGGGCGCGTGGACGAGGTCCTGGATCCGGCCCTCGCGCAGCACGCCGGTGAAGGTCAGGTCGAGGTCGGTGAGCCAGCAGCTGAGCGAGCGGTCCAGCGCGGCGGCCTTGCGGACGTTGCCTTCGGCCTGCGCCATGTTCCGGCTGAGCTGCTCCAGTGCCGCGCGGCATTCGTCGGTGTCGGCCATGATCACGTTCTCCGGGCTCCGGACGAGGGGTATTCGGGCCACGGTACCCGCTGCGGGCGTTGCTCCTGACGCCCGGTTGCTGCGGCGCCCGGCCGGGTGGACACGGTAGCGTCACTTCCGGGGACCAGGATGGCTTGAGGAGGCACCGGGAGATGCGGCAGATGCTTCGGGGGTACGTGGAGTTGGCCGCCGGGCTCGCGGAGGCGGCCGGCAAGCGGGTGGTGGGCACGGCGGTCGAGCTGCTGGAGCGGGCCGGGGTGGACGTGGAGGGGGCCGAGCGGGCCGTCACCACCCAGCTGCCGCCGGCCGTGCAGAAGCTGGAGACCCTCGCGCAGGAGGTCGTCACGGTCGGCCGCGGCGGGCTGGACCTGGCCGTCGGCCTGGCGCGCGCGGAGGCGGAGAAAGCGGTCGAACGGGTCGGCAAGCTGGGCGACCAGGTGGTGAAGATCGGCGTGGTGCTGGCCTACCTGGAGGGCAAGCTGCACGATCTGGAGGGCGACGGCCGGGGCAGCGCCGAGGCGGGTGCCGAGCAGGCCGAGCGTGCGCACCAGGAGTCGGCCGGGTCGACTTCCGGGGCGGCGAAGCCGGGGCGGGCCGAGTCGCTGTTCGCGGCGGACTGGCAGCCGGAGGCGGACCAGGAAGCGGAGCCGGGGCTGGATTCCGAGCCGGACTGGGAGCTGGAGACCGGGGCCGCCGGCTGGTACACCCCGCCGGAGCCGGCAGCCGAGGCGCCGACGCCGCGGAAGCGGCCGGCGAAGACGGCGGCGGTGAAGAAGAGCGCGGCGGTGAAGAAGACGGCTGCGCCGGAGAAGGCCGCGCCGGAGAAGGCCGCGGCGAAGAAGACGGCTGCGGCGAAGGCCCCGGTGGTGAAGAAGGCCGTGGCCAAGAAGACCGGCACCGCGAAGAAGGCCACCAAGACCGCGGCCACCAAGACCACCGCGAAGAAGACCACCCCCAAGAAGCCGGCAGGCGAGCGCGATGTCTGAGCCCTCCGCCCCCGAGCCCCCGGCCCCCGCTGGCGACCCCCGGCCCGACTCCGACGACCTCCCCCCGCTCCCCGGCCTCTGGGCCCCCGAGCCCGCCCCGCTCGGCGTGGAGGTCGAGCCCACCGGCCACCCCGCGGTGGACGCCGCGCTGGAGCCCCTGGCCGCTCTCGACGGGGCCCCCACCACGGAGCACGCCGCTGTGTACGAAAATGTCCAGCAGAGCCTCAGTACCATCCTCACCGCGCTGGACGACAGCGACGGCGACAGCAACAGCAGCTAGGAGCTGAACCACCCGTGGCAGTGGCACGACGCCGACTCGACGCAGAGCTCGTCCGCCGCAATCTGGCCCGCTCGCGCGAGCACGCCAGTGAGCTGATCGCCGCCGGCCGGGTGAGCGTGGGCGGCGCGACGGCGAGCAAGCCCGCCACCCAGGTGGAGACCTCGGCGGCCGTCGTGGTGGCGAAGGACGAGAACGACCCCGACTACGTCTCGCGCGGCGGCCACAAGCTGGCCGGGGCGTTCGCGGCCTTCGTCCCGCAGGGTCTGGTGGTCGAGGGCCGCCGGGCGCTGGACGCGGGCGCCTCCACCGGCGGCTTCACCGACGTGCTGCTGCGCGCGGGGGCGGCCGGGGTGCTCGCGGTGGACGTCGGCTACGGCCAGCTCGCCTGGTCGCTGCAGAGCGACGACCGGGTGACCGTGATGGACCGCACCAATGTGCGCGAGCTGACCCTGGAGCTGATCGGCGGCGAGCCGGTGGACCTGGTGGTCGGCGACCTCTCGTTCATCTCGCTGGGCCTGGTGCTGCCGGCGCTGGCGGCCTGTGCGGCGCCCGACGCCGACCTGGTCCTGATGGTCAAGCCGCAGTTCGAGATCGGCAAGGAGCGGCTGGGCAGCGGCGGAGTGGTCCGCAGTCCGCAGCTGCGGGCCGAGATGGTCCGTCAGGTGGCGGGCCAGGCCTGGGAGTCGGGACTGGGTGTGCGTGCCGTGACGGCCAGCCCGCTGCCGGGCCCGTCCGGTAACGTCGAGTACTTCCTGTGGCTGCGACGTGACGCCGCGCAGCTCGACCCGGCCGAGGCGGACCGGGCCGTCGCCGAGGGGCCCCGCTAGGCTGCCCGGACAGGTGCGTCGAGGCCGGCGCCGCGACAGCGGGGGGACCGGTCCAGGGCCAAAGATGACCCGGTGGACGTTGGGAGAGGGCATTGAGCGAGGGACGTACGGTCTTCCTGATCGCGCACACCGGTCGTGAGGCCGCGCTGCGCAGCGTCGAGCAGTTGGTGGAGGGGCTGCTGAAGGCCGGGATCAGGATCAGACTGCTCGCTGCCGAGGCGGTCGACCTCGATCTGCCCGATGGGGTGGAGACCGTGCAGTCCGGCCACGGTGCGGCGGACGGCTGTGAGCTGATCCTGGTGGCGGGCGGCGACGGCACGCTGCTGCGCGGCGCCGAGCTGGCGCGGGACACCGGTCTGCCGATGCTCGGCATCAATCTGGGCCGGGTCGGTTTCCTGGCCGAGGCCGAGCGCGACGATCTGGCCGTGGTGGTCGACCGGGTGGTGGACGGCGCCTACGAGGTCGAGGAGCGGATGACCCTCGACGTGCTGGTCCGCACCAACGGCGATGTGGTGCACGAGGACTGGGCGCTGAACGAGGCGTCGGTGGAGAAGGTCTCCCGGGAGCGGATGCTGGAGGTGGTCACCGAGGTGGACGGCCGCCCGGTCTCCAACTTCGGCTGTGACGGGGTGGTGCTCTCCACGCCCACCGGCTCCACCGCCTACGCGTTCTCCGGTGGCGGCCCGGTGGTCTGGCCGGAGGTGGAGGCGCTGCTGATGGTGCCGATCAGCGCGCACGCGCTGTTCGCCCGTCCGCTGGTCACCTCGCCGGACTCGGTGCTGGCCGTGGAGGTGCAGCCGAAGACGCCGCACGGGGTGCTCTGGTGCGACGGGCGGCGCTCCTTCGAGCTGCCCGCCGGCGCTCGGGTGGAGGTGCGCCGCGGTCAGGTGCCGGTGCGGCTGGCCCGGCTGCACCAGGCGCCGTTCACCGACCGCCTGGTGGCCAAGTTCGCGCTCCCGGTGACCGGTTGGCGGGGCCGCTCGGGCTGCTGACGGCCTGCTGCGGGTCAGCCGGCCGGCGTCGCCACGGGTGGGGCGCCGTGCCGGTCCCGTTCGGCCGCCCGGGCCGCCGCCGCCAGCCGCTCGGCGGCCCGGGCGGCGCTCTGGGCGGGCACGGTCAGCGGGAGGCGGATGTAGCCCTCGAAGGCGCCGTCCGCGCCGAACTGGGAGCCCGCCGCGATCCGCAGCCCGGCCTGCTCGCCGGCCCGGGAGAGCGCGGCGCCGGACAGGCCCGCGATGTCGATCCAGAGCGTCATGCCGCCGACCGGCTCGGCGAACCGCCACTGCGGCAGCCACTCGCGCAGCGCGGGCAGCAGCGCCGCGGTGTCCTCGCGCAGTTGTGCCAGCCGGTGTTCGCGGACCTCGGTGAAGCGCTCGCCGAGCAGGGCCGCGCAGATCAGCTGGTCCAGCACGGGGGTGCCGCTGTCGGTGTGCATCCGGTCGGCGGCCAGCCGGCGGACCAGCGCGGGTGCGGCCCTGATCCAGCCGACCCGCAGGCCGCCCCAGACCAGCTTGCTTGCCGAGCCCACGGTGACCACCTCGGCGGCCCGGTCCAGCGCGGCCATCGGCCGGGGCAGCTGCCCGGTGCCCCAGCCCAGCTCGGCCATGGTCTCGTCCACCAGCACCACGCTCCCCGCCGTCCGCGCGGCGGCCAGCAGCTCGCGGCGCTGCTCCTCGCCGATCAGCGCACCGGTCGGGTTGTGGAAGTCGGGGATCAGGTAGACCAGCCTCGGGCCCGCCCCGCGCAGCACCTGGCGCCAGTCGGCCAGGTCCCAGCAGGGCAGCTGTCCGGGCCCCTCGGGCCGGTGCTGCGGGACCGGTACCAGGCGGGCCTCGGCCTGCCGCAGCGCCCGCAGCACGTGCGCGTAGCTGGGCGACTCGACGGCCACCCGGTCGCCGCGCCGCAGCAGGGAGCGCCGCACCAGGTCGAGCGCGCTCATCGCGCCGGTGGTGATCAGGATCTGGTCGGGGGTGGTGGGCAGCCCGCGTTCGGTGAACCGCCGGGCCACCACCTCACGCAGCACCGGGACGCCGGTGGGGTAGTTGCCGTGGCCGAGCGCGTAGGCGGGCAGCAGCTCGACGGCCCCGGCGGCGGCCTCGGCGAGCAGCGGCTGCGGGGCCGTGGGCGAGGCGGCGCCCAGGTCGATCAGCTGCCCGTGGGAGTCGGGCGGCAGCGGGAAGAGCGCGTCGGTGGGTGGGGTGCTGTCGGCCGGCAGGGTCGTCCAGCTGCCCGCGCCGCGCCGGCTGCGCAGATAGCCCTCGGCGCGCAGCGTCTCGTAGGCGGTGGCGATGGTGGTGCGGCTCAGGGCCAGGGCGCCGGCCAGTTCGCGTTCGGCGGGCATCCGGGTGCCCACCGGCAGCCGGCCCTCGCCGATCAGCCGCCGGACCTGGTCGGCCAGCAGCCGGTAGGCGGGGCGCCGGCCCGGGGCGTCCGCCGAACCCGAACCGGTCGGCGCCGCGCCGCCGGTGGCGCGCAGCAGCCGGGCGAGCGCGGGCGGGGTGATGGTGCTCTGCCAGTCGGCCACAGATCAGTCCACCTGAGTCGAATTGGCCCTGTCCGGTGGGCCAGTGGACTTCCCATGATGGCAGAGCGGCCCGGCCGGTGTGCGGGTCGATGCACGGCACCACGACAAGGAGCCCCTCATGGCGATCCTCGCCCTGCCCCGCGACACCGCAGCTCCCGGACAGGCCCTGCGCCGCCGCCTGCCGCAACTCTTCGCCGGCCTGGTCCTGTACGGCGTCAGCATGGGCCTGATGTACCGCGCGGGGCTCGGCCTCGACCCGTGGGACGTGTTCCACCAGGGCGTGGCCCGCCTGGTGGGGCTGAGCATCGGCACCGTGGTGATCCTGACCGGCGCGGCCGTGCTGCTGCTGTGGATCCCGCTGCGCCAGCGCCCGGGCATCGGCACCGTCGCCAACGTGCTGGTGCTGGGCGTGGCGATGGACCGCACGCTGGCGCTGCTGCCCGCCCAGCACGCCCTGGCGCCCCGGATCGCGCTGCTGGCCGCCGGGATCCTGCTGAACGGGCTGGCCACCGGCCTCTACATCGGCGCCGAGCTGGGCCCGGGCCCGCGCGACGGGCTGATGACCGGATTGCACCGGCGCACCGGACGCTCGCTGCGCCTGCTGCGCACCGGCCTGGAGCTGACGGTCCTGCTGGTCGGAGTGCTGCTGGGCGGCAACGCGGGGGTGGGCACGGTCGCGTACGCGGTGTCGATCGGCCCGCTGGCGCAGTTCTTCCTGCGGTGGTGCACAGGTGCGCGGCCGCGGCCCCGGAAGGAATGAACTTCGCCGCCGGAGACCGCCGCTCGTCGCGCGCCGGGGTCGCGGTCTCGTAAGGTCGTCTCCGTGTTGGACGAGATGCGGATACGGGATCTTGGGGTCATCGACGACGCGGTGGTGGAGCTGGCTCCCGGCTTCACGGTCGTGACCGGTGAGACCGGGGCGGGCAAGACCATGGTCGTCACCAGCCTCGGTCTGCTGCTGGGCGGCCGCGCCGACCCCGCGCTGGTGCGCAACGGCGCCGACCGGGCCGTGGTGGAGGGACGCCTGACGCTGGCCGCCGACTCGCCGGTCGCCGCCCGCGCGCTGGAGGCCGGCGCCGAGCTGGACGACGGCGCGCTGCTGATCAGCCGGACCGTGTCGGCCGAGGGCCGTTCGCGCGCGCACCTCGGCGGCCGCTCGGTCCCGGTGGGGCTGCTCACCGAGCTGGGCGAGGACCTGATCGCCGTGCACGGCCAGAGCGACCAGCAGCGCCTGCTGCGCCCGGCCCGCCAGCGCGGTGCGCTGGACCGCTACGCCGGTGCCGCGCTGGCCGAGCCGCTGGCCCGCTACCGGGCCGGCTACCGGCGGCTGCGCGAGGTCAGCACGCTGCTGGAGGAGCTGACCACCCAGGCCCGCGAGCGGGCCCAGGAGGCCGACCTGCTGCGCTTCGGCCTGGAGGAGATCGCCGCCGCCGAGCCGGTGGCCGGCGAGGAGCTGGAGCTCGCCGCCGAGGCCGAGCGGCTGGGGCACGCCGACGCGCTCTCCTCGGCCGCCGTGCTCGCGCACGCGGCGCTGGCCGGCGACCCGGCCGACCCCGACACGCTGGACGCCGGCACCCTGCTCGGCCAGGCGCGCCGGGCGTTGGACGGCGTGCGGGCCCATGACGAGCGCCTGGCGGCGCTGGCCGACCGGCTGACCGAACTCGGCTACCTGTTCGCCGACGTCGCCGGCGACCTCGCGCTCTACGCCGACGGCCTGGACGCCGACCCGATGCGCCTGGCCGCCGTGGAGGAGCGCCGGGCGGTGCTGGCCCAGCTGCTGCGCAAGTACGGCAGTGCCGAGGGCGGCACCGCCGAGGTGGTGGCCTGGGCCGAGCAGGGCGCGCTGCGGCTGGCCGAGCTGGACGGCGACGACGAGCGGATCGAGGAGCTGGCCGCCGAGGAGGCCGGGCTGCGCGCCGAGCTGGCGGTGCTGGCCGCCGAGGTCTCCGCAGCCCGGCTGGCGGCCGCGGTCCGGTTCGCCGAGGCGGTCTCGGCCGAGCTGACCGAGCTGGCGATGCCGCACGCCCGGGTCACCTTCGACCTGAGCCGGATCGACGACCCGGCGGGCCTGGAGCTGGACGGGCGCACCGTCGCCTACGGCTCGCACGGCGTGGACGAGGTGGAGGTGCTGCTCGCCCCGCACCCCGGCGCGCCGCCGCGTCCGATCGCCAAGGGCGCCTCCGGCGGTGAGCTCTCCCGGGTGATGCTCGCCGTCGAGGTGGTCTTCGCCGGCGCGGACCCGGTGCCCACCTATCTCTTCGACGAGGTGGACGCGGGCGTCGGCGGCAAGGCGGCCGTCGAGATCGGCCGTCGGCTGGCGAAACTGGCCCGCAGCGCGCAGGTCGTGGTGGTCACCCATCTGCCACAGGTCGCGGCCTTCGCGGACCGCCACCTGGTGGTCGAGAAGACGGTCGACGGCACCGTCACCCGCAGCGGGGTCAAGACCCTCAGTGACGAGCAGCGGGTGCGCGAACTCTCCCGCATGCTGGCCGGACTGGAGGACTCCGAGCTCGGCCGCGCGCACGCCGAGGAGCTGCTCGCCGCCGCCCGCGGTCCGCAGGAGGGCTGAGGCTCTCCCGTGGCGCCGACTGTCCAAGAGCCCTCGGGACCTGGCATGGTGGCGACGGAATCAGATGTGAGCGGGTTCCCAGAACTGATGTCGGAGCGAAACGACGTGGACCATTCCTCCGCCCGGGACAGTGCGAACGGCCCGGACCCGGGCCAGCTGCACGTGGTGCTGGTGCTGTCCGCCGGCAGCGGCGGGATCGGCGCCCATGTGCGCTCACTGGCCCAGGGCCTGACCGCGCACGGCGTGAAAGTCACCCTGTGCGCGCCGGCCGAGTCCGACGCGCTCTTCGGCTTCTCCCGCACCGGTGCGGTCTTCCATCCGGTGGAGATCACCGCGACCTCGGGCGCCCGCAGCGATGCCGCCGCGATCGGGGAGCTGCGCCGCGCCTTCACCAGCGCCGACCTGGTGCACGCGCACGGCCTGCGGGCCGGGCTGCTGGCCGACCTCGCGCTGCGCACCGCCGGGCGGCTGCCCGGGCTGCGGCCCGAGACGCCGCTGGTGGTGACGTTCCACCACGCCCTGCTGGCCACCGGTCTGGAGCGGCGGCTGCAGCGGCTGATGGAGCGCCGGGTGGCCCGGGCCGCCGACCTGGTGCTCGGCGCCTCCTCCGACCTGGTGGCCCGGGCCCGTGAGCTGGGCGCCAGCGATGCCCGGCTCGGCCCGGTGGCCGCCCCGCCGCTGGCCGTCGGCCACCTGGACCGGGCGGCGGCCCGGGCCGCGCTGCTGGGCCCCGGCGAGCTGGACCGCCCGCTGGTGCTGGCCGTCGGCCGGCTCGTCCCGCACAAGGGGTTCGGCCAGCTGCTGGAAGCCACCCGGGAGCTGCGCGACGAGCCGCGCCCGCTGGTGCTGCTGGCCGGGGACGGTCCGCAGGCCCAGGAACTGGCCGACCGGGCGGCCGCCGGGCGGCTGCCGGTGCGGCTGCTCGGCCACCGCACCGATGTGCCCGAACTGCTGGCCGCCGCCGATCTGGTGGTGATCAGCAGCCGCTGGGAGGCCCGCTCGCTGGTCGCCCAGGAGGCGCTGCGGGCGGGCGTGCCGCTGGTGGCCACCGCCGTCGGCGGGATCCCCGAGCTGGTCGGCGACGCGGCGGTGCTGGTGCCCGGCGGCGACCCGGCGGCGCTGGGCGCGGCGGTGCGCGAGCTGCTGGCCGACCCCGGGCGCCGGGCCGCGCTGGCCGAGGCGGGCCCGGCCCAGGCCGAGACCTGGCCGGACGAGGCCGCCACCGTCGCGCAGGTGCTCAGCACCTACGACGAGCTGGTCCAACGCGACTGAGAACGCGACGGAGAACGCGACGGAGAACGCGACGGAGAACGCGACCGAAAACGCGGCCGAGCCGGGGCTGAGCCGGGGCCGCCCCGGGACTCCAGGGGCGGCCCCGGCCAGGGCCTGTCCGGCGGGTCAGACCGGCTGCTGCGCGCTCTGCCGTGCGGCCCCGGCGGCCAGCGGCTGCGGCGCCAGGTAGGCGGCGCCGCAGGCGGTCAGCCGCAGCGCGGTGTCGATCAGCGGCACGTGGCTGAAGGCCTGCGGGAAGTTGCCGACCTGCCGCTTGAGCCGCGGGTCCCACTCCTCGGCCAGCAGCCCGAGGTCGTTGCGCAGCCCGAGCAGCTTCTCGAACAGCTCGCGCGCCTCGGCCACCCGCCCGATCATCGCCAGGTCGTCGGCGAGCCAGAACGAGCAGGCCAGGAAAGCGCCTTCGTGGCCCGACAGGCCGTCGACGTTCGTCCCGGACTCGTCGTGGGTCGGGTAGCGCAGCACGAAGCCGTCCTCGGTGGACAGTTCGCGCTGGATCGCCTCGATGGTGCCGATCACCCGCTTGTCGTCCGGCGGCAGGAAGCCCACCTGGGGGATCAGCAGCAGGGAGGCGTCCAGCTCGGTGCCGCCGTAGTACTGGGTGAAGGTGTTGCGCTCGGGGTCGTAGCCCTTCTCGCAGACGTCCGCGTGGATCTCGTCGCGCAGCGCCCGCCAGCGCTCCAGCGGGCCCTCGGCCGGGGTCTGTTCGATCAGCTTGATGGTGCGGTCCACCGCGACCCAGGCCATCACCTTGGAGTGGACGAAGTGCCGGCGCGGCCCGCGCACCTCCCAGATCCCCTCGTCGGGGGCCTTCCAGTGCTCCTCCAGGTAGCTGATCAGGCGCAGTTGGAGCAGGTGGGCGTGGTCGCTGCGGGACAGTCCGGTCATCTGCGCCAGGTAGAGCGCCTCGACCACCTCGCCGTAGACGTCCAGTTGGAGCTGGTCGGCGGCGCCGTTGCCGACCCGCACCGGCTGGGAGCCCTCGTAGCCGGGCAGCCAGTCGAGCACCGACTCGTTCAACTCGCGCTGGCCGGTGATGCTGTACATGATCTGCAGGTTCTCCGGGTCGCCGGCCACCGCGCGCAGCAGCCACTCGCGCCAG
Organism: Kitasatospora sp. NPDC008050; assembly: GCF_042957465.1. Classification (NCBI taxonomy): domain Bacteria; kingdom Bacillati; phylum Actinomycetota; class Actinomycetes; order Kitasatosporales; family Streptomycetaceae; genus Kitasatospora; species Kitasatospora sp. NPDC008050. The sequence continues at coordinate 16,086 of NZ_JBIBIJ010000020.1, forward strand.
GCCCGGGCCTCCTCCCGGTAGCCGGTGCGCAGCAGCGAGGAGAGGGTGATCGCGGCGTCCCGCAGCCAGGTGTAGCGGTAGTCCCAGTTGCGCTCGCCGCCGATGTCCTCGGGCAGCGAGGTGGTGGGGGCGGCGACGATGCCGCCGGTGGGGGCGTAGGTGAGCGCCTTGAGGGTGATCAGCGAGCGGACCACGGCGTCGCGGTAGGGGCCCTGGTAGGTGCACTGGGCGACCCAGCCCAGCCAGAACTCCTCGGTCAGCGCCAGCGAGCCCTCGGGGTCGGGGACCTCCGGAGGCGGCAGGTGCGAGGCCTGCCAGGTGAGCGCGAAGGCCACCCGCTCACCGGCCGTGATGGTGAAGTCGGCATAGGTGGTGAGGTTGCGCCCGTAGGTCTCGGCCTCACCGTCCAGCCAGACCGAATCGGGTCCGGCGACGGCGACGGTGCGGTGCGCCTCGCCCTGCTCGACCCGGTGCACCCAGGGGACGATCTTCCCGTAGCTGAACCGCATCCGAACGGCCGAGCGCATCCGCACCTGGCCCGAGACGCCCTCCACGATCCGGATCATCTGCGGCACCGGCTCCTGCCCGCTCAGGTGCCGCGGCGGCATGAAGTCGATCACCCGTACGCTGCCGCGCGGGGTGTCCCACTCCTGCTCCAGGATCAGCGAATCGCCCCGGTATCGGCGCCGGTCGGCCGGCACGGCGGGGGCCGAGGCACTGCTCGGCACCGCCTTGAGATCACTCGTATCGGTGAACGGAGCACGGGGTGCGGGTGCGGTCGGCACCACGCCGGCCTGGCCCTGGGGAGCGAGGGGGGCGGCCTCGGCGGGGCCGATCCGCCAGAACCCGTGTTCATCGGTGCCCAGCAGGCCGGCGAAGACGGCAGGGGAGTCGAATCGGGGCAGACAGAGCCAGTCCACGGCCCCGTCTCTGCTGACCAGGGCGGCGGTCTGCATGTCTCCGATAAGTGCGTAGTCCTCGATACGGCCGGCCACGTGCATCTCCAGTTCGCGGTAGTGCTCGGCGGTCGCCGACGGAGGCGAGAGCGGTACCTGCGGGGCCGGGGGGTGACGCGGATGCCAGGGCCAAGGGCCGCTCGGAACCGCTGGTGGCGGTGGCCGAGGAAGGGCCGCGCGGCAGTATCGGTGAACCGCGCACGGTGGGTTTCTGGACTGGCATGGCAATGAACTGGTGGTGCGGGGAGTCCGGTCGCGCATCGGGGACGGAGAGGTGTCGTCCGGACCCCTCGTCCTCGGCTTGCTCTGCTGTCGGCGATGCGTCCGTGCAGGATACGACGCCGGGGCTGGGGTCAGCACCCGGAAACGATCAGGTACCGCCGTCTGCTCAGGCGCAAGGGGTGAAAGTAGCCCGCATGGGTGAGAGGGGCCGCCGGACGGGGCATCGGGCAGTGACCATTGCGGGTCAGCCCGCCCTGGTCAGCTCGGTGGCCGGCTGCGCTGCGTCACCACCCGGTCGGGCCATCGAGCGGGCGTGGGACCGCGTGCTGTCCGGCTCGCTGATACCCTGGTATCCCGTGGACTGGTGGATAAACCGCCCCGGACCCGTTGACTGACGACCCCGTGAATCGGCCTTTCGTCGGCTCGGCGGACCGCACATCCACCGGCGTCATCCTCGACAGCGACCCACGGGAGCCCCCTCTTGGCACAGCCCCATTCCGGCAAGGCGGCTAACGGCCGCGCCGTGACGACCAAGCACCTCTTCGTCACCGGGGGTGTTGCCTCATCGCTGGGCAAGGGCCTCACGGCCTCCAGCCTCGGTGCCCTGCTCAAGGCCCGCGGCCTGCGAGTGACGATGCAGAAGCTCGACCCGTACCTGAACGTGGACCCGGGCACGATGAACCCCTTCCAGCACGGTGAGGTGTTCGTCACCGACGACGGTGCCGAGACCGACCTGGACATCGGCCACTACGAGCGCTTCCTCGACACCAACCTGCACGGCTCGGCCAACGTGACCACCGGCCAGGTCTACTCCACGGTGATCGCCAAGGAGCGTCGCGGTGAGTACCTGGGCGACACCGTCCAGGTCATCCCGCACATCACCAACGAGATCAAGTCCCGGATCCGCCGGATGGCGACCGAGGACGTCGACGTGGTGATCACCGAGGTCGGCGGCACCGTCGGCGACATCGAGTCGCTGCCGTTCCTGGAGGCCGTGCGCCAGGTGCGCCACGAGGTCGGCCGGGACAACGTCTTCTTCGTGCACGTCTCGCTGCTGCCCTACATCGGCCCCTCCGGCGAGCTGAAGACCAAGCCCACCCAGCACTCGGTGGCCGCGCTGCGCAACATCGGCATCCAGCCGGACGCCATCGTGCTGCGTGCCGACCGCGAGGTGCCGCAGGCCATCAAGCGCAAGATCTCGCTGATGTGCGACGTGGACGAGGAGGCCGTGGTCGCGGCCATCGACGCCAAGTCGATCTACGACATCCCCAAGGTGCTGCACGGCGAGGGCCTGGACGCCTACGTGGTGCGCCGCCTGGACCTGCCGTTCCGCGACGTGGACTGGACCACCTGGGACGACCTGCTGCGCCGGGTCCACGAGCCGCAGCACATCGTCAAGGTGGCGCTGGTCGGCAAGTACATCGACCTGCCCGACGCCTACCTGTCGGTCACCGAGGCGCTGCGGGCCGGCGGCTTCGCCAACAACGCCCGGGTCGAGATCAAGTGGGTCACCTCCGACGACTGCGAGACGCCCGAGGGCGCGGCCGAGCAGCTGGGTGACGTGGACGCGGTCTGCATCCCCGGCGGCTTCGGCGACCGCGGTGTGACCGGCAAGGTCGCCGCGATCACCTACGCCCGGGAGAACCGGATCCCGCTGCTCGGGCTCTGCCTGGGTCTGCAGTGCGTGGTCATCGAGGCCGCCCGCAACCTGGCCGGCCTGACCGAGGCCAACTCCACCGAGTTCGAGCCGGCCGCCAAGTACCCGGTCATCTCCACCATGGCCGAGCAGCTGGCGATCGTGGACGGCAAGGGCGACCTGGGCGGCACCATGCGCCTGGGCCTCTACCCGGCCAAGCTCGCCGAGGGCTCGATCGTGCGCGAGGTCTACGGCGGCGAGCAGTACGTGGACGAGCGCCACCGCCACCGCTACGAGGTCAACAACGCCTACCGCGCCGACCTGGAGAAGACCGGCCTGGTCTTCTCGGGCCTGTCGCCCAAGGGCGACCTGGTGGAGTACGTCGAGTACCCGCGCGAGGTGCACCCCTACCTGGTCGCCACCCAGGCGCACCCGGAGCTGAAGTCCCGTCCGACCCGTCCGCACCCGCTCTTCGCGGGCCTGGTGGCCGCGGCGATCAAGATCAAGACCGGCGCCGAGTAGGACGGCTGGTCTCTTCGGAACGGCGGTTCTTCGGAACGGCGGTTCTTCGGAACGGCGGCCTCGCGGATCACGCGGGGCCGCCGTTCGGCGTTAGATTGTGTCGTACTGACGAGAAGTGGGGAGATCGCGATGTCCGACGGGATCAGGGAGCACGGCATCAGGGAGCACGAGATCAGGGACGTGGCGGAGCACTGGGAGGTGCGGGCCACCCAGCTCCCGTTCCAGGGCAGGGTCACCGGGGTGCGCAGCGACGAGGTGCTGATGCCCGACGGCAGCTATGCCCGCCGGGACTACCAGACCCACCCGGGCTCGGTCGCGGTGCTCGCCCTGGACGACCTGCAGCGGGTGCTGCTGGTGCGCCAGTACCGCCACCCGGTGCGCCAGCGCCTGTGGGAGCTGCCGGCCGGGCTGCTCGACGTGCCGGGCGAGAACCCGCTGCACGCCGCCCAGCGCGAGCTGTACGAGGAGGCGCACTGCAAGGCGGACACCTGGCGGGTGCTGGTCGACTTCTACTCCTCGCCCGGCGGCACCGACGAGGCGCTGCGGCTCTTCCTGGCCACCGACCTGGCCGAGGCCGCGCAGGAGAGGTACCAGGCGGACGGCGAGGAGCTGGAGATCCAGACCGCCCGGGTGCCGCTGGACCGGCTGGTCGAGCTGATCCTGGCCGGCGAGCTGCACAACCCGACCCTGATCACCGGCACCCTCGCGCTGCACGCGGCGCTGACCGGCGCCGGACCGGCGGCACTGCGCCCGGCGGACGCGCCCTGGCCGGCCCGACCGTTCACCGCGGGCTGAGCCCGCAGCAGGATCCCCCTGGAGGGGGCACCGGCGGTCGGGGGTTTGACGACAGGCCCTAGTGCGGTTGGGTGATTTGCCACTTGGTCATACCGATGTCCGCTCGGCCGGGCGCTCCCGGCGAACTACGCTTCGCTGACGGGTAGCTGGGCGACCGGGTCGGGAGTGGCGCAGGTGGCGAGAAAGACGGCGACGATGGACGCACGTCCGGCCCCCGACGGGCCGGTGGCCGGCCTGCCGCCGGGCCCCGAGCCGTTCGCCGGGCGGGCGGCCGAGCTGGCCGCGCTGCGCACCGAGGCCGGGCGGCCGGCCGGTGCCTGCTGCCGGGTGCTGGTGGTCAGCGGGCGCCCCGGCTCCGGGCGCACCGCGCTGGCCCGCCGCTTCGCCCGTTCGCTGGCCGGCGGCCACCGGGTGCTGGCCGCCTCGCTGAGCGCGCCCGACGGCACTCCCGTGCCGACCGGCGCCGTCGCCCGTCGCCTGCTGGCGGCGCTCGACCACGCGATGACCGCCTCCCCGCCGCCGGACGCCGCGCCGGGCGCCGCCGAGGATCCGGCCTGTGCCGGCCTGCGGGAGGCGCTGACCGGGCGCGACACCCTGCTGCTGCTGGACGACGTGGCCGGCGCCGAGCAACTGCGCCCGCTGCTGCCCGCCGAGCCGCGCTGCCTGGTGCTGGCGGTGACCAGCGGACCGCTCAGCGCACTGGCCGAGCGCTTCCGGCTGGACCCGGTGATCCTGCGCGGCCTGGACGAGCCGGCCGCCGTCGAGCTGCTCACCAGGCTGGTGGGCGGCACCCGGATCAGCTGCGACCCGGTGGGTGCGGCCGAGCTGGCCGAGGCCTGCGCCGGGCGCCCGGCCCCCTTGCGGCTGATGGCGTACTGGCTGCGGGCCCACCCCAAGGCGGCCGTCCCCGAGGCGGCCGCGGCGCTGCGCGAGGCGGGCGAAGCGGTGGGTGGCGAGGTGCTGGCGGCCGCGTTCCTGCTGCGGTACCGGGCGCTGCCGGTGGCCCAGGGACGGCTGCTGCGGACGCTGACGCTGGCCCCGGACGGCGTGGTGGACCTGCGCACCGCCTCGGCGCTGGGCGGCTGCCCGGCCCCCGAGGCGGCCGCCGCGCTGCACGCGCTGGCCGAGGGCGAGCTGCTGGAGCAGTTGGAGGCGGCGGCCGACGGCACCGCGCGGTACCGGGTGCCGGGCCGGTTCTTCGCCCAACTGGCCGCGTTGCGGGGCGAGCTGGACCGCCCCGGCGAGGTGCAGCTGGCCCGCGCCCGGCTGCTGGAGCGGCTGGTGCGCCTGGTGGACTCGGCCCGCGCGCTGCTCGACCCCGGCCAGCTGTCACCCGACCCGCTGCCCGGGCCGCTGCGGCTGCGGACCGCCGCGCACGCCCGGCACTGGCTGCTCGGGGAGCGCGAGTCGCTGCTGAGGACGGCCGAGCTGGCGATCGGGCAGGGCGATCTGGACGGCTCGGCGGCCCGGCTGACCAGCGCGCTGCTGCGGGCGCTGCCACTGGCCGGTCCGCTCACGCCGGCCGACGCGGTGCGGCTGCACCAACTGGTGCTGACCTGGGCCGAGCGGCAGGGGGCGGGGCGCCGGGCGGCGGCCGCGCTGCTCAACCTGGCCGAACTGCGGGCCGCGGCCGGGCAGTGGGCCGCGGCCGGTGAGCACTACCGGGCCGCGCTGGCGCACAGCAGGGAGCCGCTGGACGAGTCCGTCGCGGCCCGCGCGCTGGAGGGGGTGGGCGAGTGCCACCGGGCGCTGGGCGACGCGGTGCGGGCGGCCGACAGCTACGGCCGGGCGCTGGCGCTGCGGCGCGGCCTGGACGAGCCGGCCGCCCAGGCCCGGCTGCTGGCCCGGATCGGCGAGGCGCACGCCGCCCAGCGCCGTTTCGAGGAGGCCACGCGCGAGTACCGGGCGGCGCTGGGGCTGCTGCGCCGGCTCGGTGACGAGCGCGGCTCGGCGGTGGTGACGGCCGCGTTGGCGGCGCTGGCGCGGCGTTCCGGGGCGGACCGGACCCCTTAGAGGGTCCGGCAGTCCCTGGGCCGGACTCCCTGGGCCGGCGGATCCGCCGATCGGCGGCCGCCGGTCTTGCGGCCGGGCCCGGGCGAGATGGGAAGGTTTGTCGGTTCTCAGCCGTTTTGCCAGGAAAACTCCATGGCATGCCTACGAATCTGCCAACGTGTCCAGCGTATTTAGTCACTTTGGAAGGCTGGCGGATCTGCTGGGCTTCATTACACTCGACATTGTCGCGCAGTGCAGCGTGTCCCGGCCATGCCGGAGGCCTGCCCGCGCGGGCACCCGCCGGTCTTCCCCCGGTTGGGACTCCCATGGCAAGAGGGACGTGTTTAACCGTGACCAAGGTCGGCATCCCCCGCGAGGTCAAGAACCACGAGTACCGCGTGGCCATCACGCCGGCCGGCGTGCATGAGCTGGTCCGCAACGGCCACGAGGTCTTCATCGAGGACGGCGCCGGCGTCGGCTCCTCGATCCCCAACGAGGAGTACGTGGCCGCCGGTGCCACCATCCTCGGCACCGCCGACGAGGTGTGGGCCACCGCCGACCTGCTGCTGAAGGTCAAGGAGCCGATCGCTCAGGAGTACCACCGCCTGCGCAAGGGCCAGACGCTCTTCACCTACCTGCACCTGGCGGCCGACCGGGCCGGTACCGACGCGCTGGTCGCCTCCGGCACCACCGCGATCGCCTACGAGACCGTGCAGCTGGCCAACGGCGCGCTGCCGCTGCTCGCCCCGATGTCCGAGGTCGCGGGCCGGCTGGCCCCGCAGGTCGGCTCGTACCACCTGATGCGTCCGACCGGCGGCCGCGGCGTGCTGCCCGGTGGCGTGCCCGGCACCCACCCGGCCAAGTGCGTCGTCATCGGCGGCGGCGTCTCCGGCTGGCACGCGGCCACCATCGCGATCGGCATGGGTTACGACGTGACCCTGCTGGACCGCGACATCAACAAGCTGCGCGAGGCCGACCGGATCTTCGGCAACAAGATCAAGGCGATCGCCTCCAACTCCTTCGAGCTGGAGAAGGCCGTCATCGAGGCCGACCTGGTCATCGGCGCGGTGCTGATCCCCGGCGCCAAGGCCCCCAAGCTGGTCACCAACGAGCTGGTCTCCCGGATGAAGCCGGGCTCGGTCCTCGTCGACATCGCGATCGACCAGGGCGGCTGCTTCGAGGACTCCCGTGCCACCACGCACGCCGAGCCGACCTTCGAGGTCCACAACTCGGTCTTCTACTGCGTGGCCAACATGCCGGGCGCCGTCCCGAACACCTCCACCTACGCGCTGACCAACGCCACCCTGCCCTACATCGTGGAGCTGGCCAACCGGGGCTGGAAGGAGGCGCTGCGCCGTGACGCCGCGCTGGCCAAGGGCCTGAACGTGCACGAAGGACAGATCACCTACGGTGCCGTCGCCGAGGCGTTCGGCCTGCCCTCCATCTCCCTGGACAGCGTGCTCGCCTGACGCATCGCCAGGCCGGCCTGACGCCCCGCCAGGCCCAACGCCGAGCGCTGTGGCGACCGCCGCGCGGTCGCCCGTCAGACCCCCGAAGGCCCCTGGTCGGCAGCAGCCGACCGGGGGCTTCGGCATGCGTCAACGCGCCGAGGGTCGCCTCACCCGCCCCTTGACAGAACCCGGTCGGGCAGCCGACACATCGGGCCCACTACCGTGGATTGTGTTGCTGCGAACGCCCGAAACGGCCTAGAGTCGCAAACCGTCGGCATGGTGTCAGGCTGACGAATCGACATAATGCCCTGGATGCCCAAGGAGGTAAGACGACTTGTGAATGAGTCGACATTTGCTCCCGGGGGTGGTCAGCCAGGACTGGCGGAGCGCGTCTCCGGACAGCCGACCGACGACACCGGGGCCGCATATTCCACCGTCGGGGCCAGCGAGATCGGCACGGTCGCCGTGCGGACCTTCGAGGCCCGGCAGGCCGCTGCGCACAGCGCCGGCCCCGATGTCTACGAGGCCGACCTGGGCTCCGCGCAGGGGCTGGGCTACAACGAGTTCGCCTACGGTTCCTACGACGACCCGGACGCCGAGTACGAGCCGGACCCGGAGTACGCCGCCACGCTGGCCCCCGACGCGGCCCGCCAGCGCCGTGAGCGGATCGGCCCCACCGGCCGCCCGCTGCCGTACTTCCCGATCCCCGCGCCGCTGGCCGAGCACGGCCCCGCGCAGATCATCGCGATGTGCAACCAGAAGGGCGGCGTCGGCAAGACCACCTCCACCATCAACCTGGGCGCCGCGCTGGCCGAGTACGGCCGCCGGGTGCTGCTGGTCGACTTCGACCCGCAGGGCGCGCTCTCGGTGGGCCTGGGGGTCAACCCGATGGAGCTGGACGTCACGGTCTACAACCTGCTCATGGAGCGGGGCCTGACGGCCGACGAGGTGCTGCTGAAGACCGCCGTGCCGGGCATGGACCTGCTGCCCTCCAACATCGACCTGTCGGCCGCCGAGGTGCAGCTGGTCAGCGAGGTAGCCCGGGAGTCGGCGCTGGCGCGCGCGCTCAAGCCGCTGCTGCCCGACTACGACTTCGTGATCATCGACTGCCAGCCCTCACTGGGCCTGCTGACGGTCAACGCGCTCACCGCGGCGCACAGCGTCATCGTGCCGCTGGAGTGCGAGTTCTTCGCGCTGCGCGGGGTCGCGCTGCTGACCGAGACGATCGAGAAGGTCTGCGAGCGGCTCAACCCGGAGCTGCGCCTGGACGGCATCCTGGCCACCATGTACGACTCGCGCACCGTGCACAGCCGCGAGGTGCTGGCCCGCGTGGTCGAGGCCTTCGGCGACCACGTGTTCCACACCGTGATCGGGCGCACCGTCCGGTTCCCCGAGACCACGGTGGCCGGCGAACCGATCACCACGTATGCGACCAACTCGGTAGGCGCCGCCGCCTACCGGCAGCTTGCCAGGGAGGTGCTCGACCGGTGCCGCCCCGTCGAGTGAGCCTCCCGGGGGCCGACGAGCTGTTCCGCACCACCGGGGGGATGGCGCTCTCGCCCTCCCTGGCCAGTCGCCCGGCCGCCGACCCGGCGGACGGCGGCAGCGGTGCGCAGCAGCCCGACGCCGCTTCGGCTGACGCTCCCTCGGCGGACCCCGGGACGGGCGCCGCCGGCGCGACCGTCCAGCGCCCCCGTATCGAGCGGGTGCCCGGTATCACCGGTGCCCCCGCCGGCGCCCCGGTCAGGGCCCCGCAGGGCGGCGTGCCAGGGCCGGCCGGCTCCGAGGAGCAGCAGACCGGTGACGGCGCGGCCAGGCGCCGCCCGCGCGGGCGCGCGCCCCGGCGCCCCAGCGGGCGCGAGCGGCACGACGAGAAGATCACCGTGTACGTCTCCGCCGAGGAACTGATGGACCTGGAGCACGCGCGCCTGGTGCTGCGCGGCGAGCACGGCCTCGCGGTGGACCGCGGCCGGGTCGTGCGGGAGGCCATCGCGGTCGTCCTGGCCGATCTGGAGCAACGGGGTGAGGCCAGCATCCTGGTCCGGCGGTTGCGCGGCCGCTGAGCGCGACCGGCGTGTGAGGATGGGCCGCGATGTCCAGCACCCGCACGGATCCCGCAGCAGCCCCGGTCGAAGCCCCCGCCGCCACCGTCCCTGACGTCGGTGCCGGCGTCGGTGGTGCCGCCGACCCGGCGCGCGGTGCGTTCCAGGTGCGGCTGGCCAACTTCGAGGGCCCCTTCGACCTGCTGCTCGGCCTGATCGCCAAGCACAAGATGGACGTCACCGAGGTCGCCCTCGCGCAGGTCACCGACGAGTTCATGGCCTACCTGCGGGCGATGGGCCCGGACTGGGACCTGGACGCGACCACCGAGTTCCTGGTGGTCGCGGCGACCCTGCTCGACCTCAAGGCGGCCCGGCTGCTGCCCGTCGCCGAGGTCGAGGACGAGGCGGACCTCGCGCTCCTCGAAGCCCGTGACCTGCTCTTCGCCCGCCTGCTGCAGTACCGCGCGTACAAGCGGGTGGCCGACGTCTTCGAACGGCGCTGGGCCGAGGAGCAGCGGCTGCGTCCGCGCGCGGTGGGCCTGGAGCCGCAGCACGCCGAGCTGCTGCCGGAGGTGGTGATCCACGTCGGCCTGGAGCGGTTCGCGCAGCTGGCCGTGAAGGCGATGGCGCCCAGGCCCGAGCCGGCTGTCTACGTGGACCACATCCACGCCCCCGCGGTCAGCGTCCGTGAGCAGGCCGCGCTGGTGACGGCGTACCTCACCCAGCACGGCTCGGCCGGCTTCGCGGCCCTGGTGGCCGACGCCGCCGGGGACACCCTGGTGGTGGTGGCCCGGTTCCTGGCCCTGCTGGAGCTCTACCGCGAGCGGGCGCTGGCCTTCGAGCAGCCCGAACCGCTGGGGGAGCTGACGGTCCGTTGGGTGGCCGACCCGCAGCGGACGGTGATCGAGGTGACGGACGAGTTCGACGGCGGCGCCGACGAGGCGCCGGGGCGAGGAGAGGGAGCCGGGGATGAGCGGGACCGCTGAGGAGCACGGTGCGGCCGGTCCGGGCGGCCGGCCCGCGCGCCGCGCGCTCGGGCTGCCGGGCCAGGCACGCGAGGGCGAGTGGCAGGAGTCGGCCTACCCCGGCCTGCTGGACGACGGCGCGGCGGGCGACGGCGAGCCGGCCGACCGGCCGGTGGACGACGGCCCGCCGGCCGCCGGGCCGGCGGGCGTAGGCGGGGAGGAGTGGGCGGAGCCGGCCGCCGAGCCGCTCCCGGTGCCGCCGCAGGCCGCCCCCGAGGCCTCTGGCGTCCCCGAGGTCTTTGGCGCCCCCGAGGTCTTTGACACCGCCGAGGCGGTGCCGGCCGAGCCGGAGGTCGGGCTGCGGCCCGCGCTGGAGGCGGTGCTGATGCTCGCCGACGAGCCGGTCACCGAGACGCGCCTGGCGCAGGTGGTGCGGCGTCCACGCCCCGAGGTGGCCGACATGCTGCGCGAGCTGGCGGCGGAGTACCTTGCGCAGGGGCGGGGCTTCGAGCTGCGACTGGTGGCCGGCGGGTGGCGGTACTACAGCGCGGCGGCCTGCGCGCCGGTGGTCGAGCGCTACGTGTTGGACGGTCAGCAGGCCCGGCTGACCCAGGCCGCCCTGGAGACTCTGGCGGTGGTCGCCTACCGGCAACCGGTGTCCAGATCCCGGGTCTCCGCGGTACGTGGTGTGAACTGTGACGGTGTGATGCGTACCCTGGTACAGCGAGGACTGGTGGAAGAGACCGGATCCGAGCCCGAAACAGGTGCGATCCTGTATCGGACGACGAACTACTTCCTGGAACGGATGGGGCTGCGCGGCTTGGACGAGCTGCCGGAGCTCGCGCCCTTCCTGCCCGAGGTCGACGACGTGGAAGCGGAGTCCCTCGAAGGCACGGTGATCGCGGACGCGGTGGCCGCTGCGAGCGCACGGGAAGCGCAGTGAGGTCGGCCGGCACGACCCGCACTTTCCGATGGAATCGACGTACGGACATTTGATGCGTAGCAGTGGCAGCGGTAACGGCAGGAACAGTAGCGGCGGCGGCAGCCGGGGCGGACAGCGTGGCGGCGGGTCGTACGGCGGCAGCGGTGGCGGCTCCGGCTCCAGCCGTGGCGGCGGTTCGTACGGTGGCGGCAGTGGTGGTGGTTCCAGCCGCGGTGGCGGTTCGTACGGCGGCAGCGGTGGCGGCTCCGGCTCCAGCCGCGGTGGCGGTTCGTACGGCGGCGGCAGTGGCGGCTCCGGCTCCAGCCGCGGTGGTGGCTCGTACGGTGGCGGCAGCGGCGGTTCCAGCCGCGGCGGTGGCTCGTACGGCGGCGGCAGTGGTGGTTCCAGCCGCGGTGGCGGTTCGTACGGCGGTGGCGGCGGCGCCGGCCGCGGGCGCAGTGGCGGCGGGAACACCGGTGGCGGTCGGGACGATCGCCGCGACGACCGTCGGCAGTACCCCGACCGTCCGCTGCGCCCCGAGGAGCGCCGCTACGACCGTCCCGAGTACGGCGGCGGCCCCAACGCCACCCCGGCCCGCGGCAGCTTCGCCGGCCGGCGTCCCAGCCCCGCGCCGCGCCCGCGCCGCGACGGCCAGGGCGCCCCTGGCGACCCGCGCCGCCAGCCGCCGCAGCGCTCGCGCGAGCTGCAGGCCAAGATCGAGGACGCGGTGCTGCGCCGCCACGACGGTCCCGGCGCCAAGGCGGCCAGCGAGGAGGGCGAGCGCCTGCAGAAGGTGCTGGCCCGGGCCGGCGTCGGCAGCCGCCGGGCCTGCGAGGAGCTGATCGAGCAGGGCCGGGTCGAGGTCAACGGCGCGCCGGTCACCGAGCAGGGCAAGCGGGTCGACCCCGAGAACGACGAGATCAAGGTGGACGGCCTGACCGTCGCCACCCAGTCGTACCTGTTCTTCGCGCTGAACAAGCCGGCCGGCGTCGTCTCCACCATGGAGGACCCGGACGGCCGTCAGTGCCTGGGCGACTACGTGACCAACCGGGAGACCCGGCTGTTCCACGTGGGCCGGCTGGACACCGAGACCGAGGGCATCATCCTGCTCACCAACCACGGCGAGCTGGCCCACCGGCTGACCCACCCGCGCTACGGCGTGACCAAGACCTACCTGGCCGCGATCCAGGGCCCGATCCCGCGTGACCTGGGCAAGCAGCTGGCCCAGGGCATCGAGCTGGAGGACGGCTTCGCCCGCGCCGACAGCTTCAAGGTCGTCTCCAACGTCGGCAAGAACTACCTCGTCGAGGTCACCCTGCACGAGGGCCGCAAGCACATCGTGCGCCGGATGCTCGCCGAGGCGGGCTTCCCGGTGGAGAAGCTGGTCCGCACCCACTTCGGCCCGATCGCGCTCGGCGACCAGAAGTCGGGCTGGCTGCGCCGGCTGACCAACCCCGAGGTCGGTCAGCTGATGCGCGAGGTCGGTCTCTGACCGGACCCCGCCAGCCGTCCAGGGGCCGCGCATCCGCCGGGTGCGCGGCCCCTGCCGTGCCCGCCGGATTCCGGGTCGAATTTGCGCAGGTCGGTCGGGACAGGGTTGTCACGGGGATCGTCCGTGGCCGAAGATGGCCACGAAAACATCACTCGACTATTGGCGTGAAGCCGCCATGTGTGGGGAGGGGACGTCATGCTTGACGCTTTCAGCGCGCTCGGGCTCTCCGAGGCCGACGGCCTGGTCTACGCCGCACTGGTGGCCGCCCCGCAGTCCACCGCCGCCGAACTCGCCGCCCGCTGCGGCCTGACCGCCCAGCAGAGCGGCAAGGCGCTCAGCAGGCTGGCCCAGCACGGCATGGCCACCCGGGCGCCGGTCGAGCGGGACCGCTACCTGGCCGTGGCACCCGATGTCGCCATCGGCACCCTGATCGGCCACCGCGAGGCCGAACTGCGCAGCGCGCGGGCCGAGATGCACCGGCTGATGGACGCCTTCCGCGAGGCGTCGCGGTTCACCGACCCGGCCCGTTCGGTCGAGGTGCTCACCGGCGGCGAGGCGATCGCCCAGCGCCTGGCGCACCTGCAGGACACCAGCCTGCAGCAGGTGCGCGGCTTCGACTGCCCGCCCTATGTGCAGGACCCGGTGGCCAACCTGACCCGCCAGCGCACCCGGCTCAAGGCGGGGGTGCGTTACCGCACCGTCTACGACCGCGAGGCGGTGGCCTGGCCCGGCCGGCTGGAGAACGAGATCCTGATCGGTGTCCAGGACGGGGAGGAGGCCCGGGTGCGCAGCACCCTGCCGATGAAGATGATCGTCTCCGACGTCCGGATGGCGATCATCCCGATCAGCATCGGGGACAGCGTGCTCGACGCGGCCTATGTGATCCACCCCTCCGCGCTGCTCCAGGCGCTGGACGGGCTCTTCGAGGCGGAGTGGGACCGGGCGGTGCCGCTGCAGGCCGCGCTCGGCACCGAGCCGGGGCCGGGCGAGCCGGAGTCGGACCAGCGCAAGCTGCTCGGCCTGCTCGCGGCGGGCCTGACCGACGAGTCGATCGCCCGCTCGCTGGGCTGGAGCGCGCGCACCACCCAGCGCCGGTTGCAGGGGCTGATGCGCGAGCTGGGCGCGACCACCCGGTTCCAGGCCGGCATGGCGGCCCGCGAGCGCGGCTGGCTGTAGCCGGCCGGTCGGGGCCCCGGTCGGGGGCCGGGGCCGGCTGCGCCGGTCAGCTCCAGGCTTCGAAGCGGGCCCAGCGCCCGTCCACGCCGCGCTCCAGCTTGGCCAGGCCCTTGACGGCGCTGCGGTTGAGCCGCCCGTAGATGTGCGGGAAGAGCACGTCGGGCGCCACCCCCGGCGGACGGGTGCCGGTCGGCGCCTCCCACCGGAGCATCGGCTCCACCTCCTCCGGGTCGATCAGCAGTGCCATCAGGGGATCCGGAGCCGTGGCGAAGAACAGGTTGGCCACGGCCAGGGTGGTCGGCTCGTCCGGCGAGCAGTGGATGAAGCCGTCCGTCAGCAGTGAGCCGGCGCTGTACGGCCGGCCGGGATCGCGGAGCCAGTCGTCCAGCGGTGCGAGGTGCAGGATCATAGGTCTTTTGTACCTGACGGCTACGCCGTCAGCCCCGCGACCTTGGCCGAAGCCAGCACCTCGTACACCAGGGTGACGGTCCGTCGGCCACCGGGCGGCAGTGGCAGCTCCCAGCGGACCACTCCCTCGGCGTCCACCTGCGCCGGGGCCGGGTCGCAGTCCTGCGCGCGCAGCCGCACCTCGACCGCCGAGACCTCGGAGACCGGGATCCGCTCGCGCAGCGTGAGGGACCGCTCGCCCTGCTCGCCGGGTGCGGAGAGCCGGGAGACGTGCACCCGCACCGTGCGGGTCAGCACGCTGCGCTGGCCCAGGCCCGGCAGGCCCGCGCTGCTGCGGCTCTCCTCGACCTCGCGGAACAGCCGGTAGTCGTCCGCGCCCGGGAAGGCCAGCTCGGCCACCGCCCCGACGGCGGTGAACCGTAGCTCGCCGCGGCCGATGTAGCCGCTGTCGCGGACCAGCTCGACCGGACCGGCCAGCAGAGGGTGCCCGGCCCGGTTGCCGAACCGCACCACCTCGCTGGTCAGCGCGGTCAGCTCGGGCGCCGCGGTCAGCTCGGTGGTGGCCGGCGTGCTGAAGCCCCCCAGCGGGATCCGGTGCGCGCGGCCGTCGCCGGGCAGGTTCGCCGGGGCCGGGGCGGTCAGCACCCGCACCTCGCCGCCGTCGTCCACCCCGGGCAGGTCGTCCGCGGCGGGGCCCGGCGCCGTGCCGTCCGGGCCGAGCGTGCTGATCTCCTCCTCGCGCAGCTCGACCTCCACGGTGCGCCGCTCCGCAGTGCTCAGCTCCCGCAGCGTCAGCCGGTCCTCGACCAGCAGCGGCGGCTCGGCGGCCAGCGCGGAGCGGGCGGTGGAGAGGGTCAGCCGTACCCCGGACCAGTCCTCGCCGGTGGCCTGCCAGAGCACCGCATCCGACTCCAGCCGCAGCTCCTTGCCGGCCAGGACGGCCCGGTAGGCGGGCCGCCACAGCGCACAGGGCGTCAGATGGCGCACCGTCAGGGTGGCGGTGGCGGGGCGCTCGGCCAGCACGGTGAGCTCCAGGTAGGCGGTCAGCTCCCGGGGCTGCGACTCGGCGTCGGCCAGGGCCTGCCGCGCGGCCTGCTCCTGCTCCGCCAGCTCGGCCAGCTCCGCGTTCAGCGCGCGCAGCCGCTCGCCGTGGGTGTCCTCCTCACCGGCCACCCGGTCCAGCTCCCGCGACCAGCGCGCCGGTTCGGCCTCGCCCAGGCCGGTGGCCTCGGCGATCTCGCGCAGCAGGTCGGCGCCCAGCTGGTCGAGCAGCGCCAGGCGGGCGGTCAGCCGGTCCCGGCGCTGGGCGCCGGTGCGCAGCGCCGACTCCAGCTCGTGCAGGCGGTGGCGCAGCGCGGAGTCCTCGGCGCCGGGCGGGCCGACCTCGCGCGGGGTCCAGCTGCGGGTCAGCCGGGCGTCCAGCACCCGGGCGGTGCCGTCGTCGGCGGCCAGCTCGGTGCGCAGGCTGTGGTCGACGGCCAGCGGGCTGACCGGGCCCAGGCGCAGCCGCTGCCGGCCCGCGGCGAGGGTGAGGGTGGCGGTGCGCTCGACGTGGGCGCGGTCCTCCAGGCAGGTGACGGCGGTGACGGGGAGCGGGGTGCTCCGGACATCGGGCGTGGGCATCGGGTCAGCTCCTTCGGTTGCCGCCGGCCAGGGCCTTGCCGGCCGGAATGCGGATCTCGTAGCCGGCGCTGAGCGCGACCCGGCCGCCGGGCGGCAGGCCGACCTGCCAGAGCCGGGTGCCAGGCGGATGGATTTGGGAGGGCGTGGCCGGTGCGGACCACGGCGGGGTGCCGGGGCGCTCCTCGATCCTGATCTCCTTCTCACCGGTCACCGGGATCCGCTCGCGGACCTCGACGGTCACCGGGTGGGCCAGCCGGTTGGCCAGCTCCAGGTGGATCTGCTCGGTCAGCACCGTGGTGGAGCCGCGCAGGCCCGCCGTGGACTCCTGCGACTCGGTCCGCCGGGTGACCCGCACGCTCTCCGCCACGCCCAGGCCGATCCGGCGGGTGGCGCCCGGGGCGAGCGTGGGCAGTGCGGTGGTCAGCAGGAAAGCGTCGTCGACGGTGACCTCCAGCGGGCCGGCCAGCAGCGCGCGGTCGCCGGTGTTGGCGAGCAGCACGGTGGCGTAGACGGTCGGGTCGACGGCCGGCACGCAGACGTACTCGGGGCGCAGCGTCACCGGGAGCACGCCGAGGCCGACGGTGTGCCACCCGCCGTCGGAGGGCACGTCGGTGCGGGCCTCGGCGTCGTAGCGCTGATCGAAGGAGCCGGCCGAGATCCGCGGCGGGACGGTGTGCGGGGGCAGCGCGGGCGCGAGCGAGTGGTCCGCGGCAGCGCGGTGCCGGGCGCCGGGGCGCAGGCTCCCGCGGCGGCCGATCGGGGCGGTGGGACCGGCCAGCGTGAGGCCGGCGTAGTCGAGCAGGTCGGGGGCCGGGTGCGGGGGCTGCGGGGGCACGGCGGCGTCGGGCACCGGGGCACCGGACGGGCTCGGCGGCGGGCCGTCGAACGAGGCCACCTTGGCGTGCATGAGGTGGGGCGCCGCACCGCCGGGAGCGGGACCGGAGGGGGCAGGACCGGAGGAGAGGGGACCGGACGGGACGGGACCGCCAAGGGCGGACGGTGCGGGCGGGGGCGGGGGAGCGGCCGGCGCGGCGCCGTAGGACCTGGGGCCGGCGGCGCGCCGCCTGAGCTGCTCGGCCTGGGGCAGCCCGGCCGGCGCGGCGGCCAGGGGGACGGGCTGCGGGCGCGGGGCGGGCGCGGGCGGGCGAGGCACGCTGTCGTAGTCCGCGAAGAGGCCGCCCAGACCGCTCGGCGGCTCCCGCCAGCCGGTGGGCGCGGGGGCGGGCCGGCGCCGCCCGATCCGGATCGAGCGCAGGTCGGGCAGTCCGGCCGGGCGGTGCAGGTCGGCGGTGGAGAAGGCGATCCGGACGTCGCTCCAGTCCTCGCCGGTGCGCTGGGCCACGGCGGCGCGCAGCAGCACGGTGCCGGACGCGCCGTCCTGCTGCTGGTTCAGCTGGTAGGTCGGCACCCAGCGGGCGTCCGGGACCCGGTACTCCAGCGCGACGGTGATCGGCGCGGCGGGCAGCGGCCGGGCGTCCTCGTCCGGGGTGAGGGTGAGCAGCACCACCGTGCTGGTCCCGACCGGGGTGGCGGGTTCGGCGGTGGAGGCGCGGGCCAGGCGGGCGGCGAGCAGTTCGCGCTCGCGGGTGGCCTGCCGCACCTGCTCGTCGAGCGACTCGGCCTCGGCATGGAGCACGGTCAGCCGCTCGTCGACGAAGTCGGCGAGGGCGAGCAGCGCCTCGGCGGGGGCGCGGCGCAGTGGCTCGGCGGCCTGGCACGGGGTGGTGGGGTGCTGCGGGTCGGCCGGGTACGAGGGATCGGCCGGGTACGGCGGGTCGGCCGGGCGCCGGCGCGGGGGCGCGGCGCGCAGCTCCGCGGTCCGGGCGATCCGGGCGGCCAGCCGCTGGCCGCGCGACCACAGGGCGGCCTCGGTCTGCTCGGCCTCCGTCAGCCTGGTTCGCAGCTCGGGCAGTTGCTCGGGCTCGGTCAGCCGGGCCTCGGCCTCCTGGCGGACCTCGGTGATCCGCCAGCCGGCCGGGCCCTCGGGCAGGGCGGCGCGCAGCGAGTCCGGGAGCAGGGAGGAGGGCAGGCCGGTCAGGCGCAGCCGGCGCGGGGCGGGCGCGGTGCCGTCGGTGCCGCTCAAGGTGGTGTCGCCCGAGGTGGTGTCGCCCGAGGTGGTGTTGCCCGAGGCGGCGTTGCTCGGGGCGGTGTCGCCCGAGGCGGCGTTGCCCGAGGCGGTGTCCGGTGGGAGGGTGCCGTGCGCCAGGCGTCGGCAGACGGCGCCCGCGGCATGGACCACCACGGTGTCCAGGACGGTGGGCCAGGCCGGTGGTGAGGTGGTGTCTGTTCGCTCGTCGGTCATGCCGTTCTCCCCTTTTGCACCGCTGCGACGCCGCTTCGGTGGCCCAGTCTGCCCGCAGTGGGGGACAGCTGTCGCGGGTATGCGGCGCGCGTCCGGGCAGGGGCGGGGGAGCAGAGCCGCGACGGGTACGGGAGGATGTGGGGATCGCCCTATCGTCCCCTCCAGGAACGCAGGAGAACAGCAGCGCCATGCGTACTGTCGCCGTCGTCGGCACCGGTCTGATCGGCACCTCCGCCGCACTCGCGCTGACCGGGCGGGGCATCGCGGTCCATCTGTCCGACGCCGACCCCGACGCGGCCCGCACCGCCGCCTCGCTGGGCGCGGGCACCGTCGAGGAGCCCAGCGAGCCGGTGGACCTGGCGATCATCGCCGTCCCGCCCGCGCTGGTCGGCAGGGTGCTGGCCGACTGCCAGCGGCGTGGCCTGGCCCACTGCTACACCGACGTGGCGAGCGTGAAGTCCGGACCGCGCGCCGAGGTCGCCGCGCTGGGCTGCGACACCGTGCACTACATCGGCGGCCACCCGATGGCCGGCCGCGAGCAGTCCGGGCCGCTGGCCGCGCGCGCGGACCTGTTCGAGGGCCGGCCCTGGGTGCTCACCCCCACCGCCGACACCGAGACCGGGACGCTCAACGCCGCGCTGGAGCTGGTCGCGCTCTGCGGCGCCATGCCGGTGGTGATGGACGCCGCCGCGCACGACCGCGCCGTCGCGCTGGTCTCGCACACCCCGCAGCTGCTCTCCTCGCTGGTCGCCGCCCGCCTGGAGCACGCCGACGAGACGGCCGTGCGACTGGCCGGGCAGGGTGTGCGGGACGTCACCAGGATCGCCGCCTCCAACCCGCGGATGTGGCTGGACATCCTGTCCGCCAACGCGGGCGTGGTCGCCGACATCCTGGAGGAGCTGGCCGCCGACCTGGGCACCACCGTCGCCGCGCTGCGCGCGCTGGAGACCGGTGACGAGGCGGTCCGCCGCGCGGGCAGCGCGGACATCGAGGCGGTGATGCGGCGCGGCAACCACGGCCAGGCCCGGATCCCCGGCAAGCACGGCGCCCCGCCCACCCGCTACGAGACCGTGGTGGTGGCGATCGGGGACCAGCCCGGCGAGCTCAGCCGGCTCTTCCGGGAGGCCGCCCGGGCCGGGGTCAACATCGAGGACGTGGCGATCGACCACTCGGCGGGCCAGCGGGTCGGCCTGGTCCAGCTCCAGGTGGAGCCCTCGGCGGTGCGGCGGCTGGAGGAGGCGCTGGGGGAGCGCGGCTGGGACGTGCGGGACTGAGGGGTGCGGGACCGAGAGGTCCTGGGGCAGCCGGCGGTGGCGGGGTCGAGCCGGCTCGGAACCGGGGGCTGCGGGGCCGGTCGGGAGGGCGGCGCGACGGCGGCAGCCAGAGGGGTGTCCGCGGTCGTCTAACCTTGAGGTATCTCCCCGGGTGTCGAGAAGAGAGGTTCCCTGTGGACACTGCCGACCGAGCGCACGCCCCGGTCGTCGTCGCCATCGACGGACCCTCCGGTTCCGGCAAGTCGACCGTCTCCCGTGCGGTGGCGACCCGGCTCGGCCTCAGCTTCCTCGACACCGGTGCCATGTACCGGGCGATGACCTGGTGGATGCTGGCCAACGAGGTGGACGTGGACGACCCGGAGGCGGTGGCCATCGCTTGCGGCAAGCCGGTGATCGTCTCCGGCACGGACGCCGACGGCCCGACCATCACGGTCGACGGCCAGGACGTCTCCGGCCCGATCCGCGGTCCCGAGGTGACCGCCAAGGTCAGCGCGGTCGCCGCCGTCCCGCAGGTGCGGACCCGGCTGGTCGAGCTGCAGCGCGGCTGCGCCGGGCACGCCGAGCGGGGCATCGTCGCCGAGGGCCGGGACATGGGCACGGTGGTCTTCCCCGACGCCACGGCCAAGATCTTCCTGACTGCCTCCGGGGCCGCCCGGGCCGAGCGCCGCGCGGCCGAGCTGCGGGCCAAGGGCGTGGACGAGGCGACCATCGCCGAGATGGCGGCCGACCTGGTCCGCCGCGACGCCGCCGACTCCTCGCGGGCCACCGCACCGCTGACCCAGGCCGCGGACGCCGTCCTGGTGGACACCAGCGACCTGACGCTGCCGCAGGTCATCGACACCATCGCCGAGTTGGTGGAGCAGCGGGCCGGCCAGCGCTCGGCCGCCTAGCACCGCCCCTCGGCACCCGCCTTCGGTACCTCGGCGCCTCGGCGTCCCGGTGCCGGGGGATCAACGAGTTTTTTACGCGCTGCCCGACGTTCGCGTCCGGGCAGGTACGCACGGTCCGTCCGGATGACGGGCGGACCGGGAAATGGAACAGACGAAGATGAGCAACGAGCACGTCGCCGACGGTGCCGACCACGGTGAGCTGGATCCGGCCGAGTACGCCGAGTTCATGAGCCTGGCCGCCGAGGAGGGCTTCGACGCCGATGACCTCGACCTGGCCGAGCACGAGCACGTCCCGCTGCCGGTGCTGGCCGTCGTCGGCCGCCCCAATGTCGGCAAGTCGACCCTGGTCAACCGGATCATCGGCCGCCGCGAGGCGGTCGTCGAGGACAAGCCCGGCGTCACCCGCGACCGGGTGAGCTACGAGGCGACCTGGAACGGCCGCCGCTTCAAGGTCGTCGACACCGGCGGCTGGGAGATCGACGTCCTCGGCATCGACGCCATGGTGGCCGCGCAGGCCGAGCTGGGCATCGAGACCGCCGACGCCGTGCTCTTCGTGGTGGACGCCAACGTCGGCGCCACCGACACCGACGAGGCCCTGATCAAGGTGGTCCGCCGGGCCGGCAAGCCGACCGTGCTCTGCGCCAACAAGGTCGACGGCCCGTCGAGCGAGGCCGAGGCCTCCTACCTGTGGTCGCTCGGCCTGGGCGAGCCCTACCCCGTCTCCGCGCTGCACGGCCGCGGCTCCGGCGATCTGCTGGACGCCGTGATGGAGGCGCTGCCCGAGGCTCCGCCGCAGACCTTCGGCGTGACCGTCGGCGGCCCGCGCCGGGTCGCGCTGATCGGCCGCCCGAACGTCGGCAAGTCCAGCCTGCTGAACAAGGTGGCCGGTGAGGAGCGGGTCGTCGTCAACGAGCTGGCCGGCACCACCCGCGACCCGGTCGACGAGCTGATCCAGCTGGGCGGCAAGACCTGGAAGTTCATCGACACCGCCGGTATCCGCCGCCGGGTCCACCTGACCTCCGGCGCCGACTTCTACGCCTCGCTGCGCACCTCCGCCGCGCTGGACAAGGCCGAGGTCGCGGTCATCCTGATCGACTCCAGCGAGCCGCTCGCGGAGCAGGACACCCGGATCATCTCGATGGCTGTCGAGGCCGGGCGTGCCGTCGTGGTCGCCTACAACAAGTGGGACCAGATGGACGAGGAGCGCCGCTACTACCTGGAGCGCGAGATCGAGCAGGATCTCGTCCAGGTGCAGTGGGCGCCCCGGGTCAACGTCTCGGCGCTGACCGGCCGGCACATGGAGAAGCTGGTCCCGGCGATCGAGACGGCGCTGGCCGGCTGGGAGACCCGGATCTCGACCGCGAAGCTGAACGCCTTCCTCGGCGAGCTGGTCGCCGCCCACCCGCACCCGATCCGGGGCGGCAAGCAGCCGCGGATCCTGTTCGGGACCCAGGCCGGCACCCGGCCGCCGCGGTTCGTGCTCTTCGCCTCGGGCTTCCTGGAGGCCGGCTACCGGCGGTTCGTGGAGCGCCGGCTGCGTGAGGAGTTCGGCTTCGTCGGGACGCCGATCTCGATCTCGGTGCGGGTCCGGGAGAAGCGCAAGCGCAAGTAGTGGTGCGTAGTCGCTCGTCCCGCTGCTCCTCTTTATAGAGGTGCAGCGGGACGAGTGCAGCAGAACGGTCCGATGGCTGGGAGCAGCCATCGGACCGTTCTGTTTTCTGCCGGGGGCGAGAGGTGGGTCAGCTGCGGCCCGGAGGGAGCGAGAGCAGGGCGCCGCGGTGGCGGCCGGGGGCTGCCGGAGCCGGGGCAGCCGGGGCCGGGGCGGTGACCGGGGAGAGGTAGCCGGCGGCGACCCAGCCCTGGCCGGTGCTGGGCTGGCCCTGCGGGGGCTGGTGATGCTGCTGCTGTTGCTGGTTGGGCTGGGGGTGTTGGTGCTGGTGTTGTGGCTGCTGCTGTGAGGGGTGGGGCTGGTAGCCGGTGCCTTGATACTGCTGGTGACCGGTCTGGTGCTGGCCGGCGTGGGGCTGACCGGTCTGGTGCTGGCCGACGTGGGGCTGACCGGTCTGATGGTGGACGGCCTGCTGCTGCGGTACGAACTGCGGGGCGCCCGGCAGTTGTCCCCCATAGGTGGGGAAGGACTGGTGGTGCGGGAGCGCGGCGAGGTGGTGATCCGTGGCGAACGGGGTGCGACTGCCGTACGGGTCGCGGTAGCCGTCCAACTGGGCGGCGTGCGGGGCATGGTGTGAGCCGGGGTGCGGTCCGGGGTGCGAGCTGAGGTGCGCGCTGGCGTGCGAGCCGGGGAAGGGGCGCTCACGGACCGCGAAGCCGGTGAACCGGAGGTCCTCCTCGCCGCTGCGGTCGCCCGGCAGGGCACGGAAGAGGCGGCGGTACTCGGAGTACAGCTCGTCGTAGATCGGCGTCGGGGTGGGGGCCACGGGATGCTCCCCGTCGTACGACGGCCTCATCGCCGGGATCCCTCGGGTAGCGGTGGTCTGGCGGAAGGCTGAGGTCACGTCGTAGCTGTACACGTAGGGCCCAACGAGCGAAGGCTGCCGGGGATGCGGCCGTAGCGGCGGGTGCCCGGGGTACCGGGGCGTGATGGGCGCTTGCGGTCCGTCGCGCGCCGGTGACGACAGGCCCCGGGGCCTGCCCGGCGAATCTTGCCGGACAGGCCCCAGGCGTCGGGTCCGCTCAGGTGCCGGCCAGCGGGAGGCTGGCGGCCACCAGCAGGCCCTGGGCCGCCGCACGGTCCAGAGCGTTGCGCAGCAGGTCCTCCCGGGGCTGGCGGCCGATCGTCCCGGCGGGCGCCGCGTACATGATCACCTCGGACTGCCGGGCCGCCGCGGCGCGCCAGGCGTCGGTGACCACCAGCGGCTGGTGCGCCTGCCACCAGGCGCTGTTGCCGACCGCGGACGGCTGCAGGATCGCGTGCAGCCGTCCCATCGCCACCAGCACCGACCAACCCGCCAGCCGGGCCGGCGGCTTGTCGACGTCGTTGATCGGCAGGAAGCCGTGGTCGCGGAGCAGCGGGAGGAACTCGTCCGCGCCGGTCACCGTGCCCGGCCGGCCGACCGGCCCGGTCGGCTCCACGACCAGCGCGGCGTGCCCGGTGTCGCCGCAGAGCACCAGCCCGCAGGTGACGCCGAGGACGGCCGGTTCGCCGGGCGCCGGGACCCCTTGGTCGCCGGCCGGGGCGGCTGACGCGGCGGGAGCGGGGGCGGTGGGAGCGGGGGTGGTGGGAGCCGGGACGGCTGCGGGGGCCTGGGGCGCGGCGTGGGACGGGGTGAGCGGCAGGCCCAGGGCGTCCACGGCGGTGGCGCCGGCGGTGCCCCCGAGCGGGTCGATGGCTGCGGCCGGGGCGAGGCCGCCGCCCAGCCCGACGGAGGCGGCTCCCGGGGTGCCGGGGTGGGCGTACGGGTCCGCCGGGTAGCCCGCCTGCGTCGGC
Organism: Kitasatospora sp. NPDC008050; assembly: GCF_042957465.1. NCBI lineage: Bacteria > Bacillati > Actinomycetota > Actinomycetes > Kitasatosporales > Streptomycetaceae > Kitasatospora > Kitasatospora sp. NPDC008050. The sequence goes on from NZ_JBIBIJ010000020.1 coordinate 40,199, forward strand.
TGCCCGCTGCCCTGCGCCTGACTGATGCTGCGCACCGCCCCGAGCAGTTGCTCCTCGGAGACCGGCACGACCTGCGAGGGGATGCACCGTGCGTGGGCGAACGCCAGCACCGCCGTCTCGTCGCCGACGAAGAGCACGGTGCTGGTCGGCTCGCTCAGGGAGTGGCCGGGGGTCCGGCAGGAGGTGCAGTCGTAGGTGTCGGGGGTGTGTGCCCCGCCGAGTAGTTGGTCGGCCTCGTCGTCGCCGATCTCGGCTCGGACCTCGTCGCTGACATCGAGCATGCGCGGCAACAGGACTCCTTGATTCGTTGGCTGGGCGGCCCGGGTAGGCCCGGCCGCCATTACCAACGGCGCGTTGTGGTCGGAGTCACGGGTTGGGGGGTCGAGTGTCGCTTTTTTCCATCTCGGCGACTTCGGATAGTGCTCGACCGGTCACAAACTGTCGACGATGTGATCAGGCTCACGCTCCACAAAATGTGACCGGCGCCACGCGGACAAGAGGTTTGAGTCGTAGAAAAGGTTACAAAACGGACATTGGACCTTGGAAGTGTTTGATCGTTACCGCGGGTAACATTGCGCTGACCTGGCTGAACCCTGAGCGGCTCATGAATTTGTTGATTCGGGGCAGCCTCGCGCCCTAACTTCATCCCCGGTGCAACGAGCACCACCCGGGCTCACTCCCCGAGGCACCGCACCTGGTGCCACCGCGCCACCGACGTGTCTCTGTCGGCGGTGATGGCGGAGTGGCCGGGGCGGCGCGGTACGTCGGACACGTACTCGGCCGCCCACAGGACGCCGCAAGCGAGATCGGCCCCTCACCGGGCCTGGTTCCGCCTGCCCGCCCGGGGCTGCCGAGAGGGATTCCATGACTTTCCGTAACGAGAACGCCGCTGCCACCACCGCTGCCACCAAGCGCAACCGCGTGCGGCTGGCCGTTCTGGGCGGCGCGGTTGCCGTCCTTCCGGTGGCCGGCCTCGTCACGGCCACCACGGCCTCCGCCGCCTCGACCTCGACCTGGGACGCCGTCGCCCAGTGCGAGAGCACCGGCAACTGGAGCATCAACAGTGGTAACGGCTTCTACGGGGGCCTGCAGTTCACCTCCAGCACCTGGGCCGCCTACGGCGGCACCCAGTACGCCGGGCAGGCCAACCTGGCCACCAAGGCCCAGCAGATCGCCGTGGCCGAGAAGGTCCTGGCCAGCCAGGGCCCCGGCGCCTGGCCCGTCTGCTCGGTCAAGGCCGGCCTGACCGCCGGTGGCGCCCCCGCCGCCGTCGACACCTCGGCTCCGGCCCCGGCCCCGAAGGCCGCCGCCGCGCCGCAGACCCCCGCGCCGAAGGCTCCCGCCAAGCAGACCCCGGCGCCGCAGGCCCCGGCCAAGCAGGCTCCGGCTGCGCCGGCTCCCGCCCAGTCGGCCCCGGCCCAGGACTCGAAGCCGGCCGCCAAGCCGACCAAGCCTGCCAAGCCTGCCAAGCCGGCGGACCAGGGCTCGAACTCCGCGGGCGGCTACACCGTCAAGTCCGGTGACACGCTGAGCGAGATCGCTGCCGCGCACGGCACCGACTGGAAGTCGCTGTACCAGAAGAACGCTCAGGTCATCGGCGCTGACGCCAACCTGATCATGCCTGGCCAGGTGCTCTCCTTCTGAGCTCGTGAGGCCCTGAGGCCCTGAGGCCCTGAGCTTCTGAGCTTCTGAGCTCCTGAGCTTCTGAGCTCCTGAGCTCCTGAGCTCCTGAGCTCCTGAGCTCCTGAGCTCCTGAGCTTCTGCGCGAGCAGAGCGAGCAGTACGTGGATCGACCGTCGTCCCGGGTGGGGCGGCGGTCGAACGCGTTGGAGTGGTGGGGCGTTGGGGCGGCAGGGTGGTGGGGCGTTGGCTGATGGGGCGGCAGGCTGTCGGGGGCTCTGATGGCGTAGCCGGGGGCGGTCCCGCTCGCGGGTGGGCAGGTGCCTCGGGGACAGTCGGAGGATGCGATCCGGTCGGTCGGGCAGCCGGCGAACGGCGGTCAAGGCCCGAATACCCGTCAGCCGTCGAATACCCGTCAGCCGTCGAATAGCCGTCAGTGTTCGAAGCCATGTCAGGCCTCGCATGCTCGCGATGCTCTGCAGCGCCGCGTTCGTCCTCGCGACCCCCGCCAGGGCCGCCGCCGAGGGCAGGCCGGCCCCGGTCACCGACGCCACCTGGGACCAGGTCGCCGACTGCGAGAGCGACGGTGACTGGACCGCCGACACCGGTAACGGCTACTACGGCGGTCTGCAGATCTGGCCGCCGACCTGGCGGGAGGCCGGTGGCCTGCGCTACGCCACCCGTCCGGACCTGGCGACTCGGCGACAGCAGATCACGGTGGCCCAGGAGATCCTGAACGAGCAGGGCTGGGAGGCCTGGTCCGCCTGCGCGCGCGACCTGGGGCTGCTGCACGACCGACCGCCGGCGGGCACGGGACCGCCTTCGGGGGGCATGGGACCCTCTTCGGCGGGCACGGGACCCCCTTCGGTCAACACGGGACCGAGGCCCGCCGATGATCGCTGAGAGTGACTGAGGGTGTTGGTGGTCGTCGGCTCTGTGGGCGCGGGGTGGGAAGCTGGTGCTGAGGCCGGTGGCGGATGACGACGCCGGTGTGGTGGCCGGTGTGGCGGCCGTGTGGTGGCCGACGGCTGGTGGCATGGAGGTGGGATCCGGTGGCCGTGGATGTCGTGGTGGTGGGCAGCGTCAACCTTGACCAGGTGATCGAGGTCGAGTCCCTGCCCGTTCCCGGGGAGACCGTCCAGGGCGGTCCGATCATCCGACTCGGTGGTGGCAAGGGAGCCAACCAGGCCGTGGCCGCCGCCCGGCTGGGTTGCTCGGTGGCCTTCGTCGGCGCCGTCGGTACGGACGCCGACAGCGCGCAGCTGCGCGCCGAACTCCTCGCCGAGGGCGTGGACGTCATCCGGCTCGCGGCCGTGGAGGGCCCGCCCGGTCACGCCGTCGTGCTGGTCGACCGGCAGGCGGAGAACGTTGTGGTGGTCTCGCCCGGAGCCAACGCCCGGCTCGATACCGCCGCCGTCGAGGCTGCGCGCGAACTGCTCGCCGGCGCCTCGGTGGTGGTCGCGCAGTTGGAGATCCCGCTCCCGGCCGTGCTGGCCGCCGCCCGGCTCGCCGGCGCCACCTTCATCCTCAACCCCGCGCCGGCCCCCGCCGGGCTGCCCGACGAACTCTGGCCGCTGGTCGACGTCCTGGTGCCCAATCGCACCGAGCTGGCCAGGCTCTGCGGCGTCCCCGACAGCGCGCTGACGGCCCCCGGCGAGGTGGCCCGGCTGGCCGGGGGCCTGCCGTGCGAGCGGGTGGTGGTCACGCTCGGCGGGGACGGCGCGCTGGTCCGGGACGGCGAGTCGACCGAGCTGATCGCCGCGCCGACCGTGCACGCCGTCGACACCACCGGAGCCGGTGACACCTTCTGCGGCGCGCTGGCCGTCGAGCTGGCGGAGGACCGGAGCCTGGCCGACGCCGCGCGTTTCGCGGTCCGGGCGGCCGCGCTGAGCGTCGAGCGGACCGGCGCCCGCACCGCGATGCCGACCCGGGCGCGGCTGGCGGCTGGTGTGGAGCGGGTAGCGGGTGTGGAACGGGTGGCCGGCGTCGGGCCGGCGGCGAGTGACGGGCGGGTGGCGGGTGCGGAGCAGGCGGCCGGCGTCGGGCGGGCGGTGCGCCGGGATTCGGTCGGCGGGTGACGCGGTGACGGGTGAGCTGTTCGGGCGGTCGAGGACGGTGCTGGCGCCCGGAGCCGTCCTGCTCCCCGACTGGCTGGACGCCACCGAGCAGCGCGAGCTGGTCGGCGCGTGCCGCGAGTGGGCCCGACCGCCCGCCGGTCTGCGGACCGTGCGGCTGCCCGGCGGCGCGGAGATGTCGGTCCGCCAGCTCTGCCTCGGCTGGCACTGGGGCGTGGTCAGCCGCTGTCCGACCTGCAAGGTCGCGCGCAAGGTGGTGGCGGACTGCCCGCAGCACTGGTTCCCGTACGCGTACACGCGCCGGGTGCACGATGGCGACGGGTCCCCGGTCAAGCCGTTCCCGGCGCTGCTCGACACCCTCGCCCGGCGGGCCGTCGTGGCGGCGTACGGGGAGGCGGCGTACGGGGAGGCGGGGGACGGCGTCGGGGACGGCGGCGTCGGGGGCGGGGACGGCGGCGTTAGGGACGGCGGTGGGGGTGGGGATGTCGGTGGGGACGGGCCGGAAATCGCCGGTGCCGTCGGGTACGCGCCCGATGTGGCGTTGGTGAACCACTACGCCGCCGGTGCCCGGATGGGCCTGCACCAGGACCGCGAGGAGCGCATCGACGCCCCCGTCGTCTCGCTGTCCCTCGGAGACTCCTGCGTCTTCCGGCTCGGCGGCAGCCAGGCTCGGACCGGTCCGTGGACCGACGTCGAGCTGCGCAGCGGTGACCTGCTGGTCTTCGGCGGCCCGGCCCGGTACGCCTACCACGGTGTCCTGCGCACGCTGCCCGGCACAGCCGATCCCGAGCTGCGGCTCGGCGAGCCCGGCCCCGCGCTCACCGGGCGGCTCAACATCACGGTGCGGCAGTCCGGGTTGACGGGGCCGCCGCCGGCCGCGTAGGCGTTCGGGCTGTCGGGGCGGCCTTTTTCGGTCAGCGGTCCGTCACCGGTCGGTGGCTGTCCGTGGGATCGCCGCCGGCCGGTGGCAGGCGCGCCGACCTGCGGGAATTCCCTGGCGGTGCGCAGACTTCCAACTGGACAGCAGCGGTATGCCGCCGGCACCACCGGCGTGCCCGTTGGGAGAGGACGCACACCATGGGAACGCCTGTCGATCAACTCGTCGACCTGCTGGATCTGGAGCAGATCGAGCTCAACATCTTCCGTGGCCGCAGCCCCGAGGAATCGCTGCAGCGGACCTTCGGCGGGCAGGTGGCCGGCCAGGCGCTGGTGGCCGCCGGCCGGACGGTGGCGGACGCCCGTCCCGTCCACTCGCTGCACGCCTACTTCCTGCGCCCCGGGGTCCCCGGGGTGCCGATCGTCTACCAGGTCGACCGGATCCGGGACGGTCGTTCGTTCACCACCCGACGGGTCCTCGGCATCCAGCAGGGCCGCAGCATCTTCGCGCTCACCGCCGACTTCCACGTCCCCGAGCCCGGCGGTATCGAGCACCAGGAGGCGATGCCCGTCGTCCCCGCCCCCGAGGAACTGCCCAGCGCGCTGGAGGAGGTCGGCCAGCGGCTCGGCGAGCTCCCGCCGTTCATCAGCCGCCGTCAGCCGTTCGACATCCGCTACGTCGAGCGGCTGCGCTGGACGCAGGAGGAACTGGTCGGTGTCGAACCGCGCAGCGGCGTCTGGCTGCGGACCAACGGCGCCCTCCCCGACGACCCGCTGATCCACGTCTGCGCGCTGACCTACGCCAGCGACATGACCCTGCTGGACTCGGTCCGTGCTCCGGTCGAACCGCTGTGGGGCCGACGGAACTTCGACATGGCCTCGCTCGACCACGCGATGTGGTTCCACCAGCCGTTCCGCGCCGACGAGTGGCTGCTCTACCAGCAGGAGTCCCCGATCGCGCAGGGCGCGCGGGGCCTGGCGCGTGGTCAGATCTTCGACCGCAATGGCCGGTTGGTGGTGTCGGTGGTGCAGGAGGGGCTGTTCCGGCCGCTGCGGGAGAGCTGACGGCAGACTGACGCACCGTCATTCATCCGGTGGATACGACGGACAGGTACGACGGACAGGTACGACGGACAGGTACGACGGACAGGTACGACGGACAGGTATCAGGAGAGCTTTCCATGACGACCGACGCCGAGGAATGGCAGCGCTGGACCGAGGCCCGGATGGCGTCCGTGGGTGCGCCGCACGGCGTGCTGGCGCTCATCGGCACGCACTGGTTGAGCGCCGACCCGGCCGCGATACCCGGCGTCCCCGGCCGGTGGTCCGCGGACCCGGACGGCGTGCGGGTGTCGGCGTCGGCCGCGGACGGCCTGCGGACGGGCGCCGGCAACGAGGTGGTGGCGGGCGAGCTCCTGCTGCGCCCCGACACCCATGCCGAGGCCGCCGTGGTCCGGTACGGGGAGGTGCTGCTGGTCCCGATCGAGCGGGAGGGGGAGCTCGCCCTGCGGGTCTTCGACCCCGACGCCGAGGGCCGGGCGCACTTCGCGGGCATCTCGACCTTCCCGTACGCGCCGGAGTGGAGCGTGCCGGCCGTCTTCACCCCGTACGAGACCGGCGCGCGGACGGTGACCGTCCCGAACGCCGACGGCCGGGAGCGGCCGCTGGACGTCACCGGGGAGATCGCCTTCCGGCTGGCCGGCGAGTCGTACTCGCTGACCGTGGGCCACTCCGGCGACCGGCTGAGCGGCGTGTTCGCCGACGCCGGCAGCGGACGGGAGAGCTACCGCTTCCGCTTCATCACCCTGCCCGGGCCCGACGCCGAGGGCCACACCGTGCTGGACCTGAACCGCGCCTACCTGCCGCCCTGCGCCTTCGCGGACCACTTCATCTGCCCGTTCCCGCCCCCGGGCAACCGGCTGGCGGTGGCGGTGCGGGCGGGGGAGAAGGCGGTACTGCGCGGCTGAACATCCCGTCACCCGTCACCCGCCACCCGTCACCGGAGTCCCGGGATTCCGGATTCCGGGACCCGGTGACGGGTGGCGGGTGGCCGGGGGTGACGATAGGTCGCTGTGTCGACCAATCATCCCACCTCTTCCCCGCCCGACCCGGATCCCGCGGCCGCCGCCGACGGCTCGGATGACCGTTCACCTGGCCGCTCGCAGAATTCCGGGCGAATAGGGCGAGTGCTGCGGGGCGCGGTCGCCGACCTCACCCCGCTGCGCGCGAGCGCCGACTACCGGCGGATCTGGTTCGGTCAGGCCGTCTCCTCGATCGGCCAGCAGATGACCGCCGTCGCGGTGTCGGTCCAGGTGTACGCGCTCACCGGCTCCACCCTCGCCACCGGCGCGGTCGGCCTCTGCTCGCTCCTCCCGCTGCTCACCTTCGGCCTGTACGGCGGAGCGATCGCCGACACCGTGGACCGCCGCAAGCTGGGCCTGATCGGCGCCGCCGGCCTCGCCGTGGTCTCCGCGCTGCTGGCCACCCAGGCCCTGCTCGGCCTGCGGCAGGTCGCGCTGCTGTACCTGGCCGTGGCGCTGCAGGGCGGCTTCTACGCGATCTCCTCGCCCGCCCGTTCCTCGATGATCCCGCGCCTGCTCCCCGCCGAGCAGCTGCCCGCCGCCAACGCCCTCAACACGATCAGCATGAACCTGGGCATGACGGTGGGTCCGATGCTCGGCGGTCTGCTGATCGGAACATACGGAGGCCAGGCCGCATACCTGGTCGACACCGTGGCGTTCACCGCCACCCTGTACGCGATGTGGCGCCTGCCGGCGATGCGCCCCGAGCGCGCGGGCGGCCGCGCCGGGCGCGCCTCGGTGCTGGACGGCCTGCGCTTCCTGCGCGCGCAGCCCAACCTGCGGACCAGCTTCCTGGCCGACCTGGCCGCGATGATCTTCGGCCTGCCGCGCTCGCTCTTCCCCGCCCTCGCCACCGCCTACTACGGCGGCCACGCGGGCACCGTCGGTCTGCTGGTCGCCGCCCCCGCCGTCGGCGCGCTGACCGGCGCCCTCTTCTCCGGCTGGATCTCCCGGGTCCAGCGGCACGGCGCCGCGGTACTCGCCGCCGTCACCGCCTGGGGCCTGTCCATCGCCGCCTTCGGCCTCACCGCCGGCCACCTCTGGCTGGGCCTGGCCCTGCTCGCCGTGGCCGGCTGCGCGGACACCGTCAGCATGATCTTCCGCAACACGATGATGCAGGTCGCGGCCCCCGACGAGATGCGCGGCCGCCTCCAGGGCGTCTTCATGGTCGTGGTGGTCGGCGGCCCCCGCCTCGGCGACTTCGAGTCCGGCACCGTCGCCACCCTCACGACCCCCACCGTCTCGGTGATCTCCGGTGGCCTCGCCTGCGTCGCCGTCATCCTCCTCCTCGCGGCCCGCCGCCCCGCCTTCCTCCGCTACGACGCCCGCCACCCCACCCCCTGACCCCGAGCCCCCGGCACCACCACCCACTTCGTGACCTGCACCGGAACCTGGCAGCGAGCACCCCCCGCCGTGCTGTATTGTTTTCCACGTCGCCGGGACACCGGGGACAAGGTCGAGAAGCCAGGATCTGATCCTGGCAGCGAGACCACGGGACGTGGCGCAGCTTGGTAGCGCACTTGACTGGGGGTCAAGGGGTCGCAGGTTCAAATCCTGTCGTCCCGACCGGCGTTTACGCAGGTCGGAGGCCGTTTCCGCTGAACAGCGGGAACGGCCTTTTTGCTGTGGTGGTCGCAGTGTGGTCGCAAGCGGTTCCTGCGCGCCGCGTCGGGGGAGCTGGGCTCTCTTTGTGCAACCCTTTTGCGGCTTTTGCTCGTTTGATCGAGGTGACTGAGTGTAGTCGGCGACCGATCAGGCTGGTATCCAGGCTCGCCGTGGGTCCGGCTGGCCGAACGTGGGCATGCCTGGGGGACCCACCGCAGTTGCTGGGGTGGGCAGTGAGCCTGAGTGATCGCCAGCTCTGGGCTGCCGGTGTTGGCTCTTGCCGCGGCTCGGCGGGTCGGGGGATGTGCGGCTGTCAGGCCGCGTGGCTGAAGAGCGGGTTCGGCCTGTTGGTGTTGTGGGCGAGGGCGAGGGCGAGGGCGTCGGCGGTACGGCCGGCGCGGGCCTCGACGAGGCAGAGCCTGGTTTCGATGGTGTGTACCGTGGCCATGGCGACGTCCCAGGTCAGGTGGCTGTAGATGTTCGCGGTGGTCGAGAGTGTGGAGTGCCGCAGGGTCTTGGAGATGATCGCCATGGGGACGTTGCCCTCCAGGGCGAGGGTGGCGGCGAGGTGGCGCAGGTCGTGGATGGTCACGTGGTGTAGGTGCCAAGAACCATATCCGTGCTGGTCACGCTGCATGTTGGTATTCGTGCAGGATGCCGCCGAGGCGGTCGTGTCGGCGGAGGTCGAGGTGGGTGAGCCGGTCGGGTTCGGTGATGGGTTCGGCCAGTTGGCGGAGGGGCGCGGCGCCGGCGAGGCTGCGGTGGGGCCTGTGCGTGTTGTAGAACTGCTCGTACTCGCGTAGTGCGTGGAGTAGGTGGGCCTGGTTCCAGATGAGGGTGCGGTCGAGGAGCTCGGTTCGGCAGGATCGCACCCAGCGCTCCATGATCGCGTTCATGCGCGGCATCCTGACGCCGGTCTGGACGATCTCGATTCCCTCGGCCTGCAGAACGGCGTCGAAGGTGGCCGGGTAGCGGACGGCCCGGTCTCGGATCAGGAACTTCACCCTGGTGCCCGTGTCCTGAAGGTCCATGACCATGTTCCGGGCGAGCTGGGTCATCCAGGCCGCGGTGGGGTGGGCGGTCGCGCCGAGGATCCGCACGCGTCGGGTGGCGTGCTCGATCACCGCGAGGACGGTCACGGTCGCTCCGGTCAAGGTCTTGGTCTCGAAGAAGTCGGCGGCGAGGATGGCGTGGGCTTGGGAGCGCAGGAAGGTCGCCCAGGTGGTGTGGTCGCGTTCGGGTGCGGGGTCGATGCCGTGTTCCTTGAGGATGTTCCACACGGTGGAGGCGGCGACCTTGATGCCGAGGGTCGCGAGTTCGCCGTGGATGCGCCGGTAGCCCCAGTTGCGGTTGTCGCTGGCGAGCCGGAGCACCAGGGCGCGGACGGAGCGCACGGTGCGCGGACGACCCGGGCGTTTGGGGCGGGAGGCCTTGGCGTGGCGGCGGTGCAGCAGGTCGCGGTGCCAGCGCAGGAGCGTGTCGGGGGAGATGATCAGCTGGAGTCGACGAAGTTGCACTCGGGGGAGGTGGTGCAGGAGTGCGGCGAGTAGCGCGCGGTCGGGCCAGGTGAGCTTCGGTTTGTCGGTCTGCCGCTGTAGCACAGCCAGTTGGTGGCGTAGCGCCAGGATCTCGGCGTCCTTGTCGCGGTCGCTCATCGGCAGGAGCCATATCAAGGTGAACACACTTGTCAAGGCCAGGTAGGGCAGTCGCAGCAACACCGGACCATCCTGGAACCAGCCGGAGCCAGCTGGCAATCACCGAGCGAGAGCTCCGCTGTCACTCGCCCGGCCGGCCTCGCGACAGCGCCCATACGTCAACTGACCAGCACGGACGTGGTTCTTGGCACCTACAGCGCTGGAGCACGTGTTGCGGGGCTTGAACGTCAATGATCACCTCCGCGGGATCCAGCCCTACGACGAGGAAGCCCGCCTGGTCGCCCTGTTCGCGACCCTCGTCGACGCCTACGTCAAGAGTGATCGCCTCGGAGGGTCGAGCGCGCGGGATCTCTCCTCCAGTTTGCGCTCGCGGGGCGATCACCGTGCGACCACCCGCTCAAAAAGCGCCTGCTGACCTGCGGGTCTCCCTTGATCAGTGGCGATGAATTTCCGAGCCCGACAAGATGAATCGTAACCGATGATCAAGCGCACGACCTGGACGAATGATGTACCGGCACCCGCAGTGCCAGGCAGGCTTCGGCGTAGCCGTCGCTCGGCGGCGGGGCCGCCGCTTGCCGTTCACCGGGGCGAGGTCGGCCCAGTACGTCTACGTCCCATGGCCTTCGTCGTTCACCAGCAGATACTTCCCGATCATGGTCCAGCACCCCCCATCGCCGGTACACCCTGTCGTAGCAAAAGTCCGAGTGCCTCGTCCGCAGGCGACGATTCCTTGCTCATGGTGTAACCGACCAGGTCGACGAACCAGCCGAGCTGCCGTTGACCAGCCTAGCGGCGGGGTGACTGGTGATGCCGCCACCCCGCCGCCACCTGTACAGGCTGATCGTTAGGCCGTCGACTCCTCTCCCGGCATCGGGTACCGCGGCGCGCCTGGCGGGCGTCCCTCTCCAGCACTCAGTCGCTTGACCTTGGAGTAGTCGCACCCGTCCAGGAATACCACCGAGTCGATGGGGACCCAGGTCGGGACGGAGCCCGGTTCGATCGATTCGGTGTAGGGCTCGTCGGAAAGCACGTGCCTGTACCAGATCGTCATTGAGACCTGCAGCCATTCGAATCCACCCGGCCGCTCCTCGCGAGCGATGAGCTTAGCCAGGATCTGACCGTCACCGTGCGGAAGGCTCACCAGGACCATGCAGCTGTCGGATTCCTCGTGTGCCGGTGAGATCTCCAGGTTCATCGGGTTCCTCCAGGTCTAGCACGGAGCCGTGCCGTTGACGAATGTGGTGATCGCTCGTGCCTCGGGTTTTCCGCAGACATACCTCAGCTCATGCGAGGTCCAGCCGCTTCCGAAGTTCTTTCCTGCGAGGACATCTACGAGGTCTGACATTCCGGCCAGGTTGAAGCTGATCTGCCCGCCACTATCCACGACACGATCGATCATCTTGCTCAGGCCGTCCTCGGTCGCCACTCCGCGGGGAACCACGTCGTTGAAGAGCGAGCTCTTGAACGTCACTGCGCCATTCTCCAGTGCGAACATATCAAGAGCCATGTATCCGTCGATATTATCGCGTCCGAGGGCCAGGTGGATCGGCTGCAGGGGCACGCGTGGGAGACTCGTTTTCGGCGTAGCCCCCCGTTCCTTATACCTGGCCCGAATCTGGTCCACAGTGAGCGCGGCCGCGTCATCCTCACCCCAGGGAGTGAGCATGGCGGCCAGGCTTCCTGCCTGATAGGCGAGGGCCTTAGGGCAGGTCTGCGCTCCTGGGACGAGGGACGGCGCCAATCCGAAGGTCTGGGTGTCCAGAAAGCCCTCGGTGAATTGACCTGGGGCGTTGATCAGTCCCTCGGTGAACTGCTCGATGTGTGCTCCGGCCGCTGCGGCCAGTGGGGTTTTCTGCGCGGCTGCATCGTCTTCTGCCTTGCAGTGCCCCTGGCCGAGGCCCGCGAGTATGGCGTGGAAGGCATCGTAGATCTTCGCCTTGAAACTGCACTGGCCGCTGGGGTCGGTGATGTAGGTCGGTGCGTTGTCCGCGTAGGCGTAGTCGCTGCTGTAGGGACTGTCGGGGCGCAGCTGGATCGGGTCGCGGGTGGTGAAGCGGCCGAGGGCGGGGGCGTAGTTGCGTGCGTGGACGTCTTGCTGGCCGATGAGGTAGGGGTCGTTGTACTGGCCGGTGTAGCCGAACGGGTTGTTGGGGGCGCTGGTCGTGGTGTTGGTGGTATTGGCCTGTCCGAACGCGTCGTAGCTTGTGCGGAGTTGCGGGGTACCGGTGCTGTCGGTGAGGTCGGTGACGGAGCCGAGCCAGTCATGGTGGTCGTAGAGGGTGCCGCTATTGGTGAGCTGGCTCTGCGGGTTGCCCAGCGGGTCGTAGGTGTAGTCGCTGATGAGGGCGCCGCTGGCGTCGGTCTCGGTGGCGAGCTGGGGCAGTGTGTTGTTGATGTCCCAATAGGCAGTGCGGGCGAGCTTTCCACCGGCGGTGGTGGTGACGCGGTCACCTTGGGCGTCGTTGCTGAAGGTGTAGCTGACACCTGCCTGGACCGCGCTGATGGGGTGGTTGTTGGCGTCGTAGGCGATGGTGTTGGCTGTTGAGCCGTCACCGGTGTAGTTGCCGTCGGCGTCGTAGGTGTAGGTCTGGCGGATCAGTCCGGTTGCGGCGTTGGTGAGTTCGTCGTCGGCGTCGTAGGTGTACGTGGTAGTCCGGCCGCCTCGGGACTGGGTGAGGCGGTTACCGGCCTGGTCGTAGGTCCAGGCGGTGGAGGCCGATCCGGTGGGGCAACCGGTGGAACCGGATGGTGCGGTGCACTGGTTGGTGAGGCGTCCTGCCGGGTCGTAGGTATAGCTGCTGGGACCGTTGGTGAGACCGACGCGGACAGGGGTCAGGGTGAGGGGCTGTCCGGCGGCGTCATAGGACAGTGTGAAGGACGACAGCGTGTTGGTGCTGTTGCTGCTGGCGATGGTGGTGAGCTGTCCGGCGTGGTCATACGTGCGTTGTTCCGTGTAGCCGTTGGTGGCCGGCAGGGTGGTGCTGGTCAGGTGGTCTGCGGCGTCGTAGGCGTAGGTGGTGGTGGCGCCCGCGGTGGTCGCGGTGATGGGACGGCCGTCGGCGTCGTAGGTGGCTGTGGTGGAGCGGCCGTCCGGGTACTGGCGGCTGGTCACATGGCCTGCGGCGTCGTAGGTGTAGGTGAAGCCTGTGGCTGTCCCGGGCACCGATTCGGTGAGTAGGCGGCCGGCGTTGTCGTAGGTGAGGGTGTGGCTACCCGTTCCGTCGCTGATCGCGGTGGTCCGGCCGACCGCGTCGTTGGTGACCGACACGGCTGGGGTGCCGTCGGAATAGGTGGTACCGGTGGCTTGGTCGCGTGCGTCGTAGGTGTTGGTCGCCGTGGTGCCGCGGGCGTCGGTGCGGGAGGTCTGGTTGCCGTCGGCGTCGTAGGCGTAGGTGGTCTTTCGGGCCAGCGGGTCGGTTGTGGTGATCAGTCGGTTGTCGGCGTCGTAGGTGTAGCCGGTGAGGTGGCCGTTGCCGTCCGCGCGTGAGGTGGGGTTGCCCGCGCTGTCGAAGGTGTAGGTCGTGGTCGCGTTGTTGGGGTCGGTGACCTTGGTGAGGTTGCCATCGGGGTCGTAGCCGCGTGTGGTGGAGTTCCCGAGCGCGTTGGTGGTGGAGGTGATGCGGTTCAAGGCGTCGTAGTCGACGGTGGTGCTGTGGCCGAGCGCGTCGGTCGTGGTGGTCCGGTTGCCGGCCTGGTCGTATCCGAAGGTCGTGGTGTAGTCGGAGGCGTTGGCTCCGGTGACCGTGCCGCGCGGATCGATGATGCTGCTGAGCTGGCCGTTTGCCCCGTAGGTCCACCGGGTCGTGTCCCCGGTGGCTGTGGTGGCGGAGGTGCGGTTGCCGTCCCCGTCGTAGGTGTAGGAGGTCGTGTGGCTCAGCGGGTCGGTGGTGGAGGTCAGCCGGCCGTTGGGGTCATAGGTATGAGTGGTTCGGGCGCCGGTTGGATCGGTGGTGGAGAGTGGGTTGCCGTCGGAGCCGTAGGTCGTGGTGGTGGCGTTGCCGAGGGCGTCGACGGTGGTGGCGGGCCGGTTCAGCAGGTCGTAGGTGGTCCTGGTGACGGCACCGGTCGGGTCCGTGGTGCTGGTGGTGTTGCCGTCCCCGTCGTAGGTGTAGGAGGTCGTGTAGGCGGCGGCATTGGCGCCTGTTGCGTTGCCGCGCGCGCTGGTGGTGGTGAGGAGGTGGTTGTCGGCGTCGTAGGTGGAGCTGGCCTTCGCGCCGGTAGGGTCGGTCCGGGTGAGCTGGTTGCCGTTGGCGTCGTAGGTGTAGATGGTCTGGTGACCGGCAGGGTCGGTGCTGGTCAGCAGGTGCCGGGCATTGTCGTAGGTGCTCGTGGTGCGGTTGCCGAGGGGGTCGGTGACCGAGGTGCGATTTCCCGCGGCGTCGTAGCCGAAGGTGGTCTGCGCGCCGGTCGCATCGGTGCTGGAGAGCAGACGGTCAGCGTTGTCGTAGGTGTAGGTGGTGGTGTAGCTCGCGGGGTTGGCACCTTGGGCGTTGCCGCGCGGGTCGGTGACGCTGCTGCGTCGGCCGGCGTTGTCGTAGGTGTAGGTGGTCCTGTCGCCTGCGGCGTCGGTGATCGAGATGAGGTTCCCGGCGTTGTCGTAGGCGTAGTTGGTGGTGCGGGCCGCTGGTGTGGTCTGTGAAGCCAGTTGGCCCTTGGCTGTGTAGGCGTAGGTGGTGGTTCCGCCGGCTGGGTCGGTCTGGCTGATCGGGTGGTTGGCGGAGTCGTAGGTCCAGGTGGTCTTTGCGCCGCCGGGCGTCGTGTGTGAGGTCTCGTTGCCGGAATTGTCGTACGTCCAGCTCTCCGACGAGCCGTCGGGCAGCGCGCGGTTGATCAGATGACCTGCGGGATCGTAGGACATCAGGGTCAAGTTGCCCTGGGGGTCCACAACCTGCGACAGATGGAGGTTGGCGTCGTAGGCGTAGGAGGTCACTTTGCCGAGCGGGTCGATCGAGCGGTACAGCTGGCTGCCCGAGTAGAAGTCCGTCCAGATGCCGCCGTTGCCGTCGGTGTAGCTGCTGTAGCTCGAGTACTTGCTGCTGTCGGCGGCGCCCGTGAATTTCAGCGTTCGGCCATTCGCGTCGGTCTGTGACGCGACCAGGCCGTTGGCGTAGGTCGTGCTCATGACCTGATGACCCGCCGGATCCGTGATGCTGCTGAGCAGACCGCCCGCGGTGTAGCCGTAGACGGTGGTGCCGCCGTCGAGCCCGGTGAGCGAGGTCAGAAGGCCTGAGGTGTACCCGTAGCTGACGGACCGCCCGTCGGAAAGGGTCACTTTGGTCAGCAGGTTGGAGGAGGGGGCGAACGTCAGTGTCACTGTGTGGCCGGCCGCGTCAGTGATGCTCGACGGCATGGTCGCGCTGCCTTGGTAGCTGAAGGCCAGTCCAGTACCGTTCAGGTCCGTCCAACGCTGGAGCTGGCCGCCCGTGCCGAACGTCAGGACCTGTTTGTCGGGAGTGGTCATCGTGTAGCCGGACGTGGAGTTCCCGGCGAGGGCGGAGCGGACTCCGTCCAGTGGAGTGAGGCTTCCTGAAGAACTCCGACTGTAAGTGGCGACCGATCCGTCCTCCAGGGTGACCTGGACGGAGCTCGACGAGTCCTGGACGTGCGCGGAGTACGGGAACGTCCACTGGGCGCCGAGGATTCCGTTCTGGATCGGGGGCTTGTCCGAGGCGTAGGTCCGGTCCAGGACGAACGGGACGCCGGGCGCCGACAGGCTGATGTCGGTCGCCTGTTCGTCCTCCGCGAGGGTCAGTGTGTTGACCGGGTCTCCCCGGTGCCCCTGGAAGACATCCCGTCCCGAGGAGTCTGCGCAACCACAGCCTGACGTCTCGGCAGCCGGCACGATCTGGCCGTTGCTGTAGGCCGCGAACGCCGGGGTCTGGACCTCGCTGCTCCAGTTGGTGTCGCAGGACCAGTCCCCGTTGTTGTTGGACGCCGAGCCGGGATTGGTGTGTGAGACGGCGATCTTCGCGTAGTAGCTCACACCGGCCTGGAGACCACCGGTACCGTCCGGATTGTTGAGGATGGTCATTTCGTTCGAGCCGAACGGGGTGGTGCCGTTCAGGCAGAAGGTACCAGCGACTTGCTGATTGTCGGATGCACGGAACACGTTGTAGTGCATCGCGTACACGCCTGAATCGCTCCAGGCGACTGACCATAAGGTCGTCCGGTAGTGAATCGCCCAGGCAAGATCCTCGCTGACACGCCAGGAGGCTGGCGGCCACACACCCGCCTGCGCCACGGGAGCGTGCTGGGTGTCCGACCGACCAGCAGCTGGACCTGTCGGCGGCGGCAAAGCTGCGCCACCGCCTGGCCTGGTGAGGAAGGTACTTGACGCCGTCGCATTGATCTCTGCTTGGCGCTGTGCCGCCGTGTCGGGATGGGGAGGGGCAGAGACTTTCCGTATGGCGGCGAGGGTTGGTGCGGTATGAGAATGTGAAGAAGCCCAGGTTGGGGCCGAGTCGAAGAGGCTCAGGAGTACGGATACTACGACGGCTAATACGGTGACTGTCCTACGGATGCACCACATCAAATCCCCCACAGTGTGAAAGGAGTTCTAGGTCTTGCGGTCGCTACCGGTCAGCAACCAGCTGCTCTACTCTGCGAGTTGGGCAGGCCGTGCGTTGACCAGGTGCCAGATCTTGGCCGGCGTGATGACCGCACCGCTAGGCCTTGTCGCCGACGCCGACGCCGACGCCGACGCCGACGCCGACGCCGCAGGCGCGTTCAGCGTGATGACTGGCCTGTCGGTGTGTCCGTCCGGGTCGTTGATGGTCATCACCACAAGGTCCGGGCCGGCAATGTTGAGGGTGTTGCCGTGGCCGTTGTCCGCCGTAAGCGAGACGGGTGTCCACTGGTATCCGATGCCGATGGCCGGAAGCGCCGCCGCGTCCACACACCAGGAGTACTCGCCCGCGGTGCCGGAGTAGTTGCCGGGTCCGGTGTAGCCGATGGCCCAGTCGGTGGTCGGGTCTGGTTGGCTGCCTGCCGTCGTGGAGACCTTCTGGTAGTGGATCTGGCCACTGATGGTGTCGGTGTTTGGGCCGGTGAACTGCCACAGGACGCAGTCCATTGGTGCGGCGGAGGACGGGTCGGTAGTGCTCCAGACTCCGAGGCTGGTGGGTACGAGCGACTGGCCGGCGGTGATCGCGACGTTGCGCACGATGTGGTTGTCGTCGGTGCTGCTGTTGGAGGCGGTAAACCCGATCAGGACGTTGGGCGGCAACTGTGCTGCTGAGTCGATGACTTGAATGCCGTCCAGATGAACTACCAGGTGGCCGTGGATCGTGTAGTCCACGGTCACGTTGTGGGTGGCAGCGCGCAGCGACGGTATGGCGGTATTGCTCGCGTTGAAGTTGAGACCTCCGGAGACACCCGCGACAGAGGAGGCGATCCCGACGAAGTTGGCGGAGTTCACTTGGCTGTTCGCGTCGGTGACCAAGGCGATTGAGGCGCCTTGAAGGCCGGCGAAGCCGAGGCCACTTCCGGGGCTGCCGAGACTGCTGGCTGTGTTGTTCGCGGGGTCGAGCAGTGCAAGGGTAAGTCCGTCGCCCCCGCTGCCGCCGTCGAGTTCGGTGGTGAAGGTGGCGTGCAGCCCGGAGGAGGGCACCAGGTCAGGGTAGAAGGAAGTTCCGGCGCCGCTGCCACCGCCGGCCTTGGTGAGTAGCAGGTCACTGCCGCTCAACGTGGCAGCGCCACTGCGTACCCAGGAGGGATCGGTCGGTGCAGGCAGTACCTGCCTGTCCGAGGTGAGGGCCGCACAGGTTCCTGTCAGCGGCACCGTAGCTGTTCCTCCGGTTGTGGCCACCACCACTGTGCCGGTCTGTAGGCCGGCCAGGGTCGGGTTGAAGGAGACGGGGACCTGCACAGTCGCCCCTGCGGGGACGACCGTCCCCACAGGGGGCATCGTCACGGTGAAAGGTGAGGCTGGAGTGGTGGTCGCGGTGATCGTGGTCGCGGTTGTGCCGCTGTTGGTGAGCTGGAGTGTGAGGTTCTGGCTGCCGCCGATGGGCAAGGTACCGAAGTTCTTCGAGGCAGCGGAGGGAATCAAGCCGGAGGCCGTCGCAGGAGCGCCAGACGCCAGCACGGTCAGGGTACTGCCGGGCGCGTTGGTACCGTCCGCTGTCGCCTGACTCGCCACCCGGAACGTGCTGGCCGCCTCGGCAACCGTAGTGGGCATCAGCACGTAGAGATCGGAGGTGACCGACTGGCCGTCGGCAAGAGGTCCGTCCAGGGCCGAGGAGTTGAGCCACACGGTCGAGTCGGTGGCAGTACGCACCGGTTGCGAGGTGAGGTTTCCGTCCGCCGTCCAGGTCTCGATGAGGAGGTTCTGGGCGTTCATCCCGCTGCCGAGGATCCCTATCACGGGTGTGACGTGCTGGTAGGCGGCGCCTGTGTGATTTGACTCGGTGACGTGGAGTTCATAGCCAATACTCCCGGCGGCGGCGCCGGTATGCACAAGGGAGAGGCTAATTTCCGGTATCCCGTTGTGCGTGGGAGAAGTCCCACTCGGGCCCGGACCGGAGACCGGGGCAGCGGTGGCCGGTCCGATCTGGGCCGTGTGCGCTGTCGCCGCCCCGGCGGGCGCGAGTGACGCGAAGCTGATAGCGCCCACTGTCATGGCTGCACGTAACGCATGCCAGCCTTTCATCAGGTTCCCCAATCTGAGTTGAGTCGACTCGCCCTGCGCGCCTCGTGCCTTGTCCGACATGGAGGTGTTGCTCATCAGTGGGCTTGCTGCCAGGTGTTGGAGGCCCAGAGCGAACCGCCCGCGCTGGAGCTGCCGCCCTGCTTGTAGACCACCAAGTTCCCATCAGCCTGCGTGGTCACGTACGCACCGGCATTGCCGGCGGTGTTGGAGGACCACAGAGCCGCGCCGTCGCGCTTGCGGTACATGACGAGGTTGCCGTCCGCCTGCATCAGCAGCGTGGTGAGCTGCCCCTGTGTCCAGTAACCGGGGCTGAGCGACTGACCGGCCGTCAGGGTGGGCGGTGCCTGCCAGGTGCCGGAGGCCCAGGCAGCGCTGTTGTTCGCCCGATAGAGCACGATGTTGCCATCCGGTTGGACGGTGAGCGAGTCCTTCGGGTTGCCGCCGGTGGTGCTGGACCACAGCTGCGTGCCACCGGCGCTGTCGAGCACCAGGTTGCCGTCCCACTGCAGCACCAGGTAGGCGCCTGGGTTGCCGGAGGTCTTGCTGCTCCACATCGCCGGGCCCGGCCCGGTGCCGCCGACCTTGGCGTATGCGACCAGATTGCCGTCGCTCTGCATGGTCAGCGTCATGGTGGAACTGGCGATGCTCTGCCCGGCCTCCAGCCGCTGGCCCGGCGCCATGGCCGCCCCGCTGGCGGTCGAGCCAAGGCTCACCGCTTCGGAGTTGATGGTCTGCTGGACGCCGCCCCAGGTCTCGGTGACATTGGTCGAGTACTGGTGGGCGCGCCGGTCGGCCGGCCAGAAGGCTGGCCCGGCCAGGCCCATGCCCGTATCCGAGGTGTCCTGAGCCGAGGTCGCGCCGGCCGACCAGATCGCGTCCGGGTGCGGGTAGTTGCTCACGTTGTACTGCGCGGCGAGGTCGGCGACGCCGCTGGTGGCGGCCGCGTAGACACCGGAGCGGTAGCCGGCGTTGTGCAGCGCGGTGGTCCAGCCGGACAGGTAGGCCAGCACCCGGGGCGCAGAGGTCGCTGAGTTGTAGGGCTCCATGTCGTCGTAGAGCACGGCCCCCGGCGTGAAACCCAGCGCTGTCGCCTTGCTGATCGCGTCCGCCGCGTCGGCGCCGCCTTGGCCGGTTGCCGTCGGCAGGTCTGCGGAGATCACCGCCGGACCGATCTGGGCCTGCTCGCCGGAGTACAGCGGCAGGAACGACCAGCCCTCGGCCGCCCGGCCTGAGACCCAGGCGGCGCTGAGGTTCGGCTGGGCGCAGGCCTGGGAGGCGCCGCCGATCGAGATGCCGATGGCCTGGTACGGCGAGGCACCGCCGGACCAGGCCGTCATATCCGCCGCCGAGGGCGCGCTGCAGGTGTCGAATGCCTTGCCACCGGCGTCGGTGCTCGGCACCGTGGCCGCAGCAGGAGAGGGACGAACCTCTTTGGGGTGGTCGGCAGCAGCCTCGGACGTGTCGTTGGATAGCGCCGCTCCGGCGAGAAGCAGCACGGTGATGCTTGTGATCAGGAGTCTTGACATGATGTTTCACTCCTTAGCGCATGCGCGAGCACAGGGCAGCCGCACGCGGTTTTGCAGTCAAGCCGGATCCAGGCAGCCGATCGTGGCCAACTTATGCGCTGCGCAAGTGCCTTTGCCGGTGATGAGACTGCGATCAGACAGAAGCCACTGGCCAGAAGCTTCCCCATGCTGCGAGCTGTCGCAAATCAGGCTTCGGCATGCTGCAGTGCCAGCTGACCTGCCAAAATCAGGTCGTACCAGGTGATGCTGGTGTTCCGTCATCCGAGAGCGAACCATGCGCCGCTGACACTGGAAGGTCTCCACGCCACCACAGCCGAGCTCGCTGGAGAGTAGCGCGGGCGCTTGGGCGACCGCACACGCGACCTTTGCGAACTCGCTGACAGTGCGCACAGCAGAGCGAGACCAAAAGCACATCCACCGCTCTCGAGGCGTAATCGACACGGTCTCTGTTCGCATCCCACTCTTCACAATCACAGAGGGTGTCGTCAACAGTCTTCCGAGTGACACGGTGCCCGAAATGTCACACCCTTCTCGGCATGAGCCGACAAAACCCCCACCCAGCGAGCGCTTCGTTGCCACTTCGTTATGTGATCTCTGATAGGCGCCTGGACAGCGCCGTTGAATCCACAATCCTCCAGGTGCCGGACGCGGCGATATCGACAAGTCTCCCGGCTGCGCGCTGTGGCCGACGGCGTCAACCACGAACTCGGCGTCGGCGACCGACGCTCTGCGGCGAGCGCTGTGCCCTATACCGCCAACGGCATGTTCCACATGGTGGGGGTGACCGCTTCATCCGCGTGTTCGAGGGCGTTGGACAGCACCGTGACGACTTCGTCAACGGGCTGCAGCCGGTACGCCGGTAGCGTCGCCTGCGTCGTGCAGCCAGCGGACAGGATGCGGGTTTCAGGGGCATAGGAGATCGCCGCCGACAAGCCGATTCACTTGCCCGCAGCCTGCGTGCTCGCTCGCTACTGAACTTGAATTCGTGATGTCGGGTCTGAGGATGATCAGCCGTCCATGATCAGGCCAGTGGTGGCGAGGCAGGCGTCGATGAGGTGAGGCCGGTACTGGATCTTCTTCAAGCTGCGTCTGACGGCCCGGGCGAGCTGGTCGAGGTCGGCGGCGGCGAGGTTGCCGATGGTGCGCTTGACCAGCGACCAGATGCCCTCCTGTGGGTTGAGGTCCGGTGCGTAGGAGGGGAGTTGGAAGACGGTCAGCCAGTCCTTGCTGGCCTGGATGAACTCCTGCATCGGCGGCATCAGGTGAGCGCGCTGGTTGTCCCAGACGAGCACGATCGGGCCGCCGAGCTGGATGTGTGCTCGGATCAGCAGGTCCCGGTAGTCCTGCCAGGTCAGGCCCTTCTTCTCGCCCTTGCGACCGTGGTAGACGTGGAAGCTGTAGAACATCCGGGAGCGGCTGCCGGGCTTGTAGTAGCTCAGCCCCGCCATGGAGACCCGGCCGGCTCCCCTGCCCCGCACCCGCACGACAGGGGTGCACCCGAGCCTGCCCCAGGTCCTGGCGCGCGGCGGCCTCATCGACTGCCCGGCTTCGTCCTCGAAGACCAGCCGGGCACCGCGGGCCGCCGCGGCGCTTTTACCCGCGGCCACGTGTCCTTCTTCCACAACTCAACTGCCGCATCGTCGCGTTCGATCGCCCGGCGGGTCGGCTGCTGCCAGGATCAGCCGTGCCGCCTGAGTAGGACCCAGGTGCCCTCCACGGTGTAGGAGACGTGGAACAGCCGGCCGATCAACGTCTTCACCCGTGCCAGGGTCCACCGCTGGTCCTCCCAGCCGTGGGCCAGCGGCCCGCGCTCCAACTCCCTTGCCATTCGCACGATCTGGGTGTCGGACAGCTTCGGACGACCGGGCGATCCCTTCGAAGCCACACCTGCCGCACCGCCTTCGCGCCACTGTCGGCGCCAGCGCTCCACCGAACGTATGCTCACCCGCAGTACGGCCGCGATGTCCCTGTTCTTCTCGCCGCCCTCGAAGCGTTCCACGGCCTGCTGCCGGATCCGCTCCCGCGCGGCCCTCTCCGCGTCGGTCAAACCGCCGCCCTGTGCATACCTCACAGCACACGACTACCGGGACCGTCCCTCCGCCGGCAGGCGAAGGCTACGGCTTCACCCGTCCGAGCGACGTCACGCATTCAAGTTCAGCGGCTACGAAGGCAGCAGGCGTGAACTGCTGGCGGAGCGCGCCGAACGACAGCGGCGACGCGTGCTGGACTGACCGGACCAGGAGCGTCCGCAGCTTCTCGGCATCATCTTCCGCCACGCTCGTGAGGTCCACTGCCTCCTGGGCCCGTGCCACTGCGTAGGCAGCACGCTGCTCCCGCTCAGCCTGCTTGGCACGGGCCTCCGCGGCCTTGCGCTCGCGATCCGCCTGCTGCTGGAGCCTGCGCTGTTCGGCTTCGGCCCGCCGAGCCTGCACCGCGTAGTCCGGCTGCCGACGCGCCGACCCTCCTGCCACTGGCCCTCCCCCCATTCACGCGTTTCATGCCGCTACCACCTTGCCCTAACTGACCCTGCGCCATACAGGAAAGTCGACAAACAGTGATCCAATGCCGAACGTTCGGACACCGGCTGGTCCGCTTGTAGGCAGAGTCTGCGTGGTGGGAGGAGAAGCGCGGCGGCTGGTGCTCGCGATCCATGAGCACGATCTTGAAGAGGCAGATGAACCGGTTCGAACCGGCGCTCGGCGTTATGGGGCACGAGCGCCGAGAGGTCCCTGGTGGTCTGACAAATGCACCCAGTGCGCTCGGGCCTGCGATCCTTGGCTGCGTGACGACAGCCGACTCGTACCGGATGAGACTCCCCCTGGCAGTGAACTGCGGACCCTGTGGTTCGCACCGGGCGGTGACGCGAACGGGCTTGTGTCCCGAATGCGGACACCCCTTGCCGGATGACGAGGTGCGTGAGGTCCGGGCTGCGGTCGGTGCCCGACGCAGGGCGTTCAAGCTGGCTCTCCAACGCCTCAACCAGCGCGTCACCGCGGCGGCAGACAGCCTGTCCACGTTCGCGACGCGTGGAGTACCACTCGACGACCGCGAGCACCTCGAGAGGGTGCTCCTGCCAGCGATGGTGAAGCTGGGCGAACTGCTCCCCACGGTGAAGCAGCTGCTCGAGAGTTGCACCTGGGACCCACGGGAACCTGGCACCGTCGCGGCTTTCAGTGAACTGGTCAAGGAGCTCGACGCCGGTCTGGAGTGGATCGAGTCGTTGCGCGACACCATTCCGCCAATGGCATGGCGGGCTGTGCACCGTGAGCTGGCCCGGGCCGGCATGGCCCTGCTCCGCGGCCAAGTGGCCATGGCCACCACCATCACCGCGGTCGACCTGGACGCCGCACGACACCTGCAAGAAGAAAGCGAGAGCTGGTTCGACGCTGCAGCACAGCACGGCCGACGGATCGCCACGCAGATCGAGACCATCAAGAACTCGCCCGCCGGCGGCCCGATCCAGGCGGACGGATCGCTCGATGTCGCGGCCGCAGCCTGGGCGGGTGTGGGCCGCAACGCGACGATGATTGCGACGGCATCGAACACGGTGCGCATGGCCTTCGCCGGGATCCCCGGCGTGAGCGAGGCAGCCGACGAGCACATCCTCGGCCTACTGCCGGTTCTGGCCACGAGCGCGGGCGCCGTCGACCATGAACTCCTTATTGCCCGGGCCCTTCAGCTCAGGGCCGCCCTCGACCAGGCGGACACCTCAGGTCCATGGATCGCCGATCACGCTCTCCTCGTGGCCCGCACGTACTCAGGCATGGAGCGGATCACGGATGAGGCCGAGCGGCTGGGGCGCGAATGGCGCTACCGCCTGCCCCGCCGCCACCTGATGCGGACACTGACCGAGATCTACCGCGAACTCGTCGAAGGCGCGCTGTGCGATCTCGGCTCAGTGATCCTCATCGCCGCCCGGGCAAGACGCCAAGACCCCGACGGCGTCTACGAGCAAGCCGTGGTCGAAGGCATCAAATCCGGCGACGTCGTCAGCGAGTTCGCCCGCCTGGGGCCACCGTGTGGCAACACCGTGGACATGCTCTACCGAAACGCCAGCGCCCACGCCTCCATAGCCGTCGACGACCACGGCATCACCGCCACCCGCCGGGAGATACGCGATGGCCGCCTCGTGTCAAGCAAGACCGTCTCCCTGGCGGATGCGGAGTTCGGCGAGGAACTCCTCGCCCTGTATGAGCTGCTCCTGGCGCTCCAACTCGCGCTTCTGCCATGGATGACAGGGCACAGCGATCCCAACATGGCCACCGCGGTCGCCACGGCCACCGCCTCGGCACGTCAACGCGACCAGATCCTCGCCCTGATCGCCGGCCTGGCCGGGATGAGCAACGTCACCGTGGCAACCGCCGAGGGCCACCTGACGATCAGGGCGGCTCCGCCCGTCACTGGAGCCAGCGACCGGTCGGAGACGAAGGTGCTCAGCGTGGTCCCAGCCGCTTTCGGCATTACACCGAGACCGGCGACCGTCACCCTGGACCTGACCGGCCTGCACCCGGTGACCTTCACACACGACGAGTTCGCCGTCCTCCACGATCCGGACCAAGCGCCGGACACCGAAACGGCACTGGGAGCTGTAACGGCGCGCTGGCTCTTGGAAAGCTCTGGAACGCTCAGCCCCCGTGACGAAGCGACTTATGTCACGGTGCCCCTCGTCGACCTGTACATGCGCTGCGCCAAGCTCGCGCCCGCCCACCAGGAGGCCGCGCTTCGCACGCTCCGAACAGCCCGGGCCCGCGTGGTCGAGGTGATCGCCGAAGACCGACGGTCGCTTCTGACGCGCTCCGTCATCAGCCAGATCGACATCATGATCGACTTCCTGGCTGGGCTTGCTCCAGGAGGTGACGCGCCAGAGGGTTCCGAGGAAGCCCACACGCGGGCACGACACGCGGTCATAGCCCTCAATGAAGCCCACCGTGTCGGTGAACAGGCCCGGGTGATTCGCGACGCTCCACGATGAGCAGTCAGCTCCACGCGATGGATGGACGCGAGGACTGGCAGGCTGCCCAGTCCTGAGGCCCATGTCGAGGCTGCGGCAGGTGTCGTCGTCGCAGCGGAAGCCGTAGCGGAACTTGTAGGGCACCCATTCCGGCGGTCGGTGGTCGGGGTGCAGAAGGTCGGCCTGGCTGACGATGCCGTGCTGGACGGGAGTCCAGGGGCGAGCGTCTGCGAGTCGGAAGGAGTCGATGTGGTCGGGGCGGAAGAGGCTGAGCGAGGTGCCAGCGTGCTCCTGGCTGCGTTTGATCGCGCACGGGGACGGCGCGATCAGTGGTCTGGCGGTGTCGAGCCGCTCGCTCCAGCCGTCTCGGCTGCTGACCGCGCCGACGATCTCGAGTGTCTCAAGGTTCGGGCGAAGACTCTCCGGCCGACGGTCGACGTGATGGCGGTGGACGTCGACCTCCATGATCGTGTGAAGAGTGGCCGCGGACTGGGAGAAGGCGGTCTGCTGGTAGCCATGGGTTGTTGGGCTCGTACAACCCGGAGCACGGGCGGTGCGGTGGCGCCGAGCCTCGGGCCGGTCCTCGGAATGCGCTAAGGCGAGCGCCGAGCATTCCGCGAGCCCGCATGGGATGGGGGAAGTCGGGATCTGAGGTGGCCATTTCCTGACTGCCTTTCGGCCTGGATCGGATTGACTTCACTCGGCGGTTAAGGGACCTTTGTCCATGAATTTCCGAGAGGTCTTCAGGAATCGCTGGATCCATGGTCAGAGTGGCGCTACCCTGGAGACATGAACGCCACTCGGACCCTTCGTCAAGCCCCTGACCTGGGGACCAGCTGGGGACCACGCGTCATGCGCGCTGCCGCGCGAGGTGCACGAAACGTGGTCATCTGCGCACGCACGACGTGTGCGCGAGCGCATTTCAGGCAGGAATAGGGGAGCCCTTCCTGACTGGGGGTCAAGGGGTCGCAGGTTCAAATCCTGTCGTCCCGACCGGCGTTTTCCGCAGGTCGGAGGCCGTTTCCGCCGAATGGTGGGGACGGCCTTTCTGTTGTTCCATCAGCTGGTGGTCGCAGTGTGGTCCCGCCGGGCCGGCCTGGTTGCCTGTTGGCGACGCCGTGTCGTTTTCCGTGTCTGGCGGGTGGTCAGCGGCCGTGTGCGCGGGCTGCGGGGGATTCGGCGGGCGTGGTGGCCGTGCAGGGCGTTGTGGTCGGCTTGGTCGAGGGCGTGGTTGATGGCGTCGACGGCTTCGCGGACGGCCTGGATGGTCAGGTAGTGGTAGACGTCCACGGTGGTGGAGAAGGTGGAGTGCCGCAGCGTCTTGGAGACGATGGGCAGCGGCACGTGTTCGTCCATGGCCAGGGCGCAGGCGAGGTGGCGCAGGTCGTGGACGCCGATGACGGGGACGCCTGCTTCGCTGCAGAGGCGGTGGAATCGGCGCAGGACGTAGGAGGGGTGGAGCGGGCGGCCGTGGCGGTGGAAGACCAGGCCGTGTCCGGGAGTGGTGTTGGGGCCGCGGAAGGTCTCGGGGGCGAGGCGGTGGGCGATCGCCGCGGTGGCGCGGTCGGAGAGGGCGACCCAGTTGCGGCTGGAGCGAGTCTTGGGCTCGGCGAAGACGAGTTCGGTGTTGTCGATGGCCGATAGCGTCCAGCGGATGTACATGAAGCGTTTGTCGAGGTAGGCGTCGTCCTCGTGGAGGGCGAGGGCTTCGCCCTTGCGGATGCCGGAGCCGATGAGGAGCTCGGCGAGGTCGGCGATCAGGGGGTCGGCGCCGTGGGCGTAGCGCAGGAACATGGCGGCGTGGTCGGCGGTCCACTCGATGTGGTCGGCGCGGCGGGGGCGGCGGATGACCAGGGGGCGGGCGACGTTGCGGCGCAGGCGGCCGGCCCGGACCGCGTCGCCGATGGCGCTGGAGAGTGTGCACAGCATGCGGTGGACGGTGACCCGGCCGCGGCCGCGACCAACTCCTGGCCAGCAAAGCCGAGATGAAGTCCTACCTGCTCCACCTGATCGACCTCCGACGGGCCGAGCCGGCCGACGACCTGCTCTCCGGCCTCCTCCAGACCCAGGCCACCGACCCCACCCTGACCGACGACGAGATCGCCGCCCTCGCCCAACTCATCCTCATCGCCGGACACGAGACCACCGCCAACGTCATCGGCCTCGCCACCCTCCTCCTCCTGCGCCCGCCCCGCCTGTGGGACACAGTGCGCCGCCGACCCGAACTCGTGGACGGCGTCATCGAGGAGACCCTGCGCTACGCCACCGTCCTGCCGCCGGCATGCACGTCATCGACATCAGGCACCAGCCCTGGCGCTGAATCCGAACGGGCCCGCCGCCCGGCACGAGTGGCCGGGCCACACGGCACCGCCAGCGCACCGCTCAGGGGCGAGGCCGGCAGGGGTGGGGTCGGCCAACAGGCCGATGCAGGCGTGTCCTTCTCCCGCAATGGCCAGCGGTGTGCGGTGGGGCTGCGGACCGGGGCACCGTCGCGTGATCTCCCGGAACGGTACGGGCCGTGGAAGACCATCTACGAGCGATTTGCCCGCTGGGAAGCGGACGGCACCTGGGCGAAGCTCCATGCCTGACACGACCAAGATCGAAATCGTCGGCCCCAAGCCCGGCTCGGCGGCCTGCCCCCTGGGGCTGGCCACCGGCCGGTAGGCCGCCGCGCGTTGGGTCAGAGCAGGAAGACGGCGACGGTGGTGGTGAGGAGCAGTGTGGTGAAGTTCCATCCTGCGGCTGGACACTCTCTGTCTACGCCGCCAGAGTGTGCAGGTGCCGCTGGCGGATCTCGAGTGGCTTGAGGTATCCCCACTCAGGGTGCCTGCGTAGGCGCCTGCGGTTATAGAAGGTCTCGATGAACGCGAAGACCTCCGCGCGGGCGCTGGCACGGTCAGGCCAGACCCGAACGCCGATCTCCTCCTTCAGTACGGCGAAGAAGCTCTCGGCGGCGGCGTTATCGTAACAGGAGCCGACTCCCCCCATCGACTGTCTCATGTCCAACTTGTTTATATCGCTGTGGAATTCACTCGACGTGTATTCACCGGATCCGAATGAAAGATGCAGCCGCGCTCCAGGCCACCACGGCCGGTAGCCATCCGCAGCGCGGCCACCGGCAGTTCGGCGCGGTGGTGGTCGGCCATCGCGTAGCCGACCACCTCGCGAGTGGCCAGGTCGAACGCGGTAGCCAGGTAAAGCCGGCCCTCCTCGGTCGGCAGGAAGGTCATGTCGCCGACCAGCCGAACCCCGGGCCGCGGTGCGGTGAAGTCGCGCCCGATCAGGTCCGGGGTGAAGACCGGCTTGCGGCCCTGGCGGGTCAGCCCGCGGCGCCGGCGCCGGGTGACGCCCGCGATGCCGCGCTCGCGCGTGATCCGCTCCACCTTCTTCCGATTGACCGCCCGGCCTGGCGTCGCAGTTCCGCATGAACGCGCGGGACGCCGTACGCGCCCTTGGGCGCGAGGTGGATCACCGTGATCTCGGCGGCGAGCAGGTCCTCGGCCCGTTCCCGGGCCCGGCGGGCCTGCTCGCCGGCGCGCCAGGCGTAGAAGGAGGAACGGGCGATGCCCAGGGCCAGGCAGATCCGCTTGACGCCCCAGGCGCCGTGGTAGTCCTGGACGAAACGGAAGACGAAACGGAAGCGGATCACCGTGTCGTCTCGGTCGCGAAATAGGCGGCCGCCTTGCGCAGGATCTCGATCGTCTTCTGCTGCTCGAGGTTCTGGCGACGCAGCCGGGCGAGTTCCTCGCGCTCGGGGCTGGTCAGCTCTCCGGGACCGCTCTCGCCCCGGTCGGTGCGGTCCTGTTTGACCCAGCCCCGCAGTCCCTCCGGGCTGACCCCCAGCTCACGGGCGATCTCGGTGACGTTCCGGTGCGGCGACGACCGCACCAACGCGATCGCGTCCCGCTTGAACTCCGCCGTGTACCGCTTACTCATGTTGCTCGTGGTTCCACCTGAAACTGCTTCCTCCGGGCTCACATGTCCCACTGTCCAGGTGTCCAGCCGCAGGGTGGAACTTCACTGTGGAGGAATCGGCAGGCGCGGATACCGGCTATCTGCGGCAGCGTCCGACCGGACTGGTCGTCAAGGCCGTAGGGGCTCGCATCCGGTGCCGTTCGGGTGGTTCTGCGTGTCGAGCGGTGACTCAGGACGCCGTTGCAACGTCCGATAGAGACTGGACAGGAACGGGACCGGGAACTTCCCAGGGCCTGCCGTCTCGTCGCAGCCGACAGAAGCGTTCGTGCGCTGCACGTCTGGTGCGTCGGCTGGACCGGACGTTCCCCGCTGCCCGGTTCCGGCGCGATACAGCCCACGCTGCGGTGCACTGCGTCAGCGAGCGGCAGGCCGGACAGGGTGCACAGCAGGCGCAGGAACGGACCCCGAAAGTACATAGAGTGCGGAGAGGGAGAAATCCGAGTCAGGCGTCCTGGCCGACCTCCGGACCCCTTGTCTCTTGGCGCCTGCAAGTTCTTGGCGCCGATCATCCAGCCGGAATTGGGAGTTCACACGTGAGGCCTCAGGCCCCCGACACGCGTCAGATCGCCGAACCGCGCCGGACGGCCGACTGCGGCAGAACCGGCCACCGCACCCTGACCGCGTCGGCCACCGTGCACCCTTCCGCCGCGTTCATCCCCGGCCAGTGCGGCCCCCCGGGCCGGCAGGACCACTCCGCCCTGCGTGCTGCGCTCGCCGCCGCGACCGAGGACACCATCGTCTACGACCTGGACGGCATCGGCCGTCAGTACACCGCCCTGTGCGCCGAACTGCCCGGTGTCGCTGTCCGGTTCGCGATGAAGGCCTGCCCGGTGGACGAGGTGCTCGACCACCTCGCCCGGCTCGGGTCCGGCTTCGACGCAGCCAGCCCGCAGGAGATCGCCCAGGCGCTGCGCACCGGGGCGGCTCCCGAACTGATCCACTACGGCAACACCGTCAAGTCCGACCGCAACATCGCCGAGGCATACCGGCTGGGCGTGCGCGACTTCGCTACCGACAGTCCGGAGGACGTCGCCGCGATCGCCGAACACGCCCCGGGCGCACGGGTGTTCTGCCGGGTCGCGACCACCGGCAAGGGTGCGCTGTGGGGCCTGAGCCGCAAGTTCGGCTGCTCGCCCGAGGATGCGCTGCGGGTGCTCGGCTCCGCCCGGGGCGCCGGGCTGGTGCCCTCCGGCCTGTCGGTGCACGTCGGTTCCCAGCAGATGACGACCGAAGCCTGGGGCGAGGCGATCGAGGCGCTGGCAGCCCTGCTGGAGGCGCTCGACCGGCGGGGCATCGTCCTGGACCGGATCAACCTCGGTGGGGGACTGCCCGCGCTCGGGGTCCTCGACCGGCGCGGCCGGCCGCTGGATCCGCCGCTGGACAAGATGTTCGCGGTGATCCGCGACGGCATGGAACGGCTGCGCGCCGTCCACGGTGCCCCGCTGGATTTCCTGCTGGAGCCCGGCCGTCACCTGGTGGCCGACCACGGCGCGATCCGTGCCCACGCGGCCCGGCTCACCTCCCGCCACCGGCTCGACGGCACCCGCGAGGACTGGCTCTACCTCAGCTGCGGGAAGTTCAACGGCCTGTACGAGATGGACCAGTTGCAGTACCGGCTGGAGTTCCCGACCCACCCCGACGGACAGTTCGTCGACGCGGTGGTGGCCGGTCCGACCTGCGACAGCGACGACGCGTACGCCGAGGGCGACGGCTTAGTGCGGGTTCCGCGTGCGATCGCCTCGGGCGACCCGGTCTGGGTCCACTCCTGCGGAGCGTACGCTGCCGCCTACGCCACCCGGGGATTCAACGGCTTCCGGCCGCTGCCGTACACCTGCGTCGGCGGTTCGGTCCCGGACGGAGGAGAGGCATGACCGGCCCCAGGATCCGCCGGCTCCGGGAGGAGGACTGGGACGAGGTGGCCGCGCTGGAGGAGCGCGCCTACGCTGCGAGCGGTCTGTCCGAGGGAGAGGAGGCGCTGCGCTCCCGGCACCGCGCCTCGCCTTCGACCTGCTTCGTGCTGGAGCACGCGGGCAGTCTCGGTGGCTACATGCTCGCACTGCCGTACCCGCTCTTCCGCTGCCCGGACCTGAGTGCGGCCGAGAACGGTGCGGTGCCGGAGAACGACCCGGGGGGCAACCTGCACTGCCACGACCTGGTGATCGCGGAGCAGGAACGCGGTCGGGGGCTGGCCCGCCGGATGCTGCGGCACCTGGAGGAGGTCGGGCGGACGGCCTGCTACCGGACGCTCTCCCTGGTCGCCGTGCAGGGCTCGCAGGAGATGTGGAAGCTGCTGGGCTTCCGGGGCCGGCCCGAGATCGGGTTGCCCGCGAGTTACGGCACCGAGGCGGTCTACATGGTGAAGTCGCTGGAACCCGCCGGCACCGATCCGGCTCCCGGGAGCCCGGCGCAGGACACGGAGGCGGAGGGCGTGCCACGGGCGACCGGGTACGCGGGGCTGCCGGTCGGGTCCACGCGGGACTGAACACGCGGTCGGCCGGTCCGCGGATGTCGCGGACCGGCTGACCGGCTCGTGGTCGAGGGTGGCTCCGCTCACCCGCGGAGCGTTCGAGGACCGGAGAGGTGGAGCTGACGCCCGGTCAGTACCGCCAGCGGACGGCCTCGATGACGTCCTCGTCCCCGTGTGCCGCGAACAGCTCCGCCTCCGCCCGTCGGACGGCCAGCACGGACTCGTACAGCTCGGGGCCGAGCGCCTGCCGCAGCAGCGCGGACTTCTCGTACGCGTCGGTCGCCTCCGGCAGGCTGGCCGGGAGGCGTTCGGCGCCGACGAGGGCGGCGGGGTCGCTCGGGGTCTCGGGGGGGAGGGGCAGGCCGGCGGCGAGTCCGGCGAGTCCGGCGGCGAGCACGCCGCCGATCGTCAGGTACGGGTTGGCGGCGGCGTCGAAGCACTTGAACTCGGCGTTGGCCTGCCCGGCGGCGGAGCCGGCGATCAGGCGCAGCGCCGCCTCGCGGTTCTCCAGGCCCCAGCAGCGGTAGGCCCCGGCGAAGTAGGAGGGGACCAGTCGCAGGTAGGAGGCGACGGCGGGGGCGCCGAGGGCGAGCAGGGCGGGGAGTTCGGCGAGGATGCCGGCCAGGAACTGTTCGGCTTCGGGGTGCAGCCCGTGGCTTCCGGGGCCGCCGTGCCCGAGGTTCCGGCCCTGTCGCCAGAGGCTGAGGTGAAGGTGGGCGCCGTTGCCGATCGCGCCCTTGGTGAAGACCGGCGCGTACGAGACCCGCAGGCCGTGCCGGGCGGAGACGGCCCGGATGGTGTGCCGCACCAGCATCGTGGTGTCGGCCGCCTCCACCGGCCCCTCCGCGGCGACCGAGACCTCGAACTGCCCGGCGGCGTACTCGGGGTGGAGCTGCAGCACGGCCACCCCCTGCCGGGTGAGAGCGTCCAGCAGCTCCGCCAGGTAGTCGGAGTGCTCGATGAAGCGGGCCATCCCGTACGCGGGCCCGACCGTCGCGGGGTGCCCGGCGGCGTCGGCCACCACCCACTCGATCTCGATGCCCGCCCGCACCGAGAACCCGTGCCGCTCGACGGCCTCGGTGGCGCGGCGGGCGAAGCCGCGCTGGCAGCCGGGGTGCGGGGTGCCGTCCTGGGCGTAGAGGTCGGCCGGGGCCCAGGCCCAGCGGGGCTGGGCGGCGAGCGGGGCGAGCCGGTCGAGGTCGGGGACGAGCCGCAGGTCGCCCACCGGGCCGGCGCCCGAAGGCGTGGTGGCGAAGGAGTCGTTCACCAGGGAGAGGTCGAAGCAGGGCAGGGCACCGACGCCGTACTCGGCGGCGTGCACGAGCTGACCGAGCGGGACGGACTTCACCCGGGTGATCCCGGCATTGTCGACCCAGCCGAACACCACCCCGTTGATTCCGTCGGAGGCGAGTTCGGTGGCGGCTGATCGGGCCTGTTCGGCCCGCTCGGCCCGGGGGCGCGTGGTGGTC
The DNA here is from genome assembly GCF_042957465.1 of Kitasatospora sp. NPDC008050. Classification (NCBI taxonomy): domain Bacteria; kingdom Bacillati; phylum Actinomycetota; class Actinomycetes; order Kitasatosporales; family Streptomycetaceae; genus Kitasatospora; species Kitasatospora sp. NPDC008050. The sequence continues at coordinate 73,149 of NZ_JBIBIJ010000020.1, forward strand.
ATGGCGCCCATGCTGGCGTTCGCGGCAGCGGGTGCGCCGGGAATCAAGGGGGGATTCACCCGTCCGTGAACGGTCGGAGTCGTGCGGCGGCGCAGGGCGTGGACGCGGGAGGGGCCGGCCCGGTGGGTTCGGGGGCCGTGCCGCCGGTGGCGCCGGTCAGGCGTGCCGGAGGCAGAGGGTCCCCCACTGGAAACCCGCGCCGATCCCGGACAGGACGTAGGTGTCCCCCGGGAGCAGGGAGCCGGTGGAGGCGGCGGAGTGCAGTGCGGTGAACAGGCCGGCCGATCCGGTGTTGCCCAGCCGGTCGACGGTGACGGGTACGCGTTCGCGGGGGATGTCCAGGGCCGTCATGGCCTCGGTGAGGATGTTCAGGTTGGCCTGGTGCAGGAAGAAGTGCCGGATCCGGTCGATCGGTACGCCGGCCCGCTGGGCGGCGCTGGTGATGCTCTCGGGCAGGCGGGTGGTCGCGGCGTGCCAGACGGCGCGGCCGTCCATCCGCATGTAGTGGTCCCCGGCGGCGACGGTGGCGGTGCTGGCGGGACGCCGGGAGCCCCCGGCGGGGATCTCGACGGCGTAGGACAGCCGGGAGCCCAGGTCGTAGGAGAGCAGGCCCGCTCCCGGGGTGTCCGAACGGGCGAGGACGACGGCCACCGCGGCGTCCCCGAAGAAGACCCCGGTGGTGCGGTCGGCGGGGCCGGCGACCCTGGAGGCGCAGTCGGCGGCGAGGACCAGGGCGGTGGTGATGGAGGGGTTCTGCAGGAGGTGGGCGGCGATCAGCACGGCCTGGACGCCCGAGGCGCAGGCGGCCTGGGTGACGTCCAGGGGCAGGGCGCGGTGGGCGCCGAGGGCGTCCTTGACGATCAGCGCGGTCGACACCAGCGGCTGGTCCCCGGTGTAGCTGGCGACGATGACCGCGTCCAGTCGGGCGGGATCGACGCCGGCGGCGTCCAGGGCCGGGCGGGCGGCGGCGACGCACATGTCGGAGGTCGCCAGGTGCGGGGCCAGCCGGCGGCGTTCGCGGATGCCGGTGCGGCTGGTGATCCACTCGTCGCTGGTGTCCAGGGTGCGGGTGAGCTCCTGGTTGGTGACGACCTCCGGAGGCAGGTGCATCCCCGTCCCGGTGACGGAGAACGGCACGGGCAGGCCGACGCCGGTCTGGTGGAACAGGGTCTGGTCCAGGGTGGCGGTCATTGCGTGGTGCTCCGCTCGGGTGTGGTCGGTGTTCCTCGAAGAATTCCGGTGCTCCGGCCCTCGCGATATCGGCCGCGTGAATGGCTGGGAATTTTCGGGCCCGTCGAGTTCCAATACCGTCGCATCGTCTCACGGGAAAACGGGGCCGGGGTCGCCTTTCAATCCGCAAGTGCGATCGATTCATTGGCAGATTGACGGTTCCGGCCGCCATTTCGATTTGATTCGATGCGGTCGGAGCGGGACGGACGGCAGGGGCGGATACTGGCGGTGGCCGATTCTCGAACACCTTTGCGGAGGGCCCATGCAGCGGGATGGACGGGTCGCGGACTCCTTGCTCGCACTGCTGAGCCGGGACTGGCTCGGGGTGCCGGTGGCCGTGCTGGTGCTGGGGGCGGGCGCCGGGCTGATCGGGGTGGGCGGGGCTTGGGCGCGGGTGCTCGGTGGCCTGGTGGTGGCCGGCGGCGCGTTGCTGGCGGCGGGTGCCGTGCGGCACCTGGTGCTGCTGGCCCGGGGGGAGCGGGCGGATCAGCCGCCGGGGCGGCTGGTGGAGGTCGGCGGTCACCGGATGCACGTCCTGGGCGAGGGGGAGGCCGGGGGCGGCCCGACGGTGGTCTGGATGCCTGGCGGGCACGCCCCCGGCGCGGAGTTCCGGGAGCTGCACGCGGTACTGGCCGGCCGTACCCGGTCGGTGCTGGTCGACCGTTTCGGGACGGGCTGGAGCGACGTCGGGCCCTTCCCCCGGACGACGGCGGGTGAGGCGGAGGAACTGCTGGCGGCGCTGGAGGGGGCGGGGGAGCGGGGCCCCTACGTGTTCGTCGGCCACTCCTTCGGCGGACTGCTGGTGGCGAACGCCGCGCGGCGGCGGCCGGACCTGGTCGCCGGGCTCGTGCTGCTCGACCCGACACCCCTGGAGGTCATCGCCTTCGGACCGCCCGGCGGACAGCTCGCGGCGATGCGCCGGGGCTTCCTGTGGATGGCGGTGCGGCAGCTGTTCGGAGCCGGTCCCGCCCCGGTGGACCGGGCTGGGCGGGGCTGCGCCGCCGCGTCGGCCTTCGCCGAGCTGTCGCCGTCCGGACTCGCGAGGGTCGGCTGGGAGACCGTGGTGTACGACGGGGATCTCGGGAGCCTGCCGCTGCTGCTTGTGGTGCCCCGTGACCTCATCGGGGGCGAGGCGGTGCTGGCCCTGGCCCGGGACGCGGCCGAGGCCGAGCGGATCAGCCGGTTCTACCTCCGGAGCAGAGTCCGGTATCTGGCGGCGTCGACGGCCTCCCGGCTGGTGCACGCGCCGGACGGGACAGGCCACGAATTCCCGTGCGAGGCACCGGAGTTCGTGGTCGGCGTGGTCGAGGGTCTGGTGCGGGAGCTGAGGGCGGCCGGCGGCCGGTGAGGCGGTCACGGCAGCCGTTGTCCGGGCGGGGGCACCCGCAGGGTCGGCACGGCGGCGATCAGGGCCCGGGTGTACGGGTGCTGCGGGGCGCGCAGCAGGACGGTGGTGGGGGCGGTCTCGACGATCCGGCCGTGCCGCATGACCGCCACCGTGTCGGAGACGTGGCAGACGGCCGGCAGGTTGTGGCCGATGAACAGCACGGACAGCCCGAGCCGCCGCTGGAGGGCGCGGATCGTGTTCAGGACGGCGGCCTGCACCGAGACGTCGAGTGCCGAGGTGGCCTCGTCGGCGATCAGCAGGCCGGGTTCGACGGCCAGGGCGCGGGCGAGGGCGACCCGCTGGCGCTGGCCGCCGGACAGCTGCCTCGGCAGGCGGTCGGCGAGCGAGGGGTCCAGGCCGACGAGGCCGAGCAACTCGGCCACGCGCGCGGCCCGGGCGGGCCGGTCGAGCCGGTGGAAGACGGTGGAAGACGGTGGCGGCCTCGACGAGCGCCTGACGGGCCGTCATCCGAGGGTCCAGCGCGGTGTCCGGGTCCTGGAACACGACCTGGACGAGGCGGCCGAGCCGGCGCCGGTCGCGGACGGTGCGGGTGCGGACCTCCCGGCCGGCTGGTTGGCCGGGGCCTCCGCGTAGGTGAGCGCACGGGTCACCGCCGAAGCGGTCAGGGGGTGCCGTCGGAGCAGGTGACGCCCGGGCGGTGGGTGAAGGCGGCCGTGGTGGCGGTGGCCTGCCATGAGGAGGCCAGGCCGGTGACCAGGGTGCCGTCGGGAGCGAGGTTCACCAGCGAGTCGTAGGCGTAGCGGGCTTGGGAGGCACCGAAGGCGGAGTACGGATCGAAGCTCGGGATCTCGCTGGACTCGGCGATCCGGACGGTGCCGTGCTCCACCAGGGGGGTGGTCGTCGAGGAGGCGGCGCCGCCGCATCCGCTCAGTGCGACGGCCGAGGTGGTGACCGCGGCCGCCAGGACGACCGGAGGGGTGGGTCGGGGCATGGCGCCATGGTGTCATCGCGGCTTGTGCTCGGTGGCCCAACAGACTTGCGCGGCAAGCGCGTTCGAGCGGCCGGGGCCGCGCGGAGGCTGGGCGGGAGCCGTCCGGGGCGGCTGGCACGGGTCATCCCGATTCACCCGTTCAGGGGGAAGGAATCACCACTGCCTTTATTGCTGGCAATCGGGTAATAATATCGAGCGATATTCGGGTGCGCTGCAGTTCAGGTCATGGGAGGAATCCATAAACACTCACATGAGTGAACCGGACGGAAGCCGCTTGGCTCTGGCGCGTGTGGTTCGACTACGGTGGCTATGAGGCGGGGGCGGCGCGTTCCGCTGTTCGGGAATCCGGTTCGGTGGGTGAATCTCGCACTCCGAAATGGAATGCTTCCGCCTACCTGGCTCTGTGATCCTCCGGTTTCGCCGTGCCCGGGTTCCCTGTCGTACGTATGCGTGGAGAGGATGGAGCATCATGCCGCCCCTAGTACCGCCCTTCCTGGTGGGCCTCATCGTCGCGCCGCTGGCCAAGCGCCTGCTCAGGCCGCTGGTCAGCGGAGTCATCAAGACGTCCGTCGGCATCGTGATGGAGGTGAAGAAGGCGGCCCACGAGGCCGGGGAGAACATCCACGACCTCGCCGCCGAGGTGACCGCCGACGTGATGGCCGCCCAGATCACCACCGAGGACGCCGGAGCGCACTCCGGCCACAGCCAGCACGTCGCCGGGAACGGCGCCAATGACGAGGTCGCCGACCGCGTCGAGGGGGACGCGAGGACCCCGAAGATCCGTACGGCCGCCGCAAAGGCGCACTGACGGTCCGTGAGGACCTGCGGCCGCCACCGGGCGCGCATGCCGATCGATTTCGGCGGGGCGGACCTGGCGGCGGCCGTTCGCAGGGTGCCCCGCCGCCGGGGGGTGGCCGCTTCGAAATTTTCCACTTCGTCGCCGTATGACCGTCGTTCCAGCGACGGCTTCCCGCGACTTCCGCAAACAGGTGATCGTACACATGCCATCGCTACTCGCTCCCGCAGCCGGATTCCGATCCACGGAATCGGGTGCGAGCCCGCGCTCGGTCATCCCGGGCCGCCAGCGCTGGGACGTCAAGCTGGTGCTCGGACGTCCCCGGACGGCCCAGGTCCTCGCCGCCGCGCTGTGCCGCGTTCCCGGCATCACCGGAGCCCAGGCCAACCCGGTCACCGGCGGGGTGCTCGTCCGCCACGACGTGCGGGTGCGTGCCGCTGACATCGGCCGGATCATCCGCAGAACCGTCGCCCTGATTGCGGAGGACCCGACCGGTGCCGGGCGTCCGGTGCCGGCCGGCTCTGCGGCCGCACCAGCCGCACCAGCCGCACCGGCTCCACGGGCGGACCGCAGCCGGATCGCGGGCCCCGCGCTCGCCGTCGGCGGTGGGGTCGCGGCCGGGGTCGCGCTGGTCAGGGGGTCGGCGCTGACCCGGCAGCTGGTGGCGGTGGGCGGGGTGGCCGTGGCGACCGCGGTCGTCCTCCGGAAGGCATGGCGCAGAACGGCCGGCGCCTCGCGGGAGGCGGCTGGGCCGGGGGCCGAGCGCCACCCCCTGCTGGAGATCGTCGGACCGCACCGGCGCCGCCTCTACCGGGCCGCCGCGCTGTCCGTCGCCTGCCAGGCCGCGGAGATGGCGCTCGGCACCTTCCTCGGCTGGACCGGCCTGGTCCTCATCAAGGGCGAGGCGGCTCCGCTGGTCAGCCTCGGCCTGACCACGGCCTCCGCCCAACTCTGGGGCCTGGCCGGGCTGGTGGCCGTCGCCTGCGCTGCCGTGGCGGGCCTCTCGTACGCCTCGAACCTCCAGTGGCGCCAGCTCGGCCAGGAGATCGAGCACGACTGGCGCAGCCGCACCTACCGGCACGTCCAGCACTTCGAGCTGGGGCACCTGGAGGGCGAGCGGACCAGCCGGGTGGCCGGCGCGCTCACCAACGACGTCGGCCAGCTGGGCACCTTCTTCGCCGGCCCGGCCAACGACGTGCTGCAACTCGGCACCAGCCTGGTCCTCCTGGTGCCGGCCTTCCTCCTGCTGGCCCCGCAGATCGCCTGGATCGCGTTCCTGCCGATCCCGGTCATCGCCTGGCTGTCGCTGCGCTACCAGGACGAGGCGGCCGCCGACTACGCTGCCACCGGCGAGCGCCGGGCCAGGCTGGGCAGCCAGGTGATCAACTCGCTGGAGGCGGGAGCGACCGTCAAGAGCTTCTGCACCGAGGACTACGAGGCCGAGCGCATCGACGGGCTGAGCGAGGAGGTCCAGGAGAGCAGCCGGCAGACCGACCAGGGCACGATCCGCCACGCCGAGACCATCCGGGCCTGCACCACGGCGTCGATGGCCGGCACCCTGCTGATCGGTGGTCGCTCGGTGCTCAACGGCACCCTGCGCTTCGAGGTGTTCAGCCCGCTGATCGGGCTGCCCCAGATGCTGCTGATGCGGATGAGCCGGCTCGGCGGCATCGCCGACCAGTACCAGCGCACCCTCGCCTCCTACGACCGGATCCAGCGGCTGCACGCCCTGCCCGTCGAGGCCGAGGGCGGCGACCGGGCGCTCGACCCCGCCGAGGTGCGGGGCGAGATCGTCCTCGACGGGATTACCTTCGCCTACCCCGGCCGGCCGGCGGCACTGGGGGACCTCTCGCTGACCGTCCCGGCCGGCCGGGTGACCGCCCTGGTGGGTGCCACCGGCTCCGGCAAGACGACGATCGCCAGACTGCTGATGCGCTTCCAGGACGCGGACTCCGGCCGGGTGCTGCTCGACGGCCAGGACATCCGGGACCTGCGGCGGCATGACCTGCGCGACGCCATCGGATTCGTCGCCCAGGACCCGTTCCTCTTCGACGGCAGCATCGCCGACAACATCCGCTACGGCAGCTTCGACGCCTCGGACGAGGAGATGGTCCGGGCCGCCACCATGGCCGAGGCGCACGCCTTCGTCTCGACGCTCCCGGACGGTTACGACACCCTGATCGGCGAACGTGGCGCCGCGCTCTCCGGCGGCCAGCGGCAGCGGATCGCGCTGGCCCGCGCGATCCTCAAGGACTCGCCGGTCGTCATCCTCGACGAGGCCACCTCCGCTGTGGACAACGAGACCGAGGCAGCCATCCAGCGCACGCTGCGCAGCTTCGCGGCCGACCGGACGATGCTCGTCATCGCCCACCGCCTCTCCACGGTCCGTCACGCCGACCGGATCTACGTCATGGACAAGGGCGGCGTCGTCGCCGAGCAGGGCACCCACGACGAACTCCTCGCCCAGCACCGGCTCTACGCATCCCTCTGGCAGCTGCAGGCCGGCGAACTCGCCGCCTGACCCCGCAGAGAACGGCCCCCGCCCGCCGACCGCGTGACGCCACCGCGGTCGGCGCGGCGCGGCCCGGCACGTCCTGCGCGCCTGCCCGCCCACACTCCTGGAGGTATCCCCATGTCCCGTCCGTCCCGCCGTGCCGGCGACCTCCTTCCGCTGACCGCGGCCCAGCGGGAGATCTGGCTCGCCGAGCAGAGCTCCCGGACCCCGATCCCGGGCTACCGCGTCGGCGAGTGCCTGGAGATCCACGGGCCGGTCGACCCGGAGCTGTTCGAAGCCGCGCTGCGCCGGGTGGTCGACGAGGTCGACGCCCTGCACGTGACCTTCACCGACGACGGCGAAGGCCCGCGCCAGGTCCTCCGGGAGAGCTGGGACTGGGCGCCCGCGCACCTCGACCTCGGCGCGGAGCCGGACCCCCGGGCCACGGCCACGGCCTGGATGGAACGGGACCTGGCCCGCCCGCTGGACCTCGCCCGCGACCCGCTGTTCGGCCACGCGCTGATCCGGCTGTCGCCGACGGAGTACCTCTGGTACCTGAACTACCACCACGTGGTGCTGGACGCGATCAGCAGCTCCATGGTCCGGCAGCGGGTCGGCGAGGTGTACTCGGCGCTGGCCGGGGACACCGCCGTCCCGCCCTGCCCGTTCGGCTCGCTGCGGGACCTGGTGGACAGCGACGCCGCCTACCGCTCGTCCGCCGACTTCACCGCGGACCGCTCGTACTGGACCGGCCGCTTCGCCGACCTGCCCGCCCCGACCCGGCTCACCGACACCACCGCGACCGACCCGCACCGGGCCCTGCGCCTGGCCGGGGAGCGGGAGCTGCGGAGCCCCGGGGCACTGCGCGCGGCCGCCGACCGGGCCGGCGTCCGGTGGTCCCGGCTGGTGGTCGCGGCGACGGCGCTCTACGCCCACCGGCTGAGCGGCGCCCGGGACGTCGTGCTGGCCCTCCCCGTCACCGCCCGCCGGGGCGCCGACCGTGACCTGACGGCCGTGCCCGGCACGATGTCCAACGTGGTGCCCCTGCGGCTGATCGTCCGACCGGACATGCCGTGGGGCGAACTCGTCGCCCAGGCGGCGCGGGAGGTCGAATCGGCCGTCGCGCACGAGCGCTACCGCAGCGAGGACCTGCTGCGCGACCTCGGCGCGCCCGGCAGCATCGGGACGGCGTTCCCGCTGATCGTCAACATCATGGCCTTCAACGCCAGGCCGAGCTTCGCCGGCCACCCGGCCGAGGTGCACCACTTCGTGTCGGGATCGACCACCGACATGGCCGTCTGGGTGTTCGACTACCGGGACGGCAACCCCCCGCTGCTCAGGCTGCACGGTGCGCCGGAGGCGTACGGCGACGACGATCTCGCGGCGCACCAGCAGCGATTGCTCACGCTGCTCGACACCGTCGCGGACTGCGACCCGGACGAGCCGGTGGGCCGGCTGGGTCTGCTCACCGTCCGGGAGCGGGCGGAGTTGGCGGTGTTGGGTGCTGGTCCGGTGGCTCCGGGTTTCGCGGTGGGTCTGGCGGAGTTGTTCCGGGAGCGGGTGCGGGAGGCGCCGGACCTGGTGGCGGTGGTGTGTGGTGATGTGTCGTTGTCGTACGCGGAGTTGGATGCGCGGGCGAATCGGTTGGCGCATGCGTTGGTTGAGCGGGGTGCGGGGCCGGAGCGGTTGGTGGCGGTCATGCTGCCCCGCTCGGTGGAGTTGGTGGTGGCGGTTCTGGCGGTGTTGAAGACGGGTGCGGCGTACGTGCCGGTGGATCCGGGGTATCCGGGGGCCCGGATCGGGTATCTGCTGGAGGACGCGGCTGCGGCTCTGGTGGTGACCGACGCGGCGTCGGTGGAGCGGCTGCCCGGGTCCGTGGACCGGTTGGTGCTCGACGATCCGGGGACGGCCGCCCTGCTGGCGGGCTGTCCGCGGACGGACCCGACGGTGGCCGTTGACCCGAGCCATCCCGCGTACGTCATCTACACCTCCGGCTCCACCGGTCGGCCCAAGGGCGTCGTGGCGACCCACGGCAGCCTGCTCAACCTGCTCACCGACCTCGGGCGACTGCATCTCCCGCCGGTCACCGAGGGCGGGCGGCGGATGCGGGTGGCCCTGACCACGTCGGTGTCGTTCGACGCGTCGTGGAACCAGTTGCTCGCCCTGTTCGCGGGCCACGAGCTGCACGTTCTGGACCACGCGACCTGGACCGACCCGGACGCCTTCGTCGACTTCGCGCGGCGCTGCGGACTGGACTACGTCGAAGCCACTCCCTCCTATCTGCACGACCTGGTGGAGCACGGGCTGCTGGGCGACGAGGGGTGGCGTCCGTCGGTGGTCGCCGCAGGTGGCGAGGCCGTCCCGGAGCGGCTGTGGGAGCGGCTGCGGGCCGCCGAGGGGGTGTCCTGCCTCAACCTCTACGGGCCGTCCGAGTGCACCGTCAACCCGGTGACGGCGTCCGTGGGTTCGAGCCCGAGCCCGGTCATCGGCCGACCCGTCACCAACACCCGGCTGTACGTGCTCGACGCGGCGTTGCAGCGGGTACCGGCGGGCGCGTCGGGTGAGTTGTACATCGCGGGTGCGGGTCTGGCGCGCGGCTACCTGAACCGGCCGGGTCTGACGGCCGGGCGGTTCGTGGCGGACCCGTTCGGTCCGGGTGGTGCGCGGATGTACCGCACCGGTGACCTGGCGCGGTGGAACCCGGAGGGGGACCTGGAGTTCCTCGGCCGCACCGATGACCAGGTCAAGATCCGCGGCTTCCGGGTGGAGCTCGGCGAGATCGAGGCCGTCCTCGCCGGACACCCGCAGGTCGCCCGGGCCGCCGTCACGGTGCGCGATGAGGAGGAGCCCCGGCTGCTCGCCCACGCCGTCCTCGTGTCCGGCGCCACGGCGACCGGCACCGTCCTGCGCGAGTACCTGCGCGAGCGGCTGCCCGCGCACATGGTGCCGGCGGCGCCGATGGTGCTGGACGCGCTGCCGCTGACCCCGAACGGCAAGCTCGACCGGCGGGCCCTGCCTGAGCCCGACCAGCGGTCCGCCGCACCGGGCCGCGCCCCGCGGACCGTCGTCGAGCACCTGCTCGCCGGGCTGTTCGCCGAGGTGCTGGGGGCCGCCGAGGTCGGACTGGACGACAGCTTCTTCGACCTCGGCGGCCACTCCCTGCTCGCCACCCGGCTGGTCGCCCGGGCCCGCTCGGTGCTGGGCGTGGAGCTCCGGCTGCGCGACCTGTTCGATGCCCCCACGGTCGCGGAACTGGCGGCGGCCGTGGACGGCGCGGGCCGGGCGCGCCCCGCGCTCACGGCGGGTGAGCGGCCCGGGACGGTCCCGCTGTCCTTCGCGCAACGCCGCCTGTGGTTCCTGCACCGGATGGAGGGGCCGAGCGCCACCTACAACATCCCGCTGGCGCTGCGGCTCTCCGGCAGCCTGGACCAGCGCGCCCTGCAGGCCGCCCTGGCGGACGTGGTCGAGCGGCACGAGAGCCTGCGCACCGTCTTCCCGGTGGTCGACGGCGAGCCGTGCCAGCGGGTGCTCGACCTCGAAGCGGCCCGGCCGCGACTGTGGGTGACCGCGACCGGCGAACGCGACCTGCCGCAGCGGCTGGCGGAGGCGGCGCGACACGGCTTCGAGCTCGCCGAGGAGCCGCCGCTGCGCGCCGAGCTGTTCGAACTCGGTGCCGAGCAGCACGTACTACTGCTGGTGGTGCACCACATCGCCGGTGACGGCTGGTCGACGGGGCCGCTCTCGCGGGACCTGACCACCGCCTACGCGGCCCACAGCGAGGGGGCGAAGCCGGAGTGGTCGCCGCTGCCGGTCCAGTACGCGGACTACACCCGCTGGCAGCGGGAGCTGCTGGGCGACCCGGCCGACCCGGATAGCCTGATCAGTGGTCAACTCGCTTACTGGCGGCAGAAGTTGGCCGACCTGCCCGAGCAGGTCGAGCTGCCCTTCGACCGGCCCCGGCCGGCGGCGATGTCCTACCGGGGTGCCCAGCTGCCGGTGCGGATCGACGCCGAACTGCACCGGGGCCTGCGCGCCCTCGCCCGTGACGGCGGCGCCAGCCTCTTCATGGTGCTCCAGGCCGGCCTGGCCGCTCTGCTGGGCAAGCTCGGCGCCGGCACCGACGTCCCGATCGGCACGCCGATCGCGGGACGCACCGACGAGGCGCTGGAGGACCTGGTCGGATTCTTCGTCAACACCCAGGTGCTGCGCACCGACCTGTCCGGTGACCCGTCGTTCACCGAGCTGCTGGGCCGGGTGCGCTCCGACGCGCTGGCCGCGTACGCCCACCAGGACGTGCCCTTCGAGCACCTGGTGGAGGCGCTGAACCCGACCCGGACGCTCGCCCACCACCCGCTGTTCCAGACCATGCTCACCCTGCAGAACACGCCGTTCGGCGGCTTCGACCTGCCGGGGCTGCAGGTGGCCGCCGACCTGGTCCCGACCGGGACGGCCAAGTGCGACCTGACCTTCGTCCTGGCCGAACAGCCCGGCGCGGACGGGCTGTCGGGCGTGGTGGAGTACAGCACCGACCTGTTCGACGCGGCCACCGTCAGCGGCATCCTCGAGCGGTGGCTGCGGCTGCTGCGCGCCGTCGCCGCCGACCCCGGCCGGCGGATCGGCCGGGTGGACGTGCTGTCGGCCGACGAGCTCCGGGCCCTGCTGCCGGCCGGCAGCGACCCGGGCCGGGAGCGGTCGCAGAGCGGACTGCCCGCGCTGTTCGAGCGGCAGGTGCGGGCCGACCCCGCCGCGACCGCCCTCACGGACGGCGAAGTCCACCTGACGTACGGCGAGTTGAACTCCCGCGCCAACCGCCTCGCGCACGCCCTGATCGATCGGGGGGTGGGGCCCGAGCAGCTGGTGGCGCTCGCCCTGCCGCGCTCGGTCGAGCTGGTCGTCGCGGTGCTCGCGGTACTCAAGGCCGGCGCCGCGTACGTCCCGCTGGACCCCGGGTACCCGGCGGCCCGGATCGCCTACCTGCTCCAGGACACCCGGCCCGCGCTGCTCCTGACGACGAGTCGGACCGGCGACCTCCCGGGGGCGGAGCAGGTGGACCGGCTGCTGCTGGACACCGCCGACCTGGACGGGCGACCGGACACCGACCCGGCGGTCGCCGTCGACCCCGACCACGCCGCCTACGTCATCCACACCTCCGGCTCCACCGGCAACCCCAAGGGCGTGGTCGTCCCGCACCGCAACGTGGTGCGGCTGTTCGACACCACGCGGGAGCTGTTCGGCTTCTCCGCCGAGGACATCTGGACCCTCTTCCACTCCTACGCCTTCGACTTCTCGGTGTGGGAGCTGTGGGGCCCGCTGCTGCACGGCGGCCGTCTGGTGGTCGTCGACCACGAGACCAGCCGCTCGCCCGGCAGCTTCCTGGAGCTGCTCGCCCGGGAGCGGGTGACCGTGCTCAACCAGACGCCGTCCGCCTTCTACCAGCTGATGCGGGCGGACGCGGACGCCCCGGAGACCAGCTGTCGGCTCGCCCTGCGCACCGTGGTGTTCGGCGGCGAGGCACTGGAGCACGCCCGGCTGGAGGGCTGGTACGAGCGGCACCCGCAGGACGCGCCGCTCCTGGTCAACATGTACGGCATCACCGAGACCACGGTGCACGTCACGTACGCGGCGCTCGACCGGTCCGGCACCCCGGCCGGCCAGATCGGCACGGCCATCCCGGACCTGCGGACGTACGTCCTCGACGACGGCCTGCGCCCGGTCGCCCCCGGCGTCGCGGGCGAACTGTACGTCGCGGGCCCGGGCCTGGCACGCGGCTACCTGAACCGGCCCGGCCTGACCGCAGGCCGGTTCCTCGCCGACCCGTTCGGACCGGCCGGCTCCCGCATGTACCGCACCGGCGACCTGGTGCGCCGGGCGGCAGGGGGGCACCCCCGGCCGGTGGGGGCACCTCCCAGCCGCCAGGCTGGGGGCGCTGGGGGAGGCAGCCTGCGCTACGTCGGCCGGGCCGACCAGCAGGTGAAGGTCCGCGGCTTCCGGATCGAGCTCGGCGAGATCGAGGCGGCGCTGGCCGCCCACCCCGGCATCGCCCAGGTCGCCGTGCTGGCTCGGCAGGACCGGGCCGACGACACCCGGTTGGCCGCCTACCTGGTGCCGGCCGGGGCCGGTGCGCCGAGCCCGGCCGAGTTGCGGGCGCACCTGCGCGAGCGGCTGCCGGAGTACATGGTGCCGGCGGCGTTCGTCGCGCTGGACACGCTGCCGCTGACCGTCAACGGCAAGCTGGACCACCGGGCCCTGCCCGCTCCCGACCTCGCCCCGGCCACCGCCTCCCGCGCGCCGCGCACCCCGCAGGAGCAGATCCTCTGCGAGCTGTTCGCCGAGGTCCTGGGCGTGGCGTCGGCCGGCGTCGAGGACGGGTTCTTCGACCTGGGCGGGCACTCGCTGCTCGCCACCCGCCTGGCCGCCCGGATCCGCGCGACGCTCGGCGTGGAGATGCCGCTGCGCACCCTGTTCGAGGCGCCGACCCCCGAGGGCCTGGCCGCCGCCCTGGTGGCCGCCGGGCCGGCCCAAGCTGCCCTGGTGCGGCGCGAGCGCCCCGGGACGGTCCCGCTGTCCTTCGCGCAGCAACGGCTGTGGTTCCTGCACCAGCTGGAGGGCGCCGAGGCGAGCTACCACATCTCGCCGGCCTGGCGGCTGCTCGGCACACTGGACCGGCGGGCCCTGGAGGCCGCCCTGGCGGACGTGGTCGAGCGGCACGAGAGCCTGCGCACCGTCTTCCCGGCGGTGGACGGCGTGCCGTACCAGCGGGTGCTGGACGCGGTGGCGGCCCGCCCGCACCTGCTCGTGCGCCGGACCACCGGGGCCGGGCTGCCGGCCGCGCTGGCGGAGGCGAAGGCCCGCCCGTTCGACCTGGCGGCCGACCTGCCGCTGCGGGCCGAACTGTTCGAGACGGGGCCCAAGGAGCACGTCCTCCAGCTGGTGCTCCATCACATCGCGGGCGACGGCTGGTCGCTGGGCCCGCTCGTGCAGGGGCTGACCGCCGCCTACGCGGCCCGCAGCAGGGGCGAGGCGCCGCAGTGGGCGCCGCTGCCCGTGCAGTACGCCGACTACACCCTGTGGCAGCACGAACTGCTCGGCGACGCGGCCGACCGGGACAGCCTGTTCGCCGGCCAGGCGGACTACTGGACCCGGCAGCTGGCCGGCCTGCCGGAGCGGATCCAGCTGCCCACCGACCGGCCCCGCCCGGCGGTCGCCTCGCACCGGGGCGGCTCCGTGCGCGCCGGGCTGGACGCCGAGCTCCACCAGGGCCTGCGCGAGCTTGCCCGGGAGCACGGGACCAGTCTGTTCATGGTGCTCCAGGCGGCTCTGGCGGCGCTGCTGAGCAAGCTCGGCGCGGGCGACGACATCCCGGTCGGCAGCCCGGTCGCCGGTCGCACCGACCAGGCGCAGGACGAGCTGGTCGGCTACTTCGTCAACACCCTGGTGTTCCGCACCGACACCTCGGGCGACCCGACGTTCGCCGAGCTGCTGGGCCGGGTCCGGGACACCTCGCTGGCCGGGTACGCCCACCAGGACCTCCCGTTCGAGTACCTCGTCTCGGTCCTGAACCCGTCCCGGTCGCTGGCGCACCACCCGTTGTTCCAGGTCATGCTGGTGCTGCAGAACGTGCCCCGGGCCGACTTCGCGCCGCCCGGCCTGCACATCGAGGACCTGCCGCAGACCTCGACCACCGCCAAGCTCGACCTGATCCTCACCATGTCCGAGCAGCACGCGCAGGACGGCACCCCGGAGGGGATCGACGGGTCCGTCGAGTACACCAGCGACCTGTACGACCCGGCCACCGTCGAGACGATGATCAGGCGGTGGGAGCGGCTGCTCCGTGCCGCCGTCGCCGACCCGCGGCGGCGGCTCAGCAGGCTCGACCTGCTCACCGCCGAGGAGCGGGCCGGGCTGGCGACGCTGGGTACCGGTCCGGCCGCTCAGGACTTCACCGCGAGCCTGCCGGAGCTGTTCCGCGAGCACGTCCGGGCGACCCCGGACCTTGTCGCCCTGGTGTGCGGCGACGTGTCGTTGTCGTACGCGGAGCTGGACGTGCGGGCGAACCGGTTGGCGCAGGCGCTGGTCGCGCGGGGTGCGGGGCCGGAGCGGTTGGTGGCGGTGGCGCTGCCGAGGTCGGCGGAACTGGTGGTGGCGATCCTGGCGGTACTGAAGACGGGTGCGGCGTATGTTCCGGTGGACCCGCAGTACCCGGTGGCCCGGATCGCCTACCTCCTGGAGGACGCGTCTGCGGCTCTGGTGGTGACCGATACCGCGTCCGCGGAGCGGCTGCCCGACGGTGGTCCCCTCAACCGGCTGGTGCTCGACGCCCCGGAAACAGCCGTCCTGCTGGCGGCCTGTCCGCAGACGGACCCGATGGTGCCCGTCGGTCCCGACCATCCGGTCTACGTCATCTACACCTCCGGTTCCACCGGTAGGCCCAAGGGCGTCATGGTGACGCACGGCGGCCTGCTCAACCTGTTCGCCAACCAGGTCCCGCTGGTCTTCCGGACGGGGGAGCGGATGCGGGTCGGACTGACCACGTCGGTGTCCTTCGACGCCTCCTGCGACCAGCTGTTCGCCCTGTTCGCGGGCCATGAGCTGCACGTCCTGGACGAGGCGACCTGGACCGACCCGGACGCCTACCTCGCGTACGCGGTGCGGGCCGGGCTGGACACCGTCGGCGGCACTCCTTCCTACGTGCAGGTCCTCGTCGAACACGGCCTGCTGGACCACCCGCAGTGGCGCCCCTCGATGATCGGGCTGGGCGGGGAGACCGTCCCCGAGCAGCTGTGGGAGCGGCTGCGGGTGGTCGAGGGAGTGTCCTCCCTGAACTACTACGGGCCGTCCGAGTGCACGGTGGACTCGGTCTTCGCGCCGCTCGGGTCGAGCCCTCGGCAGGTGATCGGCCGGCCGCTCGGCGGAGTCCGGCTGTACGTGCTCGACGGCGCGTTGCAGCCGGTGCCGGCGGGTGTGCCGGGTGAGTTGTACATCGCGGGTGCGGGTCTGGCGCGCGGCTACCTGAACCGACCCGGCCTGACCGCCGGGCGGTTCGTGGCGGACCCGTCCGGTCCGAGCGGATCGAGGATGTACCGGACCGGCGACCTGGTGCGGTGGAACCCGGAGGGGAACCTGGAGTTCCTCGGCCGCACCGATGACCAGGTCAAGATCCGCGGCTTCCGGGTGGAGCTCGGCGAGATCGAGGCCGTCCTCACCGAACACCCCCAGGTCGCCCGGGCCGCCGTGGTGGTACGGAAGGACCGGGCACGAGACCCCCGCCTGGTCGCCTACCTGCAGCCCGCCACTGGGTCGGAGCTGCGGCCCGAGGAGCTGCGGGTGCACCTGCGCGAGCGGCTGCCGGACTACATGGTGCCCGCCGCGTTCGTCTGCCTCGACGTCCTGCCGCTGACCCCGAACGGCAAGCTGGACCGGCGCGCCCTGCCCGAGCCCGAGTCCACCGCGCCGCACGTCGGCCGGGCACCGCACACCCCGCAGGAGCAGGTGCTCGCCGGGTTGTTCGGCGAGGTGCTGGGCCTGCCGCAGGTCGGCGTCGACGACGACTTCTTCGAGCTCGGCGGCCACTCCCTGCTCGCCACCCGGCTGGTCGCCCGGGCCAGGGCGGCCCTCGGGGTCGAGCTGGAGCTGCGCTCCCTGTTCCGCACCCCGACCGTGGCCGGGCTGGCCGCCGGGCTGGGCGGCGCGGACCGGGCCCGGCTCGCCCTGGTGCGGGCGGAGCGGCCCGCGCTGGTGCCCCTGTCGTCCGCCCAGCGGCGGCTGTGGTTCCTGCGCCAACTGGAAGGCGCCGACTCGGTCTACAACATGCCGCTCGCGTGGCGGCTCACCGGACCGCTGGACCCGGCAGCTCTGGAGGCGGCGCTGGGCGACCTCGCCGGCCGGCACGAGACACTGCGCACGGTCTTCCCGGCCGTGGACGGCGTGCCCCACCAGCAGGTGCTGGCCCTCGGGGAAGCACGGCCCAGGCCGGCAGTCACCCCGACCGCCGAGTCGTCCCTGGGGGAGCTGCTGGCGGGATCCGCCGCGCGCGGATTCGACCTCGCGGCCGAACCGCCTCTGCGCGCAGAGGTGTTCGAGATCTCGCCGGACGAGCACGTGCTGCTGCTGGTCATGCACCACATCGCGGGCGACGGCTGGTCGCTGGGCCCGCTGGCCGCCGACCTGGCCACCGCGTACGCGGCCCGCCGCCGGGGCGAGGCGCCGCAGTGGGCGCCGCTGCCCGTGCAGTACGCCGACTACACCCTGTGGCAGCAACGGCTGCTCGGCGACACAGCCGACCCGGACAGCCTGTTCGCCCGTCAGACGGATTACTGGAAGCGGACGCTGGCGGACCTGCCGGAGCAGATCAGGCTTCCCGCTGACCGGCACCGTCCCGTGATCCCCTCCCACTCCGGTGGCCACCTGGCGATCGAGCTGGACGCCGACCTGCACGCCGGGCTGGTCAGGCTGGGCCGGGAGCACGGCGCCAGCGTGTACATGGTGATGCAGGCCGCCCTGGCCTCGCTGCTGGACAAGCTCGGCGCGGGCACCGACATCCCGGTCGGCAGCCTGATCGCCGGCCGCACCGACGAGGCGCTGGACGACCTGGTCGGATTCTTCGTCAACACCTTGGTGCTGCGCACCGACACCTCGGGCGACCCGACGTTCGCCGAGCTGCTGGGCCGGGTCAGGGAGGCCGCGCTCGGCGCGTACGCGCACCAGGATCTGCCGTTCGACCACGTCGTCGAGGCGCTCAACCCGTCCCGGTCCCTGGCCCGGCAGCCACTCTTCCAGGTCCTGCTCGCGTTGCAGAACGTGCCTGGCACCGAGTTCGCGCTGGACGGCCTGGCCGCCGAGATCGTCCTGGTGCGGACCCCGACCACGATGTTCGACCTCGGCTTCCACCTGCTGGAGCGCAGCGGCACCGGCGGGGTGGCCGAGGGCATCGTCGGGCGGGTCGAGTACAGCGCCGACCTGTTCGACCCCGCCACGGTGGAGGTGCTCGTCGCCCGCTGGCTGCGGCTGCTGGCGGCCGTGGTCGCCGAGCCGGAGCGGCCGTTGAGCCGGATCGACGTCCTCGCCGCCGAGGAGCGGCACGAGCTGCTGACCGTCCGCAACGACACCGTCCGCCCCGTGCCCGGGGCCACCCTGCCTGCGCTGTTCGAGGCATGGGCGAGGGAGACCCCGCAGGCCCCGGCGGTCGTCTTCGAGGACACCACCCTGACCTACCGGGAGCTGAACCGCCGGGCCAACCGCCTGGCCCACGCGCTGATCGCGCGCGGGGTGGGCCCCGAGCAGGTCGTCGCGCTGCGGTTGCCCCGCTCCGGCGAGTTGGTAGTCGCCATTCTCGCGGTGCTCAAGACGGGCGCGGCCTACCTACCGGTCGACCCGGACTACCCGGCCGCCCGTATCACGTACATGCTGGAGGACGCGCGCCCGGCCGTGGTGCTCGACGACCTCGCGGCCGTCACCCCGGCCGGGGACCTGCCGGAGCACGACCCGGCCGTCCCCGTGGACGCCCGGCACCCGGCGTACGTCATCTACACCTCCGGCTCCACCGGCAGGCCCAAGGCCGTGATGATGCCCGCCGCCGGGCTGCTGAACCTGCTGGAGTGGCACCACCGGGCCGTCGGCGGAGAACCCGGCACCCGCACCGCGCAGTTCACCGCGATCAGCTTCGACGTCTCGGTGCAGGAGGTGCTGTCCGCGACGCTGTACGGCAAGACCCTGGTGGTGCCGACCGAGGAGCAGCGCCGCAGCGCCGAGCTGTTCGCGCACTGGCTGGACCGGCACCGGGTCGAGGAGCTGTTCGCCCCCAACCTGGTGGTCGAGGCGTTGGCTGAGGCCGCCGAGGAGGCTGGGCTGGAGCTGCCGCACCTGCGGTTGGTCGCCCAGGCCGGCGAGGCGATGCGGCTGGGCGCCGCCGTGCGCCGATTCCAGGCCCGCGGAGGGGGCCGGGTGCTGCACAACCACTACGGGCCCGCCGAGACCCACGTGATCACCGCCTACGCCCTCCCGGCTGACCCCGCCGACTGCCCGCTGCCGGTGCCGATCGGCCGTCCGATCGCCAACTGCCGTGTGTACGTGCTGGATCAGGCCCTACGACCGGTCGCCCCCGGCGTGCTGGGCGAGCTCTACCTGGCCGGTGCGGGTCTGGCGCGCGGCTACCTGGGCCGGCCGGGCCTGACGGCCGGGCGGTTCGTCGCCTGTCCGTTCGGCTCCGGTGAGCGGATGTACCGCACCGGCGACCTGGTGCGCTGGCGGGCAGGGGGGTCCCCCCGGCCGGAGGCTGGGGGAGGCGAGTTGGAGTTCGCCGGCCGGGTCGACCACCAGGTCAAGATCCGCGGCTTCCGGATCGAACCGGGCGAGATCGAGGCCGAGCTGACCGCGCACCCGGGTGTCGCCCGGGTCGCGGTGCTCGCCCGCGAGGACCGGCCGGGGGAGACCAGGATCGTCGCGTATGTCGTCCCCTCGGACGGGGGTGGGACGACCGTGGCGGCACTCGCCGGGTACCTGCGCGAGCGGGTGCCGGACTACCTGGTGCCGTCCGCGTTCGTGTTGCTGGACGCGCTGCCGCTGACCCCGAACGGGAAGCTGGACCGGGCGGCGCTGCCCGTGCCGGAGGCCGCCCCGGTCGATGGCGGCCGGGCGCCGCGCACCCCGCAGGAGCAGATCCTCGCCGAGCTGTTCGCCGAGGTGCTCGACGTGCCGGGGGTCTCCGTCGACGACGACTTCTTCGCGCTGGGCGGCCACTCGCTGCTCGCCACCCGGCTGGTCTCCCGGGTCCGGGCGACCCTCGGGGTCGAGCTGGAGCTGCGCGCGCTGTTCCGCACCCCGACCCCCGCCGGGCTGGCGGCCGGACTGCACGACGCCGGTGCCGCCCGGCAGGCCCTGGTGCCCCGACCCCGCCGCGAACCGATGCCGCTGTCCTTCGCCCAGCGCCGGCTCTGGTTCCTCCAGCAGCTCGGGATGCCCAGCGCCACCTACCACATGCCGCTGGCCCTGCGCCTGTCCGGCGACCTCGACCGGGCCGCGCTGGACGCCGCGCTCGCGGACGTGGTGGCCCGGCACGAGACCCTGCGCACGGTCTTTCCGCACACCGCCGGAATCCCGCACCAGCGGGTGCTGGAGCCGGCCGAGGCAGCCGTCCCGTTGACCGTAAGGGCCGCCGCCGAGGCGGAGGTGCCCACCCTGCTGCGCGAGGCGGCGGTACGGGGCTTCGACCTGACCTCGGACGTGCCGCTGCGGGCGGAGCTGTTCGCGCTCGCGCCGGACGAGCACGTGCTGCTGCTGGTGATGCACCACATCGTCGGGGACGGCTGGTCCATGGGCCCGCTGGCCCGCGATCTGGCCGCCGCCTACACGGCCCGGCGGGGCGGTGGGGCACCGCAGTGGCCGCCGCTGCCGGTGCAGTACGGCGACTACACCCTGTGGCAGCACGAGATCCTCGGCGACGAGCACGACACCGACAGCGTGTTCGCCCGCCAGGTCGCCTACTGGAGGCAGGCGCTGGCCGGGCTGCCCGAGCAGCTGCAGCTGCCCGCCGACCGGCCGCGACCGGCCACCATGTCGTACGGCGGCGACCTGCTGGAGCTCCGGATCGACGCCGAACTGCACGCCGCGCTGGTGGAGTTGGCGCGGCGCTCGGGGACGACCCTGTTCATGGTGCTGCAGGCCGCGCTGGCCGCGCTGTACACCCGTCTGGGCGCCGGCACGGACATCCCCATCGGCAGCCCGATCGCCGGGCGCACCGACGAAGCCCTCGACGACCTGGTCGGCTTCTTCATCAACACGCTGGTGCTGCGCACCGACACCAGCGGCGACCCGACCTTCGCCGAACTTCTCGGCCGGGTGCGGGAGACGGCGCTGTCCGCGTACGCGCACCAGGACGTGCCGTTCGAGCACCTGGTGGAGGCACTGAACCCGTCCCGCTCGCTCTCCCACCACCCGCTGTACCAGACCGGTCTGGTCGTGCAGAACGCGCCCGGTGGGGACTTCGACCTGCCGGGGCTGAAGGTCTCCGGGACGGCCGTGCTCACCGGGACCGCCCGCCTCGACCTGACCTTCGGGTTCGCGGAGGAGCACGGGCCCGACGGTGCGCCGGCCGGGCTCGGCGGGGCGGTCGAGTACAGCACCGACCTGTTCGACCGCCCGACCATCGAGGCGCTGGCCACCCGGTGGCTGCGGCTGCTGGCCGCGGTCGCCGCCGCGCCCGACCGGCCGATCGGCGGCATCGACCTGTTGTCCGCCGAGGAGCGCCGCGAGCTGCTGCCCGCCGCCGAGGCCGGCACGGCCGGGGCGAGCCTGCCGGAGCTGTTCGCGGCGCGGGTGGTGGCGGCGCCGGACGCGGTCGCGCTGGTGTGCGGGGACGTCGAGTTGACGTATCGTCAACTCGACGTGCGGGCGAACCGGTTCGCGCATGCGCTGATCGCCCGGGGGGTGGTGCCGGAGCAGGTCGTCGCGGTGGCGCTGCCGCGTTCGGTGGAGTCCGTGGTGGCGGTTCTGGGTGCGTTGAAGGCCGGGGCGGCGTACCTGCCGGTGGATCCGGCGTACCCGTCGGCGCGGATCGCGTACATGCTTCAGGACGCGAAGCCGTGTGTGGTGGTCGACGATCCGGCGACGGTGAACGAGGGCGACTGGCCGGAGACCGACCCGCAGGTCGCGATCGACGTCCGGCACCCGGCGTACGTGATCTACACCTCGGGCTCGACCGGCCGCCCCAAGGGCGTCGTGGTCGCCCACGGCGGCGTGTCGGGCCTGGTGGCGGCGCAGGTCGAGCGGCTCGGCGTGGCGCCGGGCAGCCGGGTGCTCCAGTTCGCCTCGCCCAGCTTCGACGCGTCCTTCTGGGACCTGTGCAGCGCGCTGCTCACCGGCGCCGCCCTGGTCCTGGCCCCCGTCGAGGCCCCGCTGGAGGCCCTGACGGACCGTCGGCTGCACGTCACCCACGTGACGCTGCCGCCCTCGGCCCTGGCCGCGATGGAGAGCGCCGATCTCACGGCCGCCACCGTGGTGGTGGCGGGTGAGGCGTGCCCGCCGGAGCTGGTGGCGCGCTGGGCGCCCGGGCGCCGGATGATCAACGCGTACGGCCCGACCGAGACCACGGTGTGCGCGACCATGAGCGACCCGCTGTCGCCGGGTTCCGGCGTGCCGCCGATCGGCCGGCCGGTCGCGGGCTTCCGGGTGTACGTCCTGGACGACCGGCTGCGGCCGGTGCCGCCGGGCGTGGTGGGGGAGCTCTACGTCGCGGGTGCGGGTCTGGCGCGCGGCTACCTGGGCCGGCCGGGCCTGACGGCCGGGCGGTTCGTCGCCTGTCCGTTCGGCGCCGGTGAGCGGATGTACCGCACCGGCGACCTGGTCCGCCGACGGGGCGACGGCGAGTTGGAGTACGTCGGCCGTGCCGACGACCAGGTGAAGGTCCGTGGTTTCCGGGTCGAACCCGGCGAGGTCGAGGCCGCGCTGGCCGAGCACCCCGCCGTCGCCCGAGCCGCCGTCGCGGCCCGGGACGACCGGCTCGTCGGCTACGCGGCGGTCCGTCCCGGTCGGGCCGTCCGTCCTGCGGAGTTGGCGGCGCACCTGCGCGAGCGGCTGCCGGACTACCTGGTGCCGTCCGCGTTCGTGCTGGTGGACGCGCTGCCGCTGACCCCGAACGGGAAGCTGGACCGGGCCGCGCTGCCCGCGCCGGAGGCCGCCCCGGTCGATGGCGGCCGGGCGCCGCGCACCCCGCAGGAGCAGATCCTCGCCGAGCTGTTCGCCGAGGTGCTCGACGTGCCGGGGGTCTCCGTCGACGACGACTTCTTCGCGCTGGGCGGCCACTCGCTGCTCGCCACCCGGCTGGCCGCCCGGGTGCGTTCGGTGCTCGGCGTGGAGCTCGGGCTGCGCACCCTCTTCCAGACGCCCACCGTGGCGGGGCTGGCCGGGGCACTGGCCGCCTCCGGCCGCACCCGTCCGGCACTGACCGCGCGGGAGAGGCCCACGGCGGTGCCGCTGTCCTTCGCCCAGCGTCGGCTCTGGTTCCTCCACCGGATGGACGCCACCGCCGCGACCTACCACATCCCGATGGCGCTGCAGCTGACCGGAACGCTCGACCGGGCCGCGCTGGACGCCGCGCTCGCCGACGTGGTGGCCCGGCACGAGAGCCTGCGGACGGTGTTCCCCGAGGTCGGCGGCGCACCCTGCCAGCGCGTGCTGGACCCGGCCGCGGTCCGTCTTCGGGCCCGACCGACCGAGGTGACGCAGGACGAACTGCCGCAGCGGCTCGCCGGGTCCGCCCGGCAGCCCTTCGACCTGGCGACGCAGCCGCCGCTGCGGGCCGAACTGTTCGCAGTCGCGCCGGACGAGCACGTGCTGCTGCTGGTCGTGCACCACATCGCCGCCGACGGCTGGTCCACCGGGCCACTGGCCCGCGATCTGGCCGAGGCGTACGCGGCCCGCTGCGAGGGCCGGCCGGCGGACCGGCCGGCCCTGCCGGTGCAGTACGCCGACTACACGCTGTGGCAGCACGAGTTGCTCGGCGACGCCGCCGACCCGCACAGCCGGTTCGCCGAGCAGCTCGACTACTGGAAGCGGCAGCTCTCCGACCTGCCGGAGCTGGTCCCCCTGCCCGCCGACCGATCGCGCCCGGCCGTCGCCGGCTGGCAGGGGGACCACCTCGGCCTGGAGCTCGATGCCGAACTGCACGCCGCGCTGGTGGAGTTGGCGCGGCGCTCGGGAGCGAGCCTGTTCATGGTGCTGCAGGCCGCGCTGGCCGCGCTGTACACCCGGCTGGGCGCCGGCACGGACATCCCGATCGGCAGCCCGATCGCCGGGCGCACCGACGAGGCGCTGGACGACCTGGTCGGCTTCTTCGTCAACACGCTGGTGCTGCGCACCGACACCAGCGGGGACCCGTCCTTCGCCGAGCTGCTGGGCCGGGTGCGGGAGACGGCGCTGTCGGCGTACGCGCACCAGGACGTGCCGTTCGAGCACCTGGTGGAGGCGCTGAACCCGTCCCGCTCGCTCTCCCACCACCCGCTGTTCCAGACCATCCTGGCGGTGCAGAACGCCCCGATGGGCCGGTTCTCGCTGCCCGGTCTGGACGTCGCCGCCTACACGGTCGCGACCGGGACCGCCAAGTTCGACCTCGGCGTCAGCATGGTCGAGCAGTTCGGCCCGGACGGGAAGCCGGCCGGCATCGCCGGCGCGGTCGAGTACGCCACCGACCTGTTCGACCGCTCGACGATCGCCGCCCTGGTCCGGCGCTGGACGCTCCTGCTGGAGGCCGTCACCGCCGACCCGGAGCAGCCGATCGGCGGGATCGACCTGCTGGACGCCGACGAGCGGCACCGGCTGCTGGAACAGGGCAACGCGACCGCACAGGATGTGGACGCCGTCCCGGTGCCGCGCGCCTTCGCGGCGCGGGTGGTGGCGGCGCCGGACGCGGTCGCGCTGGTGTGCGGGGACGTCGAGTTGACGTACCGTCAACTCGACGTGCGGGCGAACCGGTTCGCGCATGCGCTGATCGCCCGGGGGGTGGTGCCGGAGCAGGTCGTCGCGGTGGCGCTGCCGCGTTCGGTGGAGTCCGTGGTGGCGGTTCTGGGTGCGTTGAAGGCCGGGGCGGCGTACCTGCCGGTGGATCCGGCGTACCCGTCGGCGCGGATCGCGTACATGCTTCAGGACGCGAAGCCGTGTGTGGTGGTCGACGATCCGGCGACGGTGAACGAGGGCGACTGGCCGGAGACCGACCCGCAGGTCGCGATCGACGTCCGGCACCCGGCGTACGTGATCTACACCTCGGGCTCGACCGGCCGCCCCAAGGGCGTCGTGGTCGCCCACGGCGGCGTGGCCAGCCTGGTCGCCGCCCAGATCGAGCGCTTCGCGATCGAACCCGGCAGCCGGGTGCTCCAGTTCGCCTCGCCCAGCTTCGATGCCTCGGTGTCGGAGATCTGCACCGCCCTGCTGTGCGGCGCCACCCTGGTGCTCCCCCCGGCGGCCGAGCCGCTGGCCGCACTGACCGACCCGGCCCTGCGGGTCACCCATGCGACGGTGCCCCCGTCCGTCCTCGCCGCCGTGCCGGACGGCGCGGTGACGGTGTCGACGCTGGTGGTGGCGGGTGAGGCGTGCCCGCCGGAGCTGGTGGCGCGCTGGGCGCCCGGGCGCCGGATGATCAACGCGTACGGCCCGACCGAGACCACGGTGTGCGCGACCATGAGCGACCCGCTGTCGCCGGGTTCCGGCGTGCCGCCGATCGGCCGGCCGATCGCCAACGCCCGGGTGTACGTCCTGGACGACCGGCTTCGACCGGTGCCGCCGGGCGTGGCCGGGGAGCTCTACGTCGCGGGCGCGGGCCTGGCGCGCGGCTACCTGGACCGGCCGGGCCTGACGGCCGGGCGGTTCGTCGCCTGCCCGTTCGGCGCCGGTGAGCGGATGTACCGCACCGGCGACCTGGTCCGCCGACGGGCCGACGGGCAGCTGGAGTACGTCGGCCGTGCCGACGACCAGGTCAAGGTCCGTGGTTTCCGAGTCGAACCCGGCGAGGTCGAGGCCGCGCTGGCCGGACACCCCGCCGTCGCCCGAGCCGCCGTCGCGGCCCGGGACGACCGGCTCGTCGGCTACGTCGTCCCGCGCCAGGACACGGACCGGGACGGCGCGCTGGAAGCGGACCACGTGGGCGAGTGGCAGGACATCTACGACGCCCTGCCCATCACCCCCGAGGAGGCGGCCTTCGGTCAGAACTTCGTCGGCTGGAACAGCAGTTACGACGCCGCACCGATCCCCGTCGAGCAGATGCGGGAGTGGCGGGACGCCACCGTGGCCCGCATCCTGGCCCTGCGCCCGCGCCGGGTGCTGGAGGTCGGCGTCGGTACCGGTCTGCTGCTCTCGCAGGTCGCACCGCACTGCGAGAGCTACTGGGCGACCGACTTCTCCGCCACCGCGATCGGCGCCCTGGGCGCCCAGGTGGCGGGGGAGGAGCGGCTGGCCGGGCGCGTGGTGCTGCAGACCCGGCCGGCGCACGACACCGACGGGCTGCCGGCCGGGGAGTTCGACACCATCGTGATCAACTCGGTGGTGCAGTACTTCCCGTCCGCCGAGTACCTCGCGGACGTGATCGGGAAGCTGATGCGGCTGCTCGCCCCCGGCGGCGCCCTGTTCGTCGGCGACGTCCGCAATCTGCGGCTGCTGCGCCCGCTGGCCACCGCCGTCCAGCTGCACCGGACCGGTGACGGCACCGACCTCGCGGCCGTGCGCCGTGCGGTGGAGCAGGCCGTCCGGGTGGAGAAGGAGCTCCTGGTCGACCCGGACTTCTTCACCGTCCTGCGCGAGCACGGCCCGGACATCGGCGCGGTGGCCGTGGAGGTCAAGCGCGGCCGCCACCACAACGAACTGACCCGCTACCGCTACGACGTGACGCTGCACAAGCCGCCGGTCGTCCCGGCGGCCCCGGACCGGACCGTCGAGCTGACCTGGGGACGCGAGGTCGCCGACCTCGCCGGGCTGCGCGAGCTGCTCGCCGGGCCGACGGCCGGAGTGCTGCGGCTCAGCCGGGTGCCGAACCGCCGCGTCGCCCGGGAGACCGGCCTGGCCCGGGCCGTGCAGGACGGAGACGGGGCGCTCACCGAGCTGCTGGAGCACCTGCACGCACCGGAGGGCGGCGCCCTCCCGGACCCGGAGGACTTCCACGCCCTCGGGCAGGAGTTCGGCCGCACGGTGGCCGTCACCTGGTCGGCCACCGCGGCCGACGCCGTGGACGTCCTCCTGGCCGGCCCACGGACGCCCGGCGGCTCCCCGATCGAGCCGTACCGGCCCGCCGGAACCGCCGGCCGGGCCCTGTCGGCGCTGACCAACCGCCCGACCGGCGGCCGCAGCACCGGCGCGCTCCTCGGCGAGCTCCGCGACTGGCTGCGCGGGCGGCTGCCCGACTACCTGGTCCCGTCGGCGTTCGTGGCACTGGACACCCTTCCGCTGACGGCCAACGGCAAGCTCGACCGTCGCGCCCTGCCCGCCCCCGACCTCGGTCCGGCCGCGGGCGGGCGGGCGCCGCGCACCCCGCAGGAGCAGCTCCTCGCCGAGCTGTTCGCCGAGGTGCTCGGCCTGGCCCGGGTCGGGGTCGAGGACAGCTTCTTCGACCTCGGCGGGCACTCCCTGCTGGCGACCCGGCTGGCCTCCCGGGTCCGGGCGGTCCTCGGCGCGGAGCTGGAGGTCCGCGCCCTGTTCGAGACCCCGACCGTGGCCGCCCTGGCGGCCCGCCTCGACGGCTCCGGCACGGCGCGGCCCGCGCTCACCGCCCGGCCCCGCCCGGAGCGCGTCGAACTGTCCTTCGCCCAGCGCCGCCTGTGGTTCCTGCACCGGATGGACGGGCCGAGCGCCACCTACAACATGCCGCTCGCGCTCAGCCTGACCGGCGACCTCGACCGGCCTGCCCTGCACGCCGCGCTCGCCGACGTGATCGCCCGGCACGAGAGCCTGCGGACGGTCTTCCGCGAGGCCGACGGCGTCCCCCACCAGGTCGTGCTGAGCGCCGCGCAGGCACATCCGGCGCTGCCGGTGGTCGAGCTCGACGAGAGCCGGCTCGCCGGGCGGCTGGCGGACGCGGCCCGGCGCGGCTTCGACCTGGCCACGGAGCCACCGGTGCGGGCCGAGCTGTACGCGCTCGCGCCCGACCGGCACGTGCTGCTGGTCGTGGTGCACCACATCGCCGCCGACGGCTGGTCGATGGGGCCGCTCTCCGGCGACCTCGCCACGGCCTACGCCGCGCGCTGCCGGGGCGAGGAGCCGCAGTGGGCACCCCTGCCGGTGCAGTACGCCGACTACACCGGCTGGCAGCGCGACCTGCTCGGCGACACCGCGGACCCGGACAGTCTGTTCTCCCGCCAACTCACCTACTGGAAGGACGAACTGACGGGCATTCCGCAGCAGGTGCAGCTGCCCGTCGACCGGCCCCGGCCGCCGGTCGCCTCCCAACGGGGCGAGCGGGTCGTGGTCCGGATGGACCCCGCACTGCACCAGGCCCTGCGGGACCTGGCCGCCGCGCGCGGCGCCAGCATGTTCATGGTGCTGCAGGCCGGCCTCGCCGCCCTGCTCACCCGGCTGGGAGCGGGCCCGGACATCCCGATCGGCAGCCCGATCGCCGGCCGCACGGACGAGGCGCTCGACGACCTCGTCGGGTTCTTCGTCAACACGCTGGTGCTGCGCACCGACACCGGCGGCGACCCCGGCTTCGCCGAACTGCTCGGCCGGGTGCGGCACAAGGCGCTCAGCGCGTACGACCACCAGGACGTGCCGTTCGAGTACCTGGTCGAGGTGGCCAACCCGGTGCGCTCGCTGGCCCACCACCCGCTGTTCCAGGTCATGCTGGCCCTGCAGAACGCGCCGCTCGGCGAGTTCGCGCTGCCGGGGCTGGAGACCGGCCACCTGGAGGCGCCGACCGGGACCTCCCGGGTCGACCTGACGTTCAGCCTGGCCGAGCAGTTCCGCCCGGACGGTGGCGCCGACGGTCTGGTCGGCGCGGTGGAGTACGCCACCGACCTCTTCGACGCGGCCACCGTGGAGCTGCTGTTCGAGCGCTGGGCCCGCCTGCTGTGCACGGCCGCCGCCGACCCGGACCGGCCGATCAGCCGGATCGACCTGATGTCCGGCGCGGAACGCCACCAGCTGCTGCACGGGTTCAACGACACGGCCGCGCCGCTGCCGGCGGCCTCGGTCCCGGAGCTGTTCGCCCGTCAGGTGCGGGCCACCCCGGACGCGGTCGCGGTCGTCTCGGGCGGCACCGAGCTGACCTACGCGGAGCTCGACCTGCGGGCCGGGCGCCTGGCCGGGGCGCTGATCGAGCAGGGCGTACGGCCGGAGACACCGGTCGCGGTCATGCTGCCCCGCTCGGCGGAGCTGGTGGTGGCGATCCTGGCGATCGTCAGGGCGGGCGGCGCGTACGTGCCGCTGGACCCGCGCTTCCCCTCCTCCCGGATCGAGCTGATCCTGCGGGAGAGCGGGGCGGCCCTGGTGCTCACCCCGGAGGTGCTCGCCGCACTGGAGCAGTCCCTGGCCGCAGGCCGGCCCGGCCCCGAAGTCCCCT
Source organism: Kitasatospora sp. NPDC008050 (assembly GCF_042957465.1). Classification (NCBI taxonomy): domain Bacteria; kingdom Bacillati; phylum Actinomycetota; class Actinomycetes; order Kitasatosporales; family Streptomycetaceae; genus Kitasatospora; species Kitasatospora sp. NPDC008050. Next base: position 102,035 of record NZ_JBIBIJ010000020.1, read on the forward strand.
GCGAGCCCGGACAGTTGGCGTACGTCATGTACACCTCCGGCTCGACCGGGCGGCCGAAGGGCGTGGCCGTCACCCACCGCGACGTGGCCGGCCTCGCGCTGAGCCCCGAATGGCACGGCGGTGGGCACGAGCGGGTGCTGATGCACTCCCCGACGGCCTTCGACCTCTCGACCTACGAGCTCTGGGTGCCGCTGCTGGGCGGCGGCCGGATCGTCGTCGCGCCGCCCGAGCAGCTCGACCTCGACCTGCTGCAGCACACGATCGCCACCCACGGCGTGACCGGGCTCTGGCTGACCGCCGGACTGTTCCGGCTGGTCGCCGAGGAGCGCCCGGGCCTGCTCGCCGGGGTGCGCGAGGTGTGGACCGGCGGCGACGTGGTCTCCCCGGCCGCCGCCGCCCGGGTGCTCGCCGCCTGCCCCGGCATCGAGGTGGTCAACGGCTACGGGCCCACCGAGGCCACCACCCTGGCCACCCGCCACCCCGTGAGCGACCTCCCCGAGAACGCCGCGACCGTGCCGATCGGCGGCCCGATGGCGAACATGCGCACCTACGTGCTCGACGACCGGCTGCAACCGGTGCCCACCGGCATGGTCGGCGAGCTGTACCTCGCGGGCACGGGCGTGGCCCGGGGCTACTTCGGCCGCCCCGGCCTGACGGCGGAGCGCTTCACCGCCGACCCGTACGGGGCCGCCGGGAGCCGGATGTACCGCACCGGCGACCTCGCCCGGTGGCTTCCCGGAGGGGCACTGGACTTCGCCGGACGCGTCGACCACCAGGTCAAGCTGCGCGGCCTGCGGATCGAGCCCGGCGAGATCGAGGCCGTCCTGGCGGCCTGCCCCGGCGTCGCCCAGGCCGCCGTGGTCGCCCGCGAGGACCGGCCGGGCGACAAGCGGCTGGTCGCCTACCTGGTGCCCGCCCCCGAGGGCGCGCCCGAGCCGGCCGAGCTGAACGGACGGCTGCGCCGCGACCTGCCCGACTACATGGTGCCGGCGGCGTTCGTCACCGTGGACGCGCTGCCGCTGACCGCCAACGGCAAGCTCGACCGGGCCGCCCTGCCCGCCCCCGACTACGGGGCGTCGGACGCCGGACGCGGCCCCCGGACGCCGCAGGAGCAGCTGCTCTGCGGGCTGTTCGCCGAGGTCCTCGGCCGGGAGCAGGTCGGCATCGACGACGGCTTCTTCGACCTGGGCGGGCACTCGCTGCTGGCCGCCCGGCTGGCCTCCCGGGTCCGCGAGACCCTCGGCCTGGAGCTGGGGCTGCGGATGCTGTTCGAGGCGCCGACCGTGGCCGGGCTCACCGAGCGCCTGGCCATGAACGACCCGGCCGACGCGCTGGACGTCCTGCTGCCGCTGCGCTCGACCGGGACGGACACCCCGCTGTTCTGCGTCCACCCCGGTGGCGGCATCAGCTGGTCCTACAGCGGACTGCTGAACCACCTCGGCCCGCAGCACCCGGTCTACGCGCTCCAGGCGCGCGGCCTCGGCCGGCCCGAACCGCTGCCGGCCTCCTACGAGGAGATGGCGGCCGACTACGCCGACCACGTCCAGAAGGTCCAGCCCCAGGGCCCGTACCTGCTGCTCGGCTGGTCGGCGGGCGGGCTGATCGCCCACGCGCTGGCCTGCGAACTGCAGGCGCGCGGCGAGCGGACCGCGCTGCTGGCGATCCTCGACGCCTACCCGGTGAAGGACGTGCGCTTCGAGGAGGAGCCCGTACCCACCGTCCGGGACGTGCTGGTCGGCGTGCTCGACGTCGACCCGGCCGAGCTGGGCGACCGGGAGATCACCTACGCCGAGGTCGCCGAGGTGCTGAACCGGCGCGGCAGCGCGCTGGCCGGCCTGAACGAGCGGCAGGTCGAGGTGATCGTCCAGATCATGATCAACAACGCGAAGCTGGCGGTCGACTTCGTCCCCGGCCGGTACGACGGGGACCTGCTGCTGTTCAACTCCACGATCGACCGGGGCGACGACGACGCCGGCCCGGACGTCTGGCGCCCGTACATCGCGGGCCGGATCGAATCGCACCAGATCACCACCCGCCACGACCAGATGACCCAGGCGGGCTCGCTGGCCCAGATCGGGCCGGTCCTGGCCGCCAGGATCACCGAAGCCCTCGGCACCGCCGACTCCGGTGCCACCACCCTCTCCCCTCAGGAGGACTGACCCATGACCAACCCCTTCGACGACCAGGACGGCACCTTCCTCGTCCTCGTCAACGACGAGAACCAGCACTCGCTCTGGCCGCAGTTCGCCGACGTCCCGGACGGCTGGACCGTCACCCACGGCCCCGACACCCACGCCGCCTGCCTGGAGCACGTCGAGCAGGCATGGACCGACATGCGGCCCAGGAGCCTTGCCGACGCCATGGACGCCCAGCGGTAGCGCGGCCGACATGACCACGTCCGAAACACTGAGCGGGGCCCGCGACACCGCGGGCCCCGCCCGGCCCGGCGACCTCGCCGAGGCCCTGCTCACCCCCGAGGCCCGCCGCGACCCGTACCCGCTCTACGCCCGGATGCGGCGCGAGGACCCGGTCCACCGCAGCACCCAGGGCATCTGGTACCTCACCCGGTACGCCGACGTCGAGGCGGCGCTCGGCGACCTGCGGCTGTCCAACGACCGGGACCGGATGACCCGCGCCTACACCGCGCTCGGCGGCGACCTCAAGGCCCTCAGCCGGCTCACCGACCGGCTCGGCCGGGTGATGACCAACACCGACCCGCCGGACCATGCCCGCCTGCGCAAGCTGGCCAACCGGGCCTTCACCGCCCGCCGCGTCGAGGCCCTGCGCGGGGGCGTCCAGCGGATCGTCGACCGGCTGGTCGACCAGGCCGTCGCGGCCGGACCGACCGCCGATCTGATCGAGGCGATCGCCTCCCCGCTGCCGATGTCCGTGGTCTGCGAGCTCTTCGGCATCCCGGACGAGGACCGGCCACGGGTCACCGGCTGGTTCCACCGCTTCGGCCGGCTCGCCGAGGACATCGACGAGTCCGAGGCGGCGATCGAGGAGTACGAGGAGTACCTGTCCGGGCTCATCCGGCAGCGCCGGAGCGAACCCGGCGACGACCTGATCAGCGCCCTGGTCGCCACCCAGGCCCAGGACGACCGGCTCACCGACTCCGAACTGCTGTCCACCTGCTTCGTCCTGATCACCGCCGGCGACGAGACCACCACCCACCTGATCGGCAACGGCGTGCTCGCCCTGCTGCGCCACCCGGACCAGCTGGCCCGGCTGCGCGCCGACCCGGAGCTGATCCGCGACGCCGTCGAGGAGCTGGCCCGCTACGACACGGTCAGCCAGGCGATCGTCCGGGTCGTCGCGCAGGACCTGGAGATCGGCGGACGGACGCTGCGGGAGGACGAGCTGGTGTACCTGTTCCTCGGGGCGACCAACCGCGACCCCGAGCGCTTCGAGGACCCTGACCGGCTCGACCTGTCCCGCCCCGGCAACCGCCACCTGAGCTTCGGCCACGGCCCGCACTTCTGCCTCGGCGGCCCGCTGGCCAAGCTCCAGGCGGAGGTCGCCATCGGCACCCTGGTGCGCCGGCTGCCCGACCTGCGGCTCGCCGACGGGGCGGAGCCGGACTGGCGGCCCAATCCGCTGCAGCGGCGGCTGTGGACCCTCCCGATCGCCTACTGACCGTGAACCACGACAAAGGAGCAGTACCGACCATGGCCCGAGAGTTCGAGGTCCGCCGGGAGCAGGACCTGCCCGCCACGCCCCAGCAGGTCTGGCACGCGGTGGCCACCGGCGCCGGCAACCTGGGCTGGCTCTACCCGATGGAGGTCGAGCCGCGCATCGGCGGGAAGGCCACCCGGGGCGACGCCACCGTCGTGGCCTGGGAACCGCCGCGGCACTTCGCCGTCCGGGCGACCCAGGACGGCGGGTTCTCCAACACGCTCAGCTACCGCGTCGAGCCGGCCGACGACGGGACCAGCCACCTGCGGATGGGGATCCACTGGGTGCACACCGGCGTCGTCGACGAGGCGTGGGCCTGGGACGCCAAGACGGACGCGGCCGAGAAGCACGTCGACTTCTACCAGCACGGCCTCGCCGAGTACCTCCGGCACTTCGCCGGCCGCCCCGCCACCTACGTCAGGGCCCAGCAGCCCGGACCCACCGCCGACCCGGCCGACTTCGCCGCCCTGCGCCGCCGCCTCGGCCTGGCCGACGACGCGGCCGTCGGCGACCGGTTCACCCTCCGCGCCCCCGGCCCGGAGCACGACACCGAAGAGGAGGTGGTCGTCGACTGGATCAGCACCGACTTCCTCGGCCTGCGCGGCCCGCACGCCCTGTACCGGTTCTTCAACGGCAGCACCTGGAACGTGCCGACCTGGCTCGGCCACCACCTGTTCGGCGCGGACACCGACGAGCAGCAGACCACCAAGGCATGGACCGCCTGGCTCAACGACACCCACGCCAAGGAGCGTTGATGGAAACCTCCACCCGGACGCTGCTCTTCGCCGCCGAGCTCGTCGAGGAGAACGGCACCTACGCCCTCGTCGTCGAGGACGTGAGGAGGGGCACTGTCCAGAGCACCCCGGTCCCCAAGAACATGGTCGACAAGCTCCCGGTCTTCCTCTCCGCACTTGCCGCCAAGCTCAACCCGACGCCGCCGCGTCGCCGCTGGTAGCTGCTCCGTGCGCGTCGGCCCGGGCGCCACCGCGCGCCCGGGCCCCGATGTCGAACCGGATGACGCCGGCGAGACCTCCTGCCTGTCGCACAGCCCGCGCCCGCGTCGGATGGGCGGTGACGCCGGTGCTGCGCAGGCAGGGGACGGCCCAGGCCGTCCAAGCGCCTTGGGTCGGACGCCGGCGCAGGGGTGCGCCGGGTCATTCGCAGCACCCGGCCGCCCGGCAGGGCCCAAGCCCCGGCGGGTAGTGACGTCCCTTCCGGGGCGCCGTCGACCAGGACCAGACGATGGCCCCTCGCCGAGGTCGACTGTGGCCACCGTTCCGGCCACTCGCTCGCCGTCGCCGGTGAACGCGATGTCCACAGGCGCGGAGGACGCGGTGATCGTGGCCTGAAGCACGCACCGCGGCTATCGCGAAGCTCGACAACAGCGAGCCGGGCGCCCTGACCACCCCGCCCAAGCCGCCAACGACTCCGCCATCGGCGGTGCCATCAACGCCGTCAACAACTGGGACTTCACCGCCGCCGCCGTCTGCTTGCAGGAGGTGGCCGTCGTCCCGGTCCTGGGCGACTACGTCGGCGACCATGTCAACAACTGTTCCAACGGCAACGTCATCGACCGCACGAAGTAGGACACGCAACTCGCCACGCCGCTGCCACACCCGGGGCACACAGGACCGGGCAGCGGGACCTCGACGCCATCGCAGAGATCGGCTTGCTCGCCGGAGGGGCCCCGCGCAGGCGTGGCCAGCTCCGTCGACCCCGCTGCCCTCGCGCCCGTCCACGAGACGGGCAGGCTGGGAGGGCGGTGCGGGGCCGGACCAGGACTTCCGTTCGGCACATCTGCTGTCACCTGTCTGCGTGCTTGACCGCTGTCAGAATTCCCACGGGGACTCCTTGCGCTGATTCCGGGCGCTCGCGAGGGGCAAACGGATGTCTCCGCCACCTGGTTCGGGTGGCTCGCGGAGTTCAGCAAGCTCCCTGATCGGTGGGGTCGTCCCCGTTCACCGGATCGTGGGCGTCGTCGGGCAGCAGGCTGGTACCGAAGTCCCGCCGAGGACCGGCGAGGCGTCGGGCCCGCCGCGCGGAGGTGGTGCGCGGCGGGCCCGGCCGCGGTCTGCCCAATCACCGCTCGGGGCCGATCGGGCGGGTGCCCTTCACCTGGTGGGTCTAGCGTGCCGCCGTGGTCAGGCTCCCAGCTGCTCGGCGGCGAGCGCGGTGCCCTCCACGCGGGCGCGGATCTTGGCGAACGCGGTGTCCCGCGAGGTGGAGGCGTCGTCGGCGAACGGTGCGAAGCCGGCGTCGTCGCAGGTGCCGAGCTGGTCGACCGGGATGTGGCGGGCGGCGCGCAGGACGCGGTCGCGGACCTCCTCGGCCGTCTCCACGCGTGGGTCGATCGGGTCGGTCACGCCGACGAAGACGCGGATGCCGGGCCGCAGTTGGTCGGCGATGATGCCCAGGACCCGGTCCGGGTCGGCCTCGCTGGCCAGCTGGAGGTAGAAGTTGCCGACGGTGAGCTGGAACAGGTGCGGCAGCAGGTCGGTGTAGTCGACGTCGAGGCTGTGGGGGGAGTCCTGGTCGGCTCCGGGGCCGCTGTAGACGCCGATCCGGGAGCGCTCGGCCCCGGTGAAGCGGGACAGCACCTTGTTGTTCAGCTCGACGAAGTCGCGCAGCAGCTGACCACTCGGGTCGAGCTTGAGTGACAGGCGGCCTTCCTCGAAGTCCAGTTGGACGACGTGCGCGCCCGCGTCCAGGCAACCGCGGATGTCCGTCTCCGCCTCGCTCGCCAGGTCGTCGAGGAACTGTTCGCGCGGGTAGCCGGCGATCCCGTCAGGCGGGTAGAGCAGGCTCAGGGCCGAGGGGGCGACGACGGCCTGCTTCACGGGGAGCTTCGTGTGCTGCTTCGCGGCCCGCAAGTACTCCTGCGCGTACGTCTTGTAGCGGAAGGGTCCGGAGGTCAGGCGCGGCAGCTGCCGGGTGTGGCCGTCGGCGAACGGGATGACGGCGCCGTCGGGGCTCAGGTCGGACAGCCCTTGGAGCGGATAGGTGAGGAAGCTGGGCTTGGCCTGCTCGCCGTCGGTGAGCACCGGCGACCCGGTGGCCTCCAGCCTCGCCACGGTCTCGCGGACGGCCTGGCTCCGGTTCGCGGCCAACTCGGTGTCGCTGATGTGCCCGGCCCGGAGGTCCGAGGTCGCGACCTGCAGTACGGGGGGACGGGGGATGCTGCCGATGGGTTCAGTAGGGATCACGGCGGCAGGCTAGAAGGATCGGAAGTGCAAGGTATCGCCGACACGTGCGAGATGTCCTCATGAACCACTTTCGGGGCACCGAGCACTGCTCGGTTGACGCGGGAGAGCGGGAATCGAGCCTGGCCGCGTTTTCGGCCGGAGCCAGGTCGATCGGCGCGCAGCGGGGCGGGGAGGGACCAATGAGGGGAACCGGGTTGAGCGAGATCGATTTCGACGGGGACACCGACACCGTGTGGGAGAGCTACCTGCTCGATCGGCTGCTGGACCCCGAGGGGACCAACGACGGCACCACCGCCGCACCGAACGCCGCCGCGCTGTACCTGTTCGGCGACGACGAGCAGGCTGTGCTGGCCGGTGCACTGGGCATCCGCGACGCGGACACCTATGAGGACGCCACCGACTTCTTCGCCTCCGACGCCGACGCGCTGTTCGAGTTGGTCGACGGTGAGGGGACCGGCCAGGTGGTGGACTTCGGTGGCACCGAGTACCGCGTCGTCGAACGCGGCGAGGCCGGCGGCGGCGACGACGGCCCGCTGCCGGTGGTGCACCTGCACGGCGAGGGCGACGGCATCGTGCTGGCCGGCGTGCCGGGCATCGTGCTGGCCGGCTACTGGGACGAGGAGCGCAAGAACACCCAAGGCGCCGCTACCGAGGCCGCGGTGGCCTGCGCCCGGGCATTGCGCATGGACCTGGTGCTGTAGCCGCCACAACCGCGCGGTCAGCAGATGGATCACCGACAACGACAGCGGAGGCAGAAGTGACACAACAGCAGAGGTCGACAGCGGCGAGGGTCAGCGCAGGCGGCGGACGCAAGAGGCTGGGCCCCTTCAACAGGTTCATGCAGGAGGAACTGGCCCGACTCAAGGAAGCGCACCCCGACATGCCGCACCAGGAGCGGTTCAAGATGGCCAGCGCAAACTGGAGCGCGAAGCGCTAGCTACGTTCCCGGCCACCTCCCCGGCCGCTATCTGGGCCGGAACGGAGCCCGCCTGGTTCCGGCGACCCACACCGGAACCGGCCGTGGGTGGTATCGGACGCGTATTGAGTCCTTGCTGCTGGTGCGGCAGCGCCGCTCACGCAATCCGCCTCGCGCACGGCGACCTTGAACTGGCCCGGATCGGCGACTGCCGGCTGATCGCCGGCACCGCCGAGGCACCGGCCCTGTGCCGCGCCACCCAGGCCGCCACCGTGGTGACCTCGCTGGACGAGGTCGTGGCGCTGGCCGGGCGCCGCGGCGGCGAGGTGATCGACGGCCCGAACCAGGCCCCGCAGATCGCAACCTGGCCGTCCGCCGTCCGGGCGGCGCGTTCATCGAGTGCGTGGAGTTCGATGCCGCCGCCCGGCCCGGACGGCGGGGGTAGGTCGGCTCCCTGGGATCGTGTCGGGTCAGCGGCCTGAGTGCGGATCCGCCACCGGTCCTGACGACCGGTCCGCGTCCAGCTCGTGTTCGCCGATCCGGGACAGCAGGACGTCGTTGGGCGCTCCGACGATCGGCAGTGCCAGCGCGTCGCGGTAGTGCCGTCCCAGGGCGTGGTCGGCTGCGGCGTACCCGGCCCCGCCGCACAGCGCAGCCGCCTCCCGCAGCACGTCCAGGAGGGTTCCGGTGCAGAACACTTTGGCCACCGCGGAGGCCATCGGCGGCATCGGCACTCCAAGGGACGTTGCGTCCTGGGGCGGTTGCGGATCGAGCAGGGCGCGCCAGACCGTCCGCATCACCGCGACCTTGGCCGCCAACTCGCCCGTCCGCAGGCGGATGGCGCCCTGGACGTCGGCCGGCCGGTGGGCCAGGCCGTCGCGCACGAAGCGCACGGTGTGTTCGAGGACGGCGTCGGCCGAGCCCACGGCCCGGGCCGTGTAGCTGGTCACGTCGTGGGCGAGCAGCGAGGCGGTCAGGTCGTGGTCCCAGCCGCCGAGAACGTCCTCCTCGGGGTCGAACTCGTAGTCGTCGAAGGTGATTTCGGCGAGCGAGACGCCGAGCATGCCGGCTCTGGGCAGCTCCGGTCCGACGGTCACCCCGGGGCGGGCGGGGTCCACGAGGACGCCCACGGCGGCGTTGTCGCCGCGGGCGATCGCCAGCACCCGGTCGGCGTTGCGCGCGTTGGTCACCCAGCTCTTGCGTCCGTTGAGCACGCCGGCCCGGCCGCGCCGGGTGGCGCGGGTGCGCAGCTGGGACGGGTGGCCGATGCCCTGTTCGTGGTAGGCGCGGGCGAAGACGCTCTCGCCGCGGGCCATCGGGTCGAGCCACCGTTCGCGCTGCCGCGGGGTGCCGTGCTGCGTCACCTGCCGGCACAGTTTGAGGTGGGTGCCGACCAGAGCGGCCAACGGCTGCCAGCCGCGGCCCAGTTCGTATCCGATGAGGGCGAGGTCGCGCCGGTTCCAGTCGCCTCCGCCGTACTGTGTCGGCACGGCCGCCCCGAAGGCGCCCAACTGGGCCAGTCGTCGCACCAGGGGCAGGGGGTAGCGGTCCTCCGGGTGGGCGGCCAGGTAGGGGCCGATCTCGTGCCGGGCGAACTGCGCGATCCGGTCCAGGCCCGTGTCGTCCATGCGTCGCGTGCTCACTTCCGCTCCGGGGCCGCGCGGCGCGGTGCCGACACGGCCGGGGGTCCGCCCGGACAGCGACCCCGAATTCCGCCCCCCATGGTGGCGGCGGAGCCGGCCGAGGAGGTGTCCGCCGGGCTAACGATCACTCGTGCAGGTGAGTTTCGGCTGTCGGATGCCGGAGCGAGGTGGGGCCGCCGGTTAGATGGACCGCGACGACCCGGGTGCGACTCGGGAACGTCAGCGGCGCCGGACCACTGCGAGCACGAGGACGACCATGACCCCCGCCACCCGAATGGCCGCCGAAGGTGCCGACCTGCTGATCGACCTGGAGCGCTGGCGCACCGGTGAGCCGCACGATCGCGACCAGGTGGCCCGTCGGCTGGACGCCATCTTCGGTTCATACGGCTTCTGCCTGGTCACCGGGCACCAGGTCCCGGCCGAGCTGCTCAGGGAACTCCGGGCGCTCGCCAGGGAGTTCTTCGCACTGCCCGAGCCGGTCAAGGCCGACTACCGCGCCGAGAGGGGCGGCAGCGGTTGGAGCACCGACTACCCGAACGCCCAAGGGGGCCCGGCCGACCTGAGGGAGACGTTCAGCTTCCGGGACGGCGGTGCCACGGGCTCGGCGGTCCTCGACGAGCGCCGCGCGCAGCGCTGGCCCTCGCAGGTGCCCCGGCTCGCGGAGCTGGCGGAGGAGTACCTGCGGTCGATGCGCGCGCTCAGCGACGAACTGCTGACGCTGTGCGCCCACGCGCTCGGCGCGCCCGCCGACCACTTCACCGCGCTGCGGCGCGACCCCACCCATGTCGGCGGGCTCAAGTGGTACCCGTCGCTGCGCCGGCTGGGAACGACCGCGGCGGGTGGGTACCGGCACGCCCCGCACACCGACCTCGGCGCGCTGACCGTCCTGGACCGCGAGCACGGGCTGGGCGGCCTGCAGCTCCACAGCGCCGAGGGCGGCTGGGTCGACGCTCCGTTCGTCCCCGGGACCCTGGCCGTCAACGTCGGCCAACTTCTCGCCCGGTGGACCGGGGACCGCTGGCCGGCGTGCCTGCACCGGGTCGCCCCGCCGCCCGCCGCGGCCCCCGAGGAGGACCTGCTCTCACTGCTCTACGCCAGCGGGGCCGACCAGGACGCCCTGATCGAGGCGTTCCCGCCGCCCGTCGGCCGCACCGACTACCCGCCGGTCCGCTGGAGCGAGTACCTGCGCAGCCATTTCGCCGCTGCCCGTTAGCGGTTGCGGGGAGGGGAGCGGCCATGGAGATCTACGCGCAGGACGACGTCGTGCGGCGGTACGCCGCGCACCTGTCGGCCGACCCCGAGCGGATCCGCCGGGCGAGCCTCCAGGAGAGCGCGCGCATCGTCCAGTTACCGCCGCAGGGCGGCGTTCTCGCCGACGTGCTGGACCTGTCGACGGGCAACACCACCGGTACCTTCAAGTCCTGGCTGGTCTGCCTGGCCGTCTCCCGCTACCTGGGGCAGGAGCAGCCGCTCGTCCTCGCCCAGAGTTCGGGGAACACCGCCAACGCCCTGGCCGCCTACGCCGCCCACGTCGGCCTGCGCGCGGTGATCCTGCACCCGCCGGCCTCCCGCCGCCGCATCGTGCCCCGGCTCGCCGACTCCGGCACCGTGCAGTTCGTCGAGGTCGACGCACCCGAGCACCGGATCAAGGCCGTCCTGGCGGCCTGCGCCCAGACCCTGGGCGTCCCGGTTGCCCCTGCCCCGACCGACCAGGACGAGGCGAACAAGCTGCGCGCCCACGTCCTGCGCGACGCCGGACACGAGCTGGGCCGGCAGTGGGACTGGCACGTCCAGGCGCTGTCCAGCGGGTACGGGCCGCTCGGCTTCTACGCCGGGCTGCGCGAGCTCCAGCGCACGCAGCCCGTCCAGGTGCCCCGCTTCCTCGGCGTCCAGCAGCAGGCGGTCGCCCCGTTCGTCCGGGCCCTCGGCGAGCAGTCGGGCGAGCCCGGTGAGGTCCCGGTGCTCGAACCCACACTGTTCCGCCAGACCCTCACCGAGGACCTCGTGCGGCGCATGCGGAATCTGTGCGCCTACAGCCGCGGCACCGTGCGCGCCCTCACCAACAGCCGCTACCTCCAGCTGGAACCGCGTGCCATCGCCCTGCTCCGGGACGCCGGCGTCACCGTCGCCCTCGACCCCGACGGCACACCCCGCGAGCGGGCCGGCCTCTACTCGCTGGCCGGCACGCTCGACGCCATCGAACAGGGCCTGATCCGCCCCGGCGAACGCGCCCTGGTCGTGTACACCGGTGGCGCCGCCCCCACCCCCGCCGGTACCTACCAGCCCCACTGGCGCGCCCAGCAGGACGAGGCCTGCGAGGTCGTCGCCCGCGCGGCCGCCAAGCTCTCGTCACCGCTTTCGTCACCGCTGTCACTTTCGGGGAACCATGGGTGAGTTGAGCAGGTCGTTGCCGGCGCTGCCGGCCGAGTCCGCCTCCTACTACGAGCAGGGGTGGTGGCGCCACGGCACCTTCCTGGACGACCTCCACGCACTGGCCCGCACCGCGGCCGACCGACCCGCGTACCTCAACGCGCGCACCCTCCTGGGCGAGTCGGTGACCGTCACCTTCGGCGAACTCGCCCGGTGTGTCGAACAGTTCGCCGCGGTACTGCGGGACCGGGGGGTACGTCCCGGCCAGGTGGTGGCCTGGCAGCTGCCGAACTGGTGGGAGTCGGGAGCCTTGTGGCTGGCGTGCGGCCGGGTGGGCGCGGCGGCGCTCTCACTGCCGCCGGGCACCGGCGCGCGCGAGCGGGAGGTGATGACGTCAAGCATGGGGACCGGCCTGCTCGTCACCGCGGACGACGGTGAATCCGGTGGGCACGGGACCGCGCAGGTCATCACCCTCGGCGACCTGATGCGCGACGCGGTGTCCGCCGTACCGCTGCCCGTCGCCGAACGCCCGGCCGTGCGAGCCGACGAGGTGTGCCAGGTGCTGTGCACCTCGGGGACGACCGGCCGGGCCAAGGCCGTGCTGCACACCCACAACACCAGGTACGCCGCCCTCCGGGCGGCACGGGCACACCTCCCGGAGAACGGCGTGACGGCCGCCGTCTCCACCCTGACCCATGCGATCGGGCTGCTGTTCGGGCTGCTCTCTCCGCTCGCCACCGGACAGCCCTCGATGTTCACCGACACCCACAACCCCGGGACGTGGCTGGACCTGCTGGCACGACACGACGTGAACTGCCTGATCGCGGCCCCGCGCAGCCTCGGTGAACTCGTCCGCGAGCAGCAGCGTCACCCCCGCGAGCTGAGCGGGCTGCGCCAGGTCATCAGCCTCGCCGCGCCACTGCCCGCCCCCGTCGCCGCACAGGTGCGTGCGTTCCTGTGCCCGCGACTGGTCAGGTTCTACGGCATGACCGAGGCGGGCCCGGTCATGGCGACCCGGCCGGACGACCCGCCGGGTGCGCAGGAGCGGAGCCTGGGAAAACCGTTGCCGGGCATGCGGATCCGGCTGACCGAGAGCGATGCCCCCGGGGTCGGCCGGCTGCACGTGCGCGGCCCCGGCCTGTGCCGCGGGATGTTCGACCTGCGCACCCGGCGCGTCCTGTGGAGTCCCGTGCACGATGGGGGCTGGTACGACACGGACGACCTCGTCCAGGCCGACGAGCGGGGGAACCTGCGCTTCCTCTCCCGCGCAGCCGATCGCATCGGCTGGGGCTACGTGATCCCGGTGGCCGAGGTGGAGGGCGAACTCCTGGGCCACCCCCGGGTGGCCGAAGCCACCGTCGTCGGCGTGCCGGACGACGACGGCCACGAAGTCGCCTGTGCGGTCGTGGTCCCCCGTGGTACGCCGCCCTCGCTCGAAGACCTCCGCGCCTTCCTACGGGCCAGGAACATGACCGAGTGGTACCTGCCGGCTCGTCTGGCCCTCGTGACCGCGCTGCCGCGAACCGCGCTCGGCAAGGTCCGCAAGGACGAGGTTCGCCGCGAGATCAGCGCCGATGCCCGAGCAGTGTGCGGCGGTGCCACGTGACCGGCCAGTCGCGCGGCAGCGCGGCAGCTGGCCGGCGGAGCGAAGTCACGCAACCGCAGGCGATTCGAGCCTCGTCGACGGAGCCCGCATGAGCGCCCTCCTGATCCTGCTGATCGCGATCCCGGCAGCCGCTGCCACCGCGGCGGTGCTCGCCTTCGCCGCCCACCCACGTCTTGCCGCCGCCTACCGGTTCCGCCTGCTCACCAAGGACGACGGCCCGGCCGGCACACCGATGATCCGCCTGCCCGACCAGGACATCCACGGACCCGTCCTGGAGGAGCTCTTCGCCCACGAGTCCGCGAGCCACCGCGGCGACACCCACGCACGGCGGGCCATCCGCCACTTCCACCGGCCGGCCAACGAGCACCAGGAGAACATCGACCCCGACCACCCCCGCTACGCGGAGCTGGCCAGGGCTACCTTCCGCGCCCTCGCCGTCCCGCGCGAGGAGATCGTCGCGATGGCCCGCAGGTGTACACGCCAGGTCCTGGACGACGCCTGGCCCCCCGGAACCACCAGCCGCGTGCTGCGGCTCATGGACCTCGCCGTCCCGATCTCCGCCCGCCTCATGTTCGAACTGGCCTTCAGCACCACGCCGACGCATGAGCAGATCGCGCTGATCGGCCGCTCCGCCAGAAACTCCATGCGCACCTCCAAGGGACTTCGGCCCGCCGGCGACGCCGGCGCCGCACTGGCACTCCTCGACCTCGTGCGGACCACGGTGACCGAGCACGGCGGCTGCCCCGAGATCTTCGGCCCCGACAGCACACTCGACACGACCGCCAGGGCGAAGCACCTGCAGGGCGTGTTCTTCAACACCGGCGTCATCCAGCTCTCCGAAGGCGTCTGCCACACCGTGCTCGAAGCATCCCGGCATCCGCACGTCGTCGAACGGGTCGCCGAGAGCGATCTCCGCTACCTCGACCACCTCCTCTCGGAAGCACTGCGGCTCTACCCCCTGCACGCCACGATCCAGCGACTCGTGGCGGACGACATCCCGCTGAGCCCGGCCGTGACGATCCCGCGCGGAACCCAGCTCCTGTTCGACATCGGCCGGCACCAGCGGACGGGCCACACCGAGCCGGATGCCTTCGACCCGCAGCGATGGGAGCAACGCGGCCGAGCGGACGCCGGATTCGTGGGCTTCGGCCTGGGTCTACGCAAGTGCCCCGCCGAGCGGTTCTCCCGGACAGCGGCAGCGGTGATCGTGCGAGAACTCCTGAGCACCTTCGCCGTCCACGCTCCCACCCGCCACACCAGGGGGCTGGAAGGAGGCGGCCTGTGCTGCCTGACGGCCTACAGCTCACCGGCACCTGCCGGGTTCGGGTTCGGGCTCGGGTTCAAGAAGGCGCTCGTGCGAACCCGCGACCAGGCGGAGCGAGTTGCCGTCGGCGCAGCCCAACTGGTCTGCCTGCCGCTGACCGCACGAGCGGTCCGACGCCTGCCACGCGACAGCGGCAGCGCGTGACGAGTTCGCACTTCTTGAAGACGGAAGGTTGGTCCGAGGCCAACGGCGCTCAGCAACCACGACGGTGACGCCTGACCCTGTTCACGAGAGGCCGCTTGCTCCGGCCTCCCGCCGCGGGATCCGCGCTGCTTCGACCTGCACCCTCCTGCGCCGGGCGGGGCCCGTCGGGCCCGGTGCAGGCCCCGCCCGGCGCAGGTCATCGTGCGGCGTTCACCCCACCGTGAGGCCGTCCGCCGTCACCCCGGTGCTCCCCAGGGGGACGGCGGTCACTGGTCCAGCCCGTAGTAGAGGGCGAAGTAGTCCGCCACCTGCGCGGTGTGCGGCAGAAGTCCGGGCAGGTGGGTGGTCAGCGCCTCCTTGACCGCGACCTCCAGCTCACCCCGGTCGGCGGTGTGGTCGCGGACGTACGGGTCGATCCGGCGGATCAGTTCGTAGTTGCTGGAGATGTCCTCCTGCGCCATCGACCTGTCCAGCGCCGAGGCCCCCGCGCCGGGCTCGCCGGCCAGCTTGCGGCTGATGTAGGTGACGCGGTGCAGCACCCGCCAGCACGGCGGCCGCTTGTCGGACTGCTGGGCCTGGCGCAGCGCTGCGGCGTGGGCGCTGTCGCCGCCGAGCCAAAGGGGGTCGACCACCTTGCCGTAGAAGTCCTCGAAGTTCTGGGTGTCGGTGTCCAGGTAGAAGGTCATGAACCGGTAGGCGTCCACCCGCCCCGGGACCTCGATCGCCGCGCCCGTCTCCTTGTCGTACTCCGGATCCCCGTTGGCGTCGTACTTCTGCAGGTCGCCCGGCACGTCGCAGGTGATGTCGAGGCTGAACGAGCGGGTCGACTCCTTGCCGCGGGAGCGGGTCACCGCGATGCCGCCGCCCACCGAGGCGTCGAACTGGGCGTTCGCGCCGATGCCGAAGATCTTCACGCCGCCTCCCACGGAGCCGGCCAGCGAGCCGGAGAGCTGGTAGCTGCCGGAGGTGACCTCGGTGACGGAGTCCATGGTCTCGGTGGTCTCGGCGAAGAAGCCGCCGTCCGCCGACCAGACGTAGGTGTTGACCAGGCTCCGCTTGGCCTGCGCGTCGGCCGGCCTGGCCTTGCCGTCGCGCTGCGCCGGGTCCTTGATCGGGCCGACGAACCCGGAGAGCACCTGCCGGGCCCGCTCGGCCGTGGGGTCGGCGCGGTGGGTCTCGGTGGAGACCGCGTCGTAGAAGGTCTGCAGGCGCTGCTGGTCCTCGATGATCCGCCGCTTGAGCGCGTAGGCCTCGCGCGGCTTGAAGTAGCTCAGCTCACCGCCCCCGGTCAGGCCCTGGTACTCCTCCTCCATCACCCGGTTGCCGTGCACGTCCTGCCCGACCGACCCGTCGAGGCTGCCCTGCTTGGTGTAGCGGGGGTTGATCGGGAAGGGGATGAGGTTCCAGTCGCGCGGGATGTCGGGGTTGGGCACCATCCGGTAGCAGACCAGCGCCCGGTTGTGCGCGAGCCGCAGCGCGAAGACGTCGGCCGTCTCGGACTGCACCAGGGCGTAGCCGGTGTTGGAGGGCGCGAAGCGGCGCCCGTTGTCCTTGTTGAGCTGCTTGTCGGCGTCCGGGGTCTCCCAGCCCCCGGAGAGGCCGACGGCCGTCAGCCGCCCGGTCTGCCAGCCCTGGGAGACCTCGGTCTCGTCGCCCCAGGCGTTGGCGAACTCCGTCGTCGCCCGCACACCCCAGTCGAAGCCGCCCTCGACGATCGGCTTGGCGATGCCGAAGCCGAGAGGCGCGCTGATCAGCAGCGAGTCGGCGGAGGCCTCGTTGCCCACCGCCAGCTCCAGCGCGGCCGTGACGCTGCGCTCACGGCTGGAGGAGAGCGTGTTGACCACGCTGTCGGCCCGCTCGAACTCGACCTTGGTGGCGTCGATGTAGCTGAACAGCTTGGGGCTCTTGGTGGCGATCAGGTTCTCCGAGGGCACCGGCGGGGCGCCCTCGATGTACCCGGTGATCTGGGGGTCGAACTGCACTTGGGCGACCCACTCCGAGACCAGGTCACCGACCTTGTACCCGGTGACCAGGTGCCAGGCGCCGTCCCGGACGTAGGCGTACACCCGCTTGAGCGCGCCGCTGCTGCGCCCGTAGTGGTCCCGCTGGAGGTCGGCGTACTCCTGCACGGCGGGGGCGTTCTGGATGGTGGCCAGGTAGGCGCTGGGTGTCTTCACGAAGACCGGCTGCACCTCTGCCGCGTCCCCGGAGACCGGCGCGGTGGAGAGCACGGGGGTGGGCCGCTTGGCGGCGTCCTGGGCGAGCCTGAGGTGCAGACCGCGCGGACCGCTGTCGGTGACCAGCCTGCTGTTCGCCTCGGTGGAGGCGTCGTCGAAGGAGTACGCGGCGATCAGGTCCGCGCGCTCGCCCCGCAGGCGCCCGAAGAGGTTGTCGAGGATGTTCTCCTCCGTCCGGACGGTGCGCCAGACCCGCACCTCCTCCAGCTCACCCCGGTACAGCTGGTCGGGGGCCTGCCTGCCTCCGTCCGTCCTCCACGGGTAGCGGCCGCCGAGACAGAACACGTAGGTGCCGAAGTACCCGAGGCGCTCAGGGTCCGCGGTGCGCGGCTTCACCACGACCGGGCGGCCGTTCAGGTAGATCCGGAAGGTCGAGCCGAGCGGGTCGGGGTTCTTGGTCCAGGTCGCGCCGTGCAGGCGCAGGGGGTGCGTGCCCGTCTCGTCGGCCGCGGTGTTGCCCTCGTTCTCCTCGAAGTGCCAGTGCGCGACCAGGCCCTCGTCACCGCGCGCGCCGCTGCCGAGCCGGGCCTTGTCCCGGGCGAGGTTCCACAGCCGCACCTCGCTCACCGTGCCGGCCAGGTGGCGCGGATCGGCGCCCGACCAGCCGCAGCCGAGCTCCAGCGGGCCGCTGGACTTGGCCGGCACCAGGTCGTGGTCGCGCATTTCGCCGGCCGCTTCGCCGTCGATGTAGAACGCGACGTCGAACCACCTGTCCAGCAGCATCGAGTCGATCACGTCCACCTCGCGGCTGACCGCCTCGCCGTTCTCGGTGTACGTGATGGTCTTCTTGCCCTTGCTCTCGACGAGTTGCTGCCCGGCCCGGCGGACCACCGCGACACGGTGTGCCTTGCCCGCGGTGAGGGATCCGGTGGAGACGTGGCTGCGCACGGTGCCGTCGGCGAGCTCCACCGAGTGCACCAATCGGCCGTTCTCGTCCACTCCGAGCTGGAAGGGCACCCCGTGCTCCCGGCCGCCCTTCAGCCGGCCCTTGGAGATCAGGCCCTGGTAGCCCGAGAACTCGTCGACGGCGACGTGCACCTCGACGGTGCAGTCCCCCGTGAGGTTGAGCGCGTCGCTGTGCCCGGCCACCGCCGAGGAGCGCCCGGCCAAGCGCAGTGCCCAGGACTGCTCGAAGCTGGCGGCCAGGTGCGTCCACTCGCCGTCCGCCACCCTCTCTTCGGTGGTGACCGACTGGTCGCCGACCAGGGCCAGCACCCGGCGGCCGCTGCCGGTGCTTTCCCCGAGGGCCAATGCGTACCGGCCGAAGGGTGGGTGGCAGAAGTTGATGATCCTGGCCGGCCCGGTGGTAGCGGTGGGCTTGACCCAGGCCTCCAGGGTGAGATCGTCCGCTGCGGCGGCCCCCGTCACCTGGGAGTACGGGAGGTCCAGCGGCTCGGCCCCGTTCTTGAACTTCCAGGACCGGCCCGGAGTGTCGCCCCACCAGGAGTTGGGCTTGACGCCGGCCAGGTCGGTCGCGGTGCCGTTCGCCAGGGTGCCGGTGCGGTGGGTGTAGGCGGCCTCCACCAGCCGGGAACCGAAGGCTGTGGTTGCCCCCGCCCGGCTGACCGTTACCAGCCCGGGCGTGTGGTTCACCGTCGTGACGGCCCGCCCGGCTGCCTCCGGCACGTCCATCGGGCCGTACCCGACGGCCAGTTCGGTGGCCCCGGCAGCCGCATCCGCGGTCACCAGGTACGGCTGGTCTCCGACCAGGAGGAGTGTGCCCGCGGTCAGTTGCCGGAGGGTCCCGGTTTCCAGGGTCAGCTTGCCGCCTTCCAGCGTGCTGACCTCACCGACGGCCTGCGGCAGCTCTCGTACGCCGTTGAGTGCGTCGGCGGCCCGGCCCACGTCGCGGGGCAGCAGGTCCCAGACTTCCTGGTCGGTCACGGTGGTGCCGTCGGCGGCGGTCTCGGTCAGGGTGAGCTTGCACCGGTCCGGGCTGCCGGTGGCTTCGGCCGTGACCGTCACCCTGGCCAGGTCGGTGCTCGGGTCGGCGGCCGTCAGCAGCAGCTGCGCGCTGTCGCCCGCCGCCAGCTGCTTGACCGAGCGGCCCACCGAGGTGTCGTAGTAGGCGGCGGTGAACTTGCCCTCGCCGTCACGGAAGTAGAGCCCCAGCTGCCCGGAGCCGCTGTCCAGCAGGTACGGCGTGTCCCGGGTGGCGGCGAAGCTCAGCACGGCGCCCGCCCGGCCCAGGCCGGACCTGTCGCGGCCCAGGCTCGGCATCGCCAGCCTGAGCGTGCTGCGGCCCGAGGCGCCGCCGGTGGCCCTGCCGACCTCGGCCTCCTTCTCCTCCAGCCTGCGTTTGGCGGCGTCGTAGGGGGCCCGGAGACTGCCCCCCTTGTTCAGGTTGTCGGCGTCCTGCAGGCGGGCTTCCAGGGCCAGGGCCTCGGCGTGAGCCTTTTCCACCTTCTCGGCCAGGTCGACCGTACCGACCGCCTTGATGACGGTAAGCCACCCCGTCTTTTCCGCACGGGGGTTCCAGAGGGCAGACTCTCCCTCCTTCAACTCCGGCTTGGTGCCGACCTTGCCCCAGTAAGTGCCCAGTGCATAGCTGCTCCCATTCCGTTCGACCGTCAGATGGATGGCATCCCGTTCGCTGGCCTTCAGAGCCAGCGGAACTTCGCCTCCCTTCTCCTTGGAGCGGAAGTCCAGGTCGAGCCACTGCTGGCTGCCCACGTGCTTCAGGCGCCACTTGTCCTTGTCGCCGGTGCACTTGGTCGTGCCGACCGGCACGAACTGCCACTGGGCCGTCTCGTCGGTCACCCCGGGGGCAAAGGCGAGCACTCGCGTACTTCCGGTGGCGGGCTCGGCTGCCACCAGGTTGCCCCGCTTGGTGCCGTCCCTGTCACCGTCCGAGGAGATGCGGATCAGGACGACGGTGCCCTCGGTGACGGGGTCGGCCTTCGCCGCCCGCTTCTGCTCCTCTTGAGCCGTGTGCAGGTCATCCCATGCCTTATCGGTCTCCGCCCGCAGGTCCTCGAAGGCGGCCAGGTCGTCCTCGACCAAGGCCAACTCGGCCTTCTTCTTCTCCGCCTCCTTCCTGAGCACGGCGACCTCGGCCATCAGGGTGTTGACCTGCTCGGCGTCCACCGGCTTGGCAGTGGCGCCCAGTTCGTCCAGGTCCAGGACGTCCGGGAGCTGTGCGAGCCGGCCGTCCCGGGCCACGGCGAGGTCCAGTGCGGCGACCTTGGGCGACGACTCGCCGTCCTTGGCGGACGCCCACGCCACCAGCACCCGGGCCTGCTTCTTCGCCGGTGCGAGCTGCTGGGTGTGCCCGGCGGGTGCCTCCTCCTGCTGGTGGTAGAGCAGCGCGCGCAGCCCCGAGGAGACGGTACGGCCGGACAGCGCGAAGCTTTCCCGGCGCATCCCCGGGTGGTCGCCGATCGGGGCCTGCGAGGTCACCCAGTTCACCCCGCCGGTCAGCCTGCCGTGCGCCGCCCGCTGCGTCGCGTCGAACACCCGGGTGCCCGAGCCTGCGTCGAAGCGGTAGTAGCCGGTGAGGCCCGGCTCGTCGCCGACCAACCGGTAGGAGCGGTCCTCGGCCAGCTCGGCCGCCCGGAGGGCGCGGTCCCAGATCCGGATCTCGTCGATCACCCCGCGGTAGCAGCCCTCGGCCTTGCCGCCGACCTCCTGGGCACCGACCGTCAGCCGCGTCCGCTCGCCCTTGCCGGCCGGGAGCTCGGCCGCCTTGCCCGCAACCCCGTTCACGTACAACGTGGCACCGGTGCCGTCGTACGCCACGGCCACGTGGGTGTAGACCCCCTCGCCGACCGGCACCTCGACCGCGGAGGTGGCCGCCGTCCCCGCCCCGTCCGCGTCGTGCTGCACGGCCACCTTGCCGGCCGCCGTCAGCTCCAGCCGCCAGCGCCCGGGCGTCACCGCCGTGGTGTCCGCCTTGGCGGCGGGAGCCTTACCGGAGGCGGACAGCAGTGTGCTGCCCCAGGCCTGCGGACTGAGCCACAGCTCCACGGTGTACGGGCCCGCGCCGAGCGGCAGCGGCGTCCTGGTGTCCACCGCGAGCCGACCGGTCTCGCCGTCGAAGGAGAGCGCCGTCTCGGCGAAGCCCTCCCCGCTCTCGGCCGGCACCAGGTCCTTGCCCGTGAAGGGGCACTTGCCGGGCGCGCGCTCCAGCACGGCGTCGCTGTACCTGGCGTCGGGGCTGGTGTAGAGCCGCGAGCCCTGGGTGTGGAACAGCCCGTCCTTGCCCTGCTCGACGTTGACCGCGTCGATCACCCCGGCGTCGGGCTTGTCGACGAAGAACTGCCAGTGGCGCAGGTCGCCGACCTCGGTGGGCAGCAGCACCGCCGCGAAGCGGCCACCGGTCACCCTGCCCAGGAAGCCCAGTTCCAACGTGGGTTCGTGGAAGTCCCGCCCGTCCATGTCAGTGGTACCCAGGCCGTCCTTGGCCGAGTCCGGCCTGGTCCGGTGGCGGCTGCGCCGGTAGCGCACCTCGGGCACCGGCAGCAACTGCGGGCCGGACACGATGAATCGGTCACAGAGCAGCGCGTCGACCGCCAGGCCGATCTTCTCTCCCTCCACCAGCTGAAGCCGCGGGCTCTCCCGGTCTCCGGTGTACGTTCCCTCGCTGGTGCGCAGCAGCGCGTCCCCGTGGTCGGCCGCCACCGACTGGCGGAAGACGTAGAGGTACTTGCCGTCCGAGAGCGCCTGGAACGGTGCCTCGGCGGTGAGGCGGGCGGTGCTGGAGAGGAAGGTGTCCGTCGCCGTCGGGCTCAGCAGTTCGTCCGTAGGCGCCTCCGTGCGGGTGCCCCGTCGTACGGCGGGCAGCCGGGTGGCGCCCATCAGGGCGAAGCCGACCTTGGCGATCTCGCTCGGGAAACGCAGCTCGCTCGGATCGTCCGCCCAGTGCAGCACGTCGAGCTGGCTCGGCTCCGCCTTCGGGTCGGTCAGTCCCTTCGTGGCGTCGGCGGGCCTGCTGTCCAGGTCGAGCACGCTGTAGTAGATCCGGCGGTCGGCCGCCAGCGCCAGCGCCACTGTGGTGCCCGCGTGACGCACCAACGTCGTGTGCAGGTACGTGCGATCGCTGTAGACCTTGGTACGGGAGGTGTCGGGGGACAATGCTTCCTCACTTCGATTCGAGGAGCCGTCCGGGCGCGACAGCGCACCCGGGCTCCTCGCTCCCGGGGAAGCAGCGCGTCCGCCTGACGGCATGACAAGGGAGCAAGATCGACTCGCTACCTGACCCATACTCACCACAGAAGTTCGCACGCCGGGACACCTCAGCCGACCGTTCGCCGGATCGAGTGAACATCTGCGTCGCCGCCCCCGTAGCCGTGGGACAGGCGGCGTTCGCCGCGTCCACGGGTTTGCCGTTCACCTGCCCGTCGGAGGTCTGCTTCGCCACTCCTGCTGACGCGACCGGCCTCATCCGCAGGCTATGAGACCGGTCGCGGGCCGGGGCTCCACTCGCCCCTGCTCGGACTGGGCGTCGTCCTGGCCGGCGGCGCGGGGCGCGGGGCCCGGCAGGTCAGAGCGCGCGCACCTGCTGCGCCTGCGGGCCCTTCTGCCCCTGCGTGATCTCGAACTCCACCCGCTGCCCCTCATCCAACGACTTGTACCCGTTGCCCTGAATCTCCGAGTGATGCACCAACACGTCCGGACCCCCACCATCCTGCTCGATGAAACCGAACCCCTTCTCCCCGTTGAACCACTTCACAGAACCCTGAGCCATACCCGGCACCCTTCTCCGACCCGCAGCCCAACCGCCGCGGCACGGCCCGACCCTCCCCACTCCTCAGTAGAAAAAACCGCCGCCAGTCCAACCCCACCCGGCCGGAGGAACGAAGGGGCGGGCAATGCGGACGACCGACCGTTTGATCCGAGAATTGGCCCACTCGTTCGAGTGATGAGGGCGGTTTGGCAAGGGCCCGTGACCAGACGACCTACCAGGATTGCCGTGACAGGCCGTTGGGCTGGTCTCCCACGCGCGGAACCGCTCGCGGCCACCGTATCGATGCTCGGGAGATGACGTGCAGGAGAAGCGACTCAAGGCCTGGGGCAACAACCGTGCGGGCCAGCTCGGCGACGGCACCTGGACTGACTTCCGCACCACCGCCACCACGGTGCTCGGGCTGACCAGCGCCGAGGTGGTGAAGATCGCCGCCGGCGGTGCCGGGCCTGCGGCCGGCCACGGCCTGGCCCTGCTGACCGACCGCACGGTGCAGTCCTGGGGGGCCAACGGCTCGGGCCAGCTCGGCGACGGCTCGGTGTTCAGCCACAACGCGCCCGGCCAGGTGGTCAACCTGTCCACCGCCAGCGACATCGCGGCCGGCGGTGCGCACAGCCTGGCGCTGCTGGCCGACCGGACCGTGGTCGCCTGGGGCAAGAACAACTACGGCCAGCTCGGCAACGGCACCACCATGGACAGCAGCGTCCCGGTCCGGGTCGAAGGCCTCAACAAGGTGATCGCGATCGTGGCCGGCCTCAACCACAGCCTCGCGCTGCGTGAGGACGGCACTGTCTGGGCGTGGGGCTACAACATCAGCGGGCAGCTGGGCGACGGAACCTCGGCCAGCCGGAACGTCCCAGCCCCGGTCACCGGCCTGACCGGGGTGACCCGGATCGCCGCAGGCGCCAACCACAACCTCGCCCTGGCGGGCGACAACGCGGTCAAGGCGTGGGGTCACAACGCCACCGGCCAACTCGGCGACGGAAGCACGATCAACCGATACACCCCGGTGGACACCGAGTTGGGGAGCGGCGTGGTGTCCCAGATCGCCGCCGGCGGCAACCACAGCCATGCCGTGACCGGCAGCGACAACACTCTCCTCGCGTGGGGGCAGAACACCTCGGGCCAGCTCGGCGACGGCACCACCGACAACCGGAACAAGCCCGTTCCGGTGCCCGGCCTGACCGGCGTCCAGCAGCTGGAGGGCGGCCGGGAACACACCATCGCTCTGCTCGGCGACAATACGGTCCGCTCCTGGGGGGCCAACGGCTCGGGCCAGCTCGGCGACGGCACCACCAACGACAGCAGCACCCCGGTGACCACGCTCACCGCATTGACCGGCGTGGACAAGATCGCCGCCCCAGCAGCCGGCGACTTCAGCTTCGCGAACTGACCCGGACCCACACCCAAGGCGTACGCCCGGCGTTCAGGCCCGCTGCAGGAACGACCGCAGCGGGCCTCTTGGGCTTGACCAGCTCAGCGCCCCAAGACCTACAGCGATACGCGACCGTACCGGCCCACGGGTGGACGCTGCCCGTGACGGCAGCCCGGTGACAGGATGCCCAGGCTTGCTGAGCGTCACGAACAGCCAGGCCAGTGGACGGAATTGGCCGTCAGTGGGGCCGCCGGCGGGGAGTTGCCCAGCCACGACGGCGGCTGGCCGCGCATCGACGGCGAACCGTACTCCAGCCCCGCCGCCACCGGCCTGGCACTGACCGCCCTCGCCGACACCAGCACCCTCAACACCGACGCCACCCGCGCCACCCTCACCGACCTGGACCTCACCGTCCCCGAACCGTGGCTGCGCGACGCGCCGCTCGCCGACCTCACCCTGCTGCGCCAACGCCTGCACACCGACCTCGGCCTGCGACTGCCCTGCACCGACGGCGAGTTCGTGACCATCGCCCGCGGCCACTGGCTCACCCGCAGCCACCACGTGCGGGAGCTGCCGCGCGTCACGGCCGTGGCACGCCACCTTGCCACCCCTGTGCCCGCGGCCGTGGCCTCGGCCAACGACGGCCGCGTGGTGGACGCCGGCCTGGCCGCCATCGGCCTGGCCGGACTCTTCCAGGCCGTCATCGCCCGCGAACACGTCGAGCGCCTCAAGCCGGACCCCGAGTGCTACCTGCTGGCCGCCGCGAAACTCGCCAGAGAACCCGCCCGCTGCCTGGCCTTCGAGAACACCGACGAAGGCATCACCGCAGCCCTGGCCGCCGGACTCGCCGTCATCGACATCCGCGCCAGTATCTGGAACGCCCGGAGACTGTGAGCAGGTGGAGCACGGCTGGACCACGACCGACCCGCAGCCGGGCACGGCGGGACCGTCATCGAGGCTGGCGATGTGGCCGGGGGCGGCAGACATATCGGTCCCCTGAAGTCAGCTGTCGGCCCAGCAGGCGACGTTTCCGACGCGGATGCGGACCTCGATCCATCGCATGCTGGGCTGCCGCACGGAACCCCGCGGGGAACCAGTCGCGGCCTACCGCAGCGCCCCTTCCTGTCCCTTTTCGGTCGAGATGACGACCCCGTAAGTCGCTCATTGACGGACAGAAGCTCGACTGATGTGGGGTCGTAGTGGACAGCGAATCGACTTCGCGGGGGTGATGCCGTCGTCCACGGGCGTTCGCAGGAGCCGGGCCGAGGCAGCGCCGCCCCCGTAAAGTGCGGCCGAAAATCGATCACTCATTGTGATGAGACCGAAACCCTCTGCTCCCGCCTCGGTGAGACTGGGCACGGTTGCCGGACGGTAGCCAACACGACCTCAGGGAGCAGACCATGACCATGATTCAGACCGGCAAGATCGAGCTCAGCTCCGACAACGCGATCGAGACCACGGGAGGCAACACCTCCACCTTTACCCGGGTCACTTTCCCGACCCCGTTCCCGTCCGGGTCGGAGGTCATCGTGCTGCCGTTGACGCAGACCTTCAACGGCCCCGACACGCCCGGCATCCGCGTCCACGACGTCACCGAGTCGGGCTTCCTGATCCGGCTGAACGAAGTGCGCGTGAACAGCAGCGTCATGAGCGACGGCAAGCACTCGACGGAGAAGATCGGCTGGCTGGCCACCACTGTCTGACCCGCCGCCTTCCGCCGGGGCGCAGCGTGCCCCGGCGCAAGGCCTGACGATGTGCGCGTACAGCGAGGACGGACCGGTGCCGAGCACGGCGGCGACCCGGCGGATGGTCAGCGCGTCGTACCCCTCGGTGGCGACGTAGAACTTAGATCGTCAGAACGAACTAAGTTCGTGTCAGTGGCCGGAGGTGTGTGGTGCGATTTTCCGTCGTCGGAGCCGGTCTGGGAGGTCTGGCTCTCGCGCAGGGTCTGCGTGGTGCCGGGATCGAGGCCGACGTGTTCGAACGCGACCCGGGGATCGTCGCACGGTTCCAGGGCTACCGGCTCGTGCCGGACCCGATCGGTGTCCAGGCGGTGCGCGACTGCCTGCCGACGCGCTGGCACCCGCTGCTGGACGAGATCGTCCTGGGGGACCTCCGCCGAGCCGTTTGATCCTGGACCCGCGGCTGAACGAGATCGGCAGGCTCGGCGCGGGCCGGACCGGCATCGTGGTCGACCGGTTACCCGCAAGGGCAGCTACTTCCCTATGGGAAGTAGCTGCCCTTGCGGGTAACCGCGTCCTCGGGACTACGGTCGCAACCGCGACGGGACGAGCCCCGCGGATCAGGTCCCCCGGCCTCGCGTCGCCCATAACGTCCGATCAGTTCATGCAGGGAGATGACGCATGTCCACATCCTCGATGCGCGCGGTGGTCCAGCACGGCTTCGGTGGCCCCGAGGTGCTCCGGGTGGCGGAGGTGGCCCGTCCGGTGCCGCTGCCGACCGAGGTCCTGGTGCGGGTGCACGCCGCCGGGATCAACCCGGTCGACTGGAAGACCCGCGAGGGCTCGGGCATGGCCGGTGTGCTCGGCGAGCCGCCGTTCACGCTGGGCTGGGACGTCTCCGGCGTCGTGGCGGAGGTCGGCTTCGGCGTGACCACCCTCAAGGTCGGTGACGAGGTCTACGGCATGCCGTGGTTCCCCCGTGCGGCCGGCGGCTACGCCGAGTACGTGACCGCGCCGGCCCGGCAGTTCGCCCGCAAGCCCGCGACCGTCAGCCACGAGCAGGCCGCCGCCGTACCGCTGGCCGCCCTCACCGCCTGGCAGGCGCTGGTCGACGCCGCCGACGTCCGCCCCGGCCAGCGCGTGCTGATCCACGCCGCCGCCGGTGGCGTCGGACACCTGGCCGTCCAGTTCGCCAAGCACCTGGGTGCCCACGTCATCGGCACCGCCAGCAGCGCCCGCCACGAGTGGCTCACCGCACTGGGCGCCGACGAGGTCGTCGACTACACCGCCGTCCGCTTCGAGGACGCCGTCAAGGACATCGACGTGGTCATCGACCTCGTCGGCGACGCGCACGACAACACCAGCACCCGCTCGCTCGACGTGCTGCGCCCCGGCGGACTGCTCGTCGCCATCCCCGGCGCCGGACCCGAGCTGGCCGAGGCGGCCCTGGCCAAGGGGGTGCGCTCGACCACGTTCCTGGTCGAGCCGCAGGGCCCGGCGCTGACCCGGATCGCCGAACTCATCGACGCCGGCCAGGTGAGCGTGGAGGTCGAGGAGGTCTTCCCGCTGGAGCAGGCCGCCGCGGCCCACACCCGGGGAGAGACCGGCCGCACCCGCGGAAAGCTCGTCCTGCGCGTCATCGCCTGAGCTGCCGATCACCTGAGCTACCTGCCGAACTGCCGGTCAAGAAAGGGTTCCTGCCGTGTTCTACGAGATACGCCGCTACCAGGCCCGGCCCGGACGCCGTGAGGAGTGGGTCCGCTACATGGAGGACGTCGTCATCCCGTTCCAGGCCGCGGGCGGAATGGACATCACCGCGTCCTTCATCGACGAGGAGAGCCCGGACGGCTACCTCTGGATCCGCCGCTTCGAGGACGAGGCCCAGCGCGAGGAGCTGTACGCGGCCGTCTACGAGAGTGACCGCTGGCGCAACGAGATCCGCCCGGCCGTCATGGAGTTGCTGATCCCCGAAGCAACGGTGGTCACCCGCGTCGTCCCGACCCCGGTCTCGGCCCTGCGCTGACGGTGCTTCCCTCCTGGCCAACCATCAACCATCACGCCTGCCCCAGTCGAGTAAAGAGAAGGCAGTCATGACCAACACCGCAACCCTCACCAGGTCCACCTCCGCCGCCTCCATCACCCTCGCGGCCGCCAACGCCCTCATCGAGGCCGTGCACACCGCCGCCCAGGAGATCGGATTCGAGGCCTGCGTCGCCGTCACCGACGCCGGCGGCCACCTCCGGGCCTTCCAGCGACCCGACGCCACGCCGTTCCTCGCCGGCGAGGTCGCGGTCGACAAGGCCTGGACGTCGGCGTCCTTCGGCTACGCCACCCACACGTGGAACGCCTACGTGGGCGACCCCGAGATCGCCCCGCTCGCCGGTCACCCCCGCCTGATGGCCGTCGGGGGCGGCTACCCGATCGTCGAGGACGGCAAGCTGATCGGCGGCCTCGGCATCTCCGGCGGCAGCGCCGAGCAGGACCGGCAGGCCGCCGAAGCCGCCCTCAAGGCACTCGGCTTCCAGCTCCCCGCCCAGGGTCCGGCCGGGACCACCGGGTCGGGCGCCTGACGCGGGTCGGGCAACGCGGGATTTCGCTCCGAACGCTCAAGCGGCAGACGGGTCTTACGGGTCGCCGAACCGCTGATCGCGCTACCGACCGTGCCCGGTTTACAAAACGGACCGTCAGTCCGTATGCTTCGAGCTATACGGACTGACGGTCCGCTTCTGTCTGGGTGTCCCGCTGGCGCATCACCTCCTACCGTGATTACTGGAACCCCCTCGCCGTCCAGCAGCCCGGTGCCGACTTCACGGGAGCGATGCGATGAACACCGCCAGCACCACGTTGGTCATCGGGGCCACCGGCACCACCGGCCGCCGGGTCGCCGCCGGGCTGATCGCCGGGCGCCACCGCGTCAAGGCCGCCGCGCGAAGCGCCACCCCGGTGGAGGGCGCCCAGGCCGTCCGCTTCGACTGGAACGAGCCCGCGACCCACGGCGAGGCCCTGGACGGCGTCGGCCGTGTCTACCTCGTCCCGCCGATCGGCTCCTCGGACCCGGCGGCGGTGATGCTGCCCTTCCTCCGCCGGGCCCGCGCGGCCGGCGTGCACCGCGCGGTGCTGCTCGGCTCCTCGGCGATCCCCGCAGGCGGTCCGGCGGTGGGCCGGGTCCACCAGGAGCTGCCCGGCCTGTTCGAGCAGTGGGCGGTGCTGCGGCCCTCCTGGTTCATGCAGAACTTCACCGGCTCCACCCCGCACGCGCGCAGCATCCGCGAGCAGGGCGCCGTCCTGACGGCCACGGGAGGCGGCCGGGTCGGGTTCGTCGACGCCGACGACATCGCCGCCGTCGCCGTCCGCGCCCTCAGCGACGAACAGGCCCCGAACGCCGACCTGATCCTCACCGGGCCGCAGGCGCTGAGCTACGCGGACGTCGCCGCGACCATCGCCGAGGTGACCGGCCGGCCCGTGGCACACCGGCACCTGACGTTCGAGCAGCTGCGCGACCGCTGGGCGGCCGAGATACCGCTGGAGTTCGCCGCCATGCTGGCCGGCCTGGACCGTGCCATCGCCGAAGGGGCCGAGGACCGCACCACGGACACCGTCCAGCGCCTCACCGGCCGCCCTGCGGGCACCTTCCGCGCCTTCGTCGAGCGGGAGCTGTCATGAAGCAGCTGATGTTCCACGACGACCCGGCGTTCTGGTTCGAGACCCTGCGCAACCTGGGCCTGGCCGCCTACGGCGGCTCGGACGCACGCGACCCCGCCGAGTACCATGACCCGTTCCAAGGGCCGGGGTAGGCCGACGACGAAGGAGGACCGGTGGCCCAGCGCACCGAGCGGGCGGACGCCCTGCGCAACCGAGAGGCCGTCCTGGCCGCCGCCGACGCCCTCTTCGCCGCCAGCAGCAGCCCCCACACCGTGTCGATGGACGACATCGCCGCAGCCGCGGGCGTGGGCAAGGGCACGCTCTTCCGTCGCTTCGGCGACCGTGCCGGCCTGATCGCCGCGGTGATCGCCTCCCGCCTCGAACCCCTGCGGCAAGCCGTGAGGGAGGCGCGGGACAGGGGCGAGGTCCCACCGCGCCAGCAGGTGAGGGACCTCCTCGACACCGCGCTGCGCTTCAAGATCGAGAACCGTCGTCTG
The DNA here is from genome assembly GCF_042957465.1 of Kitasatospora sp. NPDC008050. Classification (NCBI taxonomy): domain Bacteria; kingdom Bacillati; phylum Actinomycetota; class Actinomycetes; order Kitasatosporales; family Streptomycetaceae; genus Kitasatospora; species Kitasatospora sp. NPDC008050. The sequence goes on from NZ_JBIBIJ010000020.1 coordinate 132,032, forward strand.
ATGTCGGCCGCGGAGGACGCCGGGCTCAGCAGCCCGTACCAGGCCGAGCACTACGGCTGGTGGCACCACAACCTCTGCCTGGCACTGGACCGGGTGCCCGGCGTCCACGGCGCGGACTTCACCGCCCACGCACTGCTGGCCGCCATCCGCGCGGACCTCGTGGCACACCTGATCGACGATCAGAAGACGGAACCCGAAGCCCTGCGCGCCTCGCTGGCGGCCTACCTCGACAACGTCCTCGGCGCCGGTCCGACCGGTGGCTGACGCACCATCGACGGTTCCGTCCCCTGGCTGCTCGGCACGCTCGCGAGGTCGTCGATGTTCTCCTCGACCCAGGTCCGCAGCAGCCGCAGCGGGACAGCCGCGCTGAGGCCGAGGCCGGTCAGGGCGTACTCCACGTGCAGCGGCACCGCAGGGTAGACGGTGCGGTCGACGAGCCCCACGTCCTCCAGGCGCCGCAGGGTCTGGGTGAGCACCTTGGGGCTGACGCCCTGCAGGAGTCGCTGCAGGGCACCGAAGCGCAGCGGGCCCTCTTCCAGGGCTCCGATGGCCAGGGCCGACCACTTGTTCGCCAGCAGGTCCAGCATGGCGCGGCAGGGGCACTGGGCCGCGTAGACGTCGTGGTGTGCGTGCTGCCCGGTCAGGCAGTTGGTGGCCATGGACAAGCTCCTCGCCAGGATACTTCCCCATGGGAAGTTGATTCCGTTGATGGTAACAACCGCTCCGGACGCACCGTCAATCCGTCGATCGGGGTCGACGCGGTACCGGGTGATGACGGACCACCTTCGGTCCGGCTCCGTCACACCACAGGCACCGGAGCGGTATGACGCACGACCGGGTCTGCCACTGGTCAGAGGGTGCGGCTGGCGATCAGGATGAGGACGCCAACGGTGATGAAGACGGCTGGTATGAGCCAGTGGCTGACCCGTCCGAGGCCGGCCACCACCGCCGCGTGGGTTCCCAGCAGCGCTCCGGTGGCGCACCAGAGGCCGATCAGTCCCAGGAAGAGCGCGGTGGCCAGGAGGGAGCCGGCCGTGTGCAGGGTGCGGTACAGGGGCGTGAACACGCTGATGTTGTCGGCGCCGTTGGCGAAGACGATGATCGCGATCCGGGGTGCGGTGGCGGCGACCGCGGGCGGGGTGCCCTGAGGAGCGCCGCGCAGTCGCCACAGTCCGCAGACACCGAAGCCGATCGGGATCAGCCCGAGGAGCCCGACCCATCGGTCGGGCAGGATCCGCAGGCCGGCCGCAGCGAGCAGAGCGAGGCCGAGGACGGCGGCGAACCCGGCGTACTGGCCTGCGACGATCGCGGCGGCGTGCGGGCGGCCGCTGAGGCTGCGGGCCATGAACAGCGCGGTCAGGACGATCAGGTCGTCGATGGTGGTGCCGAGGAAGGCGACAAGGGCGGTGGCGAGCAGGGATCCCGTCATATGTCCGGTCCGCCGATCCTGCTCCGCTGCCCGCTCAACCGGATCGCCCCGCCTCGTCGAGTCCGGCCGCCCGGCTGACGGCTGCCATGGCGGTGGCCTCGTTGCCGTAGCGGCGTTGGGCGCCCAGGCCGAAGAAGCCGCCTTCCTTGTTCGCGTCGGCGACCACCGCGGCGATCTCGGCCAGCAGCGTGCGGAAGTCGGCGAGCTGCGCCGGTGCGGTCCGGGCGACGATCGCGGTGGCGGCGCGGATCGTCTCCAGCGCGGGACCCTGGTAGTCGGCGTACCGGGTGCCGGCCGGCACACCGGTGTCGAAAGTGGAGGCCGCGGTGAGGTCGCGGATGAACCGCCGCGGGTGCGTGATGCTGGTCTCCCGCAGCTTCTTGACCAGTGCGAAGAGCTCCTCGGGGTCGATGACCCCCTCCGCGAGCGCCACCAGCACGCCGGAGGCCATCAGCGCCCGCTGCAGGGTGTCCCACTCGTCGGCGGTGAAGTCCGCCTCGTGCGGGCCGTCCTGCGCGCCGCTGCCGTCGCGCAGGACCTGGAAGCCCGCGCGGGCCAGCACGGCCGGCATGCGCCGCACGGCCTCCAGGTTCGCGAGCCTGGTCCGGTCGGACAGCTGCTCCCAGGGCACCTGATCGTGCTGCGTACGGCCGTCCGCGCCCGGCTCGCGCCCGACCACCGCGGATGGCTGCCCGCCCCTGCGGCTCTCGTGCTCCAGCCGGGCGAGCAATCGCACCTCGTCCTCCTCGAAGGCGAAGTCGAGCGCCGGATTGAAGGTCGGCACCATGAGGCAGCCGATCGTGGCCAGCTGCTCGCCGATCTGCCGCGCCTGGGTTCGGTTGGACTCCTTGACCTCCTCGGGCAGTTCGTCCCAGGGGGTCGGCAGGCCGCCGATGTCCGGGACCTGACCGGGGGTGTCGGCGGCCTGCCCGTCGGCTTCCAGGTCGGCATGGCCATAGGTTTCGTGCATGGCCCGCGCCAGGTGCTCGGTGACCTGGGTGGTGGTGTAGCCGGTGAGGCTGTCGATGACCCGGTCCTGGGCCGTGAGCCGTGCCTTCATCCGTCGGCACTCGTGCAGGATGGCTTCGGCGTCCAGGAAGGTCTGCTCGGAGCGGCGGTCGGCGGCCTGGCTCAGGACGTCCTGACCGACCATGATCACGATCATGAAGATGAGCTGGGCCAGGGTGGAGAGGAACGACATGAAGGCGTACGGGTAGGGGTCGAACCGCTGAACTCGCAGCTGGGCCAGGACGATCCAGACCAGCTGGGTCCCGGCGGCCAGGTAGAAGGCCCACACGGTGCCCAGCCGCTGGGTCAGCCGGGCGGCGATCCGGCCGTTGACGGTCACCGCGTGGTCGATGGCCTGGGGCGGTGGCTGCACCCGGTGCCGCTCGATCCAGGGGTGCGGGCTGGACTCCAGCAGGCTGACCCCGCGGCTGAGCGCCCGGTCGTGCCGGTCGAGATGTCCCTGCAGCTCCGCCACGTGCTCGAAGATCGCCTCGGCGTTCTCGTAGGTCTGCACCGCCCTGCTGTCGGCGGCCGCGCCGAGCACCCGTTGGCCGACCAGGATCACCAGGCACAGGACGAGCTGAACCACGTTGTCCAGGAAGAGCAGGAAGGGGAACGGATAGGGATCGGCCCGGTGCAGCGGGCCCCAGGTCGCCAGCGCCATCCACCCGCCGACGACGACAAGGGCCGCGTACAGCACGGGCATCGAGCCCACCCATCGGGTCAACGCGGCCGCGATGGCACCGTTCACGCCGATCTGCTCGTCGACGACGGTGACCGGTCGCGGCAGATCACTCACTTGGTTGGCGCTGCTCACAATCCTCCTCGGGCAGGTCCGCGCCGGATGCCGAACACGGCAGCAGCCGAGGCCGGTTGCACCAGGATCGTACGGCTGGTGAGGGCGACGAGGATGGGTCCGTCAGCGTGCAACCTATACCAGTGGACTTCCGAGGAGAGGGGTTCCCGGCAGACTCGGCCCTGACACCCGAGAATGTCTGTACGAAAGCTGACGGACAGTCAACTGGCCATCATGGAGCGGGAGAGGCGCCGTCACTGGACAACCGGACGGGGAAACGGCCCGGTGCGCCCCCGTCCGGCCGGCCGGCAGGTTCGCTCACCGCGCTTGCGCGGCGAGCTCAGGGAGCTGGTTCGAGGAACTCGAGCAGGTTGCCGACCGGGTCGTGGCTGTAGAACCGGCGGCCCGGCGGCAGGCTGTCGTCCCAGACCACGGGCGCGCCGTGGGCGGCGACGCGCTCGGCGAAGGCGTCGATGCCGCTCACTCGCAGACCGGGGTGGGCCTTGGTGGTGGGGCGGAAGCGGCCCTCGATGCCGAGGTAGAGCATGATGCGGCCTTCGTCGGCGGCGAACCAGCAGCCGCCACGGTCGGCGAGCTGGGGCGGCTTGGGGATCTCGGTCATGCCGAGCGCGCCGGTGTAGAAGGCGCGCAACTCGTTCTCGCTGCCGGGCGGTGCGGTGAGCTGGACGTGGTCGAGTGCGGTGAGCACGGGCGTGCCGCCTCTCGGGTTGACGGGCATGATGGACCGGTTGTTGTGGCAGGTGGCGCCGTTCGGTGCGGTGCGGCTGGGCGGCCAAAGGGCTTCGGCGGTGGGTTCAGGTACGCGGAGGCATCGTGCCGGGTCCGTCCGGGCCGGAGCGCTCGGCGTGTTCGGCGATGCGGCTGGTCGCCACGGTGGGCAGGTCGAGGTGCCGGCCGAGCCACTCGGGGCGGTGGCCCTGGAGGGTCAGCAGGTAGGCGGTGTGGACCCGGGCGTCGTAGGCGACTTCGGGTGACGTCGTGGTGGCGAAGTCGCGGGCGTCCAGGAGGTACAGCCGAGAGATTCCGTCGTCCAGCGTCAGGCGCAGGCAGCCGCGCGCCGCCGGCCCGGGCCGGCGACCGGCCTCCGTCGCTTCCGCGGCAAGCGTCGCGCGCGCGGTCGGGGTCGCTGCGGGAGCGGCAGCGCGGCGGCGGACCGTCTGCAGCAGGCGGGACAGCTTCCGGCCGGCCGGAGTGACGGTGATCGGCGCAGTGGCGGTGGTGTGCGGGCGACGGGTGGTCGGGGCGAACGCCAACATGGTCATGTGAACCTCCGTAGGCACCAAGGCTGTTGGAGGGCGCGCGCGATGTTCGGCGGGCCGGGGAGCGGCCGTGCGGGAACGGGTCAGCGCGTGCCGGAACGGGACGAGGAGAGGTGGATGTGGGGCCGTTTGTGACCCGGACTACTGCAATCTGCATCCATGTCTCTCGCCTCCTTCCGGCCGGGGGCGCACATCGTGTGCGCCGTGTCGACACGGCAAGGAGCGGACCGGTCCCGATGGACCGGTACACCCCAACTCGTCAGAGCTTTGGCACTTCACGGCGTGATCCCGCGGCTCCCCCAGCCTTCGGCCGGGAGGTGCCCCCATGCGCGGGAAGCCACTTGGGATCAACCCTTAGGTCGGGAAGATCTGTCCTGATCCGGAGCGTCTCTCGACGGGTGGGATCAGTGGCCTGTGTCCGTGAAGACGCCTCACCGAACGAGGTGCCCTCGCAAAACCATCACCGACTATAGGCCGCCCACGGGCAGGTGGCGCAACCCTCCGCGGACAGATCCTGGCGACCTCTTGGCGGCCGGGGCGACTTCTGACGGGCGCAGTTGTCCGAGTGGAGCAGGCGCATGATTGGCTAAGTTGCGTCTGGTTTGCACCTGCGAATGAAAGGTGAAGGTCAGGCTTGACAGCCTGTCAGCGGTGTGCGCCATACTGGCGGCGCGACACCTCGTTCGGTGAGGCGTCTGCACGGATACAGGCCACTGACCCGACGACGTCGAGAGACGCCCAGGGTCAGGACAGGTCTCCTCGGATTAAGGGGTGACCCCAAGTGGCTTCCCGCCCAAGGTGGGTGGGGATACGCCGTGCAGTGCCGAAACTCTTACGTGAGGGGTGTCGTCCAAGAGCAGCTGTGGCCGAGCCCGGTTTCGCGCTGCCCATGGGTGCTGACCCTGCGCGGCTACCTGCTGATCGCCGTGATCCTGGTGATCGTGAAGGTCGTCCAGATGTACACCGGCTGACGCGTGCGGGCCGGGGCGCGGCGGGGAGTTCCTGATCACCTACCGTGAACTGGACCTGGTGAGCGACCACCTCGCCGCGGAGCTGGCCCGCCACCACGTCCCGCCCGGCACGCTGGTCGGCTTACGGCTCGACCACGGGTGGCTGGCGATCGTCGGCGCGCTGGCACTCTCGAAGCGCGGCTGCGACTACCTCCTGATCGACCCGCGTGACACCGAAGCCCGCTGGCGGGACAGCGCGGCCGGAGCCCGCATCCGCCATGTCCTCGCCCACACCGACGAGGACGGATTCACCGTTGGGACCGTCCCCGCCGCACCCGGCTCGGCACCGTCGAGGCGGGGCTCGGAACGTAGTGCTGAGGCTGGACCGGTGCGGCGTGCGGGCCGTGCTGGTCAATGTACGCGGCGGCGGGCCGCAGAGGTGCGGGCGGACGCGCCCGCCGTGCGGTCATCGGAAACTCCCTCCGGCCTGCGAAAAGCCCAACCACAGACGTATCGGCCCTGGTGGCAGTGTGCTATTCGCGGATGCCTGCGGCTTCGATTGGTCGTTGGCGGGTCGCTCGTGCGGTTGCTTGTGCTGCGCTGGCCAGGGTGACGAGGGCACAGAGTGCGATGGTCTCGCTGATCTGGGTCCAGGGGATCACCGTTGGTGCGCTGGTGATGAGTTTGTTGAGTGAGATGTGCTGGGTCAGTGCGGCGAGTGCGGTCGCGATGGCGGCGAGGAGGGTGCCGACGATGACGGCGATGGCTGATTCGACTGTGGCGATCTTGACGATCTGGGTGCGTGTGGTGCCGACGAGGCCGAGGAGGGCGAATTCGCGGCGTCGTCCGGTCGTGGCCATGATCAGGGTGTTGGCGACGGCGATCAGGGCGTAGGCCAGGGCGATGCCGAGGATGATGACGGCGGCGTTGTCGCTCTGTTCGGCGGCGTGGGCGCGTTGGGTTTCGAGGTAGGTGTCGTAGGTGACGAGGTGTGCGCCGGTGTCGGCGAGGGCCTGGTTGACCGCGGCCGTTTGTTGTTGGTCGAGGGGTTGGCCGGTGCCGGCCTGGGCGTCGAGGTAGACGCGGGTGGGTGTCATCGCGCCGGTGAGTGATGCGGACAGGTAGGTGTCGTCGCCGCTCAGGCCGCGGGCGACGATGGCGGCGATGACGCAGGTCACGCGTGTGCCGTTCGGCAGGAGGGTGACCACTTGGTCGCCGGCGGCCAGGTCGTCGGACTGGGCGGCGTGTTCGTCGATGATCAGGAAGTTGTCGGGCAGGTTGGTGAGCGAGCCCGAGATGACGGGTGGGGTGACGGTGGTGCCGAGGGCGGTCGCGGGCAGGGCGTTGGTGCTCAGTGAGTCGATCTGGTCGCCCTTGGTGGTGCCGATGCGGATGTTCATCGAGGTGGTGGGGGTGACGCGGATGCCGGGGACGGCGGTGAGTTCGTCCAGGGTTCGGACGTCGATGCCGGGGCCCGCGGGCACGACGACGTCGGCGGCGTGGATTTCCTGCTGCTGGCGGGTCAGTTGCACGGCGTCGCCGGTTTTCTGCATGGTCAGCAGAGTGGCGACCAGGCCGACGGCCACCACGATGGGGGCGACGGTTGCGGCGGTGCGCCGGCGGGAGGTGAGGATGTTCTCGCGCACCAGGAGCGGGCCGGCCTTGGCCGAGCCGCGGAGCGGGGCGATCAGCAGGCGGGTGACGGGGCGCAGCAGGATCGGTGCGAGGAGGGTGACGGCGCCGACGTAGAGGACCGGGACCATCTCGTATTTGCGGACGCTGGCCGCGAGGTAGGGCTCGGTTCGGCTGATGACGGTGCCGGCGACGACGGCGCCGATCAGCATGGCGGCGCCGAGGAGCCAGCGGATGGGGGTCATGACGCGGCGCTCGACCGCGTCTTCGCGCAGGACCTCGATCGGTTTGACGAGGGAGACGCGCACGAGGGTGGCGGCGGAGCCGGCCAGGGCGGCGGCCACGCCGATGAGGAAGGAGATCAGCAGGGGCAGGGGGTTGAGGGGGATGGTGAACCAGGACGGGGCGACGTCGTGGTCGAGCATCCAGGAGCGCAGGGGCATGGCGCACAGCGGGGCGAGGATGCAGCCGGCGATCGCGGCGGCCAGGCCGATCAGCAGGGCTTCGCCGAGGACCATGCGGCGCACCTGTCGGGGGGCTGCGCCGACCAGCCGCATCAGGGCGAGTTCGCGGCGGCGTTGTTCGGTGGCGAAGGCGAAGGTGGCGATGACGACGAACACGGCGACGAACACCGCGAGTCCGGTGGTGCTGCCGGCCATGGCCTGGGCGTTGGCCAGGGCCTGGGCGCCGCCGGTGGTGTCGGTGTCCAGGCGGATCAGGTCGTCGCCGGCCAGGACGGTGGCCCGGCCGGCCACAAGGGCGGACAGCTGGTCGGCGTTCTGGTCGGTGACCAGGGCGTTGACGCCGGGGGAGAGGCGCTGGGCCTGCGTGTCGCTGAAGAAGGCCGGGTTTTCGAACCAGAGCGCGTCGGTGACTCCGACGACCTTGTACTGGCCGGTGGCGTCCGGGGTGGCGGCCAGGACCTGACGTCCGATCAGGGACTGGTCGCCGGCGAGGACGATCTCGTCCTCGGCCTGGGGGGCGCGTCCGGCCGCCAGGTGGTAGCCCGCGAACGCGGCCGAGGACCAGGGGTGGCCGGTCGCGCCTGGGCCGGGGTTCAGCCGCACGGGGAAGCTGCGGTCGGGTGTGGTCCTGCCCGCCGCGCTGACCTCGGCCACGACGTCGGCGGGCAGGACCGCGGGGGCCTTCATCGGGCGTGACTCGAAGCCCTGCGGCGCGACGACCGTGTGGGCTTGCTTGAACCGCTGCGGGCCCGGGTGTGGCGTGCCGAAGGTGGCCGCCAGGGTCAGCGTCATCATGCCGATCATCGTCGTGCCGAGCGCGAGGGCGAGGAAGGCGCCCACGAAGCCCATCAGACGGTAACGCAGGGTGGCTACGGCGATCTTCAGCACGGGTTCGTCCCGCTCTCGCCGGGCTCCAGCGCGGCCATCCGCAGCGCGACGGTCTCGGCCGTCGGCTCGAACAGCTCGCCGGTCACCTTGCCGTCGGCGAGGAAGACCACCCGCTGCGAGTACGAGGCGGCGACCGGGTCGTGGGTGACCATGACCACCGTCTGCCCGTGCTCCTCGACGACCCCGCGCAGCAGCGCCAGGACCTCCCGGGCGGTCTTCGAGTCCAGCGCGCCGGTCGGCTCGTCCGCGAAGATCACCTTCGGCCTGGTCACCAGCGCACGCGCGATCGCGACCCGCTGCTGCTGGCCACCCGACAACTCGCCGGGCCGGTGCCCGTCACGCTCGGCCAGCCCCACCTGCGCCAGGCCCTGCTCGATCGCCACCGCGTCGATCTCCCGCTCCGCCAACCGCAGAGGCAGCTCCACATTCTGACGTACCGTCAGCGAGGGAATCAGGTTGAAGGACTGGAAGATGAAACCCATGTGCTCACGACGCAACTCCGTCAGTGCACGCTCCGAGAGCTCGTGCAACGGCGCCCCGTCCAGCAGGACCTGACCCGCGTCGACCCGGTCCAGGCCCGCCGCACACTGCAGCAGCGTCGACTTGCCCGAACCCGAAGGCCCCATGATCGCGGTGAACGTCCCGGCCTCGAAACCGACATCCACCCCGTCAAGCGCCCGCACCCGATTGTCACCACGACCGTAGAGCTTGTGCACACCGGCCAGGCGGACAAGGTCGCCCGCGCTCTCCGCGCCGACGAAGGTCGGGCTCGAAGCCCGTGCCGGTAGCACCTTGTTCCGGAACACTCGCGCGCCTTTCCATCGGGACATCGGTCGAGGGCATCGGTCGCCCGCCGCGCCGACGTTAGGGCCGCGTGCGGTGTCCGCACCTCAGGACTGTCCCTGATTTCAACCCTGAGGAACTCCTGACAAGGTCACGGTCGGCTCCAGCGGATCGCGTGCCACTGCGGGCTGCCGCGGGGCGGGGCGGACCGCAGGCGGCGGGGGAACTTCAAACTCGGGCTCTCCCCGCTGTTGGACAAGTCCCTGGCCGTCATCTCTGACGCGCGCCTGCCGACGGCCGGGGCTCGGCCCGGATCTCCGGGACCCTGCCGACCTGCTCCGGGATGCCTGGCGGGACTGGTGCGACCTGTCCGGCCGCGACCACAAGGGCACCCGCGAGACCTTCGGCCGGAACCTGCTCGCCGCGATCCCCGGCCTTCGGCAGACCCGCCCAACGATCAACGGCGGCAAGGTTCGCATGTACCAGGGCATCAGGCTCGGTGCTCCGCCCGAGCCCGACCGATGGCCGTGGACCGGGTATGTCTCGAAACTCGCGCATGAGAACGACCCGTGAACGATCAGCTCGGACCCCGGCCCTACCCGGGATCCGTCTCCTTCGACTCGGCTCGTAGAGGCACGATGACCGTCCGTTTGACGGATGCCCCTCGGAACTCCTGTCAATGCGTTGTCCACCCGACGTCCATAGCGTGCTGGCTACGAGGACGAACGATCCGGGACCGGGGCGATCGTCCTGGACGGAGGACGGGGGACCGCGTCGGTTGACCTGGCCGGAGCGCTCACGGTACAGCCTCCGAGTTTTGACGAACGGGAGATCACGAACCATGCCGGACATCTTCACGACGGCCAGCGAAATCACAGCGGAGCGTCGCCCCGCCACTGCCCGCCCCCTGCCGCCGCCCCTCAGGGCCGAATGCCGGGCGGGGCTGAGCTTCTCGGTCCTGGGCCCGCTGACCGCCCGGGACGAGGACGGCGAAGTGGACCTCGGCCAGCCTAAGCAGCGGGCGGTCCTGGCCGCCCTGCTGCTCCAGGACGGGTCCTACACCTCGGTGTACCGGTTGGTGGAGGCTGTCTGGGGGGAGCGCGCCCCGGCGACCGCCGAGCGGTCGATTCACACGTACGTGTACCGGCTGCGTCGTGCACTGACACCGCCGAGAGGCGAGTCGTGTTCCGTCATCGCCTCGGAGTCGGGGGGATACGTGGTCAGAGTCCGGCCGGCCGCGCTGGATCTGCGGGTGTTCGAGCGGTCGCTGGAACACGCCGGGGTGGCCCGGCAGTCGGGCGACCACGCCGCGGTGGCCCGGCACCTGCGGGAGGGGCTGGGCCTGTGGCGGGGCACGGTCCCGCTGAGCGGTGTGCCGGGGGAGTACGTCGAGCGCCACCGCGTCCATCTCGGAGAGCTGCGGCGGTCGGCGCTGGCGATGCGGCTGTCCGCCGAACTGGCCCTCGGGATGGTCGATCCGGTGGTGGCCGAACTGTCCGGGCTGGTCGCGGAGCACCCGTTGGACGAGCGCTTCCGCGCGCTCCTCATGACCGCCCTGCACCGCGCCGATCGACGCGCGGAGGCGCTGTGGGCCTACCACGAGGCCCGGACGGTGCTCCGGGAGACGTTGGGGGTCGACCCCGGCAGGCAGTTGCGGAGGGTCCACGAGCAGATCCTGTGCGACGCATCGGCCGGCAGCGGTCAATGGCCGGCCGTCGACGTGATGTCCACCTGATGTCGACGGCCCCGAAGGACCTTGGGACCACGAACGGCGGACACAGGTCCGCCGCTCCCCACCGCCGCTCGGCCACCGGCCACGCGGCCGAACCCGGAAGGAGTCGTCATGGATATCGCCATCGACGTCCTCGCGGAGGACCTCGTCGTCGAGGACCTGACCCCCAGCGCCCAGCTCATCACGGTCAGCACCGCCTTCAGCCTGGGCACCTGGGGATCCCTGGCCGACTGAGGTCGGCCGGCGACGCACCACCACCACCACTACCACCAGAGCGGAGCACACCGTGGAGAACAGCGACATCGAGGTCACCGAGATCGTGGTCGAGGAGCTGACCGCGAGCGCGGCGGTCACCACCTTCTTCTGCTTCGGCACCTTCGGCAGCATCGCCAGCTGACCCACCAGCACCCGAGTTCTTCAGGAGGAACACATGGACACCCAGGAAACCACCGAGTACTTCGACGTCGAGATCGAGGAACTGACCTCGCCGGTCGCGGCTCAGTCCACCATCTACACCTGCACCCTCGCCGCCTGAGCGACGAATGCGCGTCACCGTCCCGGATCCAACGCCGGACCGAAGGTCCGGCTCAACGCAAGGAGGAACGTCATGGACATTCAGGAGACCACCGAGTACGGCGAGATCGAGGTGGAGGAGCTGACCTCGCCGAGCGTGGCGCTGGCCTGCAACGGCACCATCGGCACGTTCGGCACCTTCGCCTGCCTGGCTGCCTGACCCGCGGTCCCGTCACCCCTCAGGAGAAATCCATGATCACCGAGCACGGAACCACCACCGCCGTCGCGGCCGCCGAGATCGAGATCGAGATGGAGGTCGAGGAGCTGGCCCAGGCCGCCTACGCCTGCTTCGGGACCGCCGGCACGCTGTCGTGCCTGGCCGAGTCCCAGATCTAGCCCGACCCGCGGGCACCGGGGCCGCCGCTCCTGCTGAGGGGGCGGCGGCCCTGCCGCTTCGAGAACCACGCCTGGCAGCCGCCGAGCCCTCACCCACCCTGGAGATGGATGTGTCGAAAGTCGTCAGTTTCAAGCGCTACCTGAGTGCCCACGCGGTGCCCGGACAAGGCGTCTTCCTGATAGCCGAGCGCCGTCAGACGGTGCTGCACGGACGGCTCGTCGAGCGGATGGCGCCGCTGCTGGGTGCCCGGCGGACCAGGGAGCAGATCACCGGCGACCTGGCCGACGAGTTCGCGCCCGAGCAGGTGGCGCGCGCCATCGACCGTCTGACCGCGGCGGGGCTCGTCATCGAGGTCGACCCGGAGGGCGATGACCGGGCCGGCGGCTACTGGGAACTCGCCGGGCTGGACGGGGACGAGGCGCAGCACGCCGTGGCGCGGGCCGGCCTCAAGGTGGTGGCGCTCGGCTCGACCCGCACCGAGTGGTTCACCGAGGCGGCCGGGCAACTGGGACTTCGGGTCGGCGCACCGGACGGGGACCCCGCGCTGACCGTGGTCCTCACCGACGACTACCTCCACCCCGGCCTCGCCGAGGTCAACCGCGAGGCCCTGGCCAGCAAGCGGCCCTGGCTGCTGGCCAGGCCGGTCGGGGACTCGGTGTGGATCGGGCCGGTCTTCGAGCCCGGCGAGTCCGCCTGCTGGCGATGCCTGTCGGCGCGGGTGGGCGGCAACCGGCTGGTGTCCTCGTTCGTCCAGCAGGCGGCCGGGTTGGAGCGCGCTCCGGTGACGGCCCGGGCAGACCTGCCGGTCACCGTGGGCCTCGCCGCCCGGCTGGCCTCGCTCCAGGCAGCCAAGTGGCTGGCGGGAAGCCGCGAGGCGGACACCCGCGAGGTCTTCACGCTTGACACCCTCACCCTCCAGGCTGAGCGGCACCCCCTGCTCCGACGGCCGCAGTGCCCCGACTGCGGTGTCCCCGGGCTCCAGGCGGAACGTGCCCGCCGGCCCGTCGCGCTGTCCGCCCGTCCCAAGTCGACGACCGAGGACGGCGGCCACCGGGCGATGAACCCCGAACAGTTCCTGGCCGAGTACGGTCACCTGGTCAGCCCGGTGAGCGGGGTGGTCTCGTCGCTCACCAAGCAGCCCACCGGGACCAGCGGGCTGCACAGTTACCTGGCCGGACACAACTTCGCGCTGCACACCTCCAGCCTGCGAGGCGTCCGCGTCGGCCTGCGCAGCCAGAGCGCCGGCAAGGGGATGAGCGATCTCCAGGCCCGGGCCAGTGCGCTCGCGGAGGCGGTCGAACGCTACTCCGGCGCCTTCCAGGGCGACGAGGAGCGGATCACCGCCTCGTACCGGGACCTCGGGGACGCCGCCCTGCACCCCAACTCCCTCCAGCTCTACAGCGAGCGGCAGTACCGGGAGCGGGCGGACTGGAACGCCCGGGACTGTCACTTCCACCGGGTGAGCGACCCGCTCGACGAGTCCGCCGCACTGGAGTGGACCCCGGTGTGGTCCGTTACCGAGGGCCGGCACAAGTACGTCCCCACCTCGTACCTCTACTACCAGTACCCGGCCCCGCCCGGACCGACGTACGCAGGGGCCGACTCCAACGGCAACGCGGCCGGCAGCAGCCTGGAGGACGCGATCGTCCAGGGGTTCATGGAACTGGTCGAACGGGACAGCGTGGCCATGTGGTGGTACAACCGCGTACGACGGCCCGCGATCGACCTGGACAGCTTCCGCGAGCCGTACTTCACCCACTGGCAGGAGACCTACAGCTCGTTCCACCGCGAGACCTGGGTCCTGGACCTCACCTCCGACCTCGGTATCCCGGTCGCCGCCGCGATCTCGCGGCGGACCGACAAGCCGGCCGAGGACATCCTGATGGCCTTCGGCGCCCACTTCGACATGAGGATCGCGATCTCCCGGGCGCTGACCGAGATGAACCAGTTCCTCCCGGCCGTACTGTCGATGCCCAGCGACGGTTCCGGGCAGTACGCCTTCGACGACCCGGACCAACTGCGGTGGTGGCGCACGGCGACCGTGGCCAACCAGCCGTACCTGCGGCCCTTGGACGGCGTCCCGGCACGCACCGCCGCCGACCATCCGTACCGCCCGCAGTCCGACCTGCTGGACGACGTCCGGCTGATCCAACGGACCGTCCAGGCCCGCGGAATGGAGCTCCTGGTGCTCGACCAGACCAGGGCCGACATCGGCCTGCCAGTGGTCAAGGTGATGGTGCCGGGCATGCGCCACTTCTGGCCGCGCTACGCTCCCGGCCGCCTCTACGACGTCCCGGTACAGCAGGGCTGGCTGAAGGCCCCGACCCGGGAAGAGGACCTCAATCCGATCGGAATGTTCCTGTGACCACCCAGCTCGCCCCCACTGCCGGAACCGCCGCGCCGGCCGCCGGCGCACCCGTCCGGCTCTCGCTGCGCGAGGAGGTGCGGCTGACCGCCGAGGAGGACGCCCTCCTGGTCGAGCACCCCTCGGCCGTCTTCCGGCTGCGCAAGCTCGCTCCGGAACTCCGCGCTGCCATCGAGCTGATGAGACATCGGCCGGTGGACCTGCACGGTGCGCTCGCCGACGCCGCTCAGTGCCAAGCCGACGTCGTGGCCGAGCGGTTGGGCCGGCTGCTGCGCTACCACGTGGCGGGCGAGGACGGCCGGGACGCGCTGTGGATCGAGCCGATGGCCGCCGTCGCACACCGGCCGACCCCGGTCGCGGCCGACGCCCCGCTGCGGATGTCCGGGTTCGCCCTGATCCGCGCCTACCAGGACGGTCTCGTCCTGGAGTCGCCGCTGTCCGCGCACCGCGTGCGGCTACGCAGCTCCGGCGCCCAGGCGTTGGCCGCCGCAACCGGCCGGGCCACTACCGCAGCCGAGCTGTCCGCCACGCTCGGCCTGCCCGTGGGGACGGTGCGGTACCTGGTCGGACACCTGGCCGGCGCGGGGCTGCTGGACCTGGCCGAGCGCGGCGAGTTCGGCGAGGAACGCGACGAGACGCTGCGCCAGTGGGACTTCCACGACCTGCTGTTCCACGCTCGCAGCCGACTCGGCCGACATGACTACCCGTTTGGCGGAGTCTTCCCGCACCGCGGCGTCATCGATCCGCAGCCTGCCACCAAGCCGACCGCTTCCTTCGCCGTTGTGCCCGCCGCGGAGTCCGCCGCCGACCGCTGCGCCATCGCGCTGCCCCGCCCCCGCATCGATCGCCTGCTGGAGCGCGACCCTTCGCTGACCGCCGCCCTGGAGGGCCGTCGGTCGGTGCGGCAGTACGCAGCCGAGCCGATCAGCCTGGACCAGCTCGGTGAGTTCCTCTACCGGTCGGCCCGCGTCCGCTCCCTGACCGAGGCCCGTCCGCACGAGGGCATGCCCTATCCGGCCAGCTCCCGCCCCTACCCCACCGGAGGAGCCGCCTACGACCTGGAGCTCTACCTCACCGTCCACCGCTGTGCCGGGGTTCCCCAGGGCATCTACCACTACGACCCCGTCGGGCACCAGCTCGTCCTGGTCAACCGGGACCGCAAGGACTGCGAGGCACTGCTGGCCCTCGCACGGCTGTCGGCCGGCGGCGCCGACCCCGCTGACCTGCTGATCACCGTCACCTCGCGGTTCCAGCGGCTGTCCTGGAAGTACCGGAGCCTGGCCTACGCGGCAACGCTCAAGAACGTCGGCGTGTTGTACCAGACGATGTACCTGGTGGCCACCACGATGGGGCTCGCCCCGTGCGCCCTGGGCGGCGGCGACTCGGACCTGGCCGCCCGCGTCCTGGGGCTGGACTACCTCCGGGAGTCCTCGGTGGGCGAGTTCCTGCTCGGCAGCCGGCCGGCCGGGCTCGGGCCGCAACGCGGCGACTGGGAGCCGGTCAACGACCCCGGCTGGTCGGCCGAGGCCGAGCGGGCCCTGGGCCCGCAGGGGCGAGCGTGACGAGCCGTCCCGGCGCCGTGTTCCCGCTGCTCTCCCTTCGGGTGTCCGGGCTCTCGCCGCAGGACCTCGACGCCCTCGCGACACCGGAGACCTTTCACGCGTTGGACCGCGCGCGGCAGCAGCACGCCGCGGCGGGCCGCGCCGGCACCCCACTCACGGAACTGTTGCACCGTCTGATACCCGCTCTGGAGGACCGGACCGACGTCCGGCGCGCCGCCCTGCGGCTACGACGGGACGTCCACAACTCCCGGCTCACCGAGGCGACGCAGCGCGCCGCCCGCCTGGTCGCCCCCCGGCTGGACGAGCCCGGCCGGGAGCTGCTCGCCGCTTGGCAGCGCGGCCTCACCGAGGCCCTCGCCGCCGAGGCCGAGGCGGCGGCGCTCGGGGACGCGGCGGACCGGGCCGCCCTGCAGCACGCGATGCGAGCGCTGCGGCGCCCGGATATCGCGGCGACCCTGGCCCTGGCCAGTCCGTCGTTCACCCGTGAACTGCTGCGCACCGACACCGGCGACGTGGGCGCGCGGACGGCACCGGGCAGCCGGCTGGCCCGGACCGCGGTGTCCTACCTCACCCGGGCGGCCATCAAGACCAGCCCGTTCGGCGCGCTCACGACCCTGGGCCTGGCCACCTTGGGCGAGAACTCCGAACCGGAGCCGGTGAAGTCCGGAACCGACCTCGTGTCCCCCCGCCACCTGGCGGTGCACCTGCTGCGGGCCTGTGCGGCGGCGCCTGGGCTCCAGGACCGGTTCCGCTACCGGGTCAACGAGAGCCTGCGCCGAGTGAACGGCAACTGGCACGTGCTCCTCCCCGAGTACAGCGTCGGGGCCGGTTTGCTCCCGCACCACCGGGACGTCCCGGCCGGTGCCGGCCTGTACGCGCGGCAGCTCGACCAGGCCGACGGGCTCCGGCCGGGTGCCGGGCCGAGGCCGCTGAGGGATTGGGGCGTGGGGTCCCGCGGCCCGTCCGGTGCCCCGGGCTCACCCGGCTCACCCGGCTCACCCGGCTCACCCGGCGAGCGGGCCAGGGCCGGCCGCTGGGCGGCCATCGGACTGCTCCTGCCGGACACCCCCTGGACGGCGCACCAGCGGACCGCCCTGACCGCCTTCGCCGAGCAGGTCGGCACCCCGGGCGGAGCGCGGGGCGCCGACCTGGCCGAGGCGATGAACACCCTGGCGGCCGCAGAGCAGCGGCTGCCCTCCGCACCCGCCGCGGAACGGCTGGGGCTCGACGCGGCGGTCCGCCGCGCGGCCGCCGATGCGTTGGGCGCCGTCGACGCGGAGGTGCCCCCCTGGCTCGCCACCGAACCGCTGTTCCACGAGAACGCCCCGGCCCGTGACGTCGGGACCCCGTGCCTGCCCCGGTCGGTCGCCGAGGACCTGGCCCTGGTCGCGGACCGGGTGCGGACGAGGATCGTCCGCACCGCGCTGTACGGCATGCTGGTCGAGCACTTCACCGCCCGCTACGGCCGCGGCGGGGTCTGCGGGGACATCCTGGACTTCCTGTACAGCTTCGCCCTGCGGCAGGACCACGCCGCGTTGGTCCGCCGCGCCCAGGCGGTGGACCTCGCTTCCCCGCCCGGGATCGAGTCCGACCTGCGCCCACACGGCACCGTCGGAGCCCCGGCGGTGACGGTCTTCAACCAGCTCGCCAGTGCGAGCGCGAGCGCCCTGCACCGCGGTGAGTACCTGTTGGTGGTCAACCGGGTGAGCCCGGGCCCGGGAGGCCTGCTGGCCCGCTGGGCGGCCGTGCCGGGCATCGGGGAGCGTATGACGCCGCCGCTGCGGTCCTGGGTGGCCGCGCTCCACCCGGGTTGCCACGTCTACCAGTTGTCGGCCGGCGGGGACTACTCGATGGCCCAGACACCTGTCGCGCCGCTGTTCCCTGTGCTGCGCTGGCCCACGGACCTGCGGCGGTCGGACGAGACGGAGGGCTTCGGGGACCTGGCCGGGCTGCTGCTGGCCCATGAACCCGGCACCGGGACCCTCCAGCTCTACGACCGTGACGGCGCACCCGTCGCACTGCCCTACCTCGGGGTGCTCCCGGTCACCCAACTCCAGGGCCCGATCAGGCTGTTGGCCACTCTTTCGCAGCCATGGACCTCGCTGTTCCGGACCAGTGACGAACGCGGCGCCGCCCTCGGGGCTCCCGACCGTGGCCCGACCGCCCGGGTCTGCGACGGCCGGGTGGTGTTCGGCCGCGCCCGTTGGACCGTGCCGGCCACGGAGATCCCGCGCCGGCGGGCGAGAGAGAGCCGGACCGCGCACCTCGCCCGGGTGGACGGCTGGCGCACGGCCCGCGGCATCCCGCAGCAGTGCTTCGTGCACCTGGGGTCGGAACCCGCCTCAGGCCTGCCTGCCAAGCCGTTCTGGGTGGACCTCCGGTCCGCGCACTCGCTCGCCGTGCTGCTCAAGGCGGTCGAGCGGGCCGACCACGGCAGCGTCGTCCTGGCCGAGGTGCTGCCCGGCCCCGGGCACTGGTGGCTGACGGACGAGTCGGGCCGGGCGCACGCCGCGGAACTGGCCGCGCTGCTCCGCCTCGACCAGTGACTCCGTGGGTGTGATCCGGCGACCCCGTGACCCATGACCCCGTGACCCATGACCCAGTGACCCATGACCCCGTGACCCGTGACCCCGTGACCCGTGACTCAGGAACCGTGCTCCCGCTGCCAGGAGGCCC
The DNA here is from genome assembly GCF_042957465.1 of Kitasatospora sp. NPDC008050. Lineage (NCBI taxonomy): Bacteria > Bacillati > Actinomycetota > Actinomycetes > Kitasatosporales > Streptomycetaceae > Kitasatospora > Kitasatospora sp. NPDC008050. The sequence goes on from NZ_JBIBIJ010000020.1 coordinate 150,507, forward strand.
GATGGAACAGGACTGGCTCTACTACCGCATCCTCGTCGACTCCTTCGAAGGGACCCAGGCCGTACTGGAGCACCCAGCGCTGCGCGCCGTCATTCGCGAGGCGCGGTGCCTGATCCCCGAAGGGCGGTACTTTTTCCTCCGTTTCGCCGACCACCGGGGCCTCCAGATCCGGCTGCGGATCGCCGGCCCGCTCGACGCGCTCGCGGAGCTGGAGCCGACGGCCGACCGCATGCTCCGGGACATCGGCCGCGAGGGACTTCACCAGGGAGTCGAAAAGGCGCTCTACGAACCGGAGTTCACCAAGTACGGCGGCCCGGCCGGGCTCGCGGGCGCGGAGCTGCTCTTCCAGGCCTCCAGTGACACGGCCCTCGGTCTCTTCGGAGCCACGTACTGGGCCGGCCGGTTCGGTTACGCCACCCTCCTCACCCGCCTCGCCGTCGACCTGCTGCCCCAGGCGCAGCACCGCTCCTTCCTCTACAACATGCGGTGGTACTGGACCGGGCAGAACGGCCCGCACTCCGCCCTCGCCCGGCAGCACGCAGCCGACTCGGCCGCCCGTGCCGAGGCACCGTTGCGCGCCCGCACCACCGCGATCCGCCAGGGCCCGCATTCCCCCGCCCTGTTGGACTACCAGCGGGCCCTGCGGGACCGGCTGGCCCACCCGGCCGCCCGCACCCCGGCGCACCTCCTCTTCCACTACGTGCACCTGATGAACAATCGACTGGGTGTCAAACCCATCGAGGAAGCCGTTATCGCCGATTTGCTGCTCCACTGGCAGCCGTGAGCGCTCTGGATGCGTCGCCGCCCGCACGACGCGTGCCCGCTCCGACCTCGCGCTCACCACTGCCGGTCGGCCGGCCGAGGGAGCGTGGCGGGCCGTCAGACAATCCCCGTGACCGTGCCGTCGGCCGTCGCCCGGACCTGCTTGGTGGCGCGAGTGCCACTGACATTGACAACGATCTGGATGTCGGCAGAGAACGGAAGGTTGCGCTTGATGATCGTGCTGACGACCTTGGCGCCGTCGATCTTCGAAGCGGGGACTGCGTCGACGATCAGTTTGGCGACAACAGCGGGCTTGATCGAGGAGTCGTCGAAAAGGTTCTGTTCCAGGGCTCCGGGGTCGCTGCCGCTGATGTCGACAGGCTGCGGGTCCTGGACGCTCCCGTCGCGGTACGTGAACTCGTTGACCTCGGTGGGCTTCGCGGGGTCGACCGCCTGGATCGCCATGCTGTCATCGGTCAGGTCGATCTCCAGCACCTTCATCGGCGACCCGCCCACCTTTGCGGCTATCGCCTGCAGTGCCTGCGTCATCGCGGGTGCGGTGGACATACCTGACGTGCTTCCGGCACCCGCGGAGGTCGACGTCGTCGCGGGGGTCGATGCCGCTGCGGAGGTTGACGTCGTCGCGGAGGTCGACCTCGTTGCGGAGGTCGATGTCGTCGTGGCGCCGACGGACGAACAGCCGGTGAGCCCGACAGCGACGGCAAGGGAGAGGGTGAGGACGGCGACATGGGAATGGCGGGACATAGGAACGTTCTCCAGTGCTGTGGCAGCGTTGGCCGCGCGCGAGGCGGCGGATTCGCACCACGAAGGGGCGGAAGCAGCCCGCGAACGCGGTGCCTGCGAAGACGATCATCGCCGTCCCTGGTGGCCATGGCATCGGTAGAACTACCTAACCGTGTACCGCCTACCGCCCAGTGAGCGCCAGTAGGTCGGGCAGCCGCGCAAGCGACGGGCGAGCCGGGCGGCAATGAGGCAGCCGCAGCACCTCGAGTCGGGTGTGACAGGCTCGCCCTGAGGATGGTGGCGGGTGCCGCGCGGTCGGCTTCACCACGCGCGGTGGGTGAGGGCAAGCAGATCGGTGTCATCGCCCGCGGCCTGCCCGGTGACCGGCTCTCGGTGGAGCGCCTGAAGAGGCTCGACGAACTCGGCCGCCGGCACACCTTGTGGTACGGCGAGCGTCACGAGGTCCTCGCCGAGTCCGTCCCGATCGCCGATGTACCGCCGCTCGTGCTGTCCGAAGTCCTGCGCGACATCGACCTGTTCGTGGGTGTGGCCAGCGTCGGCAACGACCCGACCTGGCAGGACGGCGGACCCGAGGGCCGTTTCCGGGAGTACTGGACGTCGTACGGCTTCGGGGAGCTCACCCAGAGCGCCGAGACGCGCCGCGTGTTGCTGGAGCGGCTCGTCCCCCGGCTGGCGATCGCCGACCGCTGCACCATCGAAGGCCGCTTCCTGCACGTGAAGGGTGAGCGCCACACGTACAAGATCCACCTCGGCTCGGGGAACATCCTGATGACGCCGAACGACCAGTACCTGTGCATCGTCCCGAAGTCCGACCCGGCCGCCCCGCAGGCCGGTTACCTTCCCTTCGAGGGCGACCGCATGCTGGCCGTGATCCTCAGTAAGGCGATGATGCTGGCTGACGACACGAAGATCACGGACCCGACGGTCCTCAGCCAGCTGTAGTGGGCCCGTCTGTGAACGTCGAAGAACCAGATCTGGCCGGATGATTGATCGCCAGGACACTGCCTAGCGCAGTGGCTCGCCGGAGAGGCGTTGGGCCAGGTAGACCGGGAGTACCGCCAGGACGATCAGCACCGCGGCGACGACGTCCACCACCGGGCCCTGGTTGGGGCGGGCCAGGTTGTCGAAGATCCACAGCGGCAGGGTCTGGGTGCCGGGGCCCGCGGTGAAGGTGGTCACCACGATCTCGTCGAAGGAGAGCGCGAAGGCCAGCAGGGCGCCGGCGAGGAGCGCGCCGCGCACGGCCGGGAGCGTGACGTACCAGAGGGTCTGGAACGTGTGCGCCCCGAGGTCCGCCGACGCCTCCTCGGTCGAGGGGGCGATGCGTCGCAGCCGCGCCGACACGTTGTTGAAGACCACCACGATGCAGAAGGTGGCGTGCCCGACGACGACGGTGAACAGGCCGAAGCCGACCCCGAGCGGGCTCAGCACGGTGCGGAACGCGGCGTTGAGCGCGATGCCGGTGACGATGCCGGGCAGGGCGATCGGCAGGATCAGCAGGAACGAGACCGACTGCCGGCCGAAGAACCGGTACCGGGTGGCGGCGAAGGCCGCCATGGTGCCCAGCACCAGCGCGACCGCGGTCGCGCCCAGTCCGGCCTTGAGTGAGGTGACGAGTGCCGTGCGCAACCCGGTCTCCTGCCAGGCGGCCGCCCACCATCGGGTGCTGAAGCCGGACGGGGGCCAGGCGAACGAGCGCGAGGCGTTGAAGGAGTTCACCAGGACCAGCAGCAGCGGGGCGTAGATGACGGCGAACCCCAGGGCCGTCGCCGTCCGGAGCAGGATCCGGGCAGTGCGGGAGAGTTGCACCAGGGCCTCACAGGCTGTCCAGTGCGCCGGTGCGGCGCACGGCGAGTAGGTAGCCGATGATCAGCAGCACCGGCACGCAGGACACCGCCGCCGCCAGGGGCAGGTTGAGCGTCACGTTGGACGCGATGACGTTGCCGAGCATGGACGTGGTGCCGCCGACGATCTGCACGGTCAGGTAGTCGCCCAGGCTCAGCGAGAAGGTGAAGATCGACCCGGCGATGAGCGCCGGCCTGGCCAGTGGCAGCACGACGGTGCGCAGGGTCCGCCAGGGTCCGGCACCGAGGTCCGCCGCGGCGGCGAGCAGGCTGTCGGGCAGTTGCTCGAACGCGGTGCACAGCGGCAGCACCATGTAGGGCAGCCACAGGTACGCGAGCACCATGACCACCGCCGGCACGCCGAACCCGGGGGAGTGCCCGCCGAACGGGGCGGTTATCCAGTCCAGCACGCCGCCGTGACTGAGCATCACCCACCAGGCGTAGGCCTTGACCAGGTACCCGGCCCACAGCGGCGTCAGCACCGCCACCAGCAGCAGGCGCCGGTTCCCGGGTCGGGCCACCCGGGCGATGTAGAAGGCCATCGGAAGCGCGATCACCGCGTCGATCACCGTCACCGACACCGCGATGCCCAGCGTGCGCAGGGCGACCTCCCGGTACTGCGGATCGGTCAGCAGCGAACGGAAGTTGTCGGCGGTCCAGCGGTGCTCGATGTTGGAGGTGAACTCGTTGGTGGTCCAGAACGCCGACAGCAGCAACACCGTCAGCGACCCCAGGTACGCCAGGACCAGCCAGGTCATCGGCGCCGCGAGCAGCGCTGTCAGCCGCAGGCCGGGGTGCCGGGACAGCGCCCCGGCCAGCCTGCGCACCGGGGTGCGTGCCGGGGTGCGTACCGGCGTTCGGGCCGCGGCGGGGGAGGCCATCAGCTCTTGATCCCGTTCCAGGCGGTGACCCACTGGGCGTAGGTGGTGCAGTCGTTGCGGCCGCTGCCGTCGGCGCACTGCGCGGTGGGCGTGGTCCAGAAGTAGACGTTCTTCCACCAGCTCTCGTCGGTGGCGTGGTACTCGCCGCAGAAGCCGGGGTTGTCGGTGATCTGCGCGCAGGCCTTGGAGTTGGCCGGGGCCTCGCCGAAGTACTCGGCGACCTGGGCGTTGACCGACGGCGAGACGATGTAGTTCATCCACTGGTAGGCACAGTCGGGGTGCTGGGCGTGCGCCGAGACCATCCAGGTGTCGGACCAGCCGGTGGAGCCCTCGGCGGGCAGGATCGCCTGCGTCTTCACCTTGCCGTCGGTGGCGACCGCCTGCTGGATCACCTCCCAGGTGGTGCCGATCAGATCATCGCCGGAGTCGAATGCGGCCTGCTCCTTGGTGTAGTCGCTCCAGTAGGAGCCGATCTGCTTCTTCTGGACCTTCAGCAGCCCCACTGCGGCGTCCAGTTGGGCCGGGGTGAGGGCGTAGGGGTTCCGGATGCCGAGCTCGGGCCTGGTCTTCATCAGGTAGAGCGCGGCGTCGGCGATGTAGATCGGGCTGTCGTACGCGGTGATGTGCCCGGCGTAAGGGGAACTGGCGGCGAAGACCGCGCCCCAGGAGGTCGGGGCGGGGGTGACCTTGTCGGTGTTGTACATCAGCAGGTTGGCGCCGCGGCCGTGCGGGATTCCGTACGGCACGCCGTTGACCGAGTTCCACGGCTGGTTCTTCAACCCGGGGTAGATGTCCGCGTAGTTGGGCACCAGCGCGGTGTTGACGGGCGCGACGTCGCCGCCGGCGATCAGGCGCAGCGTCGCGTCGCCGGAGGCCGAGACGGTGTCGTACTGGCCGGTCTTCATCAGCGCGACCATCTCGTCGGAGGTGCCCGCCACCTTGAGGTTCACCTTGCAGCCGGTCTGCCGGGTGAACGGGGTGACCCAGTCGACTGTCTTGCTGTCCTGCCCGTACTCGACGTAGCCGGCCCAGGCGACGATGTTGACGGTCCCCTCGCCGGGGCCCAGGGACTTGTGCGCGGGGATGCTCGGCGGGGCGAACCCGGTGCTCGCGCTGCTGCCACCGGCGTTCGATGCGCATGCGGTGGCCAGCAGCAGGGCGGAGGCGGCTGCCAGGGTGCGCAGGGTCCCGGTCCCGGTGCGGGTCCGGATCCGGGTGCGTGGGGTGCGGGTGCGCGGGGTCGGGGCGTGCTGGAGGTGCGGAAGGTGCGGGATGCTCATGAACTGCCTCACTGTGGTCAGGGGTTGATGCGGACGGTGTGCTGTCGCTGCCAGGCCAGCAGGACGGTCGCCCCCCGGCGCCGGGTGGCATCGGCGCCGGGTTCTTCGAGGTTCTGCCGGACGGCGACCAGCCGCCCGCCCGCCGCCAGGTCCACCAGGAAGCGGGTCTGCGCGCCGGCGTAGACGACCTCGCCGATCGTCCCGGTGACGACGTACTCGTCGGGACCGGTCGGCTCGTCGGGACGGGCGATGCGGATCTTCTCGGGACGCACCGAGTACGTCCCCGACTCGCCGAACACCTGGGCGGCGAGGGCGCCCCGGAGCAGGTTGGAGGTGCCGACGAAGCCTGCCACGAACGCGGTGGCCGGCTGCTCGTAGACCTCGGCGGGTGTGCCGACCTGCTCGATCCGCCCCGCGTTGAAGACCGCGATCCGGTCGCTCATGGTCAGTGCCTCGTCCTGGTCATGGGTGACGAAGACGAAGGTGATGCCGGCCTCGCGCTGGATCTGCTTGAGTTCGAGCTGCATCTCCTGACGGAGCTTCAGATCGAGGGCGCCCAGTGGCTCGTCGAGCAGCAGCACGGGCGGGCGGTTGACCAGGGCGCGGGCCAGCGCGACGCGTTGGCGCTGCCCGCCGGAGAGTTCGGCGGGGCGCCGGTCGCCGAAGGAGGGAAGCCGCACGGTCGCCAGCGCCTCGGCGACCCGCTCGGCCCGCTCCGCCCGGGGCACCCGTTTCACCTTCAGGCCGTACTCGATGTTCTGCCGCACCGACAGATGCGGAAAGAGGGCGTAATCCTGGAACACCGTGTTGACGTCGCGGTCGAATGCCGCCATTCGGGTGACATCGACGCCACCGAGCAGCACCCGGCCGGCGCTCGGGGCCTCGAAGCCCGCGATCATGCGCAGCACGGTGGTCTTGCCCGAGCCGGAGGGCCCGAGCATCGAGAAGAACTCGCCGGGTCCGACCTCCAGATCGATGCCGTCCACGGCGCGTACCGCGCCGAACGCCTTGCTGACCCCGGACAGCACGACCGCGCCGGGGGTGGGTGGTCGGGTGGCCAGGTGATCGGGTGGTCGGGTGGCTGGGCTGGGGGACGGACTGGGCGTCATACCGCACCTCGTTCTCGCGGTCTGCTACTCGCAAACCATCATCGGGCCACTGGATCTGACGCTGCGTCGGCAAGGCATCGCTCTCCGCGGTTCGAGGCCGAGAACCGTCGTCCGATGTCGGCCGCGGAGGACGCCGGGCTCAGCAGCCCGTACCAGGCCGAGCACTCCGGCTGGTGGCACCGGAACCTCTGCGAGGCGCTGGGCCAGGTGCTGTCAGGTCGCCACGTCGCCGCGATCGTGGCGCCGATGAGGTCGCGGGCGTCCCGGCCGCAGGGCGCCGGCCCGCCGACCGGAGGGCCACCTCCGGGGCGGGCCGCCGGAGCGGTCCGGGGCCGGGCGGCAGTCGCGGCTCGCTGCGAACGGTCATAGCGTGGACACCCAGTGTAGTTCTGCCGTCGCGGCTCGGTGTCCACGAAAGGGAAACCATGACCAGCAAGGCCAGCATCGTCTTCGCCCACGGACTCTGGGCCGACGGGTCGTGCTTCAGCAAGCTCATCCCCACGCTCCAGGCTGAAGGGCACGAGGTCCTCAGCTCGCAGCACGGCCTCGATTCACTCGAAGGCGACGTCGCGTGTGTCACCCGTGCCATCAACCACGTGCCCGGCCCCGTCGTGCTCGTCGGTCACTCCTACGGCGGCACCCTGATCACCAAGGCCGGCATCCACGACCGCGTGGGCGCTCTGGTCTACATTGCCGCGCTCGCCCCCGACGAGGACGAGACCTCGCAGGACCAGCAGAACAAGTTCGCGGGCATGCCCGTCTTCGAGCACCTCGATATCACCGACGGCCGCCTCTGGCTCCTCGAGTCGGGCATCGGCGACTTCTGCGGCGATCTGCCGGCAGCCGAGCAGAAGTTCGTCCTCGCGACGGGCGCCGTGCCGGTCGCGGAGCTGTTCAATCAGCAGGTTCCCGGCACCGCCTGGCGCACGAAGCCCAGCTGGTACATCGTCGCCAACAACGACCGCACCGTGAACCCGGACCTGGAGCGGGCCGCCGCGGAGCGCATCGGCGCGAAGACCTACGCCGTCGACAGCAGCCACGTGCCCATGCTCTCGCACCCCGACTTCGTCCTCGACGTCATCCGCGACGCCGCGAAGACCCTTGAGGCGTAGAGCCGCCGCCTGCCGCTGCCCGCCGCGCCCCGCTGATCGCTTCAGGCCTGCTCCGGCGGGGCGTCGGTCGCTGCGGGGTGGATCGGGAGGCGGACCTGGAAGCGGGTGTCGCCGGGCGCGGATTCGAGGCGCAGGTCGCCGCGGTGCCGGTTGACGATGATGCGCCAGGAGACGTCCAGGCCCAGGCCGGTGCCCTCGCCGACGGGTTTGGTGGTGAAGAACGGGTCGAAGACCCGGCTCTGCACATCGGCGGGCACGCCGGGGCCGGTGTCGCGGAACTCGACCAGCACCTGCTCCCCGTCCCGCGCGGTCCGGACGGTGAGGGTGCCGTCGCCGGCTCCGGCGCTGCGCATGGCCCAGACGGCGTTGTCGATCAGGTTCGTCCAGACCTGGTTCAGCTCGGCGGGGTAGCCGGGGACACGGGGCAGTGTGCGGTCGTACTCGCGCACGACCGTGATCTCCGGGCCGATCTTCGCTGCGAGCAGCAACAGCGTGCTGTCCAGCAGCTCGTGGACATCCGCCCGCTGGTACGGGGCCCGGTCCAGCTGCGTGTACTGCTTGGCCGCCCCGACCAGCGCGGAGACGCGGTGGGTCGCGTCCTCGATCTCGTTCAGCAGCAGTTCGGCCTCGACCGTGCAGGTCAGCCAGGTCAGCGCGGTGCCGAGCACCTCGGCGGGCAGCGCACCCGCGATCGGGTCCAGCCAGTCGGTACCCAGCCCCGCCTGGACGAGGACCGGCGCGAGCTCCCAGCCGTCGGCGACGTCGTGCTCCTCCAGCCAGTCACCGACCTCGTCCTCCCGGTCGGTGGCCTGGAGCGGGCCGAGCGGCGGGGCCTGCCCCATCCGGCCGAGGGTCAGGTCCTGAAGATCGCTCAGGCACGCCAGGTCCTCGCCCCGGCGTGGCTCGGCCGTGAGTGCGGCGAACTCCCGACGTGCCCTGGCGATGCGCTCGCGCAGCGCGGAGGTGGCGCGCACGGCGGCGGCCGCGGGGTTGTTCAGCTCGTGGGTGAGCCCGGCCGTCACCGTTCCGAGGGCCAGCAGCCGCTCCCGCTGCCCGACCGCGTCCTGGGTGTTCTTGAATCCGAAGAACAGGCCCTCCAGCAGGTGGACGGCCATCGGGAACCAGTCACGCACGATCTGCGCGAAGGCTGCCGCGGGCAGGACGAAGAACCGGGACCGCTCGGTGACCCGCAGCGAGTTGTTGTACACCTGTGGCACCTGGTCGCCCAGGTACGCCTGGAAGGCCCCGGCGTACACCCCGGGCGCGGAGGTGCGGCTGACATCCACCTCCTGGCCGCCGACGCGGCGCGAGAGCACCACGGTGCCGTGGAACAGCACGTAGAAGTTCACGGCCGGATCGCCTTCCCGGTACACGGGGCCCGGGCCGAAGTACTCCACACGGCCGTCCCGGCACAGCTGGGCGAGTTGCCCGGAGGTCAGCTTCTCGAACAGGAAGAGCGTGCGCAGCTCCTGCTCGTCGCAGCCCGCCGGGCGGGCGGCAGTCATGACTGCTCCAGGTACCGGTGCGCGAGCATGACGGCCATGGCGCCTTCGCCGACCGCGGAGGCGACCCGCTTGGCGGACTCCGCCCGCACGTCCCCGGCCGCGAACACCCCTGGCACGCTGGTCTCCAGATGATAGGGAGACCGGTCGAGCACCCAGCCGGCCGGAGGGCGCCCGTCGGCGCTCAGATCGGGGCCGGTCAGCACGAAGCCGCGGGGGTCCCTGAGCAGCGTGCCGTCCAGCCAGTCGGTCAGCGGCTCCGCGCCGATGAAGACGTACATCCACTGGGCGTCGACCGCCTCGGACCGCCCGGTCACCCGGTTGCGCAGGGTCAGCCCTTCCAGGTGCTCCCTGCCGTGGGCCGCCTCGACGACCGTGTCCGTGCGCACGGAGATGTTGGGGGCGTCCTCGACCCGCTGCAGCAGGTAGAAGGACATCGAGGCGGCCAGCTCCGGCGCCCGCACCAGCAGGGTGACCTGCCGGGCATGGCGGGCGAGGAACATCGCGGCCTGGCCGGCGGAGTTCGCCCCGCCCACGATGAACACCTCCTGCCCCTGGCAGGCGGCCGCCTCGGTCAGCGCCGAGCCGTAGTAGACCCCGCGCCCGGTCAGCTCGGCGACTCCCGGCACGTCCAGCTGCCGGTACGACACGCCCGTCGCCAGGATCACGGCCTGGGCCGAGACGGCGGAGCTGTCGGCGAAGCGCAGCGTGCGGGCGGCCCCGTTCACCTCCAGCCCGGTGACCTTGCACGCCGTGAGCAGTTCCGCGCCGAACTTCGTGGCCTGGCGGCGCGCCCGGTCGGTGAGCTGCGCGCCGGAGACCCCGTCGGGGAAGCCCAGGTAGTTCTCGATGCGCGAGCTCTGGCCCGCCTGGCCCCCGGTCGCCTCCCGCTCCACCAGGACGGTGCGCAGGCCCTCCGAGGCTCCGTAGACGGCCGCGCCGAGCCCGGCGGGGCCGCCGCCGACGATGACCAGGTCGTAGAAGTCCGCCGCCGGGGTGGTCGACAGCCCGACGTGGGCGGCCAGGTCGCGTTCCTCGGGTTCCGCGAGCACCGTGCCGTCCGGTACCACCACGAGCGGCAGCCGCCGCGGGTCCAGCCCGGCGGCGGCCAGCAGGCGCATGCCCTCCGGCTCCTCGCTGGAGTACCACCGGTACGGCACCTGGTTGCGGGCCAGGAACTCCCGGATCTGCGACGACCGGGCCGACCAGCGGTGCCCGACGACCTTCGTGGTGTCCACCGCCAGGCCGTCGGTGTCCCGCCACGACTCCAGCAGGTCGTCCACCACCGGGTACAGCTTCTCCTCGGGTGGCTCCCACGGCTTGAGCAGGTAGTGGTCGAGGTCGACGACGTTGATCGCGTCGATCGCGGCGTCGGTGTCGGCGTAGGCGGTCAGCAGCACCCGCCGGGCTCCCGGGTAGAGATCGAGCGCCTCTTCGAGGAACTCGATGCCGTTCATCCGGGGCATCCGGTAGTCCGCCAGGATCACCGCCACCGGCGCGCCCCGCAGCTTCAGCTCCCGCAGCGTCTCCAGCGCCGACGCGCCGGACTCTGCGCGGACCACCCGGTGGTCGCTCCCGTAGCGACGGCGCAGGTCCCGGGCAACCGCACGGGACACCGCGGGATCGTCGTCCACGGTCAATATCACGGTCCGTGCCGCATCAGTGACCTCTGGCATGGCCCACCATCCAGGACTGTCGCCGGCTCCAGGGGAACAGCCCTTCCAGTGTGCTCGCCGACCCGTGGTCCGGCCCACCGCCGGTCCCGCTGCCGTTCCCGCTGCTGGACCGGTGGCGCGCCTACTCGTCAGTAGGTGGCGCGCCTACGCGTAAGTCCTGGAGGTCAATCCTTCAGCCGTACGGTCCGAGCGGAAGCCCAGGCCGTGGCGACGTCGTCCTCATCCGCCGCGCCCTGCTGTGGCATCCGGACGGGGTCCGGATGCGGCAGCGCGCCGTAGACGGGCCGTCCTTGCAGGATGCGCTGGACCAGGAAGGCGGCACCCAGGGTGACCAGGCCGCCGATCACGTCCATGACGTAGTGCTGGGCCGTCGCGATGATGACCGTGAAGGTCGCCACCGGGTACAGGATGCCCAGGATCTTCACCCACTTACGCTTGGCCAGGTGGGCGATCGCCAGGGCACACCAGACCGCCCAGCCGATGTGGAGGGACGGCATCGCGGCGAACTCGTTCGTCATCGAGCCGGACAGGCCCGCCACTCCGCTGCAGGTCTGCTCGCCCCAGGTGTGGTGGACGCAGAACGTGTCGATGAACCGGGTCGGGTCGAGCAGGCGCGGCGGGGCGACGGCATAGAGGTAGAAGCCGATCAGGGCCACGCCGTTCATCGCGAACATCACGGTGCGGACCGCGCGGTAGCGGTCAGGGAACTTGAGGTAGACCCAGATGAAGACGGCTATCGTGACGATGAAGTGGAGCGTCGCGTAGTAGTAGTTCATCCCCACGACCAGCCAGCCGACCTTGGCGATCGTGTGGTTGAGCCAATGCTCGATGTCGATGTGGAGCGCGTGCTCCAGACTCAGGATGTCCCGGCCCCGGTGGTAGGGGGCCGAGCCGCCGGTGCTCGCCGCGTTCTGCGTCACCCGGTAGCAGTAGTAGGCGATGCCGATGAGCGCGATCTCGATCCACATGGTGGGGCGGTTCACCGGTCGCAGCCGGGCCGGCAGGATCGGGCCGATCTTCGGGAATCCGCGTTTCGCGCTCGTCCCTGTGCCGTTCGTCCCGTTCTCGGTGCCAGTACCGCTCCTAGTGGACCCGGATTGTTTGTCCAGCGGTTGAGTCGTCGTCATGATCTGAAATGCTAGCTCTGATCAACTCGCGGTCGCCTCCTCAGCCCGGGCCGGTTGCGCGCCTCGACGCGAGGCCTTCATGAGAGAACCCGACCCGACGTCGTCGTCGACTTCGACGCCTTCCGCGTCCACCGACACGCCTTCCGCGTCCACCGACACGACCGCGCCGGGGCCTCCTCTGTGAACACCACCAGGTCGCACGGGTTTTCGGCGCCTTCGAGGTACCGCGGGGCGAAGATCAAAGGATTGCAGCCGGGCGGGCCAACTTGTAGGGTCGGAAAGCTGATCTTGGTTGTCAGTGCTCTGACGTCCCACCACTGTCAAATGCCCCGTTTGTCACAGCGGGTGCCCGTGGCGGCAACGGTCCGCCGGCAGAAGGACGGGGAACTGCTGGTCGAGTCCGAGGGAAGGGAACCGCCGTCAACACGCCGATAGTTCAACAGCGGGCCGGTATCGCCGAAGTCGTCACCGAACCGCTCGCCACGCCGGGCGCCGTTCGATGAACCCGGTGGCCGAAGCGCACGACTCTCCGGTGATCGTCGTCAAGTACGGTGGTGCCGCATTCGACAGCAGCCTCCTGTCGTCCTCGGCCGCGCGGAACCTCGCCACGCTCGCGCGCGGCGGCCGTCGCGTGCTGCTGGTGCACGGCGGCGGCCGCGCGGTGACCGAGGAGGCGACCCGACGGGGCCTTGTCACGCGCTTCGTGGACGGGCTGCGGGCGACCGACCGGGAGATGCTCGACGTGGTCCGTACGGTCATGGTCGGCCGCCTCAACAAGGACCTGGTCGGCCAGCTCGGCCGCAGCGGCATACGCGCCATCGGCCTGTCCGGCGAGGACGCGGGGCTGATCAGGGCCCGTACGTTTCGCCCGGGCGGCGGCACGGTGGACCTCGGCTACGTCGGCGAGCCGGCCGAGGTGCGCACGGACGTCCTGCACATGGTGTGGCGAGCCGGCATGGTGCCGGTGGTCGCGAGCGTGGCAGCCGACGAGGCGGGAGTCCCGCACAACATCAACGCGGACTCCGCCGCCGCCGCCCTCGCGGCAGCCCTGTGCGCCGAGCGTCTCGTCTACGTCACCGACGTGGACGGCCTGCTGCGGGATCCGGCTGACCCGAAGTCCCGCATCGTGCGGCTGAGCAGCCGGGAGCTCGACGAACTGTTGCGCAACCAGCCGCCCAAGGACGGCATGCTTCCCAAGCTCACTGCCGCGCTCGACGCGCTGCGCTCCGGCGTGCGTCAGGTGCGCATCATCGGCAGCCGCCAGGAAGACGCCGTCCTCCTCGCTGCCACCACCGACACCACGGTCGGAACGACTTTTTACGGCCATGAGTGATGAGTGACTACCGTAAGGGCTGAGCTGTGAACCCGTTCGAGAATGACGCCGCAGGTTTCTCGTCCTGATCAACGGTGCGGGCCGGCACTCGCTCTGGCCGGCGAGCAATGCTGTTCCAGATGGCTGGAATGGTGCATATGGGGAGGCGTCGCGTGCAGAGTGCCTCAATTCTGTTGAGTCCTCCTGGACGGATATGCGCCCGAAGAGCCTTCAGGTAATCGACTCCTCTGCTTGATCCGGAGAAGCGAACACCGCCGATAGCGCTGAGGCACTCCTCGGAGGAGCTCAAGGCCGATGCCGTGGCCCCGTGGTGTCCCACTCCGGTCACGACGCCCAGGACAGGACACATCGCGTGAATTCGCCCACGCGTACGGCGCGTTGGGCGTCACTCCGTCCGGGGCAGGGTCGACTGTCGTCCAGTGGCTCACCGGCGACAACACCCGCCGCAGGCACTCCGCCAACGGACACAACAGCCCCACGATCTGCAAAGGCCGGTACCAGTACGAGTCCGCTAGGCTCACGCTCGCCGCATGATCACCGAACGCGTGTCCACTTTCTCGGGGAAAGCCCGACTATGTGCGTACGGAACTGATCACACGTCAGAAGTCTGTCCGTTTTAGTTGGAAGGCGCACGCATGTCTGGTTCTGTGAACGGTGACCTCAACCTGATGGCGAGCCAGGTGGGCGTGTGGTTCGCGCAGCAGTTCGCTCCTGCCGGCATGACGTACCAGATCGCGGAGTATGTGGAGATCCACGGCGCGGTGGACGTCGTTCTGTTCGAGGCGGCGCTGCGCAGAACGGTGGCGGAGGCTGAGGCGCTGTCGCTGCGCTTCCGACAGGTCGGGGACCGGGTGAGCCAATTCGTCGATCCGCAGCCGGGTTGGCCCCTCGACGTGGTGGACGTCAGCGGCGCGGATGATCCGTTGGCCGATGCGCTTGCCTGGATGCGGGCAGAGATGGCACGTCCGATGGACCTCGAACGCGGCCCGCTGTACACGATGGTGCTGTTCGTGGCCGGCCCGGAGCGGCTCCTCTGGTACCAGCGCGGACATCACCTGGTGGGCGACGGCTACAGCGGGTTCCTGGTGGCCCGGCGGGTCGCTGAGATCTACACGGCCACGGCCGAGGGGCGGGAGGACTGCGGGGCCGCACTGCCACCGCTGCGCCACCTGCTGGAGCAGGACGCGGCCTACCGCGCATCCGAACGGTTCGAGGCTGACCGGGAGTACTGGACGCAGGCGCTGACGGACGCGCCGGAGCCGGTCAGCCTGGCCGGACGCATCGCCCCGGCCTCGAACGGTTTCCTGCGCCACACCGTCGACATGGCACCGGAAACGGCAGAACGGCTGCGTGCGGCGGCCAAGGGGTACCGTACCGCGCTACCGGTGCTGGTGATGGCCGCGGCGGCTCTGTATACAGCGCGGCTGACCGGGGGCGACGAGGCGATGCTCGGCCTGCCGGTGAGCGCCCGTACCAGCGAACTGCAGCGCACCGTCCCCGGAGATCTTGCGAACGCCCTTCCGCTGCGCATACCCGTGGACTCCGGTGCCACGCTGGCCGACCTGATGCGACAGGTCAGTGCCGTCATGCGTGGTGCGCTGCGGCACCAGAACTATCGGCTCGAGGACATGCGCCGGGACCTCGGACGCGTCGGGTTGGGTGGAGACCTGTTCGTGTCGAGCGTCAACGTGATGGCGCTCGACGAGGATGCGCTGCGCTTCGCCGGCCACCACGCCACGGTGCACAACCTGTCCAACGGGGTGGTGAAGAATCTGGATTTCGTGGTCTACGACCGCGGGCGACACGGGATCCGGTTGACGGTCAACGCGAATCCGGCGATATACGGGTCCGAGGATGTGGCCGCGCACACCGAGCGTTTTGCCCGGCTGCTCGAAACCCTGGTCGTGGCCGATCCGGGCTTGCGGGTTTCGGGTGTTGAGGTGCTTGATGCGGTTGAGCGTGAGCGGGTGTTGGTGGGGTGGAACGACACGGCGGTGCCGGTGTCGGTTGGGACGTTGCCGGGGTTGTTCGAGGCGCAGGTGGTGAAGTCCCCGGATGCGGTGGCGGTGGTGTTCGAGGGTCGGGAGGTGTCGTATGGGGAGTTGA
>NZ_JBIBIJ010000021.1:0-133907 GCF_042957465.1 Kitasatospora sp. NPDC008050
GAGGACGAGTCGTAGGACAGCGACAGGTCCGGCGCCGGACCGGCGATCGACTTGGGCGCCTGGATCGGGTACGCGTACGTGAACGCACCCGTGTTCCCGCCCGACGACCAGGTACCGGCGGGCGACAGCGAGGTCGCCGAGTAGGTACCGGACGAGCCGTCCGGGGCCGAGGTCGCGGCCAGCACAGTCGCCGTCGACGAGACGGACTGCGCCTGCTCGGTGGTCGCCAGCGGCGCCGTCCGGGCGGCACCGGCGGCGGGCAGGGCGAGCTGTACGGTGGCCGTCAGCGGCGCACCGGGGGCCGTCTGCACGGGAGTCTGCCTCTGACACTGCGCCAGCTCCGGTGTGGTCAGCGCACACGCGGGCAACTGCACCAGGTGCAGCCGGGAGGCGTAGTCCCCACCGAACGCGGCCCGGAACGAGGACGGATCCACCGTCACCGTCGCCGCGCCGGAACCCGTCGAGGCATCGGCCGACTCGACCGAGAACAGCACACCGTGCACGCCCGCCTTCGACGCCACGGACTGGTCCGCCGTGGTCACCCGCACCCGCGACAGCGGCGAGGAACTCGCCCCAGCCCCCGCAGCGTTGGCCTTCGCACCACCCTGCGTGGCGGCTCCGACCGAGATCGGCAGGTTGCCCGCCCGGGCGCCGGCCGAACCCGCCGAGCCCTGCGGAGCGGCGAGCGCTCGCGCACCACCGCTCGATGCGGCCGTCAGATCGACGACCGCACTGCCCGCCCCCGGCAGCTCTGTGGCGACCGTTGGGTCGAATGTCTTGAAAGTCGCGGGCTTTCCCGGGTTACCGGGCTTTTCCCGTTTGGACGGAACCATCCGCTCGGCCGGAATTGCCGGTGCGTGCGGCTTCGGTGGCGAGACGGCGAATGCCACGACCGGCATGCCCCCCGTCACAAGCACCACGCCGAGCGTGACCGCCGCAGTGGAGCGGACGAGTTGTATCCCGCTCCCTGCGCGTATCGCCCGGCTCAACCTCATCCCCACGTGACCTCCCCTTGTCGAACGAGCGAGCCGCGACGTCCCACCGGCTGTGAACGCCGGTGGGTGTCGACGTTCTGACATGCAGTCAGCGGCGGTCATGCTGCCACGAACCGAGGCTTCGGGGCATTGCAGTTCGATCACGTAAGACTGCCGATTCGTCCAAGGCAGTAGGCATTTAGGTGCATCAAAAGGTCACAATTGACCCACGAACTATGCGTCAAATCATAGGAAGCGAAGCTGGCTTACTCGATGCCGTGCACCCGGAGCGGGAACTGCTGAGCAGCCTCGCGGCGCCGGGCCGCGGCCGCCAGCGCCCGGTTGAAGAGGTAGGCGCAGAGGAAGACGCCGGTGACGACCAGCAGGCCGCCCCACAGCTCGTAGGAGGTCGGCAGCCGCCGCTCCCGCATGAGGTTGAACACCACGCCGAAGACGGCCTCCATCCCGATGATCGGGCCCATGACCGTGGTGGGCAGCCGCTTGGTCGCCGCGTTCCAGAACCAGGTGGCGCACCAGGAGCCGAGTACCGCCAGGGCGGCGCACCAGGCCAGGTAGTGCCAGAAGGTGCCGGCGTCGTGGAACGGCGAGGGACCGCCGCCCGCCCGGGCCAGCGGCACCAGCAGGAGTGAGGCGCCGAAGGCGCCGGTGCCGATGCTGGCGGTCCACACCACGTTGTCGATGGGGGTCTTGGCGCGTTTGAGGATGATCCCGTTGGCGATGACGAAGTACGCCCAGGCCAGGCAGGCCGAGACGCCCAGCACGATGCCGAGCAGGGTCTGCCCCGCGGAGACGCCGGCCCGGTCGGCGGCGGAGGAGGCGCTGTCCACCAGCAGCAGCCCGCCGGACATGACGACGATCGGCAGCAGCAGCCGGCGCCAGTTCAGCGCCTTCTCGAAGACGTTGGAGGCCAGCGCGACCATTGCGGGGATCAGCCCGGTCAGCGTCGAGGCGAGGACGCCGCCGCCGATCCTGGTCGACAGCGACAGCAGCAGGTAGAAGCCGATGTACCCGACCACGCCCAGGTGCATCGCCTTCAGGAAGTTCCGCGCGCCGAGCTCCCGCGCCTTGGCGGAGTTCAGCGCGAGGACGGTCAGCGACATCACGCCGAAGACCGCGTACCTGCCCACCACGAGGTAGTAGACGTTGAGCGGGGCGATGACCGCGGGCCCGAGGAAGGTGAATCCCCACAGCGCGGTCGCGACCAGCGCCGCCGGAAGTCCGACCGAGTATGCGCCTGACCTAACGGGAATCACCTGCGGGAGCCTCCGGCGGCTGGTGGGTGAGCTGATCACCGATCGCCTGGATCTGCTCGACCAGGAATTCGATGTCGGCCGTCGTCGTCCGGTGGTTGTTGTTGGCGACCCGGATGACGAACTTCCCGTCGATCACGGTGTGCGAGGGCATCGCCAACCCGCCCACCTGGAGCCGTGACAGTATCTCGCGGTTGACCTGGTCCACCGCCTGCGGCTCGCCGCCCGGCCAGACGTAGCGCAGGCAGGCGATGTTCAGCCGGCTGCGCGAGAGGACCTCCAAGGTCCGGGACGCATCGGCGAGTTCGGTCAGCCGGGCGATCTGTTCGATGTTGCCCGCGATCGTGTCTGCGAAGGCGTCGATGCCGTGCGTTTTGAGGGCGAACCACACCTTCAGCGCCCGGAACCGCCGGGACTGCTCGATGCTCCGGTCGGAGAACGCCACCTCGTACGCCGCCGGACCGTGGTCGGTGCGGCTGATGTAGTCCGCGGTCGAGCTGAAGGCCGCTTCGAGGGCGTCCGGCCGGCTGACCAGGACGCAGCTGACGTCGAACGGCAGGTAGAGCCACTTGTGCAGGTCGAAGACGAGCGAGTCGGCCTGGTTCAGGCAGGCCAGCAGCCGCCGGTGGGTCGGCAGCAGGTAGGCGAACGCACCGAACGCGCCGTCCAGGTGCAGCCAGAGCCCCGCCTCGCGGGCGACGGCCACCAGCTCCTCCAGCGGATCGATCGCGCCGGTGTTGACCGTGCCGACGTTCCCGACCACGCAGAGCGGATGGAACCCCGCGGCGCGGTCCTGCCGGATCGCCTCGCGCAGCGCGGGCACCTCGATCCGGAAGGACTCGTCGACCGGGATCTGCCGGAAGAACACCCGACCGATCCCCAGCAGTTCGACCGCCTTCTCGAAGGAGTGATGCGTCTCGGTGGAGCCGTAGACGGTGAGTTGGGGGCCGGCCAGATTGCCGTCGCGGCGCACGTCCCAGGCGCCTCGACGGGCTTCGCGCGCGGCGGCCAGGGCGATGATCTGCCCCATCGAACAGCCGCTGGTCAGCACGCCGGAGCCGGTGCGGGGCCAGTCGAAGGCCTGCTTCAGCCACTCGATCACCTGCCGCTCGACCAGCATCGCCGCGTTCTCGCCCGAGCCGAGGGTGCAGTTCATGACGGAGGCGAGCAGGTCGGCGTAGGCGGCGACGGGGACGCCGGAGCCGTTCGCCCAGCCCCAGAAACGCGGGTGGATGTTGCCGCGCGGATACGGCAGGATCGACTCGCAGAACTCCTGGTAGACGGCGGCCATCGGCGTTCCGGTGTGGGGTAGTTCGGTGCCGAGGCGGGCGCGGACCGCCTCCGGCACCGGTTGCCAGACCGGGCGGTCCCGGACACCGGCGAGGTAGTCGACCATGTCGTCGATGATCCGCTTGCCGAGCTCGCGGAACTCCTCCCAGTCGGCGGGATCGAGCGGTGCCGTCTCGGCGCCCATCAGCTGCCCCCTCTGTTGAGCGCGTCGACCGAGCCGTCCGCGTCGACCGAGCTGTCCGCGTCGACCGTGTCGACCGTGTTGGCCGCGTCGACTCCGTTGACGAACGACCGGAAGCGCTCCGGGTGGTAGAGCGCGTGCATGGGGTGCCGTTCGCCGCGGAGCGAGGCGAGCACGGCCCGGCCGATCGCCGGTGCCTGGGCGAAGCCGCCGGTGTTGTGCCCGCCGTTGATGACGAACAGCCGCCCGTGGGCAGTGGTTTCCGCGTGGTACAGGCCGAGCGAGGTCGAAGTCCAGGGGCGGACGCAGAACTTGAAGCTGTAGTTGTCGGCCGGGTTGGAGGACTCCGACAGGTCGGCGCGGTCGGGGAAGAGACGCTCGACGGTGTCGACCATGCCGGCCCGTACGGCCGCCAGTTGCTCCGCGTCGACGCCGTGCCCGGCCGCGTCGTGGGTGCCGGCGCCGAGGTAGCCGTAGCCGGACCCGACGATCAGGATCTCCTGGCCGTCGCTGTCCAGCGCCACCGTGACGTTGGCGTCCTCGGTGACGTGCCCCTTGCGGGCGATCTTGAGCGAACAGGGCAGGTTGGCACCCTTGTTGCTGATCCGGAGCCAGCCGCCCAGCACTCCGTGGATCTTCCCCTCGCACGGCGATCCGGCGAGCAGGGCCTGCCCGTCGGTGCCGGGCGAGGCGACGATGTGCGCGTCCTGGGGGATCGCCCGGGCGCAGTCGAAGCCGGTGAGCCGTCCGGCGTCGTCCCGCCGCACCCTGGCCACCGGTGTGTCCCAGTGGAAGACGGCGCCCCGGGCTTCGAGGTGGCGGACGATCCGTTGCGTGAACTTGTGGATGTTCAGGGTGAATCCGGGGACCAGGAAGCCGCCGGCGATTTCGCCCCGGTCCAGCGGCCGGGCCAGCGTGGGGAACTCGCGGGCGAGTTCGGCGGGCGTCAACTCGTCCAGCAGGGCGCCGATCCGGCGGTGGCGGTCGAGCGCGGCGGCGAGCTGGCGGCGGTCGCTGTACAGCCGCAGGATCCCGTCGCTGAAGCTCACGTCCTCGAAGAGCTCCGGGTAGCTGTGCCGCAGCCGGTGCCACTCCTGGCCGGCCTCCGCGGCGAAGGCGAAGATGTCCTCGTTGTAGGCGCGGGCGAGCCAGGCCGGGATCTGTTCGAACTCCTCGATCCAGGCCTGCTCCGCGGCTGACAGGCCGGGGCCGCCACGGGCGAGCCAGCCGCCCTCGGTGACGGGGATCCGGAAGTACCCCGGGGCGCTGCCGTGGAAGTCCTGGTTGTTGTAGTTGTCCATCTCGGTGAAGGTGAACATCCGTGCGTCGTCGCCCGCGTGGGTGCAGCCGTAACGCTGCCAGTCCTCGTGCCCGGGCGCCGGGGACCGGTCGAGCACGGTGACGTGGTAGCCGTCCTCGGCCAGGCCGAGTGCGGTGACCAGG
Organism: Kitasatospora sp. NPDC008050; assembly: GCF_042957465.1. Classification (NCBI taxonomy): domain Bacteria; kingdom Bacillati; phylum Actinomycetota; class Actinomycetes; order Kitasatosporales; family Streptomycetaceae; genus Kitasatospora; species Kitasatospora sp. NPDC008050. The sequence goes on from NZ_JBIBIJ010000021.1 coordinate 5,160, forward strand.
TTGACGATCCCGGCGCCGAGCAGCACGACCTCACGGCCGCGCGGATCGGCCGGCGCGGCCTCGAAGTGCCGGTTGAGCGCGACCTGTTGCTCGCAGCGGCGCAGCGCCCTGGCGAGCGCGTCCAGGCCGGTGCCGTCCTGCTGGAACTCGGTGAGGCCCGGGAGCCCGGCCGGCGCCGGGATGCCGGTCACGTAGGCGAGGAACCTCGGGCCGGGGACGGCCTGCGACCAGCGCAGCAGCAGCGGGTCGGCGGGGCGCCGCGGGGTGATCAGGGCCTCGCAGCCGTGCCGGACGGCCCGCTCGATCACCTGCTCGTCGGTGGCGCAGGACAACTCCGGTGCGTAGAGGATGTTTCCGGCTCGCAGGAAGTCCGAATCGGGTAACTCGGGGTTGGCTGTGGTCACCAGGATCTTCGTCACCGTGGGGAGCTTTCGTCGTCGAACGGAAGGGGCTGGTGCCGCAGGGCGAGCCGGGGCCCGGAGTCGTCGATCACGATGGCGGTGCCGGTCCAGCCGTCCTGGAACGCGCGCTCCAGCTCCTCGGTGGCACCGAGCGAAACCGATCGCCTCGGGCCGTCGCCGGGTCGTTCGCCGGAGCGTTCGGCGGAGCGTTCGGAGGGTCGTTCGGTGGGTCCTTCGGTGGGCCAACCGGCCGGACTGGGGCGGTAGCAGAGGAACCGCAGCCTGCCGCCGAACTTGCGCACCAGCCGGACCGGCCGGAAGCCCGCTTCGAGCAGTGAACGGACCCCGTGCGGATTGGCCGGTGAGCTGGTGGCGAGCAGATGGCGGATGTCCGTCTCCACCAGGTCGGCCAGGGCCCGGGTGTTCAGCAGCCGCGCCAGCTGGAATCCGCGCCACTGGGGCAGGACGGCGATGGTGTCCCAGTGCGCCACCCGGGAGTACTCGGCCGGCGGCAGCGCGGTGTCCTTGGCCAGATTGAACGCACGGTCGCGCGGAAAGTAGACCATGCGGTACGCGACCGTTTCGCCGCCGCGCGACACGCCATAGCAATGGCCGCCGTCCGCAAGGCAGTAGGAGATGAACTCCGGCGTACTGGTCTGGAATGTCGATGTGTCGGCGAGGCCGGAACGGATGCGTTCCTGGAGTTCCAGAATGAGTCCGAGATCCTCGGGCTCCAGGCGGCGGAGATCAAACATGGGACGGCCTCGCAGCCAGGACGAAGGCAGATATCAACGGGTCGGGGCTCAACGGGTCGGGGCTCAACTGGTCGGGTATCAACCGGTCCGGACTTTCGTCCGCGTTCTCCGTCGCGGGCAGTTCCGGATGCCAGAGCACGCCGACGGCCCAGCCGTCCCCGTCCTGCTCGATGGCCTCGACGAGCGAGTCCTCGGAATGCGCGGTCGCTCGCCATCGTGAATCGGGGCGCTCCGACATGGTCAGCCCCTGGTGGTGGTAGGAGGTGACCCGCACGGATGGTTCCCGGTAGGCCCGCGCCACCTTGCTCCCGGCGGCGAGGGTGACCTGGTGCCGGGACGGCTCGGTGAGCGAGAGCCGGTGCGCGACACTGCCGTCGGTGACCGCGGGGATATCCGCTATCAGCCGGTTCCCCGTTGCGACATGGAGCACCTGGCAGCCGCGGCAGATGCCGAGGGTCGGCAGCCCGGCGGCGAGGGCCAGGGTGGCCAGCCGGAGTTCGAAGGCGTCCCGGTCGGGGTGGTAGTCGTACCTGCTCTGCCGTGGGGTTCCGTCGGCATGGTCGGGATCGATGTCCTCGCCGCCGGTGAGCAGAAGGCCGTCCAGCGCGGACAACACCGGTTCGCAGAGTTTTTCGTCGCCGAACGGAATGATGATCGGCACCCCGCCTGCCCGGGCGACCTGATCGACGTAGGCCTGATGGACACAATGGCTCTGCACTGACCGGCGTAATCGCGCGGTGATACCGATCCTGGGTTGCATGACCCGCCCCCATGAAATCGTGCACGTGATGGAACACGAACGAGACGAACGCTAACTGACGCCCTGTCGACTGCGCAAGATCGGACGGATGCTGTTCATCTCCGCTGACCACCTGGCGCTGACGAGCGACAACTCCGCGACCGGAACCTCTGGTTGACCTCCGGGAGCCGGTGGGTTCACCAGGTGGGGCGGGTCAGGCCGGTACGTTTGGCGGTGGCCAGGATCGGCGTGGTCTCGATGGTGGTGATCTTCTCCAGGGCGCCGACGGTTTCGGTCAGGAAGGCGTAGAGGGCGCTGAGATCCGCCACGGCCACCGCCACCAGGAGATTGGCGGGGCCCGTGGTGGCGGCGACGAAGCGGACCCGGGGGTGGCGGCCGAGGGCCAGGCCGGTGGCGTCCAGCGCGCCGGGGCTGACGGTCAGCCAGAGCAGCGCCTCGCTCTGGCAGCCGAGCAGCGCCAGGTCCACCTCGGTGGCCAGCCGGACCACCCGGCCGTGGACCAGCGCCGCCACCCGGCGCCGGGCGGTGAGCGGGCTGAGGCCGGTCCGGGCGGCCAGGTCGGTGTAGCCGGCCCGGCCGTTGGCACTCAGCGCCTCGATCAGGGCGGCGTCGCCCGGCGCCTCGGCGGCCGCCGGGACGTCGGGCGACTCCGGCGCCGGTCCGCCGGCCAGCAGCGGATCGGTCGAGCGGAGCAGCGCGGTCTCGCGTGCGGAGAGCAGATCACCGCTCCAGTGGAACGAGATCGGGAAGACCCGAAGCAGCGTGTGCGCGGTCCAGGAGGCGACGGCGGCGGTGGCGGGCAGATCACGCAGCAGCAGGGTGTTGCGGGCCTCGGGGCCGTCGAGGAAGAGGATCGTGCTGATCTCGTCGCCGCCGCCCAGCACGTCCACCCAGACCGTGTCGGGCCGGCGGGCCAGCGTGGCGGCCACCGCCCGTACCCGGTTGGGGCGGCAGCGCACCCGCAGCGCCAGCGGGACCAGCGCGGGAAACCGGACGGGGCTGCACACCACGGTGGCCCGCAGCGTGCCGTCGGCGTACAGCGGCCCGGCCCGGCGGACCACCGTGCGTTCGGACAGTTCCAGGCAGTGCGCGAGCGTCCGCCAGGAGGCGCGGGGCGCGAGCAGCAGCGCGGCGGCGATCCGGCGATCGGTCTCATCGAGCGATTGGCGCACATTCGGCATTCTAGGTGCTTCGGTGTCATGTTTTCGGATTCAGGGCGGCGGACGATGGCCTGCTCCCGCCGGGAAGCCGTACACCTGAGGGGCCGACACGACGAGAGGGGACGGATGGCCATGACCGACGGAACGAGCGGACCGAACGGAACGAGCGGCACGGACGCGACGAACGGCTCGAACGGCACGAACGGCACGAACGGCACGAACGGCACGGGGCCGGTGCTCGCCACCGCCCACGGCCTGCTGCGCGGCACGCTGGAGGGCCCGGTGGCGGCCTTCCGCGGCATCCCGTACGCGGCCTCCCCCGTGGGCGCCCTGCGGTTCGCCGCGCCGAGCCCGCAGCCGGGCTGGCAGGGGATCCGCGACGCGGTGCGCCCGGGGCCGGCGGCCCCGCAGGGCCCGTCCCGGCTGGAGGCCGTGATGGGGCCGCGCGAGCCGGACTGGGACGAGGACGGCTGCCTCACCCTCAACGTCTGGACGCCCCGGCAGACGCCGGCCGCCGCCACCGACGCGCCGCGCCCGGTGCTGCTCTGGTTCCACGGCGGCGGCTTCAGCAGCGGCAGCGGCGGGTGGGACTGGTACGACGGCGCCCGGCTCGCCGCTCTCGGCGACATCGTCGTGGTCACCGCCAACTACCGGGTGGGTCCGCTGGGTTACCTCTACCTGCCGGAGTTCGGCGCGGACAACCTCGGCTGCCGGGACCAGGGCGCTGCGCTGCGCTGGGTCGCCGAGAACATCGCCGCCTTCGGTGGTGACCCCGCGGCGATCACGGTCGGCGGCCAGTCGGCCGGCGCCTACTCGGCCCTGGCACTGGCGCTCGACCCCGCCACCGGCGGCGCGGTGCGCCGGGTGATCGCCCAGAGCGGCCCCTGGGGCATGCGCCCGCAGGACCCGGCCGAGGCCGCCGAGACGGCCGCCGCCTACCTGCGCCTGCTCGGCATCGACCCGCGGCAGGCCGGCTCCGCCCCGGGCGCGAGCGGCTGGGAGGAGCTGCGCGCGCTGCCCGTCCGGCAACTGCTCGACACCTACCGCCGGCTGGCCGCCGACCGTGCCGGCTCCGGCGACCCGAACCCGCCCATGTACCCCGTCCTCGGCGGCGCGGGTCTGCCGCAGCCGATGCTCCCGGCGGTGGCCGCGGGCGCGCTGGGCGGCAAGGACCTGCTGCTGGGCACGACCACCGACGAGATGACGGGCTTCGGCCTGCACGGTCCGGTCGGCGAGACCGTCACGCACCGGTTCTTCCACGCCGGCGCCACGGAGCTGGCCGAGCACCGCGCCGCCCAGGGCACCCCGGCGTACGTCTACCGCTTCGACCGCCGCCCGACGCCCGACGAGCTCGGTCTCGGGGCCACCCACTGCGCCGAACTGCCGTTCCTCTTCGGCACCTTCGACGCCTACCCGGCCGCCCCGATGCTGGGCACGGTCGGCGCGGCGGACCGCGCGCTGGGCGAGGCCTTCGGCCGGGCCCTCGCCGCCTTCACGGCCACCGGCGCGCCGGGCGGCGACTGGACGCCGTACCGGACCGCGGCCGACGTCCAGCGCTTCGCCTGACGGGTCTGACAGGTTGGACGGGTTGGACGGGCCTGACGGGTTGGACGGGCCTGACGCCCGCCCGGCCGCTCCCGGCCGCTCCCGGCCGCTCCCCGGCCGCTCCCCGGCCGCTCCCGGCCGCTCCCGGCGGTCCGGCGGGCGCACGCACGCTCAGGCGAGCGCCGCGAAGCCCTGCCGCCAGGAGGCCCGGGTCGGTCGCCAGCCGTGGGCGGTCCTGGCCAGCGCGCCGTCCGCGCCGCGCTCCCAGGCGGCCCGCCCGGCCACCGCGGGCGGCGTCGGCGCCCCGACGGCGGCGGCCAGCGCCGGGACCCAGAGCCGGGCAGGAGCCGGCTCGTCGTCCACCACGTTGACCGTGCCGCTGGGCCAGTCGAGCGCCGCGAGTGCCGCCCGGGCGGCGTCCTCGACGTGCAGGAACGAACTCACCGCCTCGCTCGCCGCCAGCTCGCCCCGGTGCAGCCGCTCGGCCATCAGCGCGCCCTTGGCGAACCAGGTGCCCGGGCCGTAGAGGGTGCCGTAGCGCAGCACCACGTGCTCGGGGAGTTCGGCCGCCGCCTCCTCCAGGGCGCGCACGCCGCCGACCGTCGTGGCGCGTGGCTGCTCGGTGCCGGGGTCCAGCGGGGTGGTCTCGGTGGCCGGGGTGTCGCCGCCCTGGTAGGCCCAGGAGATGGACTGCGCGACGATTCGGCGCACTTTGGCCTGGTGCGCGGCGTCCACCAGGTTGCGGGTGCCCTCGCGCCGGATCCGGGCGTTCTCGGCCAGTGCCTGGACAGGCCCCGGGGCGAAGCCGCTCAGTGCGGTCAGCTGGTGGATCACGGCGTCCGGTGCGGCCGCTGCCATGGCCCGTTCGACCGCCGTCCGGTCGAAGACGTCCAGCCGGACCGCCTCGGCGCCCTGCTCGCGCAGCGCCCGGGTGCCCTCCTCGCTGCGCGAGCAGGCGACCACCTGATGGCCGGCGGTCAGCAGCAGTGGCAGCAGGAGCCGGCCGATGGCGCCGGTGGCCCCGGCGAGGAAGACGCGCATGTGGATCTCCGATGAGCAGACGGTGGGTCGAGCGAGCTGAGCTGCGGTGAGCTGGGCTGGGCTGAGCTGGGCTGAGGTGGGGGATCAGTTCGCTGCCCGCCGGTCGCCGAGCCACAGCGCGCCGGCCGCCGCGGTGAGCCCCAGCCCGGTCAGGCAGCTGCCGAGCCATCCGGCCGTGGCGTACAGCGTCGCGGCGGCGGTGGCGCCGACCGCGCCGCCGAGGAAGTAGGCGGTCATGTAGGCGGTGGTGACCCGTGATCGCAGCGCCACCGGGAACGTGTAGATCCGGGCCTGGTTGAGCACGTTGAGGCCCTGGGCTCCGACGTCCAGCAGCAGGATCCCGACGATCAGCGGCAGCAGGTGGTGGCCGCCGGCCAGCGCCGCCCAGGCGAGCGCGAGGGTGAGCACCAGCAGCCCGGTGGCGGGGTGGGCCAGGCTCCGGTCCTGCAGCCGCCCGATGGGCTGGGCCCCGAGCGCTCCGGCGGCGCCGAGCAGGCCGAACAGGCCGATGGTGGCGGCCGAGTAGTGGTACGGGCGGTCGCTGAGCAGGAACGGCAGGCCGGTCCAGAGGAGTTGGAAGCAGCCGAAGGCGAGCGCGCCGCAGGCCATCCGGCGGCGCAGCAGGGGCTCGGTGCGCACCAGGGTGGCGACCGAGGCGAGCAGGCGCGGATAGCTCTGCCCGCGGCCGGCCGGCAGGTTCGGCAGGCACAGCCGCAGGGCGGGCGCGAGTACCGCGGTGGCGGCCGCCGCGAAGCCGTACACCGCGCGCCAGCCGGCCAGTTGGTCGAGCGCGCCGGAGGCGGTCCGGGCCAGCAGGACCCCCAGCAGCAGGCCGCTCATCAGGGTGCCGACCACTTGGCCGCGCTGCTCCTCGCGGGCCAGCGAGGTGGCGAGCGGGATCAGCACGCTGGCGGCCGAGCCGGTCAGCCCGACCACGGCCAGGGCGGCCAGCAGGGTGCCCGGGCCGGGGGCCAGCGCGGCGGAGGCCAGCGCGAGCGTGTCCACGGCGAGCATGGTGACGACCAGCCGGCGCGGGGCCAGCAGGTCGCCGAGCGGCACCAGGAGGACCAGGCCCAGCGCGTACCCGAGTTGGTTCACCGTGATGCAGAGCCCGGCCACGCCGCTGGAGACCCGCAGGCTGTCGGCCAGCGCGGGCAGCAGGGGCTGGGCGTAGTAGTTGTTCGCCACCACCAGCCCGCAGGCCGTGGCGAGCAGCAGCACCAGTGGTCGCGACAGCCCGCGAGCAGCGGTGGGGGTGGCGGCCGGGGTCGGGGAGGGGGCGGGGGCGGTGCCGAGATCGCCCGAGTCAGCGGTCCGATGCGTGGTCACATGCTCAAATTAGAAGCAGAAAGGACCATCTCCATGGACCAAAAGAAGCCCGGTGAAGTGAGCCAAACCGATGCCCGCCCCGGTGCCCGCCCCGGTGCCCGAACCGATGCCCCCAGCCACCCCACGGCGTGACCGGCCGCCCGGCCTCGACCTGCTGATCGAACTGGTCGAGACCGGCCCTCCCGGCGCCCGGGGCACCCGCCGCCGGGCCGTCGAGGAGGCGCTGCGCACCGCGATCCGCCAGGGCCGGCTCGCGCCCGGTGTCCGGCTGCCCGCGACCCGGCACCTGGCGGAGCAACTCGGCCTCTCCCGGGGGACGGTGAGCCAGGCCTACGAGCAGCTGATCGCCGAAGGCTGGCTCACCGCCCGCACCAAGGCGGGCACCCGGGTCGCCGAGGACGCCGGGCCCCAACCGCGGCCGTCCGGGATCGCGCCGACCGCCGCCCCCGGACTCCGCCACGATCTGAGCCCGGGCCGCCCCGACGTCTCCGCCTTCCCCCGCGTCGCCTGGTCCCGCGCGCTGCGCCGGGCGATCCACGAGGCGCCCGCCGAGGCGTTCGGCTACGGCGACCCGCGCGGCCGGATCGAACTGCGCACCGCGCTGGCCGGCTACCTCGGGCGGGTGCGCGGTGTCCGGGTCGCCCCGGAGCACCTGGTGATCTGCTCCGGTTTCGCCCAGGCGCTCGGCCTGCTCGCCGCCGTCTTCGCCGAGACGGGCGTGCCGGCCCTGGCCATGGAGAACCCCGGGATGCCCGAGCACCGGGCCGCCGCAGCGGCCCGGCTGCCCGTGCTGGACCTCGCGGTCGACGACCAGGGCCTGCGGGTCGACGCGCTGGCCGGCAGCGCCGCGCGGGCGGTGCTCTGCACCCCGGCCCACCAGTTCCCGCTCGGCGTCAGCCTCTCGCCGGCCCGCCGGGCGGCGCTGCTGGCCTGGGCCGAGGAGTGCCGGGGCTGGATCGTGGAGGACGACTACGACGGGGAGTTCCGCTACGACCGCCGCCCGGTGGGCGCCCTGCAGGGCCGCCGCCCGGACCGGGTGGTCTACGCGGGATCGGTCAGCAAGTCGCTCGGGCCTGCGGTGCGGCTGGGCTGGATCGCCTGCCCGCCACCGCTGTTGGAGCCGCTGATGGCGGCCAAGCGGCTGGCGGACCGTCAGACGCCCACGCTGGAGCAGCTGGCCCTGGCCGACCTGCTCGACTCCGGGGCCTTCGACCACCACGTGCGGACCATGCGCACGAGCTATCGGCGCCGGCGCGACGCGCTGGCCGGGGCCGTCGCCGAGCGGCTGCCGCACGCCCGGCTGACCGGCATCGCGGCCGGCCTGCACGCGATCCTGCAACTGCCCCTGCCGGCGGACCTGGACGAGCGGGAGATCGCCGCCGCGCTGCGCCGGGGTTCGGTGCTGGCCCGCCCGCTCAGCGAGTACCTGCACGGTCAGGACCCGGCCGAGACGCCGCCCGCCCTGGTGGTCGGCTACGCGACGCCGGCCGCGCACGCCTACCCGGCGGCCCTGGACGCCCTGGTCGGCGCGCTGCAGGGTCTGTGCGGACGAAGCCGACGGCTCTGACGGCCCTGACGGCTGTGACGGCCCGGACGGCTGTGACGGCTCGGGCCGGACCGGCCCGGGGTGCTCACCGCACAGGGAGCCGCCCGCCCGCGTGGGGGTGCGGGCGGGCGGCGGTCCGGTGGGGAGGGGCGGCTCAGGCGTAGGCGTAGGCGTAGACCTCGGTCATCGCGGCAGCTCAGGCGTAGGCGTCGGTCATCGCGGCGGCCAGCCGCAGGTGCGGGCGGGCCTCGTCGGCGCGGCCCTGGCGCTCCAGGGTGCGGCCGAGCATCAGCTGGGCGTAGCTCTCGGTCGGGTCCTGCTCCAGGATCCGGCGCAGTTCGGCGGCCGCCTTGGTGAGCTGGGCCGAGTGGTAGTAGCTGCGGGCCAGCAGCAGCCGGGTGGCCAGATGGCCGGGCTCGGCGGCGATCAGCGGCTCCAGAATGAGGGCCGCGTCGGCATACGCCTTGGAATCGAAGAACAACTGGGCCCGCGCGTACTCCGCCGAGGGGGAGAAGGCAGTCACGGGGCGCTCCTTTCTTCAGGTGAGTCGTCTGACGGGACTCCGGCCGGAACTTCCGGTGTGCACAGAACAACGCATGAAGATTCAACTATTCCGGGGCAACTATCCCGTGTCTGCATGTCCCTGTCCAGTCTTTTGTTCATTAATGAGTGGCGACTGTACCTACTAGTATGTACATTACGTCCTGCGGGAGATCACGGAACGACGGATCCGCACGTCGAGCCACGTCCGCCCGCCCGATAACGGTCGTACCCGCATAACGGACAGGGGAGCCACGATGCATGCGATGCAGTACGAGATCACGTTGCCGGCCGACTACGACATGGACATCATTCGCCGCCGGGTCGCGGAGCGCGGCCACCTGCTGGACGACTTCCCGGACTTGGCGGTGAAGGCCTATCTGGTGCGCGAGCGCGGGCAGGCGGACTCGCCGGTGAATCAGTACGCGCCCTTCTACCTTTGGCGGGCCGCGCGGGGGATGAACCGCTTTCTCTGGGGCCCCGGTTTTCAGGGGCTGAGCCAGGACTTCGGCCGGCCGCGGGTCCGCTCCTGGCTGGGCCTGGCGGTCGAGGACGGTCCGGCCCGGGCGGCCGGGGCGGTCGCCGCCACCCGCTTGCTGGAGCCGCTCGCGCCCGACGCGGACCCGGCCGCCGAGATCGAGCGGGCCCGCGCCGCGCTGCCGGCCGGCCTGGCGGGCGTGCACACCACCGCGCTGGCCGTCGACCCGGACCGCTGGGAGCTGCTCACCTTCACCCTCTGGAGCGAGCCGCCGGGCCCGGGGTACGGCGAGCGCTACCAGGTGCTGCACCTCAGCCGCCCCGAGCTGGCCGATCTGCCGCGCGGGCAGCAGTGGTGACGGTCCGTCAGATCTTCTCCGGCCCCCGTGCCGGGACCCGACCACGTCTGGAGACTTCCCCGTGACGAACACCGAGACCACCGCCCTGGCCGACCGGTTGGCCCCCGCCGTCCTCGGCCGCGAGGCCGGCTACCGCCTGCTGGACCAGGAGGTGGGCGCATGAGCGCCGGAGCGGCCGGTACGGCGGGGGCCGGTACGGCGGCGGACGGCGGCACGGCGAAGATCCGTACCGTCCTCGGCGATCTGGACCCGGCCGAGTTGGGCGTCTGCGACGCGCACGACCACCTCTTCTTCCGCAGCGCCCGGCTGCCGGGGCAGGAGCTGGACGATCCGGCGGCCGCCGCGGCCGAGCTGGCGGCCTTCCGTGCGGCGGGCGGCCGGGCGGTGATCCAGTGGACGCCGCACGGACTGGGCCGCCGGGCCGACCAGTTGGTGCGGCTGGCCGTCGAGGGCGGGGTGCACCTGGTCACGGCCACCGGGCTGCACCAGGCGGCGCACTACGATCAGCTGCCACCGCCGGACACCCTCGCCGAGCTCTTCGTCGCCGAACTGACCGAGGGCATCACCGGCCCGGGCGCCGATCCGGCCGGCCCTGCTCCCCGGGCCGGCCTGATCAAGGTGGCCGGCGGCTACCACGGCCTGGACGAGCACGCCCGCCGCACCATGACCGCGGCCGCCGCCGCGCACCACGCCACCGGTGCCCCGATCGCGGTCCACCACGAACTGGGCACCGGCGCGACCGAGGTGCTGGACCTGCTCTGCGAGCGCCTCGGCGTGCCGCCGTCCAGCGTGGTGCTCGGCCACCTCAACCGCTTCCCGGACCCGCTGCTGCACCGGGACCTCGCGGCCACCGGCGCCTATCTGGCCTTCGACGGCCCGTCCCGGGTCAATCACGCCACCGACTGGCGGCTGTTGGCGACGCTGGCCGAGCTGGCCCGGGCCGGGCACGGCGACCGGCTGCTGCTGGGCGGCGACACCGTGGTCGCCACCGCCCGCTCCACGGCCGACGGCCCGGGCATGCCGTTCCTGCTGACCGGTCTGCGCCCGCGGCTGCTGCGCGAGCTGGGGGAGGAGCAGACCGGGCTGATCTTCCGCGACAACCCGGCCCGCGCCTTCGCGGCCCGCTGGCGGGGGTGAGCCGAAGCCCCCCGCGTGTTACATGTGGGTACCGCCGTCGATCCGGATCTCGGTGCCGGTGACGAACGCGCCGTCCTCGCTCGCCAGCATCGCGATCACCCCGGCCACCGTCTCCGGGCCCGCGAAGCCGGCGCCGAGGGCGGGTGCGAGCTTGGCCAGCAGGCCGAAGTCGGCGTCCGCGGGCAGGCCGGGATTGTTGGTCATGCCGCTGTCGATGCTGCCCGGCGCCACGCAGACCGCGCGCAGCCCCTGCCTGCTGTACTCCTGCGCGATCGCGTGCGTGAAGGACTGGATGCCGCCCTTGGTCGCGGCATAGGCGGCCATGTACGGGTGGGCGAAACTCGCCGAGGTGGAGCTGAAGTTGACCACCACGCCGGAGTCCGAGGCGAGCAGCGCGGGCAGCGCCTCGCGGGTCATCAGGAAGGTCCCGGTCAGGTTGACCCTCAGCAGGGTGTTCCAGAACTCCAGGCTGGTCTCGTGGGTGTGCGAGGAGCGCAGGATGCCGGCGGCGTTCACCAGGACGTCCAGCCCGCCCAGGGTCCGCACGGCGGCGGCTACCCCGGCGCGGACCGACTCCTCGTCGGAGATGTCCAGGACGGCGGTGGTCAGCCGTTCGGCGGCGCCCTCGGTGGCGGCCCGCTCGGCCGTCTCGCGCAGGCCCGCCTCGTTGACGTCCACCGCGACGACGTGGGCGTCCTCGGCGAGCAGGCGGTGGGCGGTGGCCCGGCCGATGCCGGAGCCGGCGCCGGTGATCAGGACGCGACGGTCGGTGAAGCGCTGCATGGGGTGCTCCGATCTCAGGGCTGTTCAGGTGCGTGCGGCCGCTGCCCGCGGCCACGTGAGTCACGGTACGCCTGAGTGGCACGTTGTGCCACTTCGCTAGTTCATGCCAGATGGGCCGGGTGTGGCGTAGCGTGGAGGCATGACCGACCGACCCGCCCCGACCGACCGACCCGCCCCGACCGGGCAGGCAGCGCAGGCCGAGCAGGCAGCGCCGGCCGACCGGCCCTCGCTCAACGACCGCCGCCGGGCCGCCACCCAGCTGGAGATCGCCACCACGGCCGCCGCCTTCTTCGCCGAACGCGGCGCCGAGGCGACCAGCGCCGAGGAGATCGCGCGGGCCTCGGGCGTCGCGCTGCGCACCTTCTACCGGTACTTCCGGACCAAGGAGGAGGCCGTCGCCCCGCTGCTCGCGGCCGGCGGGCAGCGCTGGCTGGCGTTGATCGCCGCCGCGCCGGTGGGGCTCGCGGTGCCCGAGGTGCTGGAACGGGCGGCGGTGGAGGCGCTCACGCCGGTCGACGAGCGGGCCGCCGACGCGCTGCGCTGGACGCGCGCGCTGCTCACCGACCCGGGACTGCGCCGGGTCTGGCAGGCGGTGCACCAGGACTCCGAGGACGCGCTGGTCCCGATCCTGGCCGAACGCTGCGGCGCGGGGGCCGACCCGCTGGAGGTGCGGCTGGCGGCCGCCGCCGCCACGGCCGCGATCCGGGTCGCGCTGGAGAGCTGGGCGGCCGAGGAGCCGGCCGACGGCACGGCCCCGGCCGACGGCGCGGCGCCGACCGAGGGCCCGGGTGCGCCGGGGCCGCTGGCCGCGCGCTGCCTGCGCGAACTCACGGCCGGGCTGCGGCTCTGGGGCGAACGGCCTGACGCGGCGTCCGCCGAGGCTGCTTCAGCCCCCTGACGGCGACCGGCCCCTGACAGCGACCGGCCCGCACAGCGACCGGCCCGCACAGCGACCGGCCCCGCCGGACGTTCCGACGGGGCCGGTTCAGCTGTGGTGCCGCGGGGTCAGGCCAGCGGCTCCAGCGTGCCGGTGTGCAGCTCGCCGACCCGGCCGCCCTCGCCCTCGTAGGTCCAGAACGCCCGCACCGTCATCGTCACCAGGTCCATCACATGGCTGACCGTGAGGCCGCTGCGCTCGGTCCAGCTGACGAAGTAGATCTCGGGGGCGACCAGCGCGACGTGCAGCGGCACGTCCTCCCACTGGCCCGCCGACTCGCCCAGACCCTCCCAGCGCAGCCGCTTGCCGTCGGCCGAGTAGGCGTTGCGGAAGGCGGCGCCGTTGTCGACCTGGAAGAGGTACGTCCGGCCGGCGAAGCCGGGCAGGGCAGCGGTCTCGGTCATGCTGGTGGAGGTCCTCGTCTGTGATCCGGGGAGCTTGGCCGGGGCATTTGGTGCGCTCCCAACGCTATCCGACCCGCGGCGCGGAGGGACAATGGTTCCGCGACACGCCCCGTGCCTCTGTCCGCCGGTCCTCCGGCCAGCGGGTGGCCGGCCGCCGGGTGGGGGCACCGTGGCCGGTCGGGAGGCCGATCATGCGCAAGGTCGTCGACTGCCGGGAGTACCCGAGCGAAATGCACTGCACGCTGGCCATCTCCGGTGAGGAGGAGGAAGTGGTCCGGGCCGCCGCCGAACACGCGGTCTCGGTCCACGGCCACGACGACTCCAGGGAACTGCGGGACCAGATCCGCGCCACGCTCAAGGACGAACTGATCCTCCAGCACACCTGAAGCACCGCCGAAGCATCCCCGCCCCGGGCGGTACGGAGAATCCCGTATGGCCCGGGGCGGGGGTGCTCTGCTGGAGTGAGGGGGAGTGCCGAGGAGGTGGCCGCGATGGCGGTCGACGAGGACAAGGTGATGGAGTTCCTGGGCCGGGTGGTGACCGACGGTGCCGCCGCGATGGCCGGACTGTGCACCTCACTGGGCGACCGGCTGGGCCTGTACACCGCGATGGCCGGTGCCGGGCCGCTGACCGTGGCCCAGCTGGCCGAACGCACCGGCCTGCACGAGCGCTACCTGCGCGAGTGGCTGGCCGCGCAGGTGGCCGGCGAGTACGTGGAGTACGACCCGGCGACCGACGGCTACCTGCTGCCCGACGAGCACGCCGCCGTGCTGGCCGACCCCGGCGCGCCCACCTACGCGGCCGGCTTCTTCACCATGATGCAGGCGCTCTACGGCACCGAGGACGTGCTGATGGAGGCGTTTCGGACGGGGCACGGGGTGGGCTGGGAGGAGCACGGCGAAGCGCTCTTCGCCGGTACCGCCAAGTTCTTCCGCCCGGGCTACGCGGGCGCCCTGGTCCCCGAATGGATCCCCGCGATGAACGGCACCGAGCGCAAGCTGGCGGCCGGCGCCGAGGTCGCCGACGTGGGCTGCGGCTACGGCTGGTCCACCATGCTGATGGCCAAGGCCTACCCGGCCTCGCACTTCCACGGCTTCGACTTCCACGGCCCCTCGATCGAGGCGGCCGGCGAGCTGGCCAAGGAGCAGGGACTGGCCGACCGGGTCAGCTTCGAGGTGGCCGGCGCCCAGGACTTCCCCGGTGACGGCTACGACCTGATCACCTTCTTCGACTGCCTGCACGACATGGGCGACCCCGGCAGCGCGCTGCACCACGCCGAGCAGGCGCTGGCCCCCGACGGCGCCTGCATGATCGTCGAACCGAACGCCTCGGCCGACGTCCGGGAGAACGCCAATCCGATCGGCCGCGCCGTGGTCTCCGCCTCGGTGGCCATCTGCCTGCCCTCCGCGCTGGCCCAGCACGGGCCGCAGGCGATGGGCAACCACGCCGGTGAGGACGCGATGCGCCACCTCGCCGACGACGCCGGACTGCACCACTGGAAGCTGGCCGCCGAGAGCCCGCTCAACCGCGTCTACGCCGCCAGCCGGTAGGCCGGTAGCCGCCAGCCGGTAACCGGTAACCGCAGGGCGGCCCCTGTCACTTCTCTCCCATGATCGCCTCGTTGGGCGGGCGGTCCGCAGCCGGGTTTGTCGGGACCCGGCTTGACCCGGCCTCCCCGGTGGGCGCACGCTCGATGCGTGACTCCGTCCGGGGAGGCCGGCTTGCGGCGGATCTGCGCCGTGATCGACCTGCTGATCGACGCCGTCGACGAGGAGACCCTGCTGCCGGCGCTGTTTCCGGTGCTGCTCCGCGCCGTGCCGGGGGACACCCTCACCTGGTCCACCCGCACCCCCGCCGGGCGCCATCCGGTCACCCTGCCGCAGCAGCTGTTCAGTCCGCAGGCGCTGGCCGCGTTCTTCCGCGACGCCCCCGAGGACCCGCTCTTCAGGCACACCAACGGCGGCAGCGGCGTCCCCATGCGCCGCAGCGACCTGCAGTCCCGGACCGAGTACCACCGGCTCGGCACCTACGGCGAGGCGCTGGGCCCGGTCGGCGCGGAGTACCAGCTGGCGATGGCCTTCCCGGCCGGCTGGACGAGCGCCGGGCGGCGCACGGTGGCGCTGATCGTCAACCGGTCCGGCAGCGACTTCCCGGATGCCGACCTGGAGTCGGCCACCCTGCTGCGGGCCCGCCTCACCCACGGCCTGGAGCGGCTGGCGCCGCCGCGGGTGCCGGTCGCCGACCTCACCGCGCGCGAGGCAGCCGTGCTGGACCTGCTCGCGGACGGCCTGACGGACCAGCAGATCGGTCGTCGCCTCGCGGTCTCCGCCCGCACCGTGGACAAGCACCTGGAACACGCCTACGCCAAGCTGCGGGTGCACAACCGGGTGGCGGCCGCGGCCGCCTGGCGCGCCGCCGGCTGACAGACGGCCTGGGCCCCGGCTGTCGCGCCGGGGCCCAGGCCGTGTCGGGGCCATTTCAGGGCCGCTTCAGGGCCGCTGCGGGGCCGCTTTTCAGCAGCTGAAGTCGACCAGCGAGAAGGACGCGTAGTGGTCGGAGGTGTAGTAGTCCGACCCGTCCTCACCGGTGATGATTCTGCGGGTGCCACGGGTGGGGGCACCCGGAGTGACGACCGTGTACTCGTGGTAGTAGCCGTACGACTCGCTGGGCAGCACGCCCTCGCGGTTCTGGAAGGTCTCGCCGTCCTCGGAGTACGGGAACGGGCCGCCCTGGGCGATCAGGTTCAGGGTGTCGTCCGCCTGGCTCGGCAGCGCCGACTGGCAGATGGAGCCGCTGACGTCCGCGTGGGCGTCGGCGGCGAAGACGGCGGTGGGGGCCAGGGTGAGCATGCTCACGGTGACCACGGCGGCGGCACGCGACTTCAACGCGCGTAGAAGTGTCTGCATGGCAAGCAGTCTGGGGCAGCGTCAGGAAGCCTGGGAAGGTGCTGGGAGCGGGCCGGCAGAGTCTTCATGTCCACGTAACTGAGCGGCGGTCCAGGTGATGCGGCGGCGTCGCTTTTGCGAGGGGTGGGGCTCGTGTGACTCGCCTGACATTGATGATGATCACGTCATCTGCCTACCCTGCTGGCGCCCGCCACCCAGCGGCGGGCCCAGCCTCCGGGACCGCCGAGTCCTGCCTGCCGGTGGCCGGCCCCAGAGCACCGCACCAGGCAGGAGCGGGGGACCCAGGTAGTGCCGCCGTGCCCCCGCCCGCCTGCGCCCGCAGGCCCAGGAAGCACGCCCGGCTAGGGGTGAAGCCGTCACCTGAGACCGGTGCCGGCCGGGCCATCTTGCGGCCCGAACCCGACAGCTCACCTCGTAGGCGTCGCAAGAGGACTCCCCGTGATACGCACGTCCACCCCGCTGCGCCTCGGCGTCGTCGCCGGAGCGCTCGGCCTGCTCGCGGTGCCCGTGGTCGGTCAGGCCGACGCCTGGGCCCGCACGTCCGCCACCACCGCCGTGCCCCAGGTCACCCAGGACCGGCTGACCCCCACCACGGCCACCGCCGGTGCCTCGACCACCGCCGCGCTCACCGTGCACGCCGCCTCCTGCTTCACCGCGAAGACGGTGGGGGTCGGGGTGCGCGACGCCGCCGGGAACAACCTGGACTTCCCCGGGAACCTCGGCAACCAGCAGATCTGCCCGAGCGGGCTCTCGCTGACCACAGGCGCGCGCAGCTTCCCGGCGGGGACGTACCAGATGTTCGGTTTCTTCCAGGACCAGGCGGGTGCCTGGCACAACCTGACCACCCAGACCCTCACGGTCGCGGCGGCCGGCACGTCCACCCCCGCTCCCGCACCCGCACCCGCACCCGCGCCCACCCCGGCCCCCACCCCGACGCCCGTGCCGTCGCCGTCGCCGAGCACCAGTGGTTCACCGGTCGCCGGCAAGGCGCTGACCTGGTCGGACGAGTTCAACGGCCCGCTGGACTCCACCAAGTGGAACGACAGCACCACCACCGCGTACAAGTACGGCAACCACAACCCGGACGACAACAAGCTCGACTGGCTCGACCCGTCCGACGTCTCGGTGGCGAACGGCGTGGCCACCTTCACCGCCCAGCCCTCCGGTCACACCCTGGAGAACGGCAAGCAGGCGTGGACCACCGGCCTGCTCACCACCGAGGGCACCCAGCAGGGCTTCAAGGTGAAGACCGGTGACTACGCCGAGGCCCGGGTGCAGATGCCCTCCGCGCCGGGTGCCTGGCCCGCGCTGTGGACCTGGTCGAACGGCGGCAGCGAGATCGACTCGTTCGAGTACCACCCGGACAACCCGAACCTGCTGGAGCTGACCAACCACGTCAACCCGGCGCACGACTACCTGACCGACGCCACCGACGTGAAGCCCGGCCAGTGGGTCACCATCGGCACCTACTACGGCGCCAACTCCGTCGACTGGTACGTGAACGGGGTCAAGGTCTACTCGGACAACACCGGGGTCGGGGCCAACTGGTCCGCCAGCCTGATCCTCAACCTGTCGATCAGCGCCGGTCAGTACCACCCCGCCCCGAGCGGCTCCACCCCGATCACCTTCGCGGCGGACTACGTGCGGGTCTACCGCTAGACGCCGGCCTCCTGGCCGTGGACGGCGGCCTAGGCCTCGACGCCGGCCTCCTGGCCGTGGACGGCGGAGAGCGGGGCGGCCAACTCCTCCAGGGAGAGCCGCTCCGCTCGGACGCCGATCGCCGCCTCCACCAGCCCGGCGGCCACCATCAGCGAGGCGCCGATGCAGAAGGCGAGCGTGGTGTCGGCGGGTTTGCCGCTGTTCACCAGGCCGTTGAAGAGCAGCGGGCCGGTGATGCCGCCCAGCGCCGTGCCCACCGCGTAGAAGAACGCGATGCACAGCGCCCGCACCTCCAGCGGGAAGACCTCGCTCACCGTCAGGTAGGCGGCGCTGGCGCCGGCCGAGGCGAAGAACAGCACGCCCACCCAACAGGCCGTCATGGTACTGGCGTTGAGCAGACCCTGCTGGAAGAGCGCGGCCGTGCCGAAGAGCAGCACCCCCGACAGCACATACGTTCCGGCGATCATCGGCTTGCGGCCGACGCTGTCGAAGAGGTGACCGAGCAGCAGCGGGCCGCAGAAGTTCCCCACCGCGATCACGGCGAAGTAGTAGCCGGTGTCGCCCTGCGCGACGTTGAAGTAGGTCGTCAGGATCACGGCGTAGCCGAAGGTGACCGAGTTGTAGAGGAAGGCCTGGCCGACGAAGAGCGACAGGCCCAGTGCGGTGCGCTTGGGATAGCTGCGGAAGACCGTGCGGGCCACCGTGGTGGAGCTGACCGGGCCCTGCTCCCGGACCGTCACCCAGCCCTCGGGGGCCGGCAGCGGCTCGCCGGTCTGCTCGGTGACGGTCCGTTCGATCTCGTCGACCAGTTGCTCCGCCTCCTCGCCCCGCCCGTGGGTGAAGAGCCAGCGCGGGCTCTCCGGCACGTGCCGGCGCACCAGCAGGATCACCAGGCCCAGCGCCACCCCGATCGCGAAGGCCAGCCGCCAGCCGAGGTCGGTGGCGAAGAGCGCGGTGTTCAGCAGCGCGATCGAGGCGAAGGCGCCGATCGCCGCGCCGACCCAGAAGCTGCCGTTGATGATCAGGTCGACCCGCCCGCGCACCCGGGCCGGGATCAGCTCGTCGATGGCCGAGTTGATCGCCGCGTACTCGCCGCCGATGCCGAAGCCGGTGAAGAAGCGGCAGAGGAAGAAGAACCACGCCGTCCAGGAGAACGCGGTGACGGCGGTGGCGGTGAGGTAGACCGCGAGGGTGAGCATGAAGAGCTTCTTGCGTCCGAACCGGTCGGTGAGCCGGCCGAAGAAGAGCGCACCGCAGCAGGCACCCGCCACGTAGACGGCGGCCGCCCAGGTGGTGACCTGGGCGGTGCTGATCGCCAGCCCGCTGCCCTGCTCGGAGAGCCGCCCGGCGACGTTGCCGACGATGGTGACCTCAAGGCCGTCCAGGATCCAGACCGTGCCCAGCCCGATCACGATCCGCCAGTGCCACCGCGACCAGGGCAGTCGGTCGAGCCGGGCGGGGACCTGGGTGCGGATCAGCCGCCCGGGGTCGGTGGTCGGCCCGGCGGGGACTGCTCCATCGCCCCTCCCGGGCCCGGGGTCGGTGGTCGGCTCGTGTGGCATGGCGGGCTCCCTTTCCGGGCCGGCGGGCGTCGGCTCCCCGTCCGTGTCAGGCTTGCGCGCCTACCCCGAGCCCGTGGGCGCGAACCTGCGACCGGCCTCCCGTCGCCCGAACGGATGAAGAGGACGGGCGCTCGGGGGTGCTCCGCGCCCCGGCCGAACGGGTCAACGCCGCTGCCCGGAGCGTGCCGCATGGGCCAGGCTAAGGAGGATGAGCGAGCCCAAGCCGTCCGTCGGCGCGGTCGACGGCGGTTCCCACCCCTCGACGGGCGACCGTGCCGAGCTGCGCCGCCGCTGGCAGGCGCTGGCCGTCTGCCTGCTGGTCGGCTTCATGAGCCTGCTGGACGTGTCGATCGTCAACGTGGCGCTGCCCTCGATCGAGCGCGGCATCCACGCCAGCTCCGCCGACCTGTCCTGGGTGCTCTCCGGCTACGCCCTCACCTTCGGCCTCACGCTGATCCCGGCCGGGGTGCTGGGCGATCTGTGGGGGCGGCGCACCGTCTTCCTGGTCGGGCTCTGCCTGTTCACCGCCGCCTCGGCCGCCTGCGGCCTGGCACCGACCGCCACCGTGCTGGTGCTCGCCCGGCTGGTCCAGGGCGCGGGCGGCGGGCTGCTCGGTCCGCAGATCTCCGGGCTGATCCAGCAGATGTTCACCGGCGCCGTGCGGGCCAGGGCCTTCGGCTACTTCGGCACCACGGTCGGGCTCGCCACCGCGGTGGGGCCGTTGGCGGGCGGTCTGTTGATCAACGCGGCGGGGGAGCAGACGGGGTGGCGCT
The DNA here is from genome assembly GCF_042957465.1 of Kitasatospora sp. NPDC008050. Classification (NCBI taxonomy): domain Bacteria; kingdom Bacillati; phylum Actinomycetota; class Actinomycetes; order Kitasatosporales; family Streptomycetaceae; genus Kitasatospora; species Kitasatospora sp. NPDC008050. Next base: position 25,234 of record NZ_JBIBIJ010000021.1, read on the forward strand.
GGGTGTTCTTCGTCAACCTGCCGATCGGCGTGCTGGCCTTCGCGCTCGCGCTGCGCCTGATCCCGCGCGGCACCGGCACCGGCATCGGCACCGGCATCGGCATCGGCACCGGCATCGCGGGCGGCACGGGTGCGGGCGCCGCCGCGGCAGGTCGCCCGGATCGCCGCATCGACTGGGTCGGGGTAGTGCTGCTCGCGCTGGGCCTGGTGGCGATCCTGCTGCCGCTGGTGCAGGAGCAGCAGTGGCACGGTTCGGCCAAGTGGCTGCTGCTGCCGGTCGGCGCCCTCGTGCTGGCCGGCTTCGTCGGCTGGGAGCGGCGGGTGGCGGCAGGTGGCCGGCGCACCCCGCTGGTGGACCTGTCGCTCTTCGCGATCCGCTGCTACACCTTCGGCGTCACGCTCGGCCTGCTCTACTTCGCCGGCTTCACCACGGTCTTCTTCATCTTCACGCTCTACCTGCAGAGCGGTCTGGGCTACAGCGCGCTGGGGGCGGGCCTGGCGATCACCCCGTTCGCGCTCGGCTCGGCCGTCTCGGCGCTGGTGGGCGGGCGGTGGGTGGCCACGGCCGGGCGCACGGTGATCCTGGTGGGGCTGGTGGCCGTGCTGGTCGGCACGGGCCTGGCCGCGCTCGCCGTCCAGCTGGTGCCCGGGCACGGCGCGGGGTGGGCGACGGCCGCACCGCTGCTGGTGGCCGGCATCGGATCCGGCCTGGTGATCGCGCCCAACCAGAGCCTGGCCCTGGCCGAGGTGCCGGTGGCGCGCGCCGGTACGGCGGGCGGCATCCTGCAGACCGGCCAGCGCCTGGGCAGCTCGCTCGGCATCGCCGTGGTCGGCGCGGTCTTCTTCGGCCGCCTGGGCGCCGGCCACGACTGGGCCGGCGCCTTCAAGCTGGGGTTGCTGGTCGCGCTCGGCTTCGAGGCGGCGGCGCTGCTCTGCGCCCTGGCCGACCGGCATCTTGGCACCAGAAGGCCTCCTGGTAGCGGGAGTTGATGCCGCCTGGGCCGATCAGGGAGCCAGCACCGCGCCCAGCCGCTGGGCGATCTGGCTCATCACCGGGACCAGGGCCGAGCTGCCGCTCTGCTCCTCCAGGGCGCGGATCCGCGCCTCGGGGCCGGAGACGGACAGCGCGGTGGGCGTCGGTGCGCCGGGGACCGCCACCGCGATGCAGCGCACGCCGATCTCCTGCTCCTGGTCGTCCACCACGTAGCCGGCCTCGCGGGCGGCGGCCAGCTGCGCGAACAGGGCCTCGGGGTCGGTGACGGTGAACTCGGTGTGCGCGGGCAGCGGCCGGGTGCCGAGCACGGCGCGTGCCTCGGCCTCGGGCAGCTGGGCGAGCAGGGCCTTGCCCACGCCGGTGCAGTGCGGCTGGACCCGGCGGCCGACCTCGGTGAACATCCGCATCGAGCGGCGGGACTGGACCTGGCCGACGTAGACCACCTCGCCGCCCTCCAGCACGGCCAGGTTGGCGGTCTCGCCGGTGGCCTCCATCAGCTCCGCGAGGTAGGGACGGGCCCAACTGCCCAGCAGCCGGCCGGCCGTCTCGCCGAGCCGGATCAGTCTGGGGCCGAGCGTGTAGCGCCGCGCGGTGTCCTGGCGGACATATCCCTGCTGTGCGAGGGTACGAACCAGCCGGTGGATGGTGGGCATCGGCAGGCCCGAGGTGGTGGACAGCTCGCTGAGGGTGGCGACGCCGTTCGAGTCGGCGAGCGCCTCCAGGAGTTGGAAGGCGCGTTCGACGGACTGCACGCTCCCTGCGGAGGAGCGCTCGGATCCGGTCGAGGCTTGGGCTGGGGTGCTGGCCACCGGCGTTCCCTTTGCTGTCGGGGGAGGAGTAGAGTCCCTGCGATCTACCTCAACAAACCGTTGAAATTCTGTATCGCGGAAACTAGTGTCCACCTTACAGAATCGAACTCGCCAGTAGGTGGGTCGGATCAGATGAGGGAAGCCCCATCGGAGCTCCCTACACAGGTTCTACCGTCCAAGGAGTGTCCTGCCCATGGCTACAGACCAGGGACCCGCCCCCGCCCTCCAGCCGGGGGCGTCCTCAGGTACCGCTGCCGCGCCGCTCGTCACCATCGCGGGGGAGCGTGTCGCCCGGGCGGAGGAGGTGCTCACTCCCGAGGCGGTCGCCTTCGTGGTCGGCCTCCATCGGACCTTCGAGAGCCGCCGGCAGGAGCTGCTCGCCCGCCGCCGCACCCGCCGGGCCGAGATCGCCCGGGCCGGCACCCTCGACTTCCTGCCCGAGACCGCCGGAATCCGCGCCGCGGACTGGCAGGTCGCCCCGGCTCCCCGGGCGCTGCAGGACCGTCGGGTGGAGATCACCGGGCCGACCGACCGCAAGATGGTGGTCAACGCGCTCAACTCCGGGGCCAAGGTCTGGCTGGCCGACTTCGAGGACGCCACCTCGCCCACCTGGCAGTCGGTGGTCACCGGCCAGCTCAACCTGATCGACGCCTACGAGGGCCGGATCGACTTCACCTCGCCCGAGGGCAAGGAGTACCGGCTGCGGCCCGCCGCCGAACTCGCCACCGTGGTGGTCCGCCCGCGCGGCTGGCACCTGGACGAGGCCCACCTGCTGGTGGACGGCACGCCGGTGGCCGGCGCCCTCTTCGACTTCGGCCTCTACTTCTTCCACAACGCCGCGCGGCTGCTGGCCAAGGGCCCCGAAGACCCCAACTCCGGGCCGTACTTCTACCTCCCGAAGACCGAGAGCCACCTGGAGGCGCGGCTCTGGAACGACGTCTTCAGCCACGCGCAGGCCCAGCTCGGCATCGAGCACGGCACCATCCGGGCCACCGTGCTGATCGAGACGATCACCGCCGCCTTCGAGATGGAGGAGATCCTCTACGAGCTGCGCGACCACGCCGCCGGGCTGAACGCGGGCCGCTGGGACTACCTCTTCTCGATCGTCAAGAACTTCCGCGACGCCGGCGAGCACTACATCCTGCCGGATCGCAACAGCGTCGGCATGACCTCGCCGTTCATGGCCGCCTACGCCCGCCTGCTGGTGCAGACCTGCCACCGGCGCGGCGCCCACGCGATCGGCGGGATGGCCGCCTTCATCCCCAGCCGCAAGGACCCCGAGGTCAACGCGGCCGCGCTGGCGAAGGTCAAGGCGGACAAGGACCGGGAGGCCGCAGGCGGCTTCGACGGCTCCTGGGTGGCCCACCCCGACCTGGTCCCGGTGGCCCGCGCCAGCTTCGACGCGGTGCTCGGCGAGCGGCCCCACCAGAAGGAGAACCCCGGCTCCCCGGAGCAGGTGACGGCTGCCGAACTGCTCGACATCGCCGGCGCCGGCGGCTCCTGCACCCAGGCCGGCCTGCAGAACGCGGTCGCCGTCGGCCTGCGCTACTGCGAGGCCTGGCTGCGCGGGCTGGGCGCGGTCGGGATCTTCAACATGATGGAGGACGCGGCCACCGCCGAGATCTCCCGCTCGCAGATCTGGCAGTGGATCCACAACGGCGTGGTGCTCGCCGACACCGGCGAGAAGGCCACCGCCGAGCTGACCCGCCGTCTGGTCGCCGAGGAACTGGGCCGGATCCGGGCCGAGTCGGGCGAGGAGGCGTACGCGGCGGGCCGGTGGGCCCAGGCGCGCGAACTCTTCGAGCAGGTCTCGCTCGCCGAGGACTTCGTCGACTTCCTGACGCTGCCAGGCTACGCACTGCTCGGCTGAGCCCGTACTGCCGTTTCGTACGGTCCGCCGGGGCGAACACTCCCCGGCGGACCATGCGCTCTTCTGAAAGGCCCCTTTCCCATGGTTCGGATGTTCCTCAACGGCCAGGCGATGCGCGGTGGCGAGTTCCACCCGCTGCTGGGCGACGCGCCGTTCCTCGGCGTGGTCCGCACCGCGCCCGGCCACCGCTTCTTCTCCATCCGCGACGTCTGCCCCGGCCTGCTCCCCGACCCGGCGGTGGACACCGCGATCGAGGGCGAACTGTACGAGGTGAGCCTTCCGTTCCTGCGCGACGTGCTGCTCCCGGGCGAGCCGGCCGAGCTGGCGTTCGGCGTGATCAAGCTCGCCGACGGCAGCGCCTGCTTCTCGATGGTGCTCGCCCCCGGCGAACTGGAGCGCGGCGTCCACAAGGAGATCACCGAGTTCGGCGGCTGGCGCGCCTACCTGGCCACCCTGGGCCGCGAGTTCTGACCGGAGCTGAGATCTTGCCGGTGAGCGGCCTCCCGTTGGGCGGCCGCTCACAGCGCTTCGTCTACTCCAGCTGCGTCCTCGACCGCGCCACCGGGCGCAGCAGGTCGAGGACGTGAGTCCAGTTGTACGTGTCGCGGCCCCCGCCGGCCTTGGCCTTGTGCGGGACGTAGTCGCCGATCAGCACACCCATCGACCGGAGCCGTGCCAGGCTCTCCGCGTATGCGGGGTGGGCGGCCTGGGCGGAGTTGACGTAGGGCTGGACGGCCACGGGGATGCCGAGACCGTAGGCCTCGCAGAGGATGCCGAGCGCGAGGGTGTCCGAGATGCCGGCGGCCCACTTGTTGATGGTGTTGAAGGTGGCCGGGGCCACGGCGATCGCGTCGGCCGGGGGCAGCGGCTGGGGGATGCTCGGCGTGCGCCAGGCGGAGCGGATCGGGTAGCCGGTCTGGGCTTCAACGGCTTCCTGGTCGATGAAACCGAGCCCGTTCGGGGTCGCGATCACGCCGACTCCCCAGCCCTCGGCATGGGCAGCGGTGATCAGCTTGCCCACTCCGTCGGCGATGCCCGACGCGCAGACGACGACGTAGAGGAACGGCTCGATCGTCAATGTGCTTCCTCCTCGGACGGCTTGCTGCGCATCCTCCGATGTCGAATCAAACAGCTTGGAGAGGTCCGGGTTCAAGGGCTGAGCGCGGTGCTCACTCGATCCGGCGAGCCCTCCGCTACGCTGCCGGGCATGGCGATCCAGGCGGTGGTGTTCGATGTCGGCGAGACCCTCACCTCCGACACCCGCTACTGGCGGGACTGGGCCACGTGGCTTGGCATTCCGGCGCACACCATGTCGGCGCTGGTCGGCGCCGTACTCGCCCAGGGCCTTGACAACGCGGAAGCCATCCGCATGGTGCGTCCGGGCTGTGACGTCCAGGCGGAGTGGGAGGCGCGGCGTGCTGCCGGTCACGACGAGTTCCTCGACGACACAGACCTGTACCCCGACGTCCGTCCAGTCCTCCAGCAGCTCAAGGACGCGGGCCTGTGGGTGGGAGCCGCGGGCAACCAGAACGTTCGTGCCGGTCAGTGCCTGAGCCGGCTGAGGCTGCCGGTCGACGGGATCGCGACCTCGGCCGAGTGGGGAGTCGCGAAGCCCAGCCACGGATTCTTCCAGCGGATCATCGACTGGGTTCCGGCGGCTCCGGAGGAGATCCTCTACGTCGGCGACCACCCGGCCAACGACGTCACCCCCGCGCTGGCCACCGGCCTGCGGGCCGCGCACCTGCGCCGCGGCCCGATCGGCTACGTCCAGCGGGCGTCGGACGCCACCTGGAGCGTCAACTCCCTCACCGAGCTTGCCGATATCCTCACCACACAGTAAGCGAGGCGCTAGCGTCGCCTCATGCCCAGCTCCCTCATCGCACAGCTTCAGCGAGTTGTTCGCAGCAGCCTCGGCTCCGAGCGGCAGTGCGCGGCCCGACTCCTCACGCGGCGTACCGCATCGCGCCGCAGCACGTTCGGGAGCATGGCCAGGTCCGGGCTGAACTCGCCACCCTGGTCCGGCTCAGCCGCAGCCGAGATGAGCAGCTGATGGCCTATGCCCGATGGGCTCAAGCCATTTGATGCTGCGACACAAGGTGTGTCACTTGGTCGCTATGGGGGCGTCCACCATCGTGGCGTGACCTCAGCATCGAACCTCCGAAGCGTGGCTGGCATCACCGACCCGCGCCACACCGGCCTGTACGTTTCTGCCGCCACCTTACTCACCAGCAGCCGCCTCCACCCCGACCCTGCCGCCCATCTCGCGCACGGCTACGTGGACCTGTGCCTGTCTGCCTGGCCCAGTGCCCGGGGGGCCGAGCTGGACCTCGCGACGCGTTGGGCGCTGTGGACCTGGCTCGCGGATGACCTGCTGGACGACGGACTGAATCGCGCCAGGCGGGACGAAGCCGACGAGCTCTACCGCGATCTCGTAGCCGCTCCCACCGAAGGTGCCCGCTTGATGACCGGTCACCCCCTCGTGCTCGCGCTGGCCGCACTGTCCCATGAAACCAGCGTGATGATGACAGCGCACTGGTGGGCCCGTTACCGGCAGCAACTGCACGTGTGGCTCGGCGCAGCCTTTGACAGCCCCACCGGCTTCACCCGGCCCGAGCGCGTCCCCACGTTGCGCGAGTAGCTCAGTCTGCGCCCCGCCGATGGCGGGATGGTCCTGGCCGCGATGTGGTGCGAGCTGGCCGAGCGGTGCGTGACCCCCGACTGGACGGACCCCCTGGTCCGCTCGCTGGTCGACGCGTTCTCCGCGATCGGGTGCCTCACCAACGACCTCGCCGCCGACCGCACCGACACCTTCACCGCCGTCGGTGCGCTGGCCGCCGCCCAGGGCCTGACGCACCGCAAGGCCACCGTGCAGGTCCGCGCCTTTCTGGAAGCCGAGGAGCGCCGCTTCTGGTGGCTGTGCACGGCGGTTCGCGACGATGACCTCGCCCCCGCTACAGGCCGGTTCGCCCGCTCCCTCGACGACTTCCGCCGGGCGCTGGCCGACTGGACCCGCCAGAGCACCCGCTACGCCGCCACTTCAACGAGTTGTTGAAGTTCTCGGCCGGGAACCCTTGACTCCTGCTCGGGCTGCCGCCTACCGTCATTTTCGCATCCTAAAAGCAATATTCCGCATCATGGAATACGAGCCGACGCAGGAGTCCCCCGATGCCTCGAATGACAGCCGCCCGCGCGGCAGTTGAGATCCTCAAGCGCGAAGGCGTCGAGGTCGCGTTCGGCGTGCCGGGCGCCGCGATCAACCCCTTCTACGCCGCGCTCAAGGCCGGTGGCGGGATCCGGCACACGCTGGCCCGGCACGTCGAGGGCGCCTCGCACATGGCCGAGGGCTACACCCGTACCAAGGCCGGCAACATCGGCGTCTGCATCGGCACTTCGGGGCCGGCCGGCACCGACATGATCACCGGGCTCTACTCGGCGATCGCCGACTCGATCCCGATCCTGTGCATCACCGGGCAGGCCCCGGTCGCCAAGCTGCACACCGAGGACTTCCAGGCCGTCGACATCGCCTCGATCGCCAAGCCGGTCACCAAGGCGGCGACCACCGTCCTGGAGGCCGCGCAGGTCCCCGGCGTCTTCCAGCAGGCCTTCCACCTGATGCGCTCCGGCCGTCCCGGCCCGGTCCTGATCGACCTGCCGATCGACGTCCAGCTGACCGAGATCGAGTTCGACCCGGAGACCTACCAGCCGCTGCCGGTCTACAAGCCGGCTGCCACCCGGGCCCAGATCGAGAAGGCGATCGGCTTCCTGCTGGAGTCCGAGCGGCCGCTGATCGTCGCCGGCGGCGGCATCATCAACGCCGACGCCGCCGACCTGCTGGTCGAGTTCGCCGAGCTGACCGGTACCCCGGTCATCCCCACCCTGATGGGCTGGGGCACCATCGCGGACGACCACGAGCTGAACGCCGGCATGGTCGGCGTGCAGACCGCGCACCGCTACGGCAACGCCAACTTCCTGGCCTCGGACTTCGTCCTGGGCATCGGCAACCGCTGGGCGAACCGCCACACCGGCTACAAGCTGGACGTCTACCGCGGCGAGCGCAAGTTCGTCCACGTGGACATCGAGCCCACCCAGATCGGGCGGATCTTCGCCCCCGACTTCGGCATCGCCTCCGACGCCAAGGCCGCGCTGGAGCTCTTCGTCGAGGTGGCCAAGGAGCTCAAGGCGGCCGGCCGGCTGCCGGACCGCGCCGAGTGGGTCGCCGCCACCCAGGAGCGCAAGGCCACCCTGCAGCGCCGCACCCACTTCGACAACGTGCCGATGAAGCCGCAGCGCGTCTACGAGGAGATGAACAAGGCCTTCGGCCCGCAGACCCGCTACGTCACCACCATCGGCCTGTCCCAGATCGCCGGCGCCCAGCTGCTGCACGTCTACAAGCCGCGCCACTGGATCAACTGCGGCCAGGCCGGCCCGCTCGGCTGGACCATCCCGGCGGCGCTGGGCGTGGCCACCGCCGACCCCGAGACCCCGGTCGTCGCGCTCTCCGGCGACTACGACTTCCAGTTCATGCTGGAGGAGCTGGCGGTCGGTGCCCAGCACCGGATCCCGTACGTCCACGTCCTGGTGAACAACGCCTACCTGGGCCTGATCCGTCAGGCGCAGATCGGCCTGGACATCAACTTCCAGGTCAACCTGGAGTTCGAGAACCTCAACTCCCCGGAGCTGGGCGTCTACGGCGTCGACCACGTCAAGGTCGTCGAGGGCCTGGGCTGCAAGGCGATCCGGGTCACCGACCCGAGCGAGCTGGGCGCCGCCTTCGAGCAGGCCAAGAAGCTCGCCGCCGAGTACCGGGTGCCGGTCGTCGTCGAGGCGATCCTGGAGCGGATCACCAACATCGCGATGAGCCGCACCGCCGACATCAGCGACGTCAGCGAGTTCGAGGAGCTGGCCACCGAGCCCGGCCACGCCCCGACCGCGATCAAGACGCTGAAGGTCTGACCGAAGACGGTGATGCCCCTGCCGGCTTGGGGCCGGCAGGGGCATCACGCTGACCGGGACCGGGCCCGGGTCCGCGACCGGCTCAGCCGGCCTTGGCCAGTTGGCCGGCCGCGCAGGGGTTGCCGCGCAGGAAGGAGTAGCTCGCGGTGATCCGGTAGGTGCCGGGGTTGGGGGCGTAGAGCGTCGTCCACTCGCCCGCGGAGGCCAGGCAGCCGGCCGCCGAGCCGCTGTGGTCGCCCGCGATGCCCAGCCACGGCGACCAGGGCAGCAGCAGGTGCACCCGGCCGGGCACCGGCACCGAGACGGTCAGTTCGGCCGGTCCGGCCTGCTGCACCACGGCCGGCGGCGCGGCCAGCGGCGTCGCGTCGGTGAAGCGGTAGAGGTGCCAGCCGCCCTGCTGCCAGATCGGCTCCAGCCACGGCTGGCCGGCCGAGACCAGCGCCGCCTCCTCCACCGCGGCGTCGTCGGGCTTGTCGCTGGAGAGCGCCACGAAGCCCACGCCCCAGCGCTGCAGCCAGGCGTGGTAGTCGGCGGGGGCCAGCTTGTCGGTGTAGAAGAGCGGGTTGCGGGTGACGTCCGCCTGCCGGTTCCAGCCGCGCGCCAGGTCCACGTACGGGGCGATCCCGCTGGCCTCCCAGTGCGAGGCGAGCGGGACCACCTCCACCCGGCTGCGGTCGGCGCCGACCCGGTGCAGCTCGTTGATCAGCGCGGTGCCGTCCGTGGCCGCCTTGGCCACCGGCACGGTCACCAGCAGGTCGCCCAGGGTGCGCCCGGCCAACCAGCAGGCCACCGCGGCGAAGGCGAGCGCGGTGGCCACCGCCCGGCGTCTGGACTGGCGGGAGTTCAGCAGCACGGCGAGCAGCACGGTGCCGGCGAAGAGCAGGCTGAGCCGCTCCACGTTGCTGCCCACCGGCGAGGGGATCAGCCAGACCAGCACCACCCCGAGCGCGTAGACCAGTGCCCCGCGCCGCACCGCCGTCCAGCCGCCCGGCACCAGGAAGGCCACCGCCAGCGCGGCCGCCACCACCGGCGCCGCCGCCCACCAGTCGAAGGGCTGCACCCCGGAGAAGGGGAAGAGCAGCGTGGTGGCGGCCACCACCACGACCGGCGCGATCGCCAGCGGGTAGCTGTCGCGCCGCCGCGCGGTCAGGAACAGCGCGGCCGCCACCACCTCCAGGAAGAGCCCGACCACCGGGCTGCCCATGGTGGCCAGCGCCGCCAGCGCGAAGAGCGTGGTGCCCCGCAGCCGTGGCCCGCCCCGGCTGAAGGCGACCACGGTGGCCGCCAGCCCGAAGGCCACCCCGATCGCGAAGGTCACCCGTCCCGAGGCGACATCACACCAGAGGGCGAAGGCCATCCACAGCGCGGGCGCCAGCGGCCGGGCCAGCCCGGAGCGGCTGAGCAGCGTGGCGGCCAGCGCGGCCGAGGCGGTGCCGGCCAGCATGCCCGTGGTGCGCACGCCGAGCAGGCCCATCAGGTAGGGCGACAGCACGCTGTAGGAGGCGGGGTGCATCCCGCCGTACCAGGACAGGTTGTAGGCCGAGTCCGGGTGCTGGCGGGTGAACTCGGTCCAGGCGTACTGCGCCGCCAGGTCGCCCGCGTCGTTGGCCAGCGCCAACGCCCAGACCAGGTGCAGCACTCCGGCCAGCAGGGTGGCGGCGAACACCGGGTGGCGCAGCGCGGCGGGCAGGCGGGCAGCGGGGATCGCTGACCCCACGGTGGTCATATGGTCTCTTTCGGCCGTCGAGGAGCGGTGTGCGGTCAGCGGTGCTGAACATCAGTAACCTACGGTGCCTCACCTCACGACGCGCCACAGCCCCGGACCCTCGCCGTGGGTCCGGGGCTGCGGTCCGTCCGCCGGGAGGCGGACGGAGTCCGGGTCACGCACCGTCCCTGGGCGGCCCGGAGTTCTGGGGGGATCAGTGCGGGGGCATCATCAGTCCCGCGCGGCCAGCTCCCGGGCGGCCCGGGCGCAGGTGAGCGCGATCTGGTCCTCGTTGACGGTGGTCAGGGTGTCCCTCTCCACCACGGCGTTGCCGTTGACGAAGAGCGCGGTCAGCGGCGGCAGGGCGCCCATGGTCAGCGCGGCCACCGGGTCGGCGATCGAGGAGTGCATGATGCCGTCGACCTTCCACAGCGCCAGGTCGGCGAGCTTGCCCACCTCGATCGAGCCGATCTCGTCCTGCCGGCCCAGCACCCGGGCGCCGCCCATGGTGCCCAGGCGCAGCGCGCCGCGCCCGGTCAGCGCGTCGGGGCGGCCGTGCAGCCGGTTGATCAGCAGCGCGTTGCGCAGCTCGGTGCCCAGCTCGCCGGACTCGTTGGAGGCGGTGCCGTCCACGCCCAGGCCCACCGGCACCCCGGCCGCCAGCATGGCCGGGACGCGGGCGATGCCGGCCGCGAGGCGCGCGTTGGAGGAGGGGCAGTGCGCCACGCCGGTGCCGGTCTCGGCGAACTTGGCGATGTCGGAGTCGTTCATGTGCACGCAGTGCGCCATCCAGACGTCCTCGCCCAGCCAGCCGGTGGACTCGAAGTAGTCGGTGGGGCCCATGCCGAACAGCTCCTTGCAGAACTGCTCCTCCTCGGCCGTCTCCGAGCCGTGGGTGTGCAGCCGCACGCCCTTGCGGCGGGCCAGCACGGCGGCCTCGCGCAGCAGCTCGGTGGAGACCGAGAAGGGCGAGCAGGGCGCGATGGCCACGTGCAGCATCGAGCCGAAGGAGGCGTCGTGCCAGCGGTCCACCGCCGCCTCGGAGGCGATCAGGATCTCCTCGGTGCTCTCCACCGCGTGGTCCGGCGGCAGGCCGCCGTCCTTCTTGCTGCGGTCCATCGAGCCGCGCAGCGCGGTGAAGCGCAGGCCCAGCGACTGGACGGCCTCGATGGAGGCGCCCAGGATGTCGCCGCGGCCCTTGGGGAAGACGTAGTGGTGGTCGCTGGCGGTGGTGCAGCCCGACTTGAGCAGCGCGGCGGCCGAACCGAGGGTGGCGGCGTGCACCAGCTGGTCGTCTATCCGGGCCCAGGTCGGGTAGAGCGCGACCAGCCAGTCGAAGAGGATGTTGTCCTGGGCCAGCCCCCGGGTGATCCACTGGTAGAAGTGGTGGTGGGTGTTGACCAGGCCCGGGGTGACCAGGTGGCCCTCGGCGTTGATCCGGCGTACCACGTTGTCCAGCCACTGCGGCGCGGGACCGTCGCCGACCGACTCGATGAGGTTGCCCTTGATCACGACGTGGCCGCGGGCGTACTCGGTGTCGGTGGCGTCGACGGTGGCGATCGCGGCGTTCTCGATCACGATCCGCTGATCGGCGGGCGGGGGCTGGACTGCCATGGTGACTCCTAGGGAGTGGGGGAGGGTCGGGCCGCTCCGGCGCGCGAGCCCAGATGGTGGAAGAGCAGGTTGAGCAGGACCGCGCAGACGCAGCCGACCGAGATGCCCGAGTGCAGCAGGGTGCGCAGCGCCGGCGGGAAGGCGTCGTAGAAGTCCGGGACGGCGATCGGGATGATCCCGACGCCGAGCGAGACCGAGACCAGCAGGATGTTGGAGCCCGACTCCAGCCCGGCCTCCGCCAGCGTCCGCACGCCGCTGGCCGCCACCGTGCCGAAGAGCACGATCCCGGCGCCGCCGAGTACCGGCTGCGGCACCAGCGACACCACCGCGCCCAGCCGCGGGAAGAGCCCCAGCACGACCAGGATCCCACCGGCCGCGGCCACCACGAAGCGGCTGCGGATCCGGGTCAGCGCCACCAGCCCGATGTTCTGGGCGAAGGCGCTGCAGGCGAAGCCGTTGAGGACCGGGCTGAGCGCGGTGGCCAGGCCGTCCGCCCGCAGCCCCGCCGCCAGGGTGGCCTCGTCGGCCGGGCGCTCGACGATCCGGCCGAGCGCCAGCATGTCGGCGGTGGACTCCGTCATCGAGACCACCATCACGATGCACATCGAGATGATCGCCGCGGGGTCGAAGACCGGGGCGCCGAAGTGGAACGGGGCGGGCAGCGCGAAGAGTTGCGCGTCCCGCACCGCGCCGAAGTCGGCCAGGTGCAGCGGGAAGGCCAGCAGGGTGCCGGCCAGCAGGCCCAGCAGCAGCGAGAGTTGCTGCCAGAAGCCGTGCAACACCCGGTTGAGGACCACCACGACGGCCAGCGTGAGGGCGGCCAGCACGATGGCGTGCACCGAGCCGTAGCCCGGCGCTCCCGGAGTCTCGCCGCCGCGGGCCCAGTTCACCGCCACCGGCAGCAGCGACACCCCGATCAGGGTGATCACCGTGCCCTGCACGACGGGCGGGAAGAACCGGATCAGCCGGCAGAAGTACGGCGCCGCCAGGAAGCACAGGGCTCCCGCGACGATCACCGCCCCGAAGACCACCGGCAGCGCGGCCTTCGGGCTGTGCTCCTTGGCGATCGCGAGCACGGGGGCCACGCCCGCGAACGAGACGCCGTTGACGAACGGCAGCCGGGCGCCGATCCGCGAGCGGGAACGGCGCCCCAGGCCGAGCGTCTGGAGCAGGGTGGCCAGGCCCGCGGTGAACAGGCTGGCCGATATGAGCAGGGCCAGTTCGCCGGGCCCGAGCCCGACGCCGGCGCCGATGATGAGCGGGGGTGCGACCACGCCCGCGTACATCGCGGCGACGTGCTGCAGTCCGGTGCCGAACAGGCGGACCGGGGGCAGCAGTTCGTCCACGGGGTGGACTATTTGGGGGGAACCGCCGTCGGTACTGCTGGTGGAGCGGAGTGCCATGTCGAGCTCCTCTGGTGCTCGCGGCTCTCGGCGCGCCCGTGGCGCTGGTGACGTGGTGGTGGAACCCGGCCCGAGGGCGGGACGGCGGGTCGAGGATCCCTCGGGCTGCGTCTCCAGCTCCCCGGGGCGGCCGCCGTGGGGCGAGCACGATCTCCGGTGGGTGGGGGTGGAGAGACAGGTGGTGCGGATGGAGCTGCTGGTGGTGCGAGTGGAGCTGCTGGTGGAACTGCGGGTGGAACAGCGAGTGGAGCTGCGGGTGGTACGGCTGCTGTCGCAGGCTGAACCGTGCGCCCGGCGCGGGGGATGGAGACGCGGGGCGCGGTTCATGTCAGGCCACCGGGATGACCGGGGTGACGCCCTCGCGGTGCACGGTGCCCTCGATGAGGCCGTACATCCGGTCGGCGGCGTAGTAGACCTCGTTCTCGTTCTTCAGGTCGAAGGGCGAGAGGTCGACCAGGAAGTGGTGCTTGTTGGGCAGCTCCAGGCGGACCTCGTCCACCTCGGCGCGGTTGTTCAGCACCCGGGTGCCCATCGCGTGCAGGGTCTGCTGCAGCGAGTAGGAGTAGGTCTCCGCGAAGGCCTCCAGCAGGTGGCGGCGCACGTGCTGGTAGGAGCGGTTCCAGTTCGGCTGGGCCTCGCCCTCCTGGCCGCGGAAGTTGTAGGCCCAGCGCGCGGTCACCTGGGTGGCCAGGATCCGGTCGTAGGCCTCCTGCAGGGTGGTGTACCTGTCCTTGATGTAGCCCCAGAACTCGGAGTTGGTCGTGTTCATCACGATCAGGTCCTTGAGGCCGGAGACCACCTGGACGGACTCGCCGTCGTAGACGATCTCGCTGGTGCGCACCTCGCCGCCGTCCCGGACGAAGGAGTGGCCGACCTCCTCCGAACCGATGAAGCGCGAGGTGTTGTCGGGGGTCTTTATCCGGTTCCAGGAGTACTCCTCGATCCGGATCCGGGCGCCGTGCACCACGCCGCGCTCGGTGTCGTCGACGAAGTGCCGTGCCAGGGTGATGCCGAAGGCCTCGGCCGACTCGATGCCGTACTCCTTGGCGAAGGCGTAGACGGTGTTCTTGGTGGTGTCGGTGGGCAGGCAGTTGGCGTTCGAGCCGGTGAGGTGGACGTCCTCGAACTCGCCCTGGAGGGCGACCGAGACGTTGAGGTCCTTGATCTCGTGACGGGTGCTGTCACGGTAGACCCGGACGATGCGGTTCTCCGCCTTGCCGTACTGGTTCTGACCGAGCACGTGGGCCATGGCCGTCGGCTCCTTTGCTGTGTTGACCGTCTAGCTTCCGCGGTAGACGGAATATCCGAAGGGGTTCAGCAGCAGCGGCACGTGATAGTGGTGCTGCGCGGGCGCGACCGTGAAGACGATCGAGACCTCGGGGAAGAACGGCGTCCCGCTCGACGCGTGCCGGTAGTAGGCGGCGGTGTCGAAGCGGAGCCGGACGACCGAGCCCGCCTCCACGGCCGGCAGGTCCTTGGCCCGGCCGTCGGAGTCCGTGGCGCAGGTGCCGAGCACCTGCCAGCCACCCTCGGTGGTGAGTGCGAGCTCGACCGGAACGCCCTCGGCCGGGCGGCCGAGGCTGGTGTCGAGCACGTGGGTGGAGATGCCAGTCATGGCGGAAGTGACCTTACTGGTGATGGTGGTGACGGATCGTCAGATTCCGGGATGCCGGAAACCGCTGATCGTCATTGTCTGACGTGGCGTCAGCTGAGGGGCTCGTCCAGCAGGCGGTTGAGCCGGATGTCGTTGATCTTGCGCAGCTCGCCCCGGACGATCTCGGCCTCGGCGGCCGCGGTGTTGGGGTGGCGCTCGCGCAGCGCGGCGAGCATGGTGGCCGCGGTGCGCCCGGTGGCGCAGATCAGGAACACATGGCCGAACTTCGCCTCGTAGGCGGCGTTGGCCTCGTCCAGTTCGGCAAGGAGTGCTTGGTCCACTCCCTGGATGCCGGCCTGCTCGCGCTCGGAGGTGGCGTCGCCCGCCTTGGGCTTGCCGATCCGGGCGTGGCCGGCCATCGCGTCGTTGAGATCGGCGACCGCCAGCTCCCGCATCGCCGCCTGGTTGGCGGCCAGCAGGGCCGAGCGGTCGGACCAGGGCCGGCGGCCGGCGACGGCGGCGGCCCAGCGGGGGCTGGAGCAGACTTCGAGCAGTGTCCGCTCCAGCTCGGCGTCCGGGGTCGCGGCCAGCGCCGTGAGGGCGTCGGCCGCGTCAGCGGTCGCGTAGGGGTGGTTGGTCACGGGTGGACCTCCTGAAGAGTGGTGCCACCCGCAAAAACTAGATCCACCACCCCGGGGCGTCAACAGTTTGTTGAAGCCTTGGTGGTTACGTTTCGAACCGCCTGCGGTCCTCGCCCGCTTTCGTGTGCGATCCACCAAGTGTGCCCGAAGTGCCCGTCGGTGAGACTGGCCTGGCCGGGCTCAGTCGGACTTCGGCCCGTCGATCTGGCGGTTCAGGTAGTTGTACACCGTGAACCGGCTGACGCCCAGGGCGGAGGCGACCGTCTCCACCCCGTGCCGCACGGTGAAGGCGCCGCGCTCCTCCAGCAGGGCGACCACCCGCTGCTTCTCCAGCCGGTCCAGCTCGCTGAGCGGACGGCCGTCGAACTGGCGGGTCATCTCGGCCAGCAGGCGGTCGAGCGCGCTGCTCAGGTGGGGCAGCCGCACGGCGAGGGCCGGGTTGCCGTCCCACTCCAGGACCACGTCGTCCGGCTTCGCCTCGCCGATGGCGAGCGGGGTGGCGCCGACCGCGTCGAGCAGTGGCTTTATCGCTCGGGCGAGCGGGTGTTCCAGGGCGTCGCTCACTGCGTATCCACTCCTTCGGGCGCCTGGGGCTCGGTCTCGGGCAGCACGCTGACCTGGACGGAGATCCGGCTCGCGCCGGCGTCCAGGGTGTCGTGCAGCAGTCGGGAGACCGCGGCGAGCACCTGCTCGGCCTCGCCCTCGGCGCTGGTCCCGAAGGGGCCGACCGAGACGGCCAGGCCGGCCTCGTCGACCACCCGGCGGGCCGCCGCGGCGTGGTCGGGGAAGGTGACCAATTCGAACGGTTCTGTCGTGAACTCCACCATCAATCGCACCAGCTCACTTTAGGGCCTCTCTTGTGGATCTTGTCGGATCAGCGTGCGGCGTTGGGCGCCCGGCTGGGCGTGCCGGCGGAGGGTCCTCGTACTGGGTCGTACTTGGGCTCTTCGTCGGTGCGTCCAGGCGGGATGCCCGGCGTCGCGCGCCCGGCAAGATCCGCAAGAGAGGCCCTGGTGAGCGGGGGGTCGCGGGGAAGGCCCGATGGCACGGCATCGGCCGGCGGGTTCAACAAACTGTTGCAGGAGTCTTGACACTCCCTCGGGTGCTCATGGCAAGCTTCCACCAAGCAGAATCCTTCTTCCACATGATGGAAATCGTGGGGCTGAGGGTCCCGCCGGCCGACCGCCGGGGGAGAAGAAGTGAAAGGTGAGGGACGTGACAGCCGCTTCCGAGCACAGCTACACGGTCAACCTGTCGATCCTGTTCAGCGAGCTCCCGTTGCTGGAGCGCCCCGCCGCCGCGGCCGCCGCCGGCTTCACCGCGGCGGAGCTGTGGTGGCCCTTCGGCACCGCGACCACGCCGTCCGACGAGGAGCTGGACGCGCTGCGCAAGGCCTTCGTCGACGCCGGCGTGCGGCTGACCGGCCTGAACTTCCTGGACGACCTCACGGTCGGCGCCAAGGGCACCGCGTCGGTGCCCGCCGAGCGGGACCGGTTCCGGGCGAACATCCCGGTTGCCGCCGCGCTCGCCCAGTCGCTGGGCGCCGGCGCGCTCAACGCGCTCTACGGCAACCGGGTCGCCGACGTCCCGGCGGCCGAGCAGGACGCGCTCGCGCTGGAGAACCTCACCCTCGCCGCCCGGGCCGCCCACTCGATCGGCGCGATCCTGCTGATCGAGGCGCTGAACAAGGTGGACGCACCGGACTACCCGCTGCACACCGCCAAGGCCGCCGTCGAGGTGGTCGACCGGATCAACGCGGCCACCGGGCTCGGCAACGCCAAGTTCCTCTGCGACTTCTACCACCTGGCCGTCAACGGCGAGGACCTGGCCGCGGTCGTCGAGAACTACGCCGACCGGATCGGCCACGTGCAGATCGCCGACAACCCGGGCCGCAACGAACCCGGCACCGGCGGGCTGGACTTCGAGGACCTGCTGGGCCGCCTCACCGCGGCCGGCTACACCGGCCGGATCGGCCTGGAGTACAAGCCGTCCACGGGCGTCAGCGCCGACAGCTTCGCCTGGCTGCCGCGCGAGCTGCGCGCCGGCTGACCTGCGGGCTCGCCCCCCTCATTCACCTTCCCCTCGTACCAAAGGATTCAACGCGATGAGCGCCTCCCGCAAGATCGCCTTCATCGGCCTCGGCATCATGGGCAGCCCGATGGCCGCCAACCTGGTCAAGGCCGGGCACCACGTGACCGGCTTCAACCTCACGCAGCCGCAGATCGACGCCCTGGTGGCGGCCGGCGGCCACGGTGCGAGCAGCATCGCGGACGCGGTCCGGGACGCCGAGGTGGTCATCACCATGGTCCCCGCCGACCCGCAGGTCGAGCAGGTCATCCTCGGCGAGGGCGGGGTGCTGGAGCACGCCGCGCCCGGCAGCCTGGTGATCGACATGTCCTCGATCACCCCGCAGACCTCGATCAAGGTCGAGGCCGCCGCCAAGGAGAAGGGCATCCGCACCCTGGACGCCCCGGTCTCCGGCGGCGAGGCGGGCGCGATCGAGGCGGTGCTCTCGATCATGGTCGGTGGCGCCGCCGAGGACTTCGCCGAGGCGAAGCCGCTCTTCGACGTGCTCGGCACCACGGTGATCCACGTCGGCCCCGTCGGCGCCGGCCAGACGGTCAAGGCCGCCAACCAGCTGATCGTGGCGGTCAACATCCAGGTGGTGGCCGAGGCCGTGGTCTTCCTGGAGAACGCGGGCGTGGACCTGCCGGCCGCGCTGGACGTGCTCGCGGGCGGCCTGGCCGGCTCCACGGTGCTCAACCGCAAGAAGGCCAACATGACCGAGCGGCAGTTCGCCCCGGGCTTCCGGATCGACCTGCACCACAAGGACATGGGCATCGTCACCGCCGCCGCGCGCGCGGTCGAGGCGCCGCTGCCGGTCGGCTCGCTCGTCGCCCAGCTGGTCGCCTCGGCCCGGGCCAACGGTGACGGCTCGCTGGACCACTCGGCCCTGCTGCGCGGCGTGGAGCGCCTGGCGGGTCGCGAGGTCAAGTAGCTGGGCCCGCCCGGGCCCACCGGGCCCGGGCACCACAGACTCCTCCTGGTGGCGTGTACCTGTCCGGTCGTGCCCGCGTCACCAGGAGGGCACTTTCGACCAGCGGGAGAGCTGGGGCGAGAATCCGCTCCCCGCTGGTCGTGCCAACCGGCGGCCCGGGCGCACTTCGGTCGTGCACCCGGCCGCCCGGCCCCCTCCCGCCGAGGGGAGCCCCCCGTACGTCGGAAGCGGGACGGGGGGAAACGGCGGGAGGGGGTCGCACCCCGCTTCGATCATGGAGCATGTGATCGACCGTCAGTTCAGCTCGACTCGGAAGTGAGGCCAGCACCATGCCCGCCACCCCCACCCAGGGCCACGTGGTCGTAGCTCCCGACAAGTTCAAGGGCACCCTGGAGGGTGCCGAGGTCGCCGCGCGGCTGGCCGCGGGCATCCGCCGGGTGGTACCCGGCGTCGAGGTCCGCGAGCTGCCGGTGGCCGACGGCGGCGAGGGCACGCTGGCCGCCGCGCTGGCCGCCGGGTTCACCCGGATCCCGGTCAAGGTGGCCGGCCCCACCGGCCTGCCGGTGGATGCCGCGATCGCCGTCAAGGGCAGCACCGCCGTCGTCGAGCTCGCCCAGGCCTCGGGCCTGGCCCGGCTGCCCGGCGGGCGCACCGCCCCGCTGGCGGCCGGCTCCTTCGGGGTCGGCCAGCTGATCGGCCGGGCCGTCGGCCTCGGGGTCAAGCGGGTCGTGCTGGGCCTGGGCGGCAGCGCCTGCACCGACGGCGGTGCGGGCATGGTCCAGGCGCTCGGCATCGGCCTGTACGACGCCGAGGGCGGCGAACTGCCGCCGGGCGGTGCGGCCCTGCGCCGGCTGCACCGCCTGGACCTGGGCTCGCTGGCCGACACGCTCAACGGCGTGGAGGTCGTCGTCGCCTGCGACGTGGACAACCCGCTGCTCGGCCCGCGCGGCGCCACCGCCGTCTACGGACCGCAGAAGGGCGCGGACGGCGCGGAGCTGGTGGTGCTGGAAGCGGGCCTGACCCGGTGGGCCGAGGTGGTCGGTGCGACCATCGGCGCGGACTTCCGGCAGGCTCCCGGCGCCGGGGCGGCGGGCGGGGTCGGTTTCGCCGCCCTGGCGCTGCTCGGCGCCACCATGCGGCCCGGCATCGAGCTGCTGCTCGAACTGCTGGGCTTCGACGAGGCCGTGCGTGGGGCACGCCTGGTCGTGACCGGCGAGGGCTGCCTGGACGCGCAGACGCTCCATGGCAAGGCCCCCGCCGGGGTCGCCGCCGCGGCCGCCGGGGCGGGGGTTCCGGTGGCCGCGGTGGCCGGCCGGCTCGAACTGGCCGAGAGCCAGTGGCGCCGGGCCGGGTTCGTGGCCGCGTACGCGCTGACCGACCTGGCCGAACAGCCGGGGGACAGCCTCACCAAGGCCGCCGAACTCGCCGAGGTGGCGGGCGAGCGGCTGGCCCGGGACCTGCTCCGGTAGGACCGGTCGGGCACCCGCGGGTACCGCCGCTACGGCTCCCGTTCATCGTATTTTCCTACATTGACGTTTTGTTGAAGGCGGGCCTAGGCTCCGAGCCACCCCACCGCAGCGCAAGCCCAGTCGGAGGTCCTGATGCAGCAGTTCGGCACCCCTCACGCATCGACCGAGGTGATCCGCTCCCGTCGTGTGGTCCTCCCCGACGGCGAGCGCCCAGCCGACGTCCTGGTGCGCGAGGGCCGGATCGAGCGGATCGCCGCCCACGGCTCGCTCACCGAAACCGGTGCCGAGCTCACCGGTACCGAGCTCACCGGCGCCGCGCTCACCGACCTCGGCGACCTCGCGCTGCTGCCCGGCCTGGTCGACACCCACGTGCACGTCAACGAGCCGGGCCGCACCGAGTGGGAGGGCTTCGCCAGCGCCACCCGGGCCGCCGCGGCCGGCGGCGTCACCACCGTCATCGACATGCCGCTCAACTCCATACCGCCGACCACCACGCTCGCCGGCCTCGCGGCCAAGCGCGGGGTCGCCGAGGGGCAGGCCTGGGTCGACCTTGGGTTCTGGGGCGGCGCCGTTCCCGGCAACACCGGGGACCTCGAACCGCTGCACCGCGCCGGGGTGTTCGGCTTCAAGAGCTTCCTGTCGCCCTCCGGCGTCGACGAGTTCCCGCACCTCGAAGCGCCCGCCCTGGAGGAGGCGCTCGCCGAGCAGGCCAGGCTCGGGGCGCTGGCGATCATCCACGCGGAGGACCCGGCGGTGCTCGCCGCCGCCCCGCAGGTCCCCGGCGCGCACTACCGCGACTACCTCGCCTCACGGCCCGACGACTCCGAGACGGCCGCCGTCGCCCGGCTGCTGGAGACCGCCCGGCGCACCGGCGCCCGGGTGCACATCCTGCACGTCTCCTCGGCGGCGGTGCTGCCGCTGCTGGCCCAGGCCCGCGCGGACGGTGTCCGGGTCACCGCCGAGACCTGCCCGCACTACCTGACGCTGGCCGCCGAGGAGATACCGGACGGCGACACCGCCTTCAAGTGCTGCCCGCCGATCCGCGACGAGTCCAACCGCGACCGGCTCTGGGAGGCGCTGGCGGCTGGCGAGTTCATCGGGATCGTCTCCGACCACTCGCCGTCCACCGCGAAATTGAAGCTCCGTCGAAAGGACGGCGGCAGCGGCGACTTCGCCCTCGCCTGGGGCGGCATCGCCTCGCTCCAGCTCGGCCTGCCGGCGATCTGGACCGAGGCCCGCCGCCGCGGCCACACCCTGGCCGACGTGGTCCGCTGGATGGCCGCCGGGCCCGCCTCGCTGGTCGGGCTGGACGGCGTCAAGGGCGCGATCGCCGTGGGACACGACGCCGACCTGGTCGCCTTCGACCCGGACACCGAGTTCGCCGTCGAACCCGCTGAGCTGCACCACCGCAACCCGGTCACGCCTTACGCGGGCCGCAAGCTGACCGGCCTGGTCACCACCACCTGGCTGCGCGGACGAGTGGTGGACGTGGACGCGGCCCCGTTCGGCCGGCAGATCCTCCGCAATCACTGACCCCTTCCGACCGCTGAGGAGCGAGAACATGAGTACCAGTCAGACCCCGGCCGCTCCCTTCACCGAGCTGGTCAACCTCGCCTCCCGGCTGCTGGGCGCCGGCGTGGTGGCCACCAACGAGGACACCTTCGCGGACGCGGAGAACCTGCTGGTGGCCGAGCCCGCCGAGTTCCGGCCGCACACCTTCGGCCACAAGGGCCAGATCATGGACGGCTGGGAGAGCAAGCGCCGGCGCGGGGTCAGCGCCGAGCAGCCGCACCCCACCGACCAGGACCACGACTGGACGATCGTCCGACTGGGCGTCGCGGGACGGATCCACGGCGTGATCGTGGACACCGCGCACTTCACCGGCAACTACCCCGAGAGCGGCTCGGTGCAGGGCGCCTCGATACCCGGGATCCCCTCGGCCGGCGAGCTGGCCGGGGCCGCGTGGACCGACCTGGTGCCGCGCACCGCGCTGCGCGGCGACACCGCGCACGAGTTCGCCGTCCAGGACCCGACCCGCTACACCCACGTGCGGCTCAACATCTGGCCGGACGGCGGGGTCGCCCGGCTGCGGGTGCACGGCGAAGTACTGCCCGACCCGCGCGACCTGGACGGGCTGACCTTCGACCTGGCCGCGCAGGAGTTCGGCGGGGTGGCCGAGGCCGCCTCGGACCGCTACTTTTCCTCCCCGCACAACCTGAACGCTCCCGGCCGCGCCTCCGTCATGGGCGAGGGCTGGGAGACCCGGCGTCGGCGCGACAAGGCCAACGACTGGGTGCGGATCGCCCTGGCCGGGGGCGGCGAGGTGCTGGCCGCCGAGGTGGACACCACCCACTTCGTGGCCAACGCCCCCGGCTGGGCCGACCTGGTGGGCTACGACGCCTCCACCGGCGGTGACCCCGCCACCGACGCCCAGGGCTGGTTCGAGATCCTGCCGCGCACCCGCCTGGAGCCCGACACCCGGCACCGGCTGCGTCTTGCGGCCGGCGCCCCGAACGCCGGCCGCCCGGCCACCCACGTGCGGCTGAACGTCTACCCGGACGGCGGGGTGGCCCGGCTGCGGCTGACCGGCCGGCTCACCGAGGCGGGGCGCGCCGCGCTCGCGCTGCGCTGGTTCAACGCGCTGCCCGCCGGCGAGGCCGCCCAGGCGCTCACCGAGGCCGGGCTGACCGCGGCCGAGGCGGGAGAGCTGGCCGCGGCGCGTCCGCTGGCCGCGCCCGCCGAGGTGACCGCCGCCGTGACCGCGCTGCGCCCGGCCGACGGCCCGGACGGCACCGAGACCTCGCGCCGGGCCGCCGCGATCTGGCGCCTGCTCGGCGTCTGACCTTCCCCTGACTTCGCCCTCCGTTCTTGCTCACCAGCAACTCCCGTACCTGAAGAACCGAAGGACCCCCATGCCCAAGAACCTGACCACCGAGTCCGGCGCCCCGATCGCCGACAACCAGAACTCGGCCTCGGCCGGCGAGTACGGCCCGCTGCTCATCCAGGACCAGCAGCTGCTGGAGAAGCTCGCCCGGTTCAACCGCGAGCGCATCCCGGAGCGGGTGGTGCACGCCCGCGGCTCCGGCGCGTACGGCTACTTCGAGGTGACCGACGAGGTCGCCAAGTACACCCGCGCGGACTTCCTGGCCGAGGTCGGCAAGCGCACCGAGGTCTTCCTGCGCTTCTCCACCGTGGCCGGCAACCTGGGCGCCAACGACGCGGTGCGTGACCCGCGCGGCTTCGCGCTGAAGTTCTACACCGCCGAGGGCAACTACGACCTGGTCGGCAACAACACCCCGGTCTTCTTCATCAAGGACCCGCTGAAGTTCCCCGACTTCATCCACTCGCAGAAGCGCGACCCGTTCACCGGGATCACCGAGGCCGACAACGTCTGGGACTTCTGGGCGCACGCCCCCGAGGCCACCCACCAGGTCACCTGGCTCTTCGGCGACCGCGGCATCCCGGCCTCCTACCGCCACATGAACGGCTACGGCTCGCACACCTACCAGTGGGTCAACGAGGAGGGCGAGGCGTTCTGGGTCAAGTACCACTTCAAGACCAACCAGGGCGTCCGCTCGCTGGACGGCGCCCAGGCCGCCGAGGTGGTGGGCGGCGACGCCGACAGCCACCAGCGCGACCTGCACCAGGCGATCGAGCGCGGGGTCTTCCCGTCCTGGACCCTGTACGTCCAGCTGATGCCGGTGGCCGAGGCGGCCGACTACCGCTTCAACCCCTTCGACCTCACCAAGGTCTGGCCGCACGCGGACTACCCGCTGGTCAAGGTCGGCCGCCTGGTGCTGAACCGGAACCCGGAGAACGTCTTCGCCGAGGTCGAGCAGGCCGCCTTCTCGCCGAACAACTTCGTGCCCGGCATCGGCCCCTCGCCCGACAAGATGCTCCAGGGCCGCCTGTTCGCCTACGCGGACGCCCAGCGCTACCGGCTCGGCGTCAACCACACGCTGCTCGCCGTCAACGCGCCCAGGGCCACCGAGGTCGACAACTACGGGCGCGACGGCTTCTCGGCCGTCAACAAGGCCGGACGCGGCAAGAACTACGAGCCCAACTCCTACGACGGCCCGGCGCAGAGCGACCGGCCGCTGGCGGCCCCGCTCGCGCTGAACGGCCACACCGGCACCTACGGCACGCCGGCGCACACCAAGGACGACGACTTCTTCCAGGCCGGTGAGCTGTACCGGCTGATGTCCGAGGGCGAGAGGTCCCGGCTGATCGACAACCTCGCGGGCTTCCTCGCCCAGGTCACCCGCGAGGACGTGATCGAGAAGAACCTGGCGCACTTCCACGCCGCCGACGAGGAGTACGGCAGCCGGCTGGAGGCCGCCGTGGCCAAGCTCCGCGCCCGCGACGAGGGCTGAGCCTCCCAGGGTTTGTCGGACCGTTCCCGCTCCATTTCACCACCCTCAGGCGGGCCGCCTCCCCGGGCAGCGGGGAGGCGGCCCGTCCGGCTGCCGTCAGGTGTCCGATCCGCCGCCAAACCTGCCGGCCCGCACCGACCGGCCCGGCGACCGTCTGGCATATGCCATTCGGCCAATACCCGTCACCAGCGGGATTCTCGCCGGACCTGGGGGTGCGCCGGGCGATCGGTGGATAGGCTGTGGAGGTTACCCAGGGCAGCGGAAGGGGAGGCCATGCCGGCACACGGTCAGGGTCATCAGATCATGCTGGACCAGGGCGAGTTCGGACCGCACACCTCACTGCGGCGCGCGCTGCGCCTGTTGGAGGCCGCCGACCGCCACCCGTACGGCGCGGGCCTGGCCGACCTGGTCCGGGAGACCGGCCTGCCCGAACCCGTGGTGCGCGACCTGGCGGGTCTGCTCTGCACCGAGGGGTACCTCCAGTCCACCGATGTCGGCTGGGTGCTGGGCGGCACCTTCGCGATGCTCGGCCAGTACAACCGCGAGCAGCTGATCCGCATCCGCCTCCAGCACAAGCTGACCGAGCTGTGCGACGAGCTCGGCGCCGCCGTCTACTTCAGCCGCTACCACGACGGCGAACTGCGCGTCGAGGCGGTCGCCGAGGCCGAGCACGCCCCGGCCGTCCACGAGTGGGTCGACTTCAAGGCCACCGCCCACGCCAGTGCGATCGGCAAGTGCCTGCTCAGCCAGCTCGACCACGACGGCCGGCTGGACCACCTGGCCCGCCATCCCATCGCCCGGCTCACCTCGCGCACCATCACCGACGCCGACCAGCTGATGCAGCGCCTTGAGCGCCAGCCCGCCACCATGCCGGTGCTGGACCTCCAGGAGTACGCCCTCGGGACCGTCTGCGCCGCCGTCCCCGTGACGGCCGGCTCCACGGTGGGCTGCCTGGCGATGTCGCTCCCGGTGGCCAACGCGCACCGGCTGCGCGCCGCGGCCGAACTGCTCGCCGAGCGGGCGGCGCCGCTGATGCTGGCGATGGCGGTCTGAGGAACCGGACCGGTTCGGGAACGATCGACGGTGCGCTCAGGGTCCGCTGAAGGGCTGTTTTCTCGGTGACTTGGCCGGTGTGATTAGCTCTCAGCTGTCCTTGCGAACATGTGAGTTAGATGGCGCGGTGGGCCGCTCGGTTCGCGGCCAGTGAAACCAGCTGACTCCCGCTGAACGGAGCGCACCCCGTGACCACCAACACCGTTGTGGTGATCCCGACTTACAACGAGGTCGAGAACCTCCCCCGGATCGTTCAGGAGATACTCAACCTGGAAATCGAGGACCTCGGCATCCTCGTGGTGGACGACGGGAGCCCCGACGGCACCGGCGAGGTGGCCGACAAGCTGGCCGAGGAGCACCCCGGGGTGATCTCGGTGATGCACCGCACGACCAAGGACGGCCTGGGCCGTGCGTACCGGGCCGGGATGGGCAAGGCGGTGGCCGACGGCGCCGACCTGGTGGTCCAGATGGACGCCGACTTCTCGCACCCGCCGACGGCGCTGCGGGACATGATCGAGGCGGCCCGCAACGGCGCCGGCGTGGTGATCGGCTCCCGGTACACCTCCGGCGGCTCGTTGGACGAGGCCTGGGCCGCGCACCGCCGGCTGCTCTCCAAGTGGGCCAACTTCTACGTGAAGACGATCCTGAGCGTGCCGGCGGCCGACGTCACCGCCGGGTACAACCTGTGGTCCAAGGAGGCGCTGGCGGCGGTCGGCCTGGAGCGGATCGAGTCCAACGGCTACTCGTTCCAGGTGGAGATGAAGTACCTGGCCGCCAAGGCCGGGGTGCGCATCGTCGAGGTGCCGATCCGCTTCGGGCAGCGTGCCTCGGGCGAGTCGAAGATGTCGATCAACACGCAGCTGGAGTCGGCCTGGATGCCGTGGCGGCTGCGGGCCAAGCACCGCGGGAGCGAGAAGGGCTGAGCCCGCTCGGCACCAAGGGGGGTGGCCGCGGCCACCCCCCTCAGTGCTGTTCCGCCGACCGATCTCCTATTAGACGCGTTGTCGATAAGACCCGCCGAACCTCTTGTGGCCTGCGATACCCGCCAGTAGTTTGAGGTGCTGACGCCACCCCCGCCGCCCAGGAGGGTTCCCCCATGCCCAGAAACGCCCCCGAGGTGCACGCGGACCTCGTGCTGGAGCCGCGCGACGTGAAGTTCGACTGGAGCGCGCTCCCGCTGCACTGGATCCCCGACGAGCCCGTCGCCACCCACACCATCAACGTGCTCCACCTGCTGCTGCCCGAGGGCGAGCGCTGGTTCATCAAGGTGTTCAAGGACGCCCTGCCGCTGATCACCGACGAGCAGCTGCGCGAGGAGGTGCTCGGCTTCATCGGCCAGGAGTCGATCCACGCCGAGGCGCACCAGGAGGTGCTCGACCACCTGCTCACCCAGGGGATCGACCCGCGGCCCTACGTGCGGCAGATCGCCTGGCTGTTCCAGCGGGTGCTCGGCGAGAAGCCGCGGCTGGGCCCGCGGCAGCGGCGGGAGAACATCATCGAGCGGGTCGCCTTCGTCGCCGCGATCGAGCACTTCACCGCGTTCCTGGGCGACTGGGCGCTCAACTCGCCCGGCCTGGACCGGGCGAAGGCCGACGCGACGATGCTGGACCTGCTGCGCTGGCACGGCGCGGAGGAGGTCGAGCACCGCAGCGTCGCCTTCGACCTGATGGTGCACCTGGACCCGGGCTACCTGCGCAGGCTGCGCGGCATGACGGTCTCCGGACCGCTGCTGGTGCACCTGTGGGTGCGCGGGGTGCGCTTCCTGCTGGCCGCCGACCCGACCCTGGCCGGGCGGATCAGGCCGACCTGGCGGCAGGCCTGGGAGATCTCCCAGCGCGGACTGCTGCCCGACCCGCTGCAGTCGCTGCGCTCGGGGCTGCGCTACCTGCGGCCCGGCTACCACCCGACCCAGGAGGGCTCCAGCGCGCAGGCGCTCGGCTACCTCGCCACCTCGCCGGCCGCTCGCGCCGCCGCCCGCTGACGCCGCCCGAGGAGCGCCCGATGGAGAAGAGCCACCCGATGGCCCCGCAGAGCACCGCCCCGGCCGAGGCCGCCCCCGCTGCCCCGGCCGGCACCGACCCCGGGGGTGCCGCCCCGCTCGCGACCCCGCCCGCGCCCACCACCGCCTTCCACCGCACCACGCGGCTCGACGTCGACACGCCCCCGCCGGACCTCTACGGCCGCCCCGGGCCGGACCGCTTCATGCACGCCGTCACCGTCTTCGGCGACGTCTACACCCCCGCGATGGGCCGCCCCCTGCTGCGCCGCAGCCCGCGCCTGCCCGCCCCCCGCTCGCGAGCCCCGCTCTCGCTGGTGATCACCGCCCACCGCCCGGTCGCCGAGGACGTGGTCGAGCTGCGCCTCGCCGACCCCTCCGGCGACCGGCTGCCCGCCTGGCAGCCGGGCGCCCACCTGCGCCTCACCCTGCCCTCCGGCCGCGAGCGCCACTACTCGCTCTGCGGCGACCCGGCCGACCGCACCGCCTACCGGATCGCCGTGCGCCGGATCGCCGACGGCGGTGGCGGCTCGCGCGAGATCCACGAGGACCTGCACCTCGGTGCCCGGCTGACGGTCCGCGGCCCGCGCAACGGCTTCGCCTTCTGCGGCGAGCCGCGGCTGCTGCTGGTGGCCGGCGGGATCGGCATCACCCCGCTGCTGCCGATGGCCCGGGAGGCCCAGCGGCGCGGCCTGGACTGGCAGCTGGTGCACGCGGGGCGCAGCGAGGAGTCGATGCCCTTCACCGAGGAGCTGCGCGCGCTGGACCCCGCGCGGGTGACCCTGATCAGCGGCAGCGTCCCCACCGGCGCCCAACTGCTGGCCCCGGCCCGCCCCGGCAGCGCGGTCTACTGCTGCGGCCCGGCCCCGATGCTGGCCGCCGTCCAGGCCGCCTTCGAGGCCTCGCCCGCCACCGCCCTGCACTACGAGCGCTTCGGCGCCGCCCCGGTCCAGGGCGGTCACCCGTTCACGCTCCAACTCGGCGCAGCCGGCGAACAGCTGCCCGTCCCCGCCGACCGCTCGGCGCTGGACGTGCTGCGCGAGGCCAGGCCCGACCTGCCCTACTCCTGCCACCAGGGGTTCTGCGGCACCTGCCGGGTCCAGCTGCTGGCCGGCACCCCCGAACACCGCGACCGCCGGCTCACCGCCGAGGAGCGCGCGAGCGGCGCCCTGCTGCCCTGCGTCTCCCGGGCGGCCGAGGGCGAGACCCTGGTCCTGGAGGTCTGACCGTGACCGTGACGAGCACCCCCGGCTTCCGCTACACCGCCCAGGACCTGGACCGCTTCCGCGAGGTCCAGCAACTGGCCTACCACTGCGCCGAACAGGTCGCCGCCTGGATCGAACCCGGGGTCACCGAGCGGCAGGCCACCGCCCAGCTGCGCCGCTGCCTGGTCGCCGCCGGGGTGCGGGACTTCTTCCACATCCCGTTCGCCTGGTTCGGCGACCGCACCGCCTTCCGCCACTTCCACACCCCGCTGCAGTTCTTCGCCGGCTCCCGGGTGCTCCAGGAGGGCATGCCCTACGTGCTGGACTGCGCCCCGGTGGTGGACGGCTACACCGCCGACATCGGCTACGGCGGCAAGGTCGGCGACAACCCGGTCTGGGACCGCCTCGCCCTGGACCTCAAGGTCTACCGGGAGCTGATCCTGCGCGAGGTGCGGGCCCGCAAGCCGCTGAACGAGGTCTACGCGGCCGTCGACGCGCAGATCGCCCGGCACGGCTACGACAATCGCCACCAGGTCTACCCGGGCCGGGTGATCGGCCACCAGGTGACCCGCAACACCAGCCGCGCGCCGATGGGCGTGAACCTCTTCGGCTTCGGTGTGC
Organism: Kitasatospora sp. NPDC008050; assembly: GCF_042957465.1. Classification (NCBI taxonomy): domain Bacteria; kingdom Bacillati; phylum Actinomycetota; class Actinomycetes; order Kitasatosporales; family Streptomycetaceae; genus Kitasatospora; species Kitasatospora sp. NPDC008050. Next base: position 54,531 of record NZ_JBIBIJ010000021.1, read on the forward strand.
GCACCCTGCAGACCCTGGGCCGGGAGCTGATCAGCGAGCGCCTGCACGGGCGCTCCCCGCTCTGGGCCGACGGCCGCTCCTCGCGCCACGCGCCCACCCCCGGGCTGTGGGCGGTCGAGCCGCACATCGCCTTCCGCGCGGTCGGCATCAAGTTCGAGGAACTCCTGGTGGTGACCGAGGACGACGCCTACTGGTTGGATGACGAGCTGCCGCACGTGCGGCGCTGGACGACGCTTGAGGAGACCACCGCGTGAGTGAGAACCCCGCTGTCCGCCGTCGCACCGTGCACAGCGCCGGCATCGACCTGGCCGTCTTCGAACAGGGCGACCCCGCGGCGCCCACCGTGCTGCTGGTGCACGGCTATCCCGACACCCACCGGGTCTGGGACGACGTGGCCGCCGAGCTCGCCGCCGACCACCACGTGGTCCGCTACGACGTGCGCGGGGCCGGCGAGTCCTCGGTGCCGCGCAGCCGCGCGGAGTACCGGCTGCCGCTGCTGGCGGCCGACCTGTTCGCGGTGGCCGACGCGGTCAGCCCCGAGCGCCCGGTGCACGTGGTCGCGCACGACTGGGGCTCGCTGCAGTCCTGGGAGGCCGTCACCGAACCCGGCGCCGAGCGCCGACTCGCCTCCTACACCACGATGTCCGGGCCCTGCCTGGACCACATGGGCCACTGGATCCGCCACCGGATGCGCCGGCCCACCCCCCGCCACCTGCGCCAGCTCCTGGTCCAGAGCGCGCACTCCTGGTACATCGCCGCCTTCCACCTGCCCTTCCTGGCACCCGCGACCTGGCGGCTCGGCCTGGCCAGGGCCTGGCCCCGGGTGCTGCGCGACCTGGAGGAGGTCCGGCCCCGGGCCGGCCACCCCCAGCGGACGCTGCGTCAGGACGCGGTGCGCGGCATCGAGTTGTACCGTGCCAACATGCGTCCCACGCTGCGCAACCCGCGCGAGCGGCCCACCGAGGTGCCGGTGCAGCTGATCGCGCTGCGCCGCGACCGCTACGTCAACGCCTTCCTCTCCGAGGGCCTGGAGCGCTGGGTGCCCAGCCTCACCCGGCGTGAGCTGAACGCCACCCACTGGTCCGCGCTGCTCGAACAGGGCCCGGTGGTGGCCCAGATGGTGCGCGAGTTCACCGGGCGGATCGAGAGCGGCGGCGAACCGGCCGGGGCGGCCCAGCAGTTGGTGGTCGTCACGGGCGCCGGCAGCGGGATCGGCCGGGCCACCGCGCTGGCCTTCGGCGAGCAGGGCGCCACCGTCGTGGTCTGCGACCTGGACCTGGAGGCGGCCGAGCGGACCGCCGAACTGGTCGCGCTGGTGGGCGGCGTGGGCCACGCCTACCAGGTGGACGTCAGCGACGGCGCGGCCGTCGACGACTTCGCGCGGCAGGTGGCGGCGGCGCACGGGGTGCCGGACGTGCTGGTCAACAATGCCGGGATCGGCCACTCGGGCACCTTCCTGCAGACCACCGAGAAGGAGTGGCAGCGGGTGCTGGACGTCAACCTGTGGGGTGTGATCCACGGTTGCCGGGCCTTCGGCGCCCTGATGGTCGAGCGGGACCAGGGCGGGCACATCGTCAACCTGGCCTCGGCCGCCGCCTATCTGCCCTCCAAGGTGCTGGCCGCCTACGCCACCAGCAAGGCCGCGGTGCTGATGCTCTCCGACTGCCTGCGGGCCGAACTGGCCGACAGCGGTATCGGGGTGAGCGCGATCTGCCCCGGCATCGTGAACACCAACATCACCCGGACCTCGACCTTCTCCGGTACCTCCAGCAGCGAGCAGGCCGCCAAGCAGGCCCGGGCGGCCAAGCTCTACGCCCGGCGGGGCTTCCCGCCGGAGAAGGTGGCCGCCGAGATCGTCCGCGCGGTGCGCACCGGCAAGCCGGTGGTGCCGGTGACGCTGGAGGCGAAGGCGGCGCGCTGGGTCGGACGGCTGGCGCCCGGCCTGCTCCGGCGGGCGGCCCGGATCAACGCGGGCTGAGAGCGCGGCCCCGCCGGAGCGGCCCCAGGTCAGCGGCCGGCGGGCTCGCCGCCCTCCGGCCGGCCCGGGCGGCTGCCCAGCAGCCCGCCGCCACCGTCCAGCAGGCCCGTGCTGCCGTCCAGCAGGCCCGAGGTGATGTCGAGTTCGGCCGGCGTGGTGCTCAGGTCGTAGTGCAGCCGCTCGGCGGGCACCCCGTCGCGCTGGAACCGCTCGACCATGCTGACCACCATGTCGTCCGGGCCGGCCACGAACACCTCGTGCTCCGGCCAGTGGCCCTGGTCCGGCACCACCTCGGGCAGCCGGCCCTGCACGCCCGGATAGCCGATCTCCGCGGAGATCACCGGGACCAGCAGTAACCGGGGGAAGACACTGGCGAGTTGGCGCAGGCTCTGCAGGTCGTAGAGATCGCACTGCTGCCGGGCGCCGACGAACAGGTGCAGGGTGAGCGGCCGGTGGCGTGCGATCATCTCCTCGACCAGCGCCTTGACCGGGGCGAGCCCGGTGCCACCGGCGACGCAGACCACCCGTCGCGAGGGCCGGTCCGGCAGCGTCATGGAGCCGCGCCCCGGGCCGAGCCTGACCACGTCGCCGACCCGGGTGTGGTGCACCAGCGTATTGCTCACCCAGCCGGCCGGCACCGCCCGCACGTGCAGGGTCAGCAGGCCGTCCCGGCGCGGGGCGTTGGCGATCGAGTACGGCCGCCAGACGCGCGGCCAGCGGGCGGTCTCCACCGTGGTGTACTGCCCGGCCCGGTAGGGGAACGGGGTGTCCGGGCGCAGCGTCAGCACCGCGAGGTCCGGGGCGCGCTGCTCGTGTCCGACCACCTCGGCCAGCCAACTCGACGGGGTCCGGCCGGCCTCCGCCTCGGCGGCGCCGCTCATCGCGGCGGCGATCAGACCGTAGGCCTCGCTCCAGGCGCTCTCGTGCGCCGGCGTCCAGGCCTCGCCCGCGAACCGGCGCAGGGTGGCGAGCAGGGCGCTGCCGACCGCCTCGTAGTGCTCGGTGCGCACCCCGTACTTGCGGTGGTCGCGGCCCAGCTGCTCCAGGAACGAGGTCAGTTCGGCGGGGCGGTCGAGCATCCGGACGGCGCCGGCCAGGGCCCGGAAGAGCCGGTCGCGCTGCACGTCCATCGCGGGCGGGAAGAGCTCGCGGACCTCGGGGTTGTGCAGGAAGAGCGTCGCGTAGAAGTGGCCGGTGAGCTTGTCCGAGTGCTGCTGTACCAGCGCGAAGCTGTCGCGGATCAGAGTCGGATTGTCCGTCATGGTCGTGGGTGACGCTCCGTCAGATAACGTGTTGGCTGGTTTCCTTGGCGCCGAAGAAGTCGCCGCCCTTGCGCCGGGTGTCGTCGGTGCCCCAGGCGCGGGTGCGCGGCGCGGGGACGAACCGGGGGATGTGCTTGGCGCAGTGCAGGTAGGCCTCGTCGATGTCGACCAGGACCCAGTGTTCGGCGCGCCGCCCCGGCACGGTCTCCAGCGGCAGGGCGGGGACGTACGGGCGCAGCTGGGCGTCCTCCAGTACGCGGGCCCGCCCGTTGATGTGCAGGCCGATCACGTCGTGGACGAAGTCCACCAGGAGCAGGCCGACATGGCCGTTCTCGCTGATGTTGCCCAGGCTCGCCATGACGCCGTTGCCCCGGTACTCGGGGTAGGCCAGGGTGTGCGGGTCGATCACGTGCAGGAAGCCGGGCGGGCCGGCCCGGAAGCTGGCGTCGCACTCGCCGCTCGCGTCCGAGGTGGCGACGAAGGCCATCTCCTGGCGGGCGACGAACTCCCGCATCCGCGGGTTGAGGTGGTCCAGTACCTGTTCGCGGTAGAAGCGTTCGGCGCGCTCGGTGGAGCCGTAGGCCTCCTGCAGCTGGTGCTCCCCAGTCGAACCGGGGCGGTGGAGGAGGGGCTTGGCCATCGGGCCTCCGCGTCGTGGGGGAAGGGGTGTCGAATGAACGGTCTATGTCAAGCGCATGACAACATTCCCCCCGGAACTTCACAACTGTGGTCAAACGCACCGGCGTTCGACCGTTCCTCGCACCCTACACGTAGCGCGACCGCTGGTCACCCGAAAGTGTGCTGAGGTTGTGTTGGACTCATGGGAAGACGAGTGCGGAGCGCACGTCGTCGGTCCTTCATCTCCACCGTGGACCCGCACGCCGCGGGCGTCGCGCGGGCGAGGAAGAGTCTGGGCCCGGCCCGGCCGACCCCAACCTTGCCGGGCCCAGACTCTCCCCCAGCCTCCGGCCGGGAGGTGTCCTCACCGGCCTTCGGCCGCGGGGTGACGGACCCGGGGGAGTCCGTCACCCCGTCCGGACCGGCGACCGAGCTCATGCACAGTCAGGGCCGCCGGAGTTCCGGGAGGGTGGCGTGCCCGGGGAAGCCACCACCGTCCCGGAGTCTGAGGGGGTTACCGCAGTCCTACGGCTCACTGCCTCCCGTGGCCGTTGTCGCCGCCGCTGTTCCCGCGCCGCCGCCCTGCCCCTGCGGGGCGTGGCCGCGGCCGTCGCCGCCGGGCGGCGTCGGAGCGGGCCCACCACCGACCGGCGGGCGGACCGGCGTGGGAGCGCCGGTGCGTGGCGCGGGAACCGGGGAGGAGCCGGGGGTGTCCTTGCCGCCCGGCCGGCCCGGACCCGGTCCCTGGCCGCCGTCCGGCAGCGCGGCGCAGTACGCCCGTACCCGGTTCGAGCCGCCCGCCGCGCGCGTCAGCGGCTCGAACCGGGAGTCGCTGGTACCCGGCTGGTCGTCGCCCGGCCACAGCCGGCAGAGCGGCAGCAGCAGGGCGGACAGCCCCGACTCGCCGGGTGTGGCCGGGACGGCCTTGCCGGGCGGCGGGGAGACGCCGGGCCTGCTGCTCGCCGCGCCGTCGCCCTGACCGTCCGAGCCGGCCGAAGCCCCGGCCGAAGCCCCGGCCGGTGCCGCCGCCGATCCACCGGGCAGCGGCCGTTTGGCCGCCGGCCCGCCGGAGCTCGGCCCGGGGCCCGGCCGCATGGACTGTTCATCCCCGCCGCGGCTGCCGGGCGGGGTGGCCGAGGCCGATCCGGTGGCAGCCACGTTGTCGCTGGTCGCCGAGTGGCCGGAGCCGCCCAGCACCGCCGGCAGGTGCCCCGTTCCCGCCGCTACCGCGACCCCGCCGATCGCCGTCACCGCGAGCGCCGCGACCACGGCCTTGGCACCGAGGAACCGCGCGGGAACGCGGAACCCCTGCGGTACGCAAGCGGCCATCGGGCGACTCCGGGACGGTTTCGTGGCGGGCTGGGCGGCGGACGAGTAGGACGTGAGCCGAGCGGCCTCCCGGAACGCGGCCACGGCCGCCTCCTCCCCGGCCAGTTCGTCCGCGGTCGCAGGAGCGGCCGCGGCGGCGAGCAGTCCGGAGAGGGCGCCAGGACCGCCCGGCGAAACGTCCGCCGCGCCGGCCAGCAGGTGCTCGGCGGCGTCGCGGTCGATCCGACGGGATCGGTTGGTGCTCATCTCATGTCCTTCAGCGTCGAGGCTGCGGGTTGTGTCACACCTTCGGCGGATTTTTTTTCGAACCGCTTCGACGAACCACGTGGCGCGGGTAGTGCGCCCGGGGATTCCAGCAGACCGGCGAGTCTGCGCAGGCCCCGGTGGGCGGCCATCCGCACGCTGCCGGCCCGCTTGCCGAGGACCCGGGCCGCGCTCTCCGCGTCCAGCTGCAGCACCACCCGCAGCAGCACCGCCTCCGCCTGGTCCTTGGGCAGCCGGGCGATCAGCGCCAGCGCCTGCTGGGTGCCGACGGTGGCCAGCGCACTGCCCTCGGTGTCGTCCCGGGCGGGCAGTTCGGTCAGGTACTCCTCCGGGAGCTCGGTGGTCGGGCGCCGGCGCCGGGCCCGCAGATGGTCCAGCGCCCGGTGGCGCGCGATGGTGGCGGCCCAGCCCCGGAAGCCGTCGCCGTCGCCGCGGAAGGTGTGCAGGTCCCGGGCGATCTGCAGCCAGGTCTCGGAGGCGATGTCCTCGGCGTCCGAGACAACTGAGCCGTCCCCGCCGACCAGGACCCGCAGGTAGCGCAGCAGCGGCGGCTGCACGGCGCGGAAGACCTCCCGGAACGCCTCCTCGTCGCCGGCCTGCGCGGCCAGCACCGCCTGCCCGAGCCGTTCCGGCTGCCCGGGGCCGCCCGCGCCGTCGGACTCCTCGGCGGACGCGGCGGTGGCGGTCGCGGGGGCGGTCGGTGGGGTCGGAGGCGGGCCGACGGCGTCGGCGTACCCGAACTGATCTGCGTTTTGCACCGAGCCATCATCCACTCTCTGCGGGCCGGAACACGCACGGTCCCGCCCGGCAGCGGGTGCCGGACGGGACCAGTGTGCGGTATCGCCGCAGAAAGCGGCGTTCCTGGGAGCTTGCTGGGGATTGACGGAGCGTCAGTCGGGTCGTTGAGCTGCCGGTCAGGCGACCCGCCGGGACTTGGCAGGTTGGGCCTCGGCGCGCTCCAGGTCGTGGTGGATCGGGCCGGAGCCGGCCGACAGTGGCAGGCAGCCGCCGCCGCGCCGGCTGGCGACGATCTCGGCGGCCACCGCCACGGCGGTCTCCTCGGGTGTCCTGGCCCCGAGGTCCAGGCCGATCGGCGAGCGGAGCCGGGCGATCTCGGCCTCGCTCAGCCCGACTTCGCGCAGCCTGGTGTTGCGGTCCAGGTGGGTCCTGCGCGAGCCCATCGCGCCGACGAAGCCGACCGGCAGCCGCAGCGCTCGCTCCAGCAGCGGGATGTCGAACTTGGCGTCATGGGTCAGCACGCACAGCACGGTGCGGCCGTCGAGGCCTCCGGTGCCGTCGGGTGCGGCGAGTTGGGCGTCCAGGTAGCGGTGCGGCCAGTCGACCACCACCTCGTCGGCCTCCGGGAAGCGCCGCTTCGTGGCGAAGACCGGGCGGGCGTCGCAGACGGTGACGCGGTAGCCGAGGAACTTGCCGATCCGCACCACGGCGGCCGCGAAGTCGATCGCGCCGAAGACCAGCATCCGCGGCTTGGGGACGTAGGACTCGACGAAGAAGGTGACGGTGCTCGCGGCCGTAGGGTCACAGGGGCGGCCGTCCAGCGCCAGCGTGACCTTGGCGGTCCGGCCGGCGTCCAGCAGCGCGCGGGCCTCGGCGACCACCGAGCGCTCCAGCGCTCCGGTGGTCGCGGGGCCACCGGGCGAGAGGGTGCCGTGGTGGCTGTCGGCGGTCACCGCGACGGTGGCGCCGAGCAGCGCGGCGGGCCCCTCGACCAGCCGGACCAGCGCGACCGGCGTGCCGGAGGCGATGTAGGTGATGCCGGCGTCCAGCCCGGCGTCCGCTCCGGGCACCACCGGCTGGACGAAGACGTCCAGGATGCCGCCGCAGGTCAGCCCGACCGCGAAGGCGTCCTCGTCGCTGTAGCCGAACTGTTCGAGCACCGGCTGCCCGGAGTCGATCGCCTCCCGGCACAGCTCGTAGACCGCGCCCTCCACGCAGCCGCCGGAGACGCTGCCGACGGCCTCGCCGTCCGCGTCCACGGCCAGCGCGGCGCCCGGATCGCGCGGCGCGCTGCCGGAGACGCCGACCACGGTGGCCACCGCGAAGGAGCGCCCGGAGGCGTGCCAGGCCTGCAACTGCTCGGCGATGTCCTGCATGTCCGTGGCTCCTATCGGTGGTGTCGAGGGGCTGGCGGTGGTCCGGCGGGCGGGTGGACGGGTGGACGGGTGGAGGTGACTGCGGTGTGGTGCGGGCGGCCGGTCGGCTCCCCCCGCACCACGCCGGTACCGCTAGTGGACCCCCAGCCACTCCTTGACCGGTGTGAGCGCGAAGTAGAGGACGAAGACGGCGGTCAGGATCCACATCAGCGGACCCGGTTCGCGCCACTTGCCCTTGCCGGCCTTGATCACCGTGTAGGAGATCACACCGGCGGCGACCCCCGCGGTGATGCTGTAGGTGAACGGCATCATCGTGCAGGTCAGGAAGGCCGGAATGGCCACGTCGCGGTCGGCCCAGTCGATGTGCCGGGCCTGACTCATCATCATCGAGCCGATCACGACCAGCGCGGCGGAGGCGACCTCGACCGGCACGATGCCGGCCAGCGGGGAGAAGAAGAGCATCAGCGCGAAGACACCGCCGGTGACCGCGGAGGCCAACCCGGTCCGGGCGCCCTCACCGACGCCGGTGGCCGACTCGACGAAGACCGTCTGGCCCGAGGCGCCGAACAGGCCGCCGATCGCACCGCCGGCGCCGTCGATGAACAGGGCCTTGGACAGGCCGGGCATCCGGCCCTGCTTGTCGGCCAGGCCGGCCTCGGTGCCGACGCCGATGATGGTGGCCATCGCGTCGAAGAACCCTGCCAGCACCAGGGTGAAGACCGCGACCGAGGCGCTGATCGCGCCCATGCCCTTGGAGCCGAAGGCGCCGAACAGGTCGATGTGGCCGACCAGGCCGAAGTCGGGCGCGGCGACCGGGCTGCCCGGCCAGACCGGCGGCGCGCTGCCCCAGGCCTTGGCGGGGACGTGGCCGACCGCGTTGACCACGAAGGCGAAGACGGTGCCCGAGGCGATGCCGATCAGGATGGCGCCGCGCACGTTGCGGGCCAGCAGCACGAAGATGATCAGCAGCGTGACGGCGAAGCAGACCACCGGCCAGCCGGTCAGCTCGCCCTGCGGCCCGAGCGAGACCAGGGTGGGCCCGCCGCTCTGCACGAAGCCGGCCTTGTGCAGACCGATCAGCGAGACGAACAGGCCGATCCCGATGGTGATCGCGTGCTTGAGCGGCAGTGGGATGCCGTTCATGATCTTCTCGCGGAGCCCGGAGACCACCAGCAGCACGATCAGCAGACCGTAGATGACGCAGAGGCCGAAGGCCTGCGCCCAGGTGGTGTGCGGCACCACCAGCGCGGAGACCGCCCCGGAGACCGACAGGCCGGCGGCGACCGCCAGCGGCACGTTGCCCACCACGCCCATCAGGATCGTGGTGACGGCGGCGGCGAGCGCCGTCGCGGTGGTGAGCTGGGCGTGGTCGAGCTTGGCGCCGGTGACGTCGGCGCCGCTCAGGATGAGCGGGTTGAGCAGGACGATGTAGGCCATCGCCATGAAGGTGGTCAGTCCGCCGCGGATCTCGTTGCCGAAGGTCGAGCCTCTGGCCGAGATCTTGAAGTACCTGTCCAGAGCGTTCGTCGAGCCGCCCGAGGCCGAGGTGGGGGTGCCGGCCTGGGCGGGGATTCTTTCAGTGGTGTCTGGCTCCGTGGGGATCCGGGACATGTCCACTCCCAAGGTTCAAAGGGGGTTGGGGTGGGCGAGCCGACCTGGGACGGTCAGTAGGGGCGACCGCCGAGGGGGACTGTTCGACTCACGAGGTGCACTCTGTGGTGCCTGCGGTGCGTGGGGTGGTGCGCACCGCTGCAGAGCCCCGGCGTGGGAGAGGCAGCGGAAGGTGGTGCACGTGGTACTTCCTGGTGGTGCGGCCCCGGAGCGGCGGGGGAAGACTGGCCGCCGCCCCGGGGAGGTCGGGCACCGGGATCAGAGCGTCCCGGTGAGGTGTTCGGGCCGGACCGGGATCCGGTTGAGCGCCAGGCCGGTGGCCTGCCGGATGGCTGCCACGATCGAGGGGGTGGCCGAGACCGTGGGTGCCTCGCCGACCCCGCGCAGTCCGTACGGCGCGTTGGGGTCGGGCAGTTCGAGCATGTCCACCGGGATCGGCGGCACGTCGAGGATGGTGGGGATCAGGTAGTCGGTGAAGGAGGCGTTGCGCACCTTGCCGTCCTTGACGATGATCTCCTCCATCACTGCCAGGCCCAGCGCCTGGGTGCAGCCGCCCTGGATCTGGCCGATCACCGAGAGCGGGTTGAGCGCCTTGCCGACGTCCTGGGCCGCCGTCAGCTCGACCACCTTGACCAGGCCCAGCTCCACGTCCACGTCCACCACCGCGCGGTTGGCGCAGAAGGTGTACTGGACGTGGCCGAAGCCCTGCCCGGTCTCCTTGTCGAACGCGACGGTGGGGCGGTGGTGGTGCTCGCGGGTCAGGTCGATCGCCTCGTCGCCGAGCAGGTCGACCATCGAGACCAGCGCGCCCTGCGAGCCGGAGACCACCTTGCCGCCGACCAGGTCGAGGTCGGAGTGTGTCCAGCCGTAGCGCTTGCGGCCCTTGGCGATCAGCGCCTGCTTGACCGCCTCGGCGGCGAGCTTGACCGCGCCGCCGGTCATGTAGGTCTGGCGCGAGGCGGAGGTGGAACCGGCCGAGCCGACCTCGGTGTTGGCCGGGTGGATGGTGACCTTCTCCACGCCCAGCTCGGTGCGGGCGATCTGGCCGTGCACGGTGACCCCGCCCTGGCCGACCTCGGCCATCGCGGTGTGCACCATCGCCACCGGCTCCCCGCCGATCACCTCCAGGCGCACCCGGGCGGTGGAGTAGTCGTCGAAGCCCTCGGAGAAGCCGACGTTCTTGATGCCCACCGAGTAGCCGATGCCGCGCACGATGCCCTCGCCGTGCGAGGTGTTCGACAGCGCGCCGGGCAGCTCGCGGATGTCCAGGTTGTCCAGGTCCAGCGGCGGCGGCAGCGGCATGTCCTTGACCCGCCGCAGCAGTTCGGCCACCGGCGCGGGGGAGTCGATCTGCTGCCCGGTGGGCATGTAGTCGCCCTCCGACATCGCGTTCAGCTGGCGCAGCTCCACCGGGTCCATGCCCAACTCGACGGCGAGCCGGTCCATCTGGGTCTCGTAGCCGAAGCAGGCCTGCACCGCACCGAAGCCGCGCATCGCGCCGCAGCTCGGGTTGTTGGTGTAGAGGGCGATGGCCTCCATCCGCACGTTCGGGATGTTGTAGGGGCCGTTGCCCAGCGAGGCCGCGTTGCCGACCACGGCGGGTGAGGCGGAGGCGTAGGCGCCACCGTCCAGCACCAGGCGCACGTCGGAGTAGACCAGCTTGCCGTCCCGGGTGGCGCCGTGCTCGTAGCTCATCCTGGCCGGGTGGCGGTGCACGTGGCCGAAGAAGGACTCGTCGCGGGCGTAGACGATCTTGACCGGCTTGCCGGTGCGCTGGGCCAGCAGCGAGGCGTGGATCTGCATCGACAGGTCCTCGCGGCCGCCGAACGCACCGCCGACGCCGGCCAGCGTCAGGCGCACCTTCTCCTCGGGCAGGCCGAGCACCGGGGCCATCTGCTGGCGGTCCACGTGCAGCCACTGGGTGGCCACGTAGAGGTCGATGCCGCCGTCCTCGGCGGGCACCGCGAGGCCGGACTCCGGGCCGAGGAAGGCCTGGTCCTGCATGCCGACCTCGTAGACGCCCTTGACGACCACGTCGGCCAGCGCCTTGACCTCGTCGGTCACGCCCTTGCCGTAGACCAGCTTCTGCGAGTGGCAGATGTTGCCCGAGCCGTGCGACTTGTACTCGTGCGGCTCGTGCACGTAGCCGTGCACCTCGGGGTTGAGCGCCTGCTCCTCGGTGGTGATCGGGGTGAGCACCTCGTACTCGACCTTGATCTTCTTCACCGCGCGGCGGGCGGTCTCCGGGTGGTCCGCGGCCACCAGCGCGATCGCCTCGCCGTGGTAGCGGACCTTGTCGATCGCCAGCGCCGGCTGGTCCTGGATCTCCAGGCCGTAGTACTTGGCGCCCGGGATGTCCTCGTGGGTCAGCACCGCGTAGACGCCCGGGGTCTTGAGCGCCTCGGAGATGTCCACCGAGAGGATGGTGGCGCGCGGGTGCGGCGAGCGCAGCGCCATGCCCCAGAGCATGTCCTCGTGCCACATGTCCGAGGAGTAGGCGAACTCGCCCTTGACCTTCAGCGTGCCGTCCGGCCGCAGCGGGGAGCCGCCGATGCCGTCCGGGGAGCCGGTGGTGATGTCCTGGAGGTTCTTCTGCCCCCGGATCGTGCGCGCGCTCATTCGGCCGTCCCCACCTTCTGGCACGTGCGGGCGGAGGCGAGCCGCACCGCGTCCATGATCTTCTCGTAGCCGGTGCAGCGGCACAGGTTGCCGCTCAGCGCCTCCCGGATGTCGGTGTCGCTGGGCTGCGGGGAGCGGTCGAGCAGCGCGTCGGTCTGCACCAGCAGACCCGGCGTGCAGAAGCCGCACTGCACCGCCCCGGCGTCGATGAACGCCTGCTGGACCAGGCCCAGTTCACCGTTCTCCTCGCTCAGCCCCTCGACCGTGCGCACCTCGCGGTCCTGCACCTGGCCGGCCGCCACCAGACAGGAACAGACCGGCGTGCCGTCCAGGTAGACCGTGCAGGAGCCGCACTCGCCCTGCTCACAGGCGTTCTTCGAACCCGGCAGGCCGACCCGCTCGCGCAGCACGTAGAGCAGGCTCTCGCCCTCCCACACGTCGTCAGCCTCGACCGGCTTGCCGTTGGCGGTGAAAGTCACCCTCATGCCGCGCTCCTGATCTGCTTGCTGTAGTCGTTCCAGGTCCAGGTGAGGGTGCGCCGCGCCATCACGGCCAGCGAGTGCCGGCGGTAGTCGGCGGTGCCGCGGACGTCGTCGATCGGGGAGGCGGCGGCCTTGACCAGCTCGCCGAAGCGCTGGGTCACCTCGGCGCCCAGCAGCTCGCCGGACTCCCACAGGCCGCGCTCGGCGAGCACGCCCTGCAGGTACTCCTCCGCCTCCACGGCGCGGCGCGGCGTGGGGGCAGCCGAGCCGATACCGGTACCGACGGTGTGGTTCTTGGGGTGCAGCGCGAAGCCGAAGGCGCAGACCGCGATCACCATCGCGTTGCGGGTGCCGATCTTCGAGAACTGCTGCGGGCCGTCCGCCACCGGGATGTGTACGGCGCGGATCAGCTCGTCCCGCTCCAGGCTGTTGCGCTTGACCCCGACGTAGAACTCGTCGATCGGGATCAGCCGGGTGCCGCGCACCGAGGCGGCCTCCACGAAGACGTCGCGGCCGGCGGCCAGCAGCGCGGGGTGCGCGTCGCCGGCGGGGGAGGCGCCGCCCAGGTTCCCGCCCACGCCGCCCCGGTTGCGGATCTGCGGCGAGCCGACGGTGTGCGAGGCCAGCGCCAGGCCCGGCAGCGGTCCGGCCAGCTCGGCGATGATCCGGGCGTAGGTCACGGCGGCCCCGAGCCTGACCACGCCGTCGGTGATCGACCACTCGGTCAGCTCGGTGACGCGGTTCAGGTCGAGCAGCGCGGATGGCCGGTGGACGTCGAAGTTCATCTCGACCATCACATCCGTGCCACCCGAGATGGGCAGCGCGGTCGGGTGCTCAGCCTTCACCGCGAGCGCCTCGTCCCAGCTTGCGGGCCGCAGGAACTCCATGCGGGTGTCTCCTCAAGTCGTCGCCGATCGAACCTTTGGGCACTGTGCCCCGGGAACCGCGGGCCGGGCCTTCTGACACGGCCGTACGGTCTCCCAAACCTCCGGGGAGCGGAACCGGTCACCTCGGCGTCGCCGTGGTGTCGCGTCCTGGTCACCGGGGTGTGTCCGGCGGCGTGTGGCCAGTGAACCGCCGACCTGGTGCCCGCAGGCAGTCACCGATGGCATGAAGCCCCCGCGCCGGGTCCGCCCGGCATCCTGTACGTTCCTCTAAGGACGGCGAATGCCCTGCTGAGCGGTTTGCCGGCCGCCACGTCCGGCCGTGATCCGGCCGTGACGGCCCCGCGACACCCCGTGACCTCGCGCAGCGCTGAGACGTACCACCGAAGGTCCGGGAATCGGGCATATGGTGACCCCCCGACCCGCGCGGACCGTCCCAGCCGCCGTTCAGCCGAACCCCAGCCCTGCGACCCTCGCCCAGCTACCACCCAGTAACCCGAAGCCAGTTGGTCCAGCCCTAGTTGGTCCGTCCCCAGTTGATCCGCCCCAGTTCAGACGAAGGAGTCTGCGGATGCGTGTCCGTGACCTGCTCGCCCCCGGCGCCCCGAGGCTGCGGCTGCTCGCCGCCGAGGAGGAGCTCGACCGTCAGGTCAGCGGCGTCATGACCACGGACCTGAACGACCCGGGCCGCTACCTGCACGGCGGCGAGCTGGTGCTCACCGGCATGCTCTGGCGCACCGCGCCCGAGGACTCCGAGCGCTTCGTGCGCACGCTGGCGGCCGGCGGGGCGGTGGCGCTGGCGGCCGGTGAGGCGGAGGTCGGGCCGGTCCCCGAGGACCTGATCGAGGCCTGCCGCCGGCACCGGATGCCGCTGCTGGCCGTCCCCGACGACATCGCCTTCTCCACCCTGACCGAGTTCATCGGCCGCCAGGTCTCCGCCGACCGCGCCGCCGACCTGGCCGCCCTGGTGGACCGGCACCGGATGCTGGTCTCGGCGGCCGGCGGCGGCGGGCTGGACGCGGTGCTCGACCTGCTCGGCGGGGACCTCGACCTGGACTGCTGGGTGCTCACCCCCACCGGGCGGGTGATCGCCGGGCCGGTCGAGCACCTGAGCGCCGAGGACCGCGACCAGCTGGTCCGCGCCCACCTGGCCGCCCAGCGCCAGCGCCGCCGCCCCCCGCACCGGGCCCGGCTGGCCTCCGGCTCCTACTCACTGCTGCCCGCCACCTCCCGCCCGGAGGAGGGCGCGGCCCTGTCGGACTGGGTGCTCGCGGTCGCCGGCGACGTCACCGAGTGGACCACCAAGCGCCAGCAGCTGGCCGAGAACCTGGCCCGCCTGGTCGCCGCCGAGCGCGACCGCCGCGACGAGGGCCGCCGGCTGCGCCGCCGGATCGCCGACGAGGTGCTGACCCTGCTGCAGCGCGACGCCGACCCGGCCGAGATCAGCCGCGCCCTGTACGCCTCCTCGGCGATGGCCACCCGGTACGAGGGCGCGGAGCCGGGCCCGGTGGCGTCGGAGGGCTCCTGGCTGGTGCTCAGCGCCGAGGGGACCGGCCTGCCCGAGGGGGCGGTGCGCTCGATCCTGGAGGAGGCGCTGACCGGTACCTCGGACCGCGCGCTGGTGGCCGGTGCCGGCACCGGCGCGGTGGTGGTGCTGCCCGCGCCGGCCACCGCGGTGCCCGCCGACGCGCTGCGCGAGCTGCTCGGCCCGCTGGAGGCCGGGCTCGGCTCGGCGGGCCGGATCACCCTCGGTGTCTCGGCCCCCGCGCTGGAGGCCGGCGGCCTGCGCGGCGCGCTGGAGGAGGCCCGGCACGCCCGCCGGATCGCCGCCGCCCGGGTCGGCCGGGTCTGCGTGGCCGGTCCCGAGGAACTGGCCTCGCACGTCCTGCTGCTGGCCGCGGTGCCGGACGAGGTGCGCCGGGCCTTCCGCAGCCGGCTGCTGGACAAGGTGATCGCCTACGACATCGAGCACCAGGCCGACCTGGTGCGCACGCTGGAGGCCTTCCTGCGCTCGGACGGCTCCTGGACCCGCTGCGCCGCCCAGCTGCACGTCCACGTGAACACGCTGCGCTACCGGATCGGGCGGATCGAGGAGCTGACGGGGCGTGACCTGTCGCGACTGGAGGACCGGGTGGACTTCTACCTGGCCCTGGAGCTGGCCTGACCGGCCGTCAGCCGCCGCGAACAAGCAGGCCCCCGGACCGAGTGGTCCGGGGGCCTGCTTGTTCGCGGGTGCTGTCGCTCAGGCGGAGGGCCTGGGCGCCGGGATGATCGTGGTCAGCCACTTGAAGACGTCCGGCACCATCGGGCGCCACAGCGAGGGCGTGTGCGGACCGGTGGTCAGCACCACCTTCACCGTGGTCGGCGGCTTGGCGGCGGTGGCCAGCGCCTGCCCGTCCTCGTAGCCGTCGCCGTGGTCGCCGCTCTGGTAGAGCGCGAGGTTCGGCGGGGTCGCGGCGTGCTTGAGGATGTAGAGCGGGTTGGAGGTCTCGCGCAGGTGCGGGTCGTTCGCGGTGAGCGAGGAGGTGAGTGAGTGCGGGTCGTTGTAGCCCGAGAGGCTGACCGCGGCGCGGTAGCGGTCGGGGTGCAGCAGCGCCATCCGGTCCGCGCAGGCCGCCCCGGCCGAGAAGCCGCCCACCGCCCAGCCGTTCGGCGAGGGGTCGGCCCGGAAGTTGTCCAGGATCATCTGCGGCACGTCGGTGGAGAGCCAGGTGTCGGCGTTGACCTTGCCCGGGACGTTGGCGCAGCCGGTGTCGACCGTGGTGCTGATCAGCTGGGTGCGCGGCGAGATCAGGATGAACGGGGTGACCTGGCCGGACTTCATCAGCGGCGCCAGCTGCTCGGAGACCTTCAGCGAGCCGAACCAGGTCTTCGAGGAGCCGGGGAACCCGGGGAACAGCTCGACCACCGGGAAGTTGGTGTTCTTGTACGCCGGGTCGTTGTACTGCGGCGGCAGCCAGACGTTGACCTCGCCGTCGACCCCGGAGACCGCACCCTTGAGGTCGGTGGTCTGCACGTCCTTGGGCACCAGCGGGTCGTCCACCGGCTTGAACTGCTGGATCACCTTGCTGCGGGCCGGCTTGGCCGCGTCGTTGCCGGGCTGCCCGTTCGCGCTCGCGCCGTTCGCCCCCGCAGCCGCGGCCGGCACGTTGGGCACCGAACTGATGTGGCCACCGTCACCCAGCAGGTCGTCCCAGCTGCCGTAGATCATGTTGGCGTTGTTGACCATCACGAAGATCATGGCCACCGCCGTCACCTGGCAGAACAGCAGCATCACCAGCCGGGCCAGCAGCTGGACCGGCTTGGGTCCGCCGACCCGTCCCCAGAGCACCAGGGTCACCAGGAGCGACACCGGGACCAGGATGATCGTGAGGATCAGGAAGGGCTGGCCTGTCAGTTGCATCAATGTCTCTCGTATCCGAATTGCTGGGGCCGCCCGGACCTGGCGATGCCCGGTGCCTAACGACGTGCTGGGGTGGACGTATACAAGAACGACGGCATGAACGTGGGCCCGGTTTCGTGCGTAGCCGACCGGAACCTGAGAGGAAGATCACGTGCAGCTGGACGTTCGCCGTGTTCCAGCCTCCTAGTCTGACATCCGCCTGAGACCGGCCGGCACATGGTGGGTGGCCCGGGACCGGCGTCTCAGCACGCGCCCGGGCGATCGGCGCGGCGTATCGTTCCAACGTGACCCAGCCCAACGGCCGCACCGGCCAACCCGTCCTGCCCGCGCTGCTCGGTCTCGGCCAGCGGGGTCTCGGCCAGCGCGGCCTCGGTCAGCGCCGGCTCGACCGGTACGGCGCGGACCGCCGCCGCACCCTGCCGGCCGGCGTGCTGCGGCTGCCGACCATCGGCATCGACATCGGCGGCACCAAGGTGGTGGCCGGGGTGGTGAACGGCGAGGGGAAGATCGTCGAGCAGCTGCGCACCGAGACGCCGCACAAGAGCAAGAGCCCCAAGGTGGTCGAGGACGTCATCGTCGAGCTGGTGCTGGAGCTGGCCGACCGGCACGACGTGCACGCGGTGGGCATCGGCGCGGCCGGCTGGGTGGACTACGACCGCTCCCGGGTGCTCTTCGCCCCGCACCTGAACTGGCGCGACGAGCCGCTGCGCGAGGCGCTCAGCGACCGGCTGAAGTTCCCCGTGGTGGTCGAGAACGACGCGAACGCCGCCGCCTGGGCGGAGTGGCGCTTCGGCGCGGGCCGGGGCGAGGACCTGCTGGTGATGATCACCCTGGGGACCGGGATCGGCGGCGCGGTGGTGCGCCACGGCTACGTCGACCGCGGCCGCTACGGGCTGGCCGGCGAGTTCGGCCACATGCAGGTGGTCCCCGGCGGGCACCGCTGCCCGTGCGGCAACCGGGGCTGCTGGGAGCAGTACTCCTCGGGCAACGCGCTGGTGCGCGAGGCGCGCGAGCTGGCGGTCGCCGAGTCCCCGGTGGCCCAGCCGCTGCTGGCCCGGGCCGGTGGTGACGTGGCGGCGATCACCGGGCCGCTGGTCACCGAGGCCGCCCAGGCCGGCGACCCGATGGCGGTCGAGCTGCTGCACGACATCGGCACCTGGCTGGGCGTGGGCCTGGCCAACCTGGCCGCCGCGCTGGACCCGGGCCGCTTCGTGATCGGCGGCGGCGTCTCGGCCGCCGGCGACCTGCTGCTCGCCCCCGCCCAGGACGCCTTCCGGCGCACCCTGACCGGCCGCGGCTTCCGCCCCGAGGCCCAGCTCACCCGCGCCGCCCTCGGCAACGAGGCCGGTCTGATCGGCGCCGCCGACCTGGCGCGTGCGGTCGCCCGCCGCTTCCGTACCGTCAAGCGCAGCCGTGCCGAGCGCTGAGCCCGTGCCCGTGTCCGTGTCCGTGCCCGTGTCCGTGTCCGTGTCCGTGCGAGTGTCCGCGCCGACTCACTCCTGCTCGGCCTCCGGGTCGCTGGGCAGCTCGATCCGGTCGCGGTAGTACCAGCGGCTGAGCGCCGCGCGCACCCGCGGCCCGGGCCCGCGGCCGGCCGCGCGCACCGGTGCCGGACGGTTGTGCAGGGTCAGGACGTGGCGCTGGACCGGGGCCAGCGCCTCGTGCTCGCCCTCGTAGCCGCCCTCCACCGACTGGCGGACGAACCCGGTGGGTGCCGAGCCACTGGTGAAGCGGTCGCGGTCGTGCTCCTGCAGGGCCAGGCAGAGCCGGCGGGTCAGCCAGAAGGCGAGCACCGGGGCGACGAAGAGCGCCACCCGCAGCACCCAGTCCAGCGAGTCCACCGAGAGGTGGAAGACCAGCGCCAGCACGTCCTGCCCGCCGGCCAGCAGCAGCACCGCGTACGCCGTCATCGCGGCCACCCCCACCGCGGTGCGGGCGGGGCGGTCGCGGGGGCGGTCGCACAGGTGCCGCTCGCCGTGGTCGCCGGTGATCCACTGCTCCAGGAAGGGGTAGGCGTACAGCGCCCCGAAGAGCACCAGCGGGAAGACCACCGCGGGCAGCAGCGGGTTCCACGCGATGGTGTGGCCCCACAGCCGGGTCTCGGTGCCCGGCATCAGCCGCAGCGCGCCCTCCAGGAAGCCCATGTACCAGTCCGGCTGGGCGTCGGTGGAGGCCTGGTCGGCCCGGTAGGGGCCGTACTTCCAGATCGGGTTGATCTGCGCCAGCGCTGCCAGGGCCGCGATCACCCCGCAGACCATCGCCAGCAGCCCGCCGGTCTGGGTGGCGAAGTGCGGGAACATCGGCTTGCCGACCACGTTGCGCTCGGTGCGCCCGGGGCCGGCCCACTGGGTGTGCTTGAGGTGGTAGACCAGGATCAGATGGGCCGTCACCAGGGCGACCAGCAGCCCGGGCAGCAGCAGGATGTGCGTGGTGTACAGCCGCGAGACGATGTCGGTGCCGGGCCACTCGCCGCCGAAGGCGAAGAAGGCGAGGTAGCTGCCCACCAGCGGGACCGCCAGCATGAAGCCCTGCGCGGTGCGCAGCCCGGTGCCGGAGAGCAGGTCGTCGGGCAGCGAGTAGCCGGCGAAGCCCTCCACCAGGGCGAGCTGGAAGAGCGTCAGGCCGATCAGCCAGTTGACCTCGCGCGGGCGGCGGAAGGCGCCGGTGAAGAAGATCCGCAGCAGGTGCGCGCCGATCGCGGCCACGAAGACCAGCGCGGCCCAGTGGTGGATCTGCCGCACCAGCAGCCCGCCGCGCACCTCGAAGCTGATGTCCAGCGTGCTGGCGTAGGCCTCGGTCATCCGGATCCCGCGCAGCGGCGCGTAGCCGCCGGCGTAGACCACCTCGCCCATCGTGGGCTTGAAGAAGAAGGTCAGGTAGACGCCGGTGAGCAGCAGCAGGACGAAGCTGTACAGGGCCAGTTCGCCCAGCAGGAACGACCAGTGGTCGGGGAAGACCTTGCGCAGCTGCCCCTTGGCGGCGTCCAGGAACGGCAGCCGTCCGTCCAGGGCGACGGCGCCCCGCTCGGCGGCCCGGCCCACGTCCAACCGTGGAGTCGGCCCGGCCGCCTCCGCCGAGCGCCGCAGCCGCATGCGATCCGCACCTCATCTCCGCTCCGGCGGCCGTCCGGGTGGACGGGCCGTCGGGACAGCCTTATCGCGGGTGCGGCACACCGGCCCTGCCACACCCGCGCGCGGCGCCCGGGTTCACCCCCTCGCGCTACCAGAGGGCGGTCACCGCAGCGGCACCGAGACCCGGGACGGATCGCCCGCGGGGGAGCCGAAGGCCAGCCGGGCGCCCGCGGGGTTGTGGGTGATGTACATCGGGTCGACGGTGCCCACCACCAGCGCCAGGCGGTGCCCGGCGGGGACGTCGTAGGCGGTGTCCATCAGCGCGAAGTCCGCGTCGAAGGCCTGGCCGGGGGCGCGGTCCAGGAAGGTGTACGGCGCCTGGGTGATCAGCTTGCCCACGCCCAGCGCGTTCACGTCGTACAGGTAGGCGATCAGGCTGCCCTGGCCGGCGCTCGGCGTCACCGACAGGTGGACCCGCGCCGTCCCGCGCACCTGCTCGGTGCCGGTCGCGGGCGCCGACTGCCAGACCGCGGCGAACGGGCGGGGCAGCAACGGCACCGAGACCAGCGGCGGCACCTTGAGGAACTGCTCGGCGAGGCTGCTGAGGAAGACCGTGCCCGCGCCCGCTCCGGAGGGGACGCCGGTGGTGATGGTGGTCTGCCAGCCGGTGCCCGCGCCCTGGCCCAGCGCGCCGGTGTTCCAGCCGTCCCGGGCGCCCAGGGGCAGCGCGGCGGTGTGCGAGCTGACGGCCGACCAGCTCGGGTAGTCCTCGTAGCCGTCCTGCACCTGCGGCTCGATGTGCACCGGCAGGGCGCGGTCGATGCCGTTGTCGACGCCCTTGACGTAGTGGTCCAGCCAGCTCCTGGTGTCCGTCCAGACGTCGTTGGGCAGGCCGGCCAGGCCCAGGATCTCGGGGGTGGCGTGGTCGCCGGGGCGCAGCTCCAGCCGCTTGGGGCCGGTCAGCTTCTGGAAGAAGTCGGTCAGCTGGTTGGGCGGGAAGATGCTGTCGCCCCAGGCGCTGGCCAGCAGGACGGCGGTGCCGTTGGCGTTCATCCGGTCGACCATGGTGGACACCGAGCGCTGCGCGGCCCAGGCCCGCAGCTGCGCCTCGCTCGGCTGGTCGCTGCCGAAGAAGGAGATCAGCTCCTGGCGGGTCTCGGCGCTGGGACGGCCGGTCAGGTAGCCGAGCACGGTCAGCACGTCGCCGGCCTGCAGGTGCTGGGTCTCGCTGCCGAAGAGCGACTCGGCCAGGTCCGCCCAGCCGCTCATCGCGCCGACCGCCTTGACCCGGCTGTCCTTGGCGGCCGCCAGCAGGCTGATCCCGGCGCCGTAGGAGACCCCGGCCATGCCGATCCGGGCCGGGTCGGCCGTGGTGTGGGCGAGCGCCCAGTCGATCACCTGTGAGGCGTCGGCGGTGTCCTGCGGCCCGGCCACCGAGATCTGCCCGCCCGAGCCCCAGAAGCCGCGCGGGGTGTAGCTGACCACCACGTAGCCCGCCTCGGCGAGGCGGCGGGCCTGCACCAGGTACTCCGCGTCGTTCATCGACCAGCTGGCCGGCAGGACCAGCAGCGGGTGGTGCGCGGCGCCGTCGCCGGGCTCGTAGACGTTGCCCTTGAGGATCACGCCGTCCGCGCCGGGGATGTCGGTGAAGCGCAGGCTCGGGGCGGCCTGGGCGCGCTGGCCGCCTCCCGCACCGGCGGCCTGGGCGAGGTCCGGGGCGAGCGCGAGCGGGGCGGCGGTGAGCAGCGCGGTGGCCAGGGCGAGTGCGGCGGCGCGGCGGGGCCGGCGGGTGGGCATGGGGGCTCCGGGGGCTGGTGGTCCATCATTGACTACTCGTCAGTAACTCATCTTCGGGTCACAACGCGATAAAGGTGCTGTCGGTGCCGGGAGGTATCTTCGGGACGGGTGCCGGCCACGCCCTGGGGCCCGGCATCCGTCCCCCCGTACCCGCTGGAAGGCCTGCTCGTGACCGTCCGCATCGCCACCTGGAACATCAACTCCGTCACCGCGCGGCTGCCCAAGCTCCTGGAGTGGCTGGAGAGCGCGAAGCCCGACGTGCTCTGCCTGCAGGAGCTGAAGTGCGCCGCGGACGCCTTCCCCTACGAGGAGGTGCGCGCCCTCGGCTACGAGACCGAGGCGCACGGCACCGGGCGGTGGAACGGGGTGGCCATCGTCTCCCGGATCGGCTTCGAGGACGTGGTGCGCGACCTGCCCGAGCAGCCGGGCTACCTGGCCGACGACGCGATGCTCCCGGTGATCGAGCCGCGCGCCATCGCCGCCACCTGCGGCCCGGTGCGGGTCTGGTCGGTCTACGTGCCCAACGGCCGCGAGGTCGGCCACGCGCACTTCCGCTACAAGCTCGACTGGCTCACCACGCTGCGCGACTCGGTGCGGGCGGACGCGGCCGGTGAGCGTCCGTTCGCCGTGCTCGGCGACTTCAACGTGGCGCCGACCGACGAGGACGTCTACGACCTCGCCGACTTCGTGGGCGCCACCCACGTCACCCCGCTGGAGCGCGCCGCGCTGGCCGAGCTGCGCGAGGCGGGCCTGGCGGACGTCATGCCGCGCCCGCTCAAGTACGACCGGCCCTACACCTACTGGGACTACCGCCAGCTGGCCTTCCCGAAGAACCGCGGCATGCGGATCGACCTGGTCTACGGCAACCCGGCCTTCCAGGGCGCGGTGACCGACGCCTACGTCGACCGCGAGGCGCGCAAGGGCAAGGGCACCTCCGACCACACCCCGGTGGTGGTGGACCTCGACCTGTAGCCGTCCGGGGCCTGCAGCCGTCCGGGCCTAATCCTGGATGGACTTCAGGGCGGCGGTGGCGAGCAGGTACTGGGCCAGCAGATAGGTCGACATGATCCAGAACTCGTGCCCGGGCAGCTCGCGCCAGCCGGCCAGGCGGGTGGCGATCAGCGTGTCGGAGAGCAGGAAGAGCGCGCCGCCGAACCCGCCGCGCCGGCCCAGGCCCGCCGAGGTCACGGCGGTGGCGGCGAGCAGCAGGCTGTAGCCCGCCACCGGCGCCTTCAGCTCCCCGAGGCCGGGCCAGAGCTGGCTGATCATCACCGCCCAGGCCAGGCCGTACCCGGCCGCCACCAGCGCGGTGCGCCGACGGTCCGTCAGCGCACCCTGCTTGGCGAACATTGTCACGTAGCAGATGTGCGCCCCGGCGAAGGCGCCCATGCCGGCCAGGAACGCCGGCTCGCTGTCCACCTGGAGCAGCGCGTCCCCGGCGGCGCTGGCCAGCAGCGCGGGGGTGAGCAGGCGCGGCGCGCGGTCCGGCGCCGCCGAGCTGACGGCGTGGGTGGCGAGCAGCGGCATCAGGGCGGGCTTGGTGACCTGCTCGACCACCTTGACGTCCGTCAGCAGCGAGCCCAGGTGGGTGGCGGCGGTCGCGGCGAAGGCGGTCAGCAGGCCGCGGGCCCGGCGGGCGGTGGCGGCCCGGGGGGCGGTGGCGGTCGTCAGGTTCAGCATGTCCGGCACGATAGGCGACCGGGGCGGACACCGGAAGAGCCGGTTACCCACGCGTACTACTCGTGCGTAACGGTCGGCCATGGTACCGGGCCCGGCCGCCGGGTAACGGTCCCGGGGCCAACTGCCGGGAGACTCTCCGAGCCTGCGCCGTCACCTCGCTCCGGTGTCTTAGGCTGTGTCCCGACACGATCGAGCGGGACGGACGAGCCGCGCGGCCAACGGCCGCGGGACAGCACGGCGGAGGGGCGCGTGGGCGGGGGCGGAGGGCTGGCGGGTACCGATCTGCCCACCGGTGCCGGTGACCTGCTGACCCTCCCCGCCGGCGACACCAGGCCACCCGCCACCACGCCCCCGCCGGCTTCCGGCGGCGGCACCGAAGCGGGCCCGGGCCCGCAGCCGGCCTACGGGGGCGAGGTGACACTGACCCTGACGGACTGGCAGCCGATCGAGCCCGGGCGGCGGAGCCCGGCGCCCGCGAGCGGACCCGACCGCACCGAGGGCCTGCACGAGCTCGCCCGGAGCTTCGCCGCCGCCGCCCCGGACCAGGCGCACGACCTGTTCGCCAACACCTTCGGCCTCTACGGCGCCCGGCACGTCGGCACCACTCCTACGCCGGCCTGCGCCGACCTCGCCGAGGCCAGCTGGTGGCACGGCCCGACGGTCCGTCAGCAGGTCGCCACGGTGCTGCCGGGCGGCTCGTCGGCGCGCGCCCGGCGCGGCCGCCGGCTGGCGATCGCCCCCGCGCCGGCTCCCTCCGCCGTCGCGGGCCGGCACCGCAAGCCCGAGCCGCCGGCCGGTGCGACGCTCCCGCAGGGGGCCGACAGCCGCCGCGCCGCCGCGCTGGCGGCCGAACGCCGGGCCGCCGCACGGATGCTGCTCGCGCACCCGCTGGTCACCGCGACCGGCCCGCACGCCCA
Organism: Kitasatospora sp. NPDC008050; assembly: GCF_042957465.1. Classification (NCBI taxonomy): domain Bacteria; kingdom Bacillati; phylum Actinomycetota; class Actinomycetes; order Kitasatosporales; family Streptomycetaceae; genus Kitasatospora; species Kitasatospora sp. NPDC008050. Next base: position 78,560 of record NZ_JBIBIJ010000021.1, read on the forward strand.
GGCGTTCGGGCTGATCCGGCGTCACGCCGGCTGGCTCACCGGCCGCTTCGCCGAGCTGCTCGGCTACCCGCTCACCGTCACCGACTCCTTCGCCCGGCTGCGCAAGGCGGAGCTCGGCGCCGGGACGCTGCGCCGCCTCACCGTGCACGGCTACCCCTGCACCCCCGAGCAGTACGCCGCGCTGACGCTGCTCCTCGCGGTCCTGCTGGACGGCCCGCCGCGCCGGCCCGCCGCGCAGTTGGCGGCCCAGGTCGCGCAGCACGGCGCCGGCGCGCCCAGGGAGAGCGATGCCGCGGGCACAGCCGTAGCGGCAGCGGCAGCCGCTGCCGTCGCGGAGCCGGATGCCGCGCCCGTCGCCGATGCCGATGCCGATGCCGTCGCCGTCGGGCCGGAGGCGGTCGGCGCGGCGATCGCGCTGCTGACCGAGTGGCAGGTCCTCGCCCCCTCCATACCCGGGACGGCCCAGGCGCCCGTGGCCGCCTGGCTGTCCGTCAACCACGAGCTGGCCGCCGCCGTGGTGGCCGGCTGCCGGCCACCACGCCCGCAGGATCCGCCGGCCCCCCGTACCACCGTCCCGGTGGCGGTCCGCCGCCGGCTGGTCGAGACGCCGGCGGTGCTGTTGGCCGACCTGACCCCGCTGGAGCGGGAGTGGCTCTGGGAGTCCCGCGCGGCCGAGGCCGCGATGTTCGCGGACTTCCTCGGGCTGACCGCCGAGATCCGCTGCGAGGGGATCGCCCTGCTCGACCCGGCGGGCGAGTTGACCGATCTGCGGTTCCCCGGCCCGGGCCCACTGGCGCACGTGGCGCTGCTGCTGGTCGAGCGGCTGGTGGAGGAGCTCCGTCCGCTGCCCGAGGAGGAGGCGCCGCCCGCCCGGCAGCCCGCGCCCGCGGGCGTGCCGATCGCCGAGGCGCTGATAGACGGCATCCTCGGGGACCTGGCCGACGAGTACGACACCGAGGACCACGGGCACGACCCGCGTGCCGCCCATTGGCGCCGGGCGCACCTGGCCGACCGGGCCGCCTTCCGCCGTGACCTGCTCGACCTGCTGCACGCGATGGGGCTGATCGCGCCGACCGCGCCGAGCGTCCCGGCCGGCTGCGAGCCGGGCGCCGCCCGCACCGGCTGGACGCTGCTCGCCCCGGCGGCCCGCTATGCCGCGCGGCTCGAACTCGGCAGCGAGCCGAGTACCGGGCGCCACTCCCGCCGCTGACACCTCCCGCCGCCTCCCGGTACCCCCTACGCCCTCATCTGTCCCTATCACTCCCTGTTCTGCTGTTAGATTGGACAGCATAGGGATGTTTGGGGAAGGATGGGCCGAGGAAATGGCGCCGCAGATGTACTCCGTCGACCAAGTCGCCGTCCTGCTCGGCCTGCATGTGCGCACGGTCCGCGCGTACATCAGGGACGGGCGGCTGAAGGCTGTCCGGATCGGCAAGCAGTACCGGATCGCGGCGCAGGATCTGGCGGCGTTCACCGGTGGGTCCGCCACGGCGGCCGCAGCCGGTGCTCCGGCCGACGCCGCGACCGCGGTGCCGGCCGCCGCCACGGCGCCGGAGATCGAGGTGTCGAGCATCATCCGGATCGAGGGCGTCGACGCCCTCGCGATGGACCGGCTCGCCACCCTGCTGCACGCCTCCGTCGCCCACCGCCCGGACCGGGTGCCGCTGCGCCTGGAGACGGTGCGCGACGAGGCGCGCCGCACCATGAAGGTCATCGTGCTGGGCGGCGCGGCGGACAGCGCCGAGATCCTGCGCCTGGTCGGCGACCTGGCGCCGGATATCCAGTCCTCAAGTCCGCAGTAGAGAGGTTGAGTGGGATGACGGTCCATCAGATGAGCGGCGGTGCCGTGCTGGTCTGCGAGCCGAAGGGGGACCTCGTGTCCGGCGTCCCGGATGCGCTGCAGCTGATCGGTGACGCGGCTGCCGGCCAGGCGCAGTGGGTGGCGGTCCCGGTGGCGCGCTGGCACCAGGACTTCTTCCGGCTGCGGACCGGCGTGGCCGGTGAGGTGCTGCAGAAGTTCGCGCAGTACCGGGTCGGCATCGCGGTGGTCGGCGACATCTCGCGGTGGACCGAGGAGAGTTCGGCGCTGCGGGACTTCGTCCGCGAGTGCGACCGGGGGAGCCAGATCTGGTTCGTCAGCGACCTCGCGGAACTGGACGAGCGACTGGCCGCCCGGGGCTGACACCCGTGGCCGCCCGGGGGGCTGACGCCAGGAGCCGCCCGGCTCAGTGGGCCTGGGCGGCCGCCGCCGTGACCGCGGTGTGGTGCTGGAGCGTCTCCACCGTGGCGCCCACGCCGAGCGTGCCGAGCGCGACTGAGGCGGCCACCGCGGCGCAGGCGAGGTAGCGCCGGTGGCGCTGCGGCAGCGGGAAGCGTACGGCGTCCGGTGCGTCCGGGGATTCCGGAGCGAGGGGCTCCACCGGGCGGCGGAGCGGCGGCAACGAGTGGTCCATGGTTCGAGCATTCCAGTCGGGTGTTAAACGATGACGACACACGGGTGAACGCCGCACCGGTGGGATGCGGCGGTTTGGCACGAAACAGCCCGCCCCCACCTGGGCGGATGCCCCGGAGGCAGGCGGCGTGCCCGACCCGGGGCGGCTCACCTCCCGCTCGCCCGGCGGCCGAGCACGGCCGGGACGGCGGCGGCCGGCAACTGCTGCGTCATGCCGTAGAAGAAGATCGGCAGCATCACCGCCGGGTGGCCGCCGAACTGGCTGCCGGCCAGCGCGGCGGCCGCGCTGGTGTTGTTCATCCCGGTGGCGGCGCCGCGCCGCCCGTGCGGGCCGGAACGGGAGGGGGACGCGGGGGCGCCGACCGTCTGGACGGACATGACCGGTGAGCCTTCGACTGGACAGACAGACGGCTGCCAGCATGTCACGGACCTGACGGTGAGTAATGCCCCATCGACGCAGCGTCAGCGCCGTCGCGGCGCCCGTCGGTGCGTCAGATTCCAGTGCCGGCACGGGATCCCGCGCCGCCCGTGCCCGCGCGGCGTGCCCCCGGCATTCACTCGGAAGGCGGAGCCTGCCCGGCCAGTGCCTGGTCCGGCGCGTCACCGACCGCCACCCGCACCGCGTCGCGCAGCCCGTGCGCGGGGTGGAACCGCGACGGCCCGGCCGCCGGATCCTGGCGCAGCTCCTTGACCAGCGCCAGGCAGAGCCCCAGCATCACCACCACGAACGGCAGCGCGACCAGGATGGTCGCGTTCTGCAGCGCCGTCAGCCCGCCGGCCAGCAGCAGCGCGGCGGCCACCCCGCCCATCAGCACGCCCCAGACCACCACCAGCCAGGTGCGCGGGTGCAGCGAGCCGCCGCTGGAGAGCGAGCCGAGCACCAGCGAGGCGGAGTCCGCGCTGGTGATGAAGTAGGTCATCACGAGAAGCACGCAGACCACGCTGCTCACCGACCCCCAGGGCAGCGATTTCATCATCGCGAAGAGCGAGGCCTCCGGACCCTGCGGGATGGTGGCGACCAGGTCGGCGCGCCCGGTGGCGTTCAGCCGGATCGCGGTGCCGCCCATCACGCAGAACCAGACCACGGTGGCTCCGCTGGGCACCAGCAGCACCCCGACCAGGAACTCGCGCACCGTGCGGCCGCGCGAGATGCGCGCGATGAAGGTGCCGACGAAGGGTGCCCAGGAGAGCCACCAGGCCCAGTAGAAGATGGTCCAGGAGCCGAGCCACTTCTCGTCCGTGAAGGCGCCGGTCTGACTGGCCATGGTGACCAGGTCGGCGAGGTAGCCGCCGACGGTGGCCGGAATGGCGTCCAGCACGTAGACGGTGGGCCCGACCACGAAGACGAAGAGCATGATGACCGAGGCCAGCACCACGTTGGCGGTGCTCAGCCACTTGACCCCCTTGTGCACCCCGGAGAAGGCGGAGAGCACGAAGGCGGCGGTCAGCGAGCCGATGATGATCAGCTGCAGCTGCCGGGAGTTGTGCACCGAGGAGATGACGCCCAGGCCGTCGGCCACCTGCAGCGCGCCCAGGCCCAGGCTGGTCGCGGAGCCGAAGACGGTGGCGAAGACCGCCAGCAGGTCGATCCCCTTGCCCGCCCAGCCGTTCGCCCCGCGCTCGCCGAGCAGCGGTACGAAGGCCGCGCTGATCCGGTTGCCCCGGCCCTTGCGGAAGGTGGTGTACGCCATCGCCAGGCCGCCGACCGCGTAGATCGCCCACGGGTGCAGCGTCCAGTGGAAGAGCGAGAACTCCAGCGCGGACCGGGCGGCCGCCGGGGTCAGTGCGGTCAGTCCGGAGCCGGGCTGCGGCTCGGCGTAGAGCTGGAGCGGCTCGCCGACCCCGTAGAACATCAGGCCGATGCCCATGCCGGCGCTGAACATCATGGCGATCCAGGCCAGCGTGGAGAACTCCGGCCGCTCCTCGTCGCGGCCCAGCCTGATCCGGCCGAACCGGCTGAACGCCAGCAGCACGGTCAGCACCAGGAAGACGTCGGCGGCGACCACGAAGAGCCAGCCGAAGTTGTGCAGCACCCAGCCGAGCGCGGTGCTGGAGGCGTGGCCCAGCGACTTCTCGGCGAAGACGCCCCAGCTGACCACGCCGAGCACCAGCACGGCGCTGACCCCGAAGACCACCCGGTCGGTCGGCAGCCTCCCCTGCGGCGGCGGTGGGACCGGGTCGGGGGCCGCGAGCGACGCCAGGAGGTCCGGGCTGTCAGGGGGCTGACGGGTCATCGGGGGCCTCTCACCGCGACGGTGCGGCGGGAGAATGCCGCATATCGCACTATCTCCGGCGAAGTCTCGGCGGCCGCCCCCGACGCGCCGGGGCCGGCGGCCCCCGGCGGTCAGCCGCGCGGCAGCGGCCGGCGCTCGCGCACCAGGGTCTCCTGCACGGCGGAGGCGACCAACAGCCCGTCCCGGCTGTAGAACTCACCGAGCGCCAGTCCCCGGCCGTCCGAGACCGAGGGGCTGCGCTGGGCGAAGAGCAGCCATTCGTCCGCGCGGAACGGCCGGTGGAACCACATCGCGTGGTCCAGCGAGGCCAGCGTGACCGGCGGCGGCTCACTGCGCTGGAAGCGGTGCGGCTGGCGGTGCAGCGCGGTGGTGGCGGCCAGCGTCAGATCCGAGAGGTAGGTCAGCGCGCAGACGTGCAGCAGCCCGTCCTCGGCCGGCAGTGGCGAACCGCTGCGCAGCCAGACGAACTGCTGCGGCATGCCCTCGGCCTCCGGCGGCATGCCCGGCGCATCCGGCGGGATGAAGCGGATGTCCAGCGAGTGGAACCCGGCCGCCTGGTCGACGTCGGCCGGGTCGGCCCGCGCCCACTGCGGGAAAGGGTCGGGCAGCTCCTCGGGCCCCGGTACCGGCGGCATCACGCGCTGGCGCCCGGGGGTCTGCTCGGGCTGCTTGAAGGAGGCGGACAGCGTGAAGATCGCCTCGCCGCGCTGGACGGCCGTCACCCGCCGGGTGGCGTAGGAGTGGCCGTCGCGGATCCGCTCCACCTGGTAGACGATCGGGCGGCCGGGGTCGCCCGGTCTCAGGAAGTAGCCGTGCAGCGAGTGCACCCCGCGCCCGGCGGGCATGGTGCGCCCGCCCGCGGTGAGCGCCTGGGCGGCCACCTGGCCGCCGAAGGCGCGCAGCGGGGCACCGGCGTGGCAGTGGCCGCGGAACAGGTTCTCGTCCAGCTCCTCGATCCGCAGCAGATCCTGGAACGAGGCCACCTGGACCCCGCTCGCGGGGGTGGGATCGAAGGGGTCGGCCTGACCCTGACCGTCGCCGGGACCGTGGGCCGTCCGGTGGTCGCGTGCCGGTGCGTCTGCCATGCGGTCATAGTGGCAGAACGCCCCGGGCGGCACTGTGAGGTGGGTTACTCACCAGCAACCTCGGGAGTCCCTCGTGCTGCACCTGCGCCTGATCGTCCCCGGCGGCCTGCTCCCCGCCGTGCTCGACCTGCTGGACGACTGCCTGGGCGTCACCCACGTCATCACCCTGCCCGCCACGGCCCGGCGCCCGCCCGGGGACGTCGTGCTGTGCGACGTGGCGCGGGAGTCGGCGGACGAGCTGCTGGCGGGACTGCGTGCACTGGGACTGCCCGAGCGGGGGGCGATCGACGTCTCCGCGCTGGAGCTGTCCATCTCGGCGGCCGCCCGGGAGGCCGAGAGCCAGGCCCCGGGCCTGGGCTCGGACGCCCTGGTCTGGGAGTCCGTCACCGAGGTCACCCACGAGGAGTCCGCCTTCTCCTACACCTACCTGGCGTTCATCGTCACGGCCACCATGCTGGCGGCCTGCGGCGTGGTGCTGGACAGCGCGGTGCTGATCGTCGGCGCGATGGTGGTGGGGCCCGAGTTCGGGCCGCTGGCCGGGTTCTGCGTCGCCGTGGTGCAGCGGCGCGCCCATCCCGCGCTGCGCTCGCTCACCGCGCTGCTCGGCGGGTTCGCGGTGGCGATCGCGCTGACCATCCTGTTCGCCTGGATGATGGACGCCTTCGGCCTCTTCACCGAGGCGGAGTTCCAGGGGCCACGGCCGAACACCTCGTTCATCTTCCAGCCGGACGCGCTCTCCCTGGTGGTCGCGTTCCTGGGCGGGGTCGCCGGGCTGCTCTCGCTGACCTCCGCGAAGTCGGGCGCGCTGGTGGGGGTGGCGATCTCGGTCACCACCGTGCCGGCGGCGGCCAACGCGGCGGTGGCGCTGGCCTACGGGGAGTTCGGGCAGGCCAGGGGGTCGACGGTGCAGCTGCTGCTGAACATGTCGGGGATCGTGCTCGCCGGGGTGCTGACCCTGCTGGTGCAGCAGTCGGCCTGGCGGCAGCTGCGCAGCCGCCGCCGCACCGCCCGGTGACGGTGCGGCGGCCCTGGCTCAGGCCGGGACCTCGTCCTCGTGCGAGTGGGCGGGGGCGGCCGGTGCGGTGGGCGTCGCGGGCGCGGCGGCTGTCGCGGGCACGAGCGGGGTGGCGGGCTCCGGCAGGCCGGCGACCGTGCGCCACCAGGCGCGCTGCTCCGGCGGCTCGGCCGGCTCGAACGGCGCGCCCGGCAGCGGCACCGCCACCGCGGCCCCCAGTGCCGCGGCCGCGGCCATGGTGCGCTCGGCCGGCTCCTCCCACGGGTGCGGCGCCAGGTTGAAGGTCGCCCAGTGGATCGGCAGCAGCAGCCCGCCGCGCACGTCCTGGTGCGCCCGCACCCCTTCCTCGGGCGTCATGTGCACCTCGGGCCAGAACTGGCTGTAGGCGCCGACCTGGGTCATCGTCGCGTCGAACGGGCCCAGCAGCTCGCCGATCCGGGTGAAGCCGGGGAAGTAGCCGGTGTCCCCGCTGTGGAAGAGCCGGTGCTCGGGGCCGGCCACCGCCCAGGAGGCCCAGAGCATCCGCGGGTCGGTGCGCGGGCCGCGGCTGCAGTAGTGCCGGGCGGGGGTCGCGGTCAGCGTCAGGCCCGCCAGCTCGGTCGACTCCCACCAGTCCAGCTCGGTGATCCGCTCGGCCGGCACCCCCCAGTGCTCCAGGTGCGCGCCGACCCCCAGCGGGGCGGCGAACCGGGCGCCGCTGCCGATCAGGGCCCGAATCGTCGTCATGTCCAGGTGGTCGTAGTGGTCGTGGGAGATCACCACGACGTCCACCGGGCCGAGGTCGGCCAGCCGGATCGGCACCGGGTGCAGCCGCTTGGGCCCGATCCCCGGGAACGGTGAGCAGCGCACGCCCCAGACCGGGTCGAAGAGCACCCGGCGGCCGTCCAGCTCGGCCAGCACGGTGGCGTGGCCCAGCCAGGTCAGCCGCAGCCCCGAGGCCGGCGGCACGGCCAGCTCGGCGGAGCGCAGCCGGTGCACCGGGATCGGCCGGGCGGGCACCCGGCGGCCCCGGTTCGAGGTGAGCTGGGCCCGGCTGATCTCCAGCGGCGAGCGGTCGTAGACCAGCCGGCGGGTGGGTACCGGGTTGCGGAAGGCGCCGTCCACGAAGTTCGGGCTGCCCTGGATCCGCTCCAGGCGCGCGCCGGTGGGCACGGCGCCGAAAGCGTCCGTCCGCATCCGTCGCCAGCCGGCGGTCGACAGACCGCGAAGATCGGTGAAGCGGGACGAGCTGGGGACGGAGCCGGGCACGGCACCTCCTAGGAAGGGACGTCAGGGGCACCACGTCGAGCGGGCACCGGTATCGGCGCCCGCTCGATACGATCAACACCTCATCGGGAGACTACCCAAGGCGACGCTGCCGGGCGCGGTGGATCGCGTGATCCACCCGCCGTTCGAGGCGTGTCGGCACCGGCCGCTGCCGCTGGTCCGACGGGGCGTCAGGACGCGGCGCCCGCCGGGTCAGGAGCGGCTTCAGGCATAGAAGCGGGTGATCGTCTCGGCGACGCAGTGCGGCTTGGGGCTGGCCTCGCTGCTGATGGTGAACCGGACCACGGCCTGCCGCCCGTCGGCCACCTCGGTCATCGAGAGCAGCTCGGCCGTCGCCCGCACCGGGGTGCCGACCGGCAGCGGGGCCGGGAAGCGCACCTTCTCCGAACCGTAGTTGACGGCCATCCGGACACCCTCCACGCCGTAGCACTCCTTGGCCAGCAGCGGGATCAGCGAGAGGGTGAGGTAACCGTGTGCGATCGGGCCGCCGAACGGGCCGGCCTTGGCGCGCTCGGGGTCGACGTGGATCCACTGGTGGTCGCCGGTCGCCTCCGCGAACAGGTTGACCTGCTCCTGCGTCACCGTGTGCCAGGCGCTGCTGCCCAGCACGGTGCCGACCGCCTCGGTCAGCTCGTCAAGGGTGGCGAAGGTCGTCATGCTGTGCTCCTGAGGCCGGTCGGGGGCTCGGACGGGCGGACGGCCTTCCGCCCGTCCCCGGGAGCGTAGCCCTACCGATCGGTCAGTTGGCGGCTGGGTGGTGGCTCGGTCGGTGCAGCAGACGGTGGCCGGTGACCAGCTCGGCGGTGAGGCCGACGAGGAGCGGCTCGCGTCCGGTCACCCAGGGCAGCGGGCCGCCGTGCGGCAGGGCGGTGTGCCGGGCCGGGTCGCGGACCACCTCGGCCTGGCCGTGCACCACCACGCTCCAGCCGGTCCGGGCCACCTCGTCGAGCCGGTCGGCCTGGAAGGCGGCGACGGTGCCGTCGAGCGCCCGGGCCAGCTGGCCGTCCGGCGGCAGCCCGAGCAGCAGCCGGCCGTCCGTGTCGAGCTGGAAACCGACCGGCAGCACCCGCAGCAGCGCGTGCTCGGTGTACACCACGCGCCCGATGGGCACGGTGCTGAGCAGCCGCAGGCACTCGGCCTCGCTCAGATCCTCGATACGGTCGACACGGTCCATGATCCGATGGTGCGCCTGCCGGGGGTGTGGTCAGTAGGGCCCATGGTCCCGGGTCCGGTGCGGGCTCAAGCCGTCTGCCGGGCCTGCGTCGAGCCTTCGTCGGGCCGTACGTCGGGCCTGCGTCGGGTCGGTGCTGGGCCGGGAGCTGGGCCGGGCCGCGCTCCGGGGTGCAGGATGGCCTCGTCCGCTACGACGGGCACGGGCCACGGCGGGGACGGGTACGGCGAAGAGGGGTGCGGCAGTGACGGGTCTGGGTGTGGGAGCCGGCGCGGGGGCGGGCGGCCTGGGGGCGGGCCCGGCCGGCGGCGTCGAGCTGGTGGTGATCGGTGCCAACGGAGGGCCGGAGCGCAGCTTCGGCGGCTCGGCGCAGGCCGCGCACGGAGCCGAGGTGCTGGCCAAGGCGCTGCCCCCGGTCTGCTTCGACACCGGCAACCGGGGCTGCCGGGTGACCGTGGTGCCGCCCGAGGCGGATGCCAACACCATGCTGACCGCGCTGAGCTCGGCCGCCCGGCAGGAGGGGCGCCGGCTGGTGGTCTGCCTGCTCGGGCAGCTGATCGCCGACCCGCGCGGCCGGCGCCTGGCGCTGGTCACCGCGGGCAGTACGCCGGACAACGCCTACCGGCGCGGGCTGGCCTGGGACTGGGTGGTGAGCACCATGGTGCACGGCGCCCAGGAGGAGGCCCTGCTGCTGGTGGACGCCGTCGCCGCCCCCGAGACCTGGGCGGCCATCGGCGGGCTGGACGGCGAGCAGGGGGTGGCCGAGCTGCTGGTCCACTCCCGGGTGCCGCTCTGGGGGCGGATCGGCCCCTACCCCGGGGGGCGCCGCGGGCGCTCGGCGGTGCTGCCGGGCGCGGAGGGGTCGTTCAGCTGGGCGCTCGGCCGGGTCCTGGAGCGCGGAGTGCCGGGCGCACCCCCCGCCCTCGCGCCGGCCGAGTTTCAGCCGACCGTCGCCGCCGAACTCGCCTGGGGCGAACTGGCGTCAGGTATCGAGGCAAGGCTGCTCGTCCCTCCTTCGGGTGGCCGGTTGTTGCTGCGGAATCGGGCCGCTGTGCGAGGTGCGCTGGCCGGATTGTCGGTTTCTGAAGAACTGTTGGCTGTTCTGTGGCGCGAAAGTGCTCCAACGGATCCGCCTTCCGCGTAAGGTCAGGGGCCCAAGGTGTTGCCGTACGCGGTTGGGTTGGCGAAGAATCGTGCCCCACACCGCACTTCGGCAACAGGCAGGTGTTTTCTGCCAACTTCGGCCGACGGTCGGTTGGTCGCGACTAGGTGGGGCTATGCACCGGTGCAGGGCTTTGTTACGCCTGAGGGCGGTCGGGGTCGGTGCGACGGTTCTGCTCACGCTCTTCGCGGCGGCGGGTTGCGCCGGGCGGTCACCGGGGGCGGCGGAGCGTCTGTCAACTACCGTGCCCAGTGCGGTGAGTGTGGCCGGTGGGGGATCGGCCGGCGGGTCCGTGGCCGCACCTTCGGCCGGATCTTCGAATGCGCCGACCGCCTCGGCCGGATCTCCGAACGGGGGGGCTGCGGCAGGGAGTCCGGCACCGCTGGACGGGTCGCAGGGGGCGGTCGGCCGGGTGGTGCTGAAGACCTACCAGGACTGGTGGGCGGCACAGGAGTCGGCGTACTCGGGTGCTGACCCGAACGGGGCCCAAGTAAGGATCTATTCCAGCGGAACCGCGCTCGGAAACATCCTGACGAGCCTGCAATCCCTGCACGACGCCAAAATGGTGATGAACGGCAAGCCGGTGCTTTCCCCGGTGGTCCAGAGCGTCGATCTGAACAGCAATCCGCAGCGTGCCGTGATCGAGGACTGCGTGGACGTCAGCGGCTGGCACCAGGTGGATGCCGCGGACGGCAGCAACAAGGACGCGCCGCAGCGGCTGACCCGCTATCCGGCGCAGGTGGTACTGCTGGTGAAGGGCAGTATCTGGACGGTGTTCGAGTTCAATCGCGAGACGGGCCGGACATGTTGAGGACAATGCGTCGAATCCCTGCTCTCCTGGGCCAACTCCTGCTGCTGACCGGCCTGCTGGCCGGCTCGGCGATCCCCGCGCAGGCGGCGGGGTCGTCCGGCGGCATCAACCCCTGCGTGGTGCTGGCGGTCTGCGTGGTGCTCCAGGACCCCGGTAGCGGCGGATCCCCCGGGGGTGGCGGGGGGACGGGCGGCGGTTCGGGGGGCGGTGGTGGTTCGGGTGGCGCCGAGCCGACGTGCGAGTGGCACGGGGCGCAGCATCCGTGCTGGGACCCGGACCTGGGGTATTTCGACAGCGCGAGCGGGTGCTACGTCACCCAGGCCGATCCGCAGCCGGCAGCCGGTGACCCGTCCTGGGGCGGCAACACCCCGGCGGACGGCGCGGTCTACCTGAAGACCTGCTACGACCCGAACAACAATCCCGAAGCCGCCGCTCTGGTGTTCCTGAAGAAGCCGCCGAACATCGCCGCGCCGCCCCCCACGCCCGGCACGGTGGCCCAGATGGCCGTCAAGCAGTTGCAGTTCGCCCGGCCGATCCCGCACACCGCACCTCCCGGTCAGGCCGTGGTGGGGTCGCCGGTCTGGTTCTGGTACGAGACCTCGGACGCCACCCACGACGAGACGGTCGGCCCGCAGACCCAGACCGTCTCGCTCAACGGCGTCTCGGTGAGCGCCACCGCGACGCTGGTCGACGTGGTCTGGGACCTCGGGTACGTCGACCCCGCCACCGGGCAGGAGGCGACGCTGGACTGCAAGGGCAAGGGCGCGGGACACCCGTACGCGGCAGGCCTGGAGCAGAACCCGCCGGCCGACGCGTGCATCGGGCAGTTCGGCCGCACCTCGCCCGCGGGGGCCGGCAAGGCGGCGGCCGGCGGCTCGGCGACCACGGCGAACGGCTACGACCTGACGGTCACCCAGTACTGGACGATCACCACCACGAACCTCGCCGACGGCTCGCACCCGTGGGGGCCGCTGGACATCCAGGTCTCCAGCAATCCGCTGGCGCTCCAGGTCAACGAACTCCAGGTGCTCAACTGACCTGCTGCCACCGCATGTCCTTGCTCATCACGCATGTCACCGCACGTCACCGCACGTCACCGCACGTCAGCGCTCGTCAGGAAGGCCGAAGTCCGATGGAGAACCGCACCTTCCCGTCGCCGACCCTCGGCGCGCAGGGAGCCGTCGGCTACGGCCAGGACCAGGTGACCGCCGCGCCCGCGACGGCCCGTGCCGAGGCCCGCTCCGGCCCCCTCGCTCCGTCCCGCTCGCTGCGGGCCCGGCGGCGCCGCCCGGCCGTGCTCGCCATGGCGGCCGCGCTGATCGCGGCCGGCGGCCTGGGCGGCGCGGTGCTCTACAACAGCTCCGGACAGCGGATCGCCGTGCTGGCACTGGCCCGTGACGTCCCGTACGGGCAGCCGCTGACAGCCGGTGACCTGGTGGTCGCCCGGATCGCCAGTGACCCCGCGCTGGCACCGGTGAGTGCCGCGGACCGGAACCTGGCGATCGGCCAGCGGGCCACCGGCGACCTGCACCGCGGCGCGCTGCTGCTGGTGGCCGACCTGACCCGGGCGCTGGTCGTACAGCCCGGGATGCAGGAGGTCGGGCTGCCGGTGCACACGAGTCAACTGCCCGCCGACGGCCTCCAGGTGGGCCAGCAGATCGTGATCGTGCAGATCGCCGACCAGAACGGCGGCCTGTCGGGCGGCGGCGCCTCGCACGGTCCGGCCACCATGAACGCGGTGGTCGCCGAGCTGGGCAAGGCGGGCAGCGACGGGAGCCAGGTGATCGACGTCGCCGTGCCGCCGACTGACGCGACCACGCTGGCCGTCTGGGCGGCCGGCGGCAGGTTCCAGGTGATCCTGGCGCCGAAGGCGGGGGCGCCGTCCGCGGGGGCTTCGCCGTCCGCCGGGGCCACGCCCTCGGCCGGGGCCGGTGCGGCCTCCGCCGGGGCGTCGGGCTCGCCGTCGGCACCGGCCTCCGGTGGGAGCGCGGCCTGATGGCCGTGATCGCGGTCACCGGCGGGCCGGGTGCCCCCGGGGCCACCACCACGGCGCTGGCGCTGCTGCTCTGCTGGCCGCTGGCGCCGGGGCGCAAGGTCATGCTGGTCGAGTGCGACCCGGACGGCGGCGCCGCGCTGGCGGGCGCGCTGGAGGGCCGGATCGAAGCCGTCTACGGGCTGCGCAACCTCGCCGTCGCCGACCGGCGCGGGCTGCTCGCGCAGGCCATCTGGGAGCAGCTGATCGACATCTCCCCGGAGGGCGCGGGCGAGCGGCTGCTGCTGCCCGGTCTGACCGATCCGGCCCAGGCGGCCGGCCTCGCCTACACCTGGGAACCGCTGGTCGAGGCGCTGCGCGCGCTCGAACCGGAGGGCTACGACGTGCTGCTCGACCTCGGCCGCTCCGGCGCGCTGGGGCCCGGCGCGGTGCTGGCCCGGCGGGCGGACGCAGTGGTCGCCACCGTCCGCACCACGCTGCGCGGCCTGAGCGCCGCCCGTCCGCGCCTGGCCGCGCTGCGGGCCGACCTGGAGACGGCGGGCACCGGCACCGACGCGCTCGGCCTGCTGCTGATCACCGAGGGGCCGTACCCGGTGGCGGACGTCACCCGCGAACTCGGCCTGCCGGTGCTGGGGACGCTCCCGTACGCGGCGCGGACCGCCCGGGTGCTCTCGGACGGCGGGGACAGCACCGACCGGCGGTTCGTCAGGTCGGAGCTGATGCGCACCGCCCGGACCACGGCGGACCGGATCCAGGCGCTGGTGGCGGACCGGCGGGCCCGGCTGACGGCGCCCACGGCGGGTGGGCAGGCTGCCGCTCCTGCTGCTCTTGCCGGTGCGGGCGGTGCGGGCGGTGCGGCGGCCGAGGGGGGCGGCTTCGGCTGGGGTGCCGCGCCGCAGACGTCGGCCCCGGCGGTGGGGGAGTGGGTGCCCGAGGCCGCGCAGTACCAGGGGTATCAGGGGCATCAGGGATACGAGCCGGAGCAGGGCGGCCGGCCGGACCGGCAGTACCAGCAGGCGTACGCACCGCCCTCCGGCCAGCTCTTCGAGCCACCGGCCGCTGAACCCGCCTACCAGCCCGCGTATCGGCCGGGATTCGCCGAGCCGGCGTTCGGGCCGGGGCAACCGCGGTCCGAGGAGCAGCCGGTGGCGCCCGCGCAGCCCGTCGGGTACGAGTCGCAGCAGCCGCAGCCGCAGCCGCAGCCGCAGCCGCAACCGCAGTCGCAGCCGGCGGCCTATCCGGCGCATCCGGCGCATCCGGCGGTGCGGGAGTACCTGGAGCCGATGGCGGGCGGGCAGGCGTTCCTCTCGTCCGCCGGGCAGGTGTACGTGCCGCAGACCGGGCCGGTGCAGGTGCGGCCGGGGCCGGCGGCGGGGGCACCCGCCCCGCCGGGCCAGCCGTTCCCCTTGCCGCCGCTGCCCGCTCAGCCGCCGCCGCTGGCCGCAATAGCGCCGCACCCGGCGGCTCCCGAGCCGTTCCGGGCGCCGACCGAGGACACCGAGACCCAGGGAGAGGTGCTCCGTGCGCGGTAGCCCCATGCGTGACCGAGCCACGGCCGTGGACGCGATGGATGTCGACGCGCTGGAGGGGGACGCCGCGGTGCCGGGGACGGGCGCCACCGGCGGTCCCGGCGCGACCGGTTGGGGTGGCCGGGCGGTGCCGACCGGCTCGCCGGCCACCGGTCAGCCCTGGGCCGCGCAGCCCGGTCCGCAGCCGCTGGCCCGGTCCTGGCCGGGCGACTGGTCGGCGAACGCCACCCCGACCGCGACCGCCCCCACCGCCATGCCCACCCCGCCCTCCATGCCCACCCCGCCCTCCATGCCCACGCCCACCGCCATGCCCACCCCGCCCCCCATGCCCACGCCCACCGCCACGCCCGCGGGGTTGCCGGTGCTGCCCGCCCCCGAGACGTGGAGCGCCGGCACCGCCCCCGTCGTCGACACCAAGCTGGCCCGCGAGCTCAAGCGCCAGGTGGCCGCCGAGCTCCACCAGCAGCTCTCCCGGCTGGCCCCCGGCCAGGGGCAGGAGGTGGACCGCGCCACCCGTCGGCAGCGCGGCCGGGCACTGATCGAGGAGGCGGTGGCCCGCTGGTCCGACAGCTACGCCCAGACCCACGGCGTCCCCCCGACCCGGGAACAGGACCGGGTGCTCGCCGAGGCCGTCTACGACCTGCTCTTCCGGGCCGGCCGGCTGCAGCCCTACCTGGACGACCCGGAGATCGAGAACATCCTGATCAACGGGTGTGACGACGTCTGGATCTCGCGCGTCCACCAGCCGCTGCGCAAGGTGCCGCCGGTGGCCGACAGCGACGCCGAACTGATCGAGCTGCTCCAGGACCTGGCCCGGCAGCACGGTGGCGGCGAGCGCAGCCTGAGCACCGCGAACCCGACGCTGGCGCTGCGCCTGGAGGGCGGCATGCGACTGCAGGCGATGACGGAGGTGACGCCGCGGCCGTACGTCGCGATCCGCCGCCACCGGGTCGCCTCCGCCACGCTCGCCGACATGGTCACGCTGGGCACCGTGGACTCGACCGTCGCGGCCTTCCTGGCCTCGGCGATCCGGGCGCGGAAGAACGTGATGATCACCGGCACCCAGGGCGTCGGCAAGACCAGCCTGCTGCGCGCGATGGCCGCCGAGATACCGCCGGACGAGCGGATCGGCACCCTGGAGTCGGAGTTCGAGCTCTGGCTGCACACCCTCGGCCACCTGCGCCAGGTGGTGCCGATGGAGGCCCGGGAGGGCAACGGGGAGCGGATCGACGGCAAGCCGGCGGGCGAACTGACGATCGGTGAACTCATTCCGGCGGCACTGCGGATGACCCTGTCGCGGATCATCGTCGGCGAGGTCCGTTCGGGCGAGGTGGTCCCGATGCTGCGGGTGATGACCAACGGCGAGGGCGGCTCGATGTGCACGCTGCACGCGCGCGGTCCGCACATGGTGGTGGACCGGATCGCCGAACTCTGCCTGGAGTACGGCGCGCACATGACCGATTCGCTCGCCTACCGGCTGACCGCCAACGCGATCGACCTGATCGTGCACGTCTCGATGGTCGACGAGACGCCGGTGGGCGGCCGGCGGCACCGGTTCGTCTCGCACGTGCTGGAGGTCACCGGGCTCGGCGAGCACGGCCGCCCCGCGCTGAACACCGTCTTCGGCCCGCGCCCCGAGCTCGGCGAGCCGCGGGCCGTGCCGCACACCCCGCCGAACTGCCTGGACGACCTGCGCCGGGCGGGCTTCGACGCGGGCCTGCTGCAGTCCGCCTACGGCAGTTGGAGCGCACCGCTCGCGCTGCGGATCGGGGGACTGCGATGAGAGCGGTGCGCCCGGCGGGGCGGGCAGCGCGTCGTTCCGCCGACCCCACCCGAAAGGGCCTGTGATGCTGCTCTTCGTCCTGTGCGGGGTCCTGCTCGTCGGCGGGCTGGTGGTGCTGGCCGCCGGGTTCGCCGGGATCGGGATCGGCGCCGCGGAGCGGGCCGCGCCCGGGCGGCTCGCCACCCGGGCGCACATCTTCTGGTACGGGGCGCCGGGTGTACCG
Organism: Kitasatospora sp. NPDC008050; assembly: GCF_042957465.1. NCBI lineage: Bacteria > Bacillati > Actinomycetota > Actinomycetes > Kitasatosporales > Streptomycetaceae > Kitasatospora > Kitasatospora sp. NPDC008050. The sequence continues at coordinate 95,284 of NZ_JBIBIJ010000021.1, forward strand.
GATCCGCGCACCCTGCGGACGCGCCGGATCCAGCTCGCGATCGCGCTCATCGCCACGCCGGTGGTCTGGCTGTTCAGCGGCATCCTGCTCAGCGTCCTGCTGGTCCCGCTGGTGGTCTTCGGCTTTCCCTGGCTCTACGCGGCCACCCGCTCGGACACCCGGCACATCGCCCGGCTGGAGGCGCTCGCCGACTGGACCCAGCGGCTCTCCGACGTCCTGCTGCTCGGCACCGGCCTCAACCAGGCGCTGCTGACCAGCGTGCGCACCGCGCCCGCCGCGCTGCGCACCGAGATCGAGGAGCTGGCCACCCGCCTGCAGGCCCGGTGGAGCGCCGAGGACGCGCTGCGCGCCTTCGCCGACAGCCTGGCCGACGCGACCGCGGACAAGGTGCTCGCCGCCCTGTTGCTGCGGGCCGGCGACAGCGGTCCCGGGCTCAGCCGGGCGCTGTCCGACATGGCGGAGTCGGTGCGCGAGGAGGTCCGCCAGCGCCGCGCGATCGAGGCGGACCGGTCCAAGCACCGCACCACCATCCGGTGGCTGGTGACGATCATCTTCGGAGTGATCGTGGTGGGTTCGTTCAACGACCGCTACACCGCCCCCTACGGCACGGTGCAGGGCCAGTTGGTGCTGGCCGGGCTGGCCGGACTCTTCGTCGCGGTGATCGCCTGGATGCGCTCGCTGGCCGCCAACAAGCCGCTGCCCCGGCTGCTGGAGCCGGACCGCCGCAGCCGGGTCGGGGGGCTGCCCGCCCCGGACGACGACTCCCCGCACGACGCGCCCACCCGCGCCGGACACCCGCGGACCGTAGCGTCCGAGGGCGCCGAGCCGCCGTTGCTCAAGGAGCCCCGATGATCTCCCCCTGGGCCGTGCTCGCCGGCTGCGTGGCGGCCGCCGGCCTCGCCCTGCTGATCGCCGAACTCCGGCCCGCCCCACCGGACCTGGGCCAGGCCCTGGAGCGCCTGCACCGGGCCCCGGCCCAGCACCGGGAGAGCGCGGCGAACGCCGGGGCGGCCTGGTACGACCGGCTCGGCAACCGCTCCCTCGCGCTGGCCGGTTCACGTGTGCCGATGCAGTCCCTGGCGCTGATCGGGCGCACCCCGGCCCGGTTCATGGCGCACAAGCTGCTCTTCGCGCTGGTCGGCCTGGTCCTGCCGGGCTACCTCTCGGCGATGGCGGCGCTCACCGGCTTCGCGCCGCCCGTCGCGCTGCCCGCGCTGGTCAGCCTGGCGCTGGCGGCCGGCGGCTGGATGGTGCCGGACGCGATCGTGCAGGGCGAGGCCAGGGAGGCCCGCACCGAGTACCTGCACGGCATCGCCGCCTATCTCGAACTCGTCGCGCTGGAACGGGCGTCCGACCACGGGCCGGCCGAGGCGATGCGCCGCGCGGCGGCGGTGGGGCGGGGCACCGTCTTCCGCCGGATCCAGGACGCCCTGGAACGGGCCGCCACCGACCGCCTGCCCCCGTGGGACGGTCTGGACGCGCTCGCCACCGAACTGGGCCTGACCCCCCTGCAGGACGTCGCCGACATCATGCGGATCTCCGGCACCGACGGCGCCGCGGTCTACGACACCCTGCGGGCCCGGGCCAAGGGCCTGCGCAACGAACTGCTGGCCACGGAGCTGGCCGAGGCCGGTGCCGCCAGCGAGCAGATGGTCGCACCGGGCGCGGCCCTGACCCTGCTGATGACCGTGCTGATCGTCTACCCCGCGCTCTACCAGATGCTCCATGCGTTCTGAAATCCCGTCCGGCCCACCGGACTTCCGTCCCCCGAGGAGAGCGAACCATGAAGACCCTGCACACCCTGACACGGCAGTTCCTGCTGCCCCTGCTGCTGCCGCTGACCTTCGGCGTGGCGCTGCTGCGGATCCACGGCGGGCGGGCCAGGTCCGCCCGGGCCGCGGGCGACCGCGGTGCGCTCAGCATCGAGATGGCGCTGATCGTGATCGTCGTGGTGGCGATCGCGGGTGCCGTGCTGGCGGCCGTGAGCAGCTTCGGCAACACCGTGAAGAAGACCGTGCCCACCACGATCCCGACCGGGCTCCCGACGAGCTCATGACGGACCGTCGGGAACGCGACCGTGGTGCGCTCACCCTCAGTTTCGCGCTCGTCTTCCCGATGATCCTGCTCCTGGTGATGCTCGTGGCGCAGACCGCGCTGCTCTGGTACTCGCAGAGCGTGGCGCTGGCCGCGGCGCGCGAAGGGGCGGACGCGGGACGGGTGCTGGGCGGCACCGACCAGGCGGCCACCGACCGTGCCACGGCCTTCCTGGACGGATTCCGCGGCCTGCTCGGCACCCCCACCGTGGACCGGCCGGTCCGCACCGCGGACACCGTCACCGTCACCGTGCACATCCACCCGCTCTTCCTGCTGCCCGGATTCGACGGTCTGACGGTCTCCCAGCGCGCCCAGGCGCCGATCGAACGGTATGTCGGGCCATGACGGCGCGACGGGGTGAGAAGGGGTGCGCGGTGGTACAGGGGGGCGTGCGGGCCGTCGGGGTGGCCGACCGGGGGAGCCTCGCGATCGAGGCCGCGATCCTGGTCCCCGCCATCGCGCTGCTCTTCAGTCTGGCGATCATCATCGGCCGGCTGGAGATGGTGTCGAGCACCGTCGACGAGGCCGCCCGGGTCGGCGCGCGGACCGCCTCGCTGGACCGGTCGGGGCAGTCCCCGCAGACGGTGGCCGAAGCGGCGGTCAAGCAGGCGCTCGCCGAGAACGGCGTCAGCTGCCGCCCCACGGTGACGGTGAACGCCTCGGTGGTGCCGCTCGACGCCGGGCCCGTGCCACTGAACGGTGTGCGGGTCGAGGTCAGTTGTCCGGTCCAGGTGAATGATCTGTTCGTGGTGTGGGTACCGGGCGAGGTGACATTGACCGGCTCGTTCACATCGGTCATCGACCGCTTCCGTTCGCAGTGACGCAGTGACGCAGTGACGCAGTGACGCAGTGACGCAGCGACGCAGGGACGGGCAGTGACGTCGGGACAGCACGCGGGACAGCACGATGGCGCCGTGACAGCACGGGCCGGACGAAAGCCCTGGGGAGGGGACGTGAGGGTCCGTCGGGGTGGCCGCGACCGCGGCACCATCTCGATCTTCGTGGCGCTCGGTGCCACCACACTGATGCTGTTCCTGGGCATCGTGCTGGACTGCGGCGGTCGCCTGCGCGCCATCGAGCGGACCGACGCGCTGGCGGAGGAGGCGGCCCGGGTCGGCGGTCAGCAGATCGACGAGGGCGCGCTGCTGGGCGGCAAGGGCCTGAAGATCGACACGGCCGCCGCCTATGCCGCGGCCGACGCCTACCTGAAGCCCTACGGCCTGTCGGCCGAGCCGCCGGACCCGGCCGAACCCGCCACGGCCACCAGCATCACCATCGTGATCAACACGACGTACCGGACCGCCCTGCTCGGGCTCTTCGACACACCGACCCTGACTGTTCATGGAACCGGCTCCGCCACGGTGGTGGACGGCCGCGAGAAAACGGGAGGCGCCTGATGGCCGCACCACGAGCCAAGGTCCGTGCCCGAACGGGGAGTTCCCCGGACGCGGGCCGCCCCGTCGGCGATCGGACCGCTGACGGCCGCCGCGCTGTTGGTCAGGGCGGGGCGCGCCCCCCGCAGGGGCGCCGTCGCAGTGCCCTGCGCGCCGTCCCGGCCGCCCTCGGGGCGCTGCTGGTGCTCGCCCTGCTGCTGGTCGGTGTGCCGGCGCTGCTGCTGTACGGCACCCAGGCGGTGGCCGCGATGGGCGGCGAGGGCCACACGAGCCTGCGCGAGGTGCTCACCACGCCGGACGACGGGCGCCTCTTCCTCTGGGCGCTGGTCGGCATCGGCTGGCTCGGCTGGGCCTGCTTCGCCTGCTCCGTCCTGCTGGAGATCCCGGCCCAGCTGCGCGGCCGGGTGGCCCGGCGGATCCCCAGCTTCGGCTGGAGCCAGCGCATGGCGGCGGGCCTGGTCGGCGCGGTGATCGCGCTGCTGCCGGTGGCCGGCGCCTCCTTCGCGGCCGGTCTGCCCGGGCAGTTGACGGCCGCGGCCGCACCCGCCCAGCTGGCCGCCGCACCGCAGTACGCCGCGCTGGCGGCCGCGCCGGCCGCCGCGCCGCACCTCGCGCTGCCGGCCGCCGACCCGCAGTCGCAGCAGCCGACCTACACCGTGCGGGACGCTCGCCCGGCCGACAGCCTCTGGTCGATCGCGGAGCGCCAACTGGGTTCGGGCGACCGGTGGCAGGAGATCGCCAAGCTCAACGCCGGCCGGGTGATGGATGGTTCGGGCGAGCACTTCGACGCCGACCGGCCGATCCAGCCGGGCTGGCAGCTGCTGATGCCCGCCGACGCCAAGCCGGACGGCGGTGCGAACGGCGGCACGAACGGGACACCGGCACCGGCCGCGGCGCCGAACTCGGCGGGTCAGCAGGGCGAGCAGGGCCGGCAAGGCGAGCAGGGCCGACAGGGCGAGCAGCCGGGGGAGCGGCACGCCACCGCGACCGTCCAGGAGGGCGACACGCTCTCCGCCATCGCCCAGCGCGAGCTCGGGAGTTCGGACGCCTGGCCGCAGCTGTTCGACGCGAACAAGGGGGTTCGGGCGCCGGACGGCGAGACGCTGGGCGACCCGAACATGCTGGTCCCGGGCATGGTCCTGCACATCCCGGGCGCGCCGGCCGCGCCGGCGCCACCGGCCGCCCCCGCGCAGTCGGCGCCCGCACCCGCGCCACAGTCCGCACCCCCGCCGCCGGCACCGTCTCCGCAGCCGCCGTCCCCGCAGGCACCGTCCCCGCAGGCACCGGCTGCGCAGGCGCCCGCCGCGCCGCACTCCACCGCGCCGTCCGCCGACCCGGTGCCGCACCCCTCGGCCGCCGCCCCCGGGTCGGAGAAGCGAGCGGGCGCGCCGACCGGGGCGAAGAGCAGCGCCGAGCCGTCCGTGAAGGAGGTCGCCCACCAGAGCGGCGACGGCGAGGAGCCGCTCAGCGACTACACCGCCGCACTGACCGCCTCCGGCATCGGCGTGCTGCTGGCCGCGGTCATGGTCGGCGCGGTGGCGCACCGGCGCGGCGCGCAGCAGCGGGCCCGCCGCCCCCGGCACCGGATCCCGATGCCCACCCCGCCCGCCGCCGCGTTCGAGGCCGAACTGCGGACCCGGCAGAACAGCACCGGCCTCGACCTGCTCAACCGCTCGCTGCGCACCATGGCCCGCAACATCAGCCGCACCGGCAAGCGGCTGCCCGCGCTGGCCGCCGTCCGGGTCACCACCGGCGGGACCGTCGAACTGCACCTGGCGGCACCGGCCGTCCCGGTCGCGCCGTTCCGGGCCGCGCACGCCGCCAACGTCTGGTGGTGCTCGGCCGACTCCACCGACCTGCTCCCCACCGCGCAGGCTGCCAAGGTGCCCGCGCCCTACCCGGCCCTGGTCGCCCTCGGCACCGCCCCCGACGGCGCGACGGTCCTGGCCGACCTGGAGACGGTGCGGCTGATGCACCTGGCCGGCCACCCGGACGACGCGCGCGGTGTGCTGCGCGCGTTGGCGCTGGAACTCGCCCACAGCGTGCTCGCCGACAAGCTCAGCCTGCACCTGGTCGGCTTCGCCGAGGACCTGCCGGTCTCCGACACCGTCGCCGACCGGGTGCACCGCTACCCGACCCTGGAGGCCGCCCTCGTCGCGCTGGAGACCCGCACCGCCCGGGCCCGCTCCTCGCTGGTCGCGGTCGGCGCCGCGCACCCGCGCGACGCGCGCAGCCGGGGCCACGCCGACGACGCCTGGGTGCCGGAGATCGTGCTCTCCGCCCAGGCGCCGATGGGCGACGTGCCGTCGGAGCTGGGACGGCTGCTGGACGGGCGGCCGCGGACCTGCTTGGCGGTGATCGCCCGGGCGCCCGAGCGCGGCACCGGCCCGGTGGCCCGCTGGACCCTGCCCAGCAGCGGCCAGGCCACCCTGCCCGGCCTCCATCTCGCCGTCCAGCTCCAGCGGTTGACCGACGAGCAGTACGGCCACTGGACCGAGGTGCTGGACACCGCCGCCTCCACCATCCAGCACCCGGCCCCCGCCTGGACGGTCGACGGCGCCGAGCTGGAGCCCGCCGATCTCCCCAGGCCGGTCCCGGTGTTGGCGGGCGTGGGGGCGGGCACCGCCCCGTTCATCGGCGCCGCGCTGCCGGAGGGGCCGCCGGAGTCCGGGCCGCGGCTGATCGCCCGGGTGATCGGCACTGGCGCCAGCCCGTTCGCCACCGTCAACCCGGCGGCCTCGCCCGGGGGTGGCGCGTCGGCGGTCTCGGTGGTGCGTCCGCTGCCGGCACCGATGGCGAGCGCGCTGCCCGCCTCGCCCGGGTCGGGCGGCCTGCCGGGGGCGTTCGGCCCGGTCGGGCCTGTCGGGCCCCGGCACAACAGCAACGGCCGGGGGCTGCAGGTGAGCAGCGGCAGTCAGTCGACGCCGCTCGGCCCGGTCGTACTGCCCGGCTTCCCGCGCGAGTTGGGGCCCGGCCCGGAGCCGACTCCGGGGGCCGAGCCGACGCCCGGGGCCGAGCCGACGTCCGAGGCCGAGACCACCGCCGAACTGCTCGTCGCCGACGAGCTGTCCAGCACCGTTCCCGCCGTTCCCGCCGTCCCCGCCATCGCTCCCGAGCCCGCCCCCGACTCCGAGCCCGCCCCCGACTCCGAGCCCGCCCCCACCCATGAGCCCGCGCCCGCCCCGACCGGCGTCGACCCACGCGTCCCGTTCCGGCCGGAGCCGGTCCCGGCCACCCCGGCCGGCGGAACTCCCGTGCCCGGCACGGTGATCGCCCGCACCGACGCCGACGACCTGCTCGCCATCCTCCGTTCCCCGGAGGCCCACGCGATCCGCACCACCCCCCGGGTGCGCCTGCTGGGTCCGGTCGACGTGCTCGGCCCCAGCGGCGCGGCCGAGCCCGTGGCCGTGCCCGCGCTCACCGAACTCGCCGCCTACCTCGCCCTGCACCCGGGCACCGACCCCGCCGCCGTCGACCGCGCCCTGCACCCGGGCGATCACGCCCGCCCGGACCAGGCCCCGCCGGCCACCCTCGCCGCGCTGGCCGAGTGGATCGGCAGCGACCCGGACGGCCGTGCCTTCCTGCGCCAGGACGCCCAGGACGCCTACACCTTCGCGCCCACGGTGACGTGTGACTGGGACGAGTTCCGCAGCCTCTACCGGCGCGGCATGCGCAGCACCAGTACCACCGCCGATGCCGCGCTCGCGCACGCGCTCGCCCTGGTCCGCGGCGCACCGTTCGCCGAGACCCCGAGCGTCGGCTACGGCTGGGCCGAGGCGGCGCGCCAGGACATGCTCGCCGCCGTGGTCGACACCGCCCACGAACTCGCCGCCCGCCGCCTGCAGTACGGCGACCACCGCAGCGCCGAGGCCGCCGTCTTCCGCGGCCTGGCCGTCGCCCCGGACGTCGAACTGCTGCACCGTGACCTGTTCTACGCCTACGCCTCGGCCGGCGCCCGTGACCAACTCCTGAAGGCCGTCAACCGATTGGACGCACTGAGCCGCCGCACCGGCCGCAGCCTCGACCCCGACACCGTCGCCCTGCTCCGTGATCTGCTCTCCAGTCCCTGAACGACAACGACGGATCTAGGATCCGCGGTTTCGCGAGCACTGTCGGCGGATCATGAGCACTGTCCGAGCAGATCCGGGTGATCATGGCCCGGACGGAGAGACCGTTCCATCGGTGTCGACCCGCGTCGGATGACGAGCCCGTGGCCCGGGAGTCGAACTCCCGGGCCACGGATTCATGGCTTCTTTACCGCGCCGCTGTCGGCGTCAGGACCGGAGTCGGCAGGGGGTCCGATGCACCCGTTCCCGAGGTGGGGTGTGAGATCGGCAGGCCTCCCGCTGTCGGAGTCGGGACCGGAGTCGGCAGGGGGTCCGATGCACCCGTTCCCGAGGTGGGGTGTGAGATCGGCAGGCCTCCCGCTGTCGGAGTCGGGGCCGGAGTCGGCACGGGGCCCGTCCCCGAGGTGGAGGTTGGGGTCGGTGCCGCGACGGACGATGCGGGGCGCTGGGGCGTGGCGGGGCGGTCCTGGGCGAAGGCGTTGGGCAGGACGACCAGTCCGATGCCGAGCCCCGCAAAGGTCAGGACCGATCCGCCGGCCATCCAGGCCGTTCGGGCCCGACGGCGGGTCCGGACGCCCGCCTGCAGGCGGTCACGGTGACGGGGCTCAAAAGGCGTGTGTTCCTGTGTTTCGCGCATCATTCGTGCCAGCTCCTTCTCGAAGTCATCCATCGTTCTTCTCCTTCAGCCCACCGGCTCGACAGTCACCTCGGCCAATGCCTGCCGTAGTTTCGTCACCCCGCGCGACACCAGAGAGCGGGCAGTGCCCACCGGGCAACCCAGCGCCTCGGCAACCTGCCGCTCGGACAGGTCCTGGTAGTAGCGCAGCACCACAGCGGCCCGCTGCCGCACCGGCAACTGCGCCAGCCCGACTTCCAACCGGGAGCGCTCTTCCACCGCGGCCGCCAGGTCCACCAAGCCGGTGATCTCCGGCATGTCCTGAGTCCGAGTCGGACGCTCGCCCCACCACCGTCGCCGCGCAGACCTGGCCGCCGCGCGCGTCAGTACCTGACGCACATACGGCTCCGGCGCCTGTAGGGCGACCTTCGGCCAGGCGAACCACAGTTTGACGAGTGCCTCTTGCAGCAGGTCCTCGGCCTGGTGCTGATCTCCGCCGGAGAGCAGGCGCGCGAAATGGAACAGAGCCGACCAGCGGGCCGCTACGAACTCATCGAAGCCGTCCGTTTGCAACTGCTTCATTGGCACCGCCCTTCATCCGCATCTGCGCCTGTACTTGTAGAAAGGCATCGGGCCCGACTCCGCTATGCACTCCCGTCCTGTGAACTGGGTCACATGCTCACGCCCGGCGCACGGTGACCACGTTGACGCTTCAGCGGCCCCGACCGGATCCAGTGCTCATCGAATCGCGGACCCTAAAAACGGACGGCACCAGGTCGGCTACGAGAGCCGCCTGGTGCCGCCCGCCGCTCGCCGACTTCGATCCGTCGGTGTGTGGCAGTTACGTTCGGTGCGTGCGGATCAGCCCGGGTCGGTACCACAGACGTAGTACGCCTTGCCCAGCCCGGTGACGGTGCCCTTCAGCATCCCCAGGGCGGCGCCCGCCGCTGCTCCCTCAGGGCCTGCTTCAGCGCCGAGCGCGCCGCCCTTCAGGGCCCCCAGAAGGGCGGCCTTGGCTGCGCCTTCCACCATGCTCTTGCCCAGTTGCCCGGCCATGCACTTGTTCCACTCGTCCGAGTTCTTCGGGTGCTGGCGATCGGGAAGCGGCCAGAACGCGGGGCGCATGGTCGCCTTCGCGGACCTGGTCGTGAGCGCGGCGGTCCTGACACCAGCGGTCCTGACACCAGCGGGCTTGACGGCCGGAGCGGTCATGGTGCTGTAGCTGACGGCCGGCATGGTCATGGAGCCGTCGATGGTGTCGCCGGGAGCGTTCTCGATGGTCTGCGTGATGACGTTGCCGGAGATGGTCAGATCGACGGCGTGAGTGGTCCCTTTGGTGTCCACGACGGTACTCGGCTTGATCGTGCCGATCTTGGCTCCGGTGGCGGTGTCGATGAGCTTCACCGTGTTCGGGCCGTCCTGCGACGCCGTGGTGCCGTCGGGGAGATCCGGGGTGAACGATGCCTTCGTGGCCATGGTCAGCGCCGGTGCGTCAGCGCCTGTCACGTTCGTGGTGCCCGGCTGGTCCGGGCTGGTGTGGGCGACGTACATCGTGGAGCCGGCCGTCGAGTTGATGACGGGGACGGTCACGGTCGCGTCGGTCGTCCACGGCTGGTTGTCGGTGTCGAAGGTCCACGTTCCCGTGACCTTCTTGCCGATGGCCGCGAAGTCGACCCATCCGTAGTTCTTGGTGGGGACGGTCACCGCGATGCCGTTGATGGTCGACTGGTCGGACTCGTAGGCAGTGGTCGCCTGGAGCTGGGTGGACACCATGGCCTGGACCGGGACGGACACACCGATCGAGGACGACAGGCCCACCCCGAACGACTGCGACCAGCCCGAGTGATAGATCGTGGTGAAGACCTGCGTCACCTTGTCGGCGGTGTCGTTGTACCAGACCGAGGAGGCGGGCTGGCGGGGCAGGGCTTCGGGCTGCCCTTCGGACTTCTCGGTCCACGAGCAGGTGGAGGTCTTCTTGGAGCACAGGTCGCTGTAGTAGTCGAGCGCCAGGCTCCTGGCCTCGGCCGCGTTCGCGGCGGGTACCGTCCACTCCTGGCTCGCGCTGCCGTTGCAGGCGTTGGGCTGGGCGAGGATGCCCCACAGGTGGAGGCCGCCCCGGTTGTCCATGCAGTACTCGGTGCCGGTGCTGTCGTCGCGGCGGACGATGCCGAAGGTGTTGGGCTTGCCGTCGACGGGGCGGAAGTGCCACTCCTCGCCGCTCTTGCCGCAGGACTGCTGGATGGCGGGCTGTGAGGCGTAGAGGCACTTCCCGGAGGAGGTGCTGGCGATGTCGAACGTGCCGGGGTCGCTGAGTTTGATCAGTCGCCAGTTCGTGTAGTTGGTGCCGTCGGGGGTGACGGAGATCTGGTTCCCGTCGTTGTTGCCCGTCGCGTTGAGGGTGCCGTTCGGGTTGGTGAAGGTGTAGGCATCGGTCGTCGCGGCGCTTGCCGGGGTGGCAGCGAGGACGGGCGCCAGGAGGGCCAGGGCAATGGTCGGCGCGGTGAGGAGTTTCGCGGCCTTCTTCATGGTCCTATTCATGATCACTTCCTGTGGTGGCATATGTGCTCCCTGGAGGCAGGTCATCGCCTGGGCTGCGGCGGCCGGCTGTGACGAGTCGCTGGACGAGCCGGCGGCTCGGTACGACGGTCGCCTCGGGGGGCGGCTCCTTACTCCGGCGCGTCTTGCCACCGGGGCGCGGGGCCGCTCTGATGGCACCGATTGTGGTGTCGCCGCAGCTCGACCGACAGGACAGCGCACCGGCCATGTATGACCGGTCGCCAGGGCCCACTGACCTGCGGGAACGGGTGCACCATGACCGGCGGAAGGCTGCCCGCGAGGCCGAGGAGGACCGCCGGCGCCGCGAGTTCCTGAAGACCCTGGTCCGGTGAAACTCCCACCGGACGCGCGCCATATCGGCCCCCGCCGGACCTGTTTCGCCGGACCCTGAGCCGCGCTTTCGCTGTCACGGGTCCGGGAGCTGGGTGGGTTCTCGTGATCCGCTAGAGTCCGGCCACGGTCGGACTGCTGCGTGGGCAGTGGGCAGTGGGCTTGGGGGAGCGGGCAGATGACGGACGCGGCGGGACCGGATGGCGGGGAGGCGGTGGGGCCGCAGGACGCGGTGCCGCCCGGGCCCGGTGCGGGTGATCTGTGGGCGCCGCCGCAGGATGCCGTTCCCGCCGGGTTCGCGGGGCCGCCGCCCGGGAGCGGCCCGTACCAGTCTCAGTACCCCTATCCCTATCCCTATCCGTATCCCTATCCGTACGGGCAGGCCGGGCCCTACCCCCACCCCTTCGACGGGCGCCGGGCGGTCGAGGGGACCAACGGGCTGGCCATCACCTCGCTGGTCACCGGCCTCACTTGCTGCCTCTGGCCGGCCGCACTGGGCTTCGGCATCGCCGCGCTGGTCCAGCTCCGGCGTCGCCACCAGCGCGGCCTCGGGCTCGCGATCGCCGGGGTGGTGCTCGGGACGCTCGGTCTGCTCGCGGGGACGTTCAGCACGATCGTCGGCCACTGGCACTTCGATATGAGCGGCGCCACCGCTTCCGACACTTCGGCCCCCGTGCTGCCCCTGCCCGGTGACAACCCTGGCGACGGCTCTGGGGGCCCGGCCGACCCGACCGACCCTGCCGACCCGGCCGGTCTGACGCGGGCTCAGCAGGACTTCGTGACGGACATCGCCGAGGTCGAGGCCCAGGACCGGATGCTGCGGATGCCGGAGACCGACCCGGGGATGGCGGTCGAGGAGTCGACCCGGACCGCCCAGGTGCTCGCGGACAGCGCGACGATGCTCAACGCGACGCAGTGGCCGAGCGGGGTCAAGGACCAGATCGCCACGCTGGTCGGCGCTTTCCGGGCCGACCAGGCCGTCTGGAACGCGGCCGCCGCCGACACCACCGACCCGGTGGCCGCCTACCAGGCCGCCCTGCGGACCAACGCCCCCTCGACCGCCGAGGCCGCTGCCCGCAAGGCCCTCGGCCTCACCGACGACGACCTGCCGGCCGACCCGGAGACCGGCACCCCGGCCGCCCCGGACACCGGCACCCCGGCAGACCCGGAGACCGGTACCCCGGCAGACCCGGAGACCGGCACCCCGGACAGCACGCGCCCGGCCGACACCGCCGCCCCCGCCCCGGTCTGAGCCCGGCCCGCCACCTGCCCGGCTACCGGACCGCCGGTGCGGTCAGCTCCGCCACCGTGGCGGCGACGGTCCCGAACAGGTCGCCGATCGTGGCCAGCGCGGCGGCCTGCAGGGTCGCCGCGGGCAGCACGGTGCCGTCGGGGCCGGCCAGCGGGCGGGTGGCGGTGGCCTCGGCGGCGACGGTGGGCCGGTAGCCGTGGGTGAAGGCCCCCTGGGCGGTGAACGCGACGCACATGTGCGTCATGAAGCCGGCCAGCACCAGCTCCGTCCCCGCCCCCAGCTCGCGCAGCACCTTCTCCAGCTCGGTGTCGTGGAAGGCGTCGGGGGACTGCTTGACCACGACGCGCTCCCCGTCGACGGGCGCGACCTCGGCGCAGATCGCGCCGATCTCCGCCCGGATGTCGTACGGGGTGTTCTCGCCGCCGTCGTTCACGACGTGGATCACCGGGACGCCGGCGGCGCGGGCGGCAGCGAGCAGTCGGCCGGCGGCCGCCAGGGCCTCCCGAGCGCCCTCCAGCGCCATCACCCCGGTGGTGTAGGTGTTCTGGAAGTCGATCAGCACGAGCGTGGTGTCGGCGAGCCGGGGCAGCCGGCCGTCCAGGCCGATCACCTCGCGCAGGGTCGGCGAAGGGGTCAGGGGAGTGGTCATCACAGGGTTCCTTTTCTCGTTCTGGACATGGCAGGAGAGGGGCACGGCGTGCGCACGTGCCCGAGGCCGGGTGAGCGGAGGGCTCAGGTGGTGGTGCGGAAGCGGCGACGGTAGGCCGCGGGTGTCGTGTCGATCTGCTTGCGCATCGCCCGGTGCAGGGTCTCCACGGAGCCGAATCCGCTGGCGGCGGCGACCCGCTCCAGCGGCTGGTCGGTGTTCTCCAGCAGCCGACGGGCCGCCTCCACCCGGACGGCCTCGACGTACCCGGCGGGACTGCTGCCGGTCTCCTGGCGGAAGACCCGTGCGAAGTGACGTTCGCTCAGCGACATCCGCCCGGCCAGCGCCGCCGCGGACAGGTCACCGTCGAGATGTTCGGCGATGTGGGTCCGCAGCTCCTCGATGTCCCGCCGGGAGGCGGCGGGCCGGCTGAGCGGTACCGAGAACTGGCTCTGCCCGCCCTGGCGTTTGAGGTACATCACCAGCTGCCGGGCCACCGCGAGCGCGACCTGCTCGCCGAGGTCCTCGGCCACCAGGGCCAGCGTCAGGTCCATGCACGCGCTGATCCCCGCCCCGGTCCACACCTGCCCGGACCGGACGAAGATCGGGTCGGCGTCCACCGTCACCGCCGGATGGTCGGCCGCCAGCTGTGCGGCGGTCGACCAGTGGGTGGTGGCCCGCTTCCCGTCCAGCAGCCCGGCCGCGGCCAACAGATGTGCGCCCACGCAGACCGACGCCACCCGCCGGGCCTGCGGCGCGATCGCCTTCAGCCAGGCCACGACGGACTGGTCGATCCGGGCCACCGGCCCCTGGGGACCCAGGTCCACCGCGCCGGGCACCAGCAGCGTGTCGAGCACCCCACCGGCCTGCGCCGCCTCGGTGAACGACAGGTCGGCCACCAGCCGCACCCCGGCCGCCGTGACGACCTCGCCCCGGGCCGGCCCCGCCAACTGCACCCGGTATCCCGCGCGGCCACCGGTCTCCCGGTTGGCCAGCGCGAACACCTCGGCCGGCCCGGTCACATCGAGCAGGTCGACGTCCGGGAAGACCGCGATGACGATACGGCGGGAAGTGGGCATGCCCCCATCGTTGCCGCCGCCCCACGCATCCGCAATGACGCGCTTCTGTCACATCCGGACGCCGCCGTACTCGACGGCCGTCGGTCAGCTCACCTTCGTGATCGAGTCGGTCAGGTAGCCCCCGCATCCGTTCAGGGCATTCGTGCCGGAGACGACCCATCCGCTCGGGACGGGGGAGTTCCCGCAGACGGTGAGATCGCTGCGGAGGTGATGCGCTGTCGGCCGGGTCTGCGCCTGCGCCTGAGAGGTTCATATGAGCCTCCCGGGATCGGTGACCGGCGAGGCTCCGGGTTGTCCGGGGCCTGGGTGAGCAGACCGGCACCGTGGAGAAGCACCGGGGGTGTCTGGATGCCCAGGGACGCCACCAGGCCTGGGTGGCAGCCGCCACCGGCCGATCCCCGGCCCCACCCCCTCGTAGGCCCCAGCGCATTCCCCGCCGAGGCGCCCAAGTAGCACTGACGACAACCCCTCTGCTGACCCAGCCGGCCGCCCTGGATCACCGGAACTGCCCTCCCCGCCCCGGAAGAGTCGGGGAGGGCAGACGCAGACCGCTCAGGAATGGCTGTGCTCGATCGCCTCGAAGATGTCCGCATCAGTCTCCTGCTGCCAGGCGGGCAGGTCGTTCCAGTCAGCGACGTAGCCCGGCTTCGGGTTCTCGATGTGCTTGTGGATCTGAGCAATCCAACACGTCGCGACGAACCGCCCCTTCTGCTCCCGGGTGAGCTTTGACGTATTCCCGCCGCTCACGCTGATGAAGTCGCGGACCTGGCCGTACACGGAGGCGGCGCACTCGCGTTCCCATTCCGGTGTCTTGTCCCATGGGGCGACGTAGCCGGCCTTCGGCTCGCCCGGGTAGTGCTTTGACACGCCCGCGATCCACGCTTCGCGGAAGATCTGCCCGTCAGATGACATGCGTCACTCCTTCGTCAGGCGGCGCTGTCGAGCGCCGAGATCTGCTGGTGCAATGCTGAAGCCCGAGCATCGGCCATGAGCGGGACGAGGCGGCTCTTGACGCCCTCCAACTTCCTCCCGATGTAGCCCGAGCCGGTCTGGCCTGCCAGCTCCAAAGCAGCGCGAGTGTAGTGACCCGCCTGGTCGAGATCGCGGCGTTCGGCACCCAGGGCCGCCAACTCCGCGAGCACCGCTCCCCGACGGCGCAGTGAGAGCTGCTGCGAGAGTGCGGCGGTCAGCGCTTGCTCTGCCAAATCCGGGCGGCCGAGGGCGAGGTAGCAGGTCCCACGCTCCTCGGCGAGGCGTGATCCGTCGAACCGAAGCCAGCCGCCATTGTGAAGCTGCCCGGACAGGTTGTGTACCTGCTCGGCGACGTCGAGCGCGCGTCTAGTCGCATCAAGGTCGCCGAGGCCCGCATGCGCCTCCGCTTGGACCGCCGCCACCCAGTGTCGGGTCGAGAGCTGACTGTCTCCTCGTTCTGCTACCTGAGATGCCGCTGACAGAATCGGAGCCGCGACGGCAAAGCGGCGCTCATAGAGTTCGACAAAGGCATGCCTCGTCAACGCACAGGCCCACATGTCGAAAGCTCGTGCTTCTTTGCTGGCGCTGGCGGCCAGTGTGTAGCAGTGCGCAGCATCGGTGTACCTGTTGGCGTCGAAGAAGATCTCGCCAGCGAGCTGATACAGGTCTCCCACCAGCACACAGAGCTGCTGGCGCGAGGCGTCGCTCTGGCTCTCCCCCAGCCCTTTGGCCAGGAGACCCAGTTGGTGCTGAACCATCGGGTACACGGCCTGCTTGGAGTCGGAGAGGCCGAACACTTTCCAGAGGTACGTGTTCAATTCAGGCCCGGTGTCTGCCAAGGACACAGCCACCCCGGGACGAGACGGGGGCTTGTCGGAGCCCGGCAGGGCGATGAGCGCACCGGTCACGGCGAGCAGGCTCAATACATCGCGGCGCTTCATGTCATCAGTATCACCAGGGGGAGGGCCGGCGACGTAGACCACTGTGCGGTCAGGGACTGGCACCTCTGGTGCGAGGAGGTCCGCCAGCCCTTCAGGGTTGACCCTGAGAACCTTTGCCATCTTGGGGTGTAGGTACGCCTGGGGATCGGTCGCGCCAGCCTCCCAACGGGTAACCGTGGATACCGCTACCCCCAGCTCGTTGGCGAACAACTCCTGACTGTAGCCGAGTGCCCTGCGGCGCTCGGCGAGACGCTTCCTCCTCGGAGCCACGGGAGCCTCCGCTCAGATCGAGAAGCCCGAGGTCAGGCCGGACAGTGCGTTGATTATGCCTGACAGGTGCTCACTTGCCGCTCTGGTTCGGGGTAACTCTTCGGCCGTTCACTGGATGCAGCTACTTCGAGCGGCGAAGGAGGATAGATCGATGGTGAGACGCACCACCCCACGGGTGTACCGCGAAGTCGTGACGGGCCTGGCAAAGAGGGAGTTGGCGGCCTTGCCGGCCGGCTGGGACCCGCTGGACGACTACGAGGCCGCACGGGCCGCCGAGGCCGGCCAGTCCCCGGGCACGCTGCGTCAGAGCGCTGCCGTGCTCTCCACGTGCCTCTGCCGGAGTGCGAGCACCCGCGAGGGGGCGGCGAGTGAACAGTGCAGCGGTCTGGGGTGCGCCGCCCGAGGGCCCCGGACCCGCTGTGGAGTGACGACGCATCAAGGTTGCCGCAGGACGCGCAGGATGATGACGATGATCAGGTGGCGGGTGAAGCGGGCGTGGGACGCCGAGCCGCCCCGCCCGACCCACGCGAAGCCCATCGTCCTCGACCCGCCGTGGCAGCTCGTCTTCGATTCGGAGCCCGACGAGCCCAGCCCGCCGCAGACCCGCTGACCAGCCCACAGACTCCCGCCGTGTTTCTCAGCCGTTCTCACGGCGGGCTCCGGGGCGTGACCTCACGCACCTCGGGCCGCCGCACCGGCCGGCCGGTGCGGCGGCGCACAGCCCCCGGCTCGGTGGAAAGGGCCATCGCCGGGCCGGGGCCGGTACGACCTTGCACCACTGCTCGGCCGTCTGGTCGAGCAGAGCCAACCCGATTGGAGAGGCACATGCACACCGCCACCAAGCCCAGCGTCGAACTGGACGAGCTGGGCAAGTTCTTCACCATCGCCGCGCGCCGGTTCGACGCCGGCCAGGCCGCGCCCCAGATGTTCTCCACCGCCATCGACTCCGCGTGGCACGCCCTCGTCACGGACCCCGACGCCCACCGCGACTTCAGCCTGCACCACGCGGCCCGGGAGCTGACCCACGTCGAGATGACGGGCCACGGGCTCATCGACTGGGTGAGCGCGTACGAGCAGGTGTACGGGCCGCTCCCCGAGATCTGGTTCACCAACGTCGACGGCACCGTGAACACCGAAGCCCTCGCGCAGTACCGGGAGACCGGAACCGTGGTCGCCGAGTGGGACTGCGGTCCCGTCGAGGGCGGCGACGGCGACGGCGTGACCACCAGGTGATCACCGCGCCCCACGACGGAGCGTCCCGGCTGACCGCCGGGGCGCTTCGCCTCACCGAAGCCCGGTCGGAGAACCCGGCCGGCATCGACGTGGGCAGCTACCTCACCGGGCTGTACGAGCACTGCCCCTTCCTCCAGCCCTCCACCGTGCGCCGGATGACCGGGTGGACCGTCTACGAGGTCACGCCCGGCTCCCACCAGTACGCCGTGGAGGCGGAGTTGTTCTACGCCGGTGTCCAGGCCGCGGAATGGGTCCGGCCGCTCATGGCCCGGCCCAACGGTCTGCTGGCGTGCGAGAACGTGGTGATCCTCGGGCACTGTGCGGACGCCGATCACCGCGAGCTGCTGGCGTGGCCGCACTGGGCGCTGAAGAACCTGTATGGCCCTGTCGGCGTGATGCTCGGCAAGTTCGCTCAGGGTGCCGTGGAGACCTCCCGCGCCGGGCGGAGCATCCCGCCGCCGCCCTTCTCGTTCCTCCCGGTACGGGCGGCCGTCCGCCCGCTGGACCCGAAGTTCCTCAAGAACACGCCCGACCTCGCGGCGGCGCTCGCCGTGGCTGACGATGACGGGCGGGACGTGTTCGAGCACATCCCTTGTGAGTGGAAGGCAGTACGAGAATGGGCGAGTTCACTCCCGATGCCGCCGAGGCGCTGAAGGCTGCGGAGGCTGTCTGCGGGCCGATCGCGCTGGAGGAAATCAGCGACCGGCGGGGCTCGGCCGTCTGGAAGGCGACCGGGCCGCTCGCCACGGTCAGCATCAAGATCGGCACCGGGGAGGCCGCCGGGACCACGGCCCGCGAAGCCGCGGTGCTGGACCAGCTCACCGGCTACGCGGTGACCGCCGGCCTTTTCGGCGAGGGCGTTTGGTACGTCACCCCGTGGTTGGCCGGACCGAGCACGTGGCGCGTCTTCCGCCCCGTGCGCAAGGGCGATGGCGGGCGGGACGAAGCGCTCGTTGCTGCGGCCGGGCTGTGCCGCGCGGTGGCCGGCCTCCACGCCGACGGATGGGTGCACGGGGACCTCCAGCCGGAACACGGCATCCACACCGAGAGAGGTAACGTCCGGCTCATCGACTTCGCGTGGTCCCGCAAGCTCGGGACCCCGCTGCCGTGGACGGCCTTCGACGGAACCATGGTCCACCTGACCGCCCCCGAACTGGCCGCCCGGATCTCCAGCGGCCCGCAGCCCGTGGAGACCACGCAGGCCGCCGACGTGTACGCCCTGGCCGGAACAGTCTGGGCCTGCACCACAGGGAACTGGCATCTCGACTACGAGGCCGCCGCGATCGACCGGCGGATCGTCGGCCCCGCAGGGCTCCGCGACGCCATCGCCGCCCGCCGCGTTCCTCTGTCGACGGTGACCCTCTGGCCGGAGTTGCAGGCCGTCCTGCGTGAAGTCCTGCTCTCCGAGCCGGATGACCGGCCCAGCGCCGGTGAACTCGCCGCCCTGATCGGCGCGCTGGACACGTGATCGAACTGCGCGAGCTGACCCCCGAGGACGCCGAAGCGCTCCAGCAGATCTACAGCTCCGAATCGACCGTCTTCCTCGGGCGCGGACCGATGGACGAAGCCGGTGCGCTGTGCTACCTGGCTACCGCGATGGCCGCCGCAGCGCAGACGCCCCGGACGCGGTACATCCTTGGCATCACCGTGCGCGCCGAACTCCTCGGCGTCATCAAGCTCAACCTGGACGCCCCCGCCGCCACGGTCGGCTACGTCCTGCGCGTGGATGCCTGGGGCCGGGGCTACGCCACCGAAGGGGTCCGCACGATCCTCGCCCTGGCCTTCGGCCCCTTCGGTCTGCCGGAGGTCCGCGCCAAGCACCACCCGGACAACGCGGCTTCGGGGCGCGTCCTCACGAAGTCCGGCTTCACCCCCGCCGGCGTGGTCGGCGGGTTCGAGACCTACGTCATCCGGCCGAGTGCGCCTCCGCCCCTCCGGCCGGTTTGAGGCCGGCCCCCGAGAAGGGAGAACACCATGGAACAGCTCTCCTCGTCGCGGCGGTGATCGCCATCGCGGCCAACGGCAGCCGATTCAGGCGTATGGACTCGAACAGGCTGTCACCTCCGGACGCACTGCGCCCGTAGCCAGGCGTCGAGGGTGGCGAAGTCCGTGTCGGTCAGGCCCAGGGCGGGGTCGACCCGGTGGAGCAGGGCCGGGCCGGGGTGGTGGGTGGCCACCCAGTCGCGGTCGGCGTCGGTGAGTTCGTCGTCCACCCAGGCGAAGGCGCGCCCGGCGGCCCAGCCGACCAGGGTGCGGGTCTTCCAGTGCAGGCCGCTCCACAGGTCCTCGGCGGAGGGCTCCAGCCAGTCCACCACTGGCAGTTGGGGCAGCCCGAGCCGCGGGGCGAGGTAGTCGTTCGCATCGGTCGTCCACGCTGTTGCC
The DNA here is from genome assembly GCF_042957465.1 of Kitasatospora sp. NPDC008050. Lineage (NCBI taxonomy): Bacteria > Bacillati > Actinomycetota > Actinomycetes > Kitasatosporales > Streptomycetaceae > Kitasatospora > Kitasatospora sp. NPDC008050. Next base: position 115,116 of record NZ_JBIBIJ010000021.1, read on the forward strand.
CACACGAGTTCGCAGGGCAGGGCCAGCAGCCGGGGGCCGTGCGCGGGGTCGAGCCTGGTCAGGAAGGGGTCCGGGTCGTCCCACAGCGGCTCGCTCGGCGCGCCGCCGGTGGGAAACCGCGGTGCCGCCGCGCCGTAGGGCAGCAGGGGGCCGTCGACGTCGAGGAAGAGCAGCGGGAGGCGGGTGGCACCGGTCATTGCGGCACCCTAGCGGAGGGCTCCCGCCTCGACCGTGGAGGCGGGAGCCGGCCTTGCTTCAGCAGTCGCTCACTGGACGTTGATCGCCGTGTCGTCGAGGACGAACGAGGTCTGGTACTCCTTGTCCTCGGTACCGGTGAACTTCAGCGTGACGTTCTGTCCGGCGTAGGCGGACAGGTCGAACGTGTGCTGCGCGTAACCGGTGTTGTGGTCCAGGTTCGAGTAGGTGTGCAGCGTCGAGAGCACCGTGCCGGCGCTGTTCAGCACCTGGACGGAGAGCGTGTCGTAGGCCTTGGTGGTGCTGGTCTCGGCCGTGTCGACGTGCAGCCAGAAGCTCAGCTGGTAGCTGGAGCAGCCGGTCGGGAGCGTGACGGACTGGCTGAGCGTGTCGGTGTGCGCGGTGCCGTAGCCGTCCAGCCAGGCGTCCCAGCTACCGCTGTGCGGCGGCTCGGAGCTGCTGTTGCTGACCACGCCGGAGGAGGTGTTCCACGGGGCCGCGCTACCGGTCTCGAAGCCGGGGTTGCCGAGCAGCTGGGCCGCCGTGCAGGTGCCGCCGCTGCTGGGGTTGACGGTCCAGCTGAAGGTGGTGCTGCCGCTGGCCTGGGTGGAGTCGGTGGCGGTGACCGAGACGGTGCTGGTGCCGGCGGTGGTGGGGGTGCCGGAGATCAGGCCGGTCGAGGCGTTGATCGACAGGCCCGCGGGCAGCCCGGTGGCCGCGTAGGAGAGGGTCTGGCCGGAGGCCGAGTCGGTGGCGCTGACCTGCAGGCCGGCGGCGGTGCCGACGGTGCCGCTCTGCGTGCCGGGGTTGGCCACGGTCACGGTGTTGCTGCCGCCGCCGCCCGGGTTCACCGTCCAGCTGAACGAGGTGGAGCCGGAGGGGCCGGTGGAGTCGGTGGCGGTGACCGAGACGGTGCTGGTGCCGGCGGTGGTGGGGGTGCCGGAGATCAGGCCGGTCGAGGCGTTGATCGACAGGCCCGCCGGCAGGCCGGTGGCCGCGTAGGAGAGGGTGCCGCCCGCGGTGTCGGTGGCGCTGACCTGCAGGCCGGCGGCGGTGCCGACGGTGCTGCTCTGCGTGCCGGGGTTGGCCACGGTCACACCGGCGCTGCTGACCTGGTTGAAGTCGGCGGTGAAGGTCGCCTCGATGCCGTTGAGCACGCCCGGGTCGTTGACGATCAGGCCCAGCTCGCGGTTGTGGTTCAGCGAGTTGTCGGAGAAGTTCTCCGAGCCGGCGAACACCTTCGCACTCGACGTGCCGTAGTCGGCGACGATCGCCTTGGCGTGGACGTAGAAGCCGGTCGAGCTGGTGTAGGTGGTCACCTTGCCGCCGGCGGCGGTGACCTGGTTGAGGTCACTGGTGTAGGTGCTGTTCTCGTTCTCCGCCACTACCCGGACGGTGACGCCGCGCTGCGCGTCCGCGACGATCGCGTTGATCAGCGCGGTGTCGCCGAACTCCTCCTCCTGGACGTCCAGGCTGTGCTGGGCGCCGTTGACCAGGGCCAGCAGCTGGGTCTGCGAGTCGGTGGGCGACCAGACCAGGTCGTCGCCGTCGGAGGGGGTGATCGAGGTCTTCGCGTAGTCGGCGTTGAAGACCTGCTCGATCGCCGCGACGTCGTTGGCGTCGGTGTCGAAGACCCCGTAGTCGCGCGAGGTGGCGTAGTACGTGGTGTCGAAGTTGCCCGTGCTGATGTAGGACTTGGCGCCGTCGACGGTGATCGTCTTCTGGTGGGTGTAGACGAAGCTCGACGAGGAGTAGGTGACCCCGACCCCGGCGGCGGACAGCGCGCTGTAGGCGGCGCTGTTCACCGAGGTCTGCTTGGAGTCCAGGATGACGCGCACCGGTATACCGGCCTTCTCCTTGGCCACCAGGTCGTTGACCAGGGTGGTGTCGCGCAGCTCGTAGATCGTCACATCGATCGACTTGGTCGCCGAGTTGACGAAGTTGTAGATCGCGCTCTCGCCCTGGTCCGGGAGGATGACCAGGGAGTACGTGCCGGTGGCGGCGTGGGCACCGGCCACGGGCATCAGGGCGCTGGCCGCGGCGGTCGCACCGGCGGCGAGGGTGAGCAGAGCACGACGCGTGTGTCTCATTCGGGTCTCCGGACGTAGTCGACGGGGAGTTCCACGCGCGTAGTTCTTGGGGTGCAACGCGCGTAGCACTCAAGTAAGACACAGGCCTGATGGCGCGTGAAGTCTGCGCGCATGACAACTAATTGAACAGCCGGGCGACGGGAGACAGCGTGTGCCGATAATCGGTTTTCATACTCCCGAGGCGGCTGCGAACCTCCGGTGTCGACTGTGCCGAAGGGGCGAAGGAGAGGGGGGACCCGTGCTGCTGCGTGACGTGGACGCGGTGGGTGCGGGTGGTGGTGTGGAGGCGCGCAAGGGCGCGGGGGCGCGTACCTCGGTGTGCGGCCCGGGCGCAGTGTGTGGCCCGGGCCCGGTGTGTGGCCCGGGCCCGGTGTGCGGCCCGGGCCCGGTGGGAGACCCGGGCTCAGTGCGTGGTCGGGGCCAGGGTCCAGTCGATCGCGGAGAGGGTGAGCATCGACAGCAGCGTCGACCAGAGCACCGAGTTGCGCGGCAGTGCGGTGTTCAGGTCGTACTGGCGGGCGTAGATGAAGACGTTCTGCGCGGTGGGCAGGGCCGAGCAGATCACCACGGCGAGCAGCTGGTGCGGAGTCAGGTCCAGCAGCAGGCTGCCGACGGCGAAGGCGACCAGCGGCTGCACCAGGTTCTTGGTGACCACGGCGAGCCCGACCTCCGCGCGCAGCGAGCCGCCCGCCGCGGCGGGGCGGGCGTGCAGCGACATGCCGAGAGTGACCAGTGCGGTCGGTACGCCCGCGCCGCCGAGCAGATCGCAGGAGTGGCCCAGCGCGCCGGGCAGGTGCAGGCCGGTGGCGGAGCAGAGCACCCCGAGGGCGGAGGCCATGATGATCGGGTTGCGCAGCGGCAGTCGCACCAGCCGGCCGAGCCGTTCGGCCCGGCTGCCGTCCGCGCTGGTCCCGGCGTCGAGTGCACCGAGGATGATCGGTGTCACCAGCAGGACCTGGAAGAGCAGCACCGGACCGACGAACGAGGCGTCGCCGAGCACCTGCACCGCCACCGGGATGCCCAGGTTGGCCGAGTTGACGTAGCCCGCCGCCATCCCGCTGATCGCCTGGTCGGCGGGCCGGCGGCCGAACAGCCAGCGTGCGCCGGCCCAGCCGAGCAGCGAGGCGACCAGGGTGCCGGCCGCGAAGGCGAGCATCGAGGCATTGGCGAAGGTGCGCAGCGGCGCCTTGGCCAGCATGGTGAACAGGGCGGCGGGCATCGCGACATGGAAGACGAACCGGCCGAGCACCGCCTCGGCCTGCTCGCCGAGCAGACCGGTGCGGCTGACCAGGTAGCCGACGGCGGTCAGCGTCCAGATCGGCACGAAGCTGGCGAGCAGGGGTTGCAGGGCGTGCATGGGGCTCGCTCCTCGGCTGGTGCGCCAGGCCCGGGGCGACGGGGCCCGGAGGGTGTGGGGACCGCGGCTGCCCGGCTGGTGGCCGGGCACCGCACAGTCAACCAGGCGGCCGGAAGCGGTGGTTCCGCACCCCCGGGCTGCGCCTGCGCGCGCCCGGTCCGTACGCAGCCCCGCGCCGCACCCCTGGGCCTCCGGGCCTCTGGGCCGCACCCTCGCGCCTCTGGGGCGGCCCGCCGGGTCGACCCAGGCCTCTGACGTGGCCGATCCCGAACGGCGGCGCGTCATCCGTGCCGCATCATCCGTGCCGCGTCATCCGTGCCGCATCATCCGTCCCGCGACGGCGGCGGCACCTGCCGGTCACCTCGGCGACACCGACCGCTCGCCAGGCGGGGGTTGGGCACCGGACGGGCCGCCCGGTGCCGCGCCCGGGCCTGGCACCCGGTGCCGCCGCTGGAATGGCGACGCACCCGGCCTGGAATGCGAGGTCGCGGACCCCGTATGGTGGCGCGAAAGGGGGAGCGGTGTGCCAGCCGTGATCCATGGACCGAGATCGCCCAGGGTGGCGGGCGGGTGGTGACCGGCGGTGGCGGACAGTGCATCGATCTCCGGAGCTGCGGTGCCGCCGCCTGACCTGCCGGTGGCCGGACCGCCCGGCGTCGTCGGCCGGCCGGTCCACGGCGGTTACGACCCGGAGCGCACCGCGCCGATTCCCGCGCCGGTGATCGGCGCGGCCCCCGAGCCCTACCGGACCCCGCCCGGCGCCCCGGCAGGCGGCCCGCCCGGCGCCTGGCCCGGTGCCGCCGCGCCGGTCGACCTGGCCCCGACCGCGGTCCTGCCCCCGATCGAGGACGCCGCGTCGGCGCCGTACCGCAGGGGCGGTACCGAAGGCACGGCCATCCTGCGTGCGGTGCTGCCGAGCCCGGCCACGGCGGTGCTGCGTGCGGTGGTGCCGACCGCCGCCGCGCCCGCCGCCCAGACCGGCGACTCCCCGCTGCCCGCGCCCGCCACCACTCCATCAACCGCACCCGCATCCGCGGCATCCGCCGCATCCGCCACACCCGCGCCCGCCGCACCCACCAGCGCTGACGCGCCCGCACCGGAGGCCGCCGGGGAGCAAACGGCCTCCTCCGGCTGGACCGGCACCTTCACGTTGCCGCCCCTGAACGCCACGGCCACCGGCGCGGGGGCCGCCGCCTGGGTCGGCGGCGGCCTGCGCGGCCGCATCCTCGCGGTCGAGGGCGGCTACGGCAGTGCGGGCCGGCGCGGCTGGGGACGCGGCGGGGCGGGGCAGCCGCAGGTGCTCTCCGCGATGCTCGCGGCCGTCGCTCCGCAGACCCTGCTCGCGGCCGAGTCCGTCGACGCCGTCCACCTGCCCGCCGCCAGCGACCCGCAGACCGTCCTCGCCCACCTGCGCGCCGCCTCCCGGCACCCGGGGCCGCTGGTGGTCCACCTCGGCGGCCACCTGGTGGCGGACAAGCGCGGCGCCGGGCTGTACCTGACGCTGCGTGACTCGAAGACCGGCACGATCCGCCAGGACGGACTGGCCTGGTCGGCGATCGCCAGTGAGCTGCGCGCCCGGCCCGCCGAGTGGGACACCCTCGTGCTCGCGGACCTGAGTGCCGAGCAGAGCGCCTGGCCGCTGCTCCAGGGCGGCAGCACGGGACCGTTCACCGAGGGGCTGCCGCTGTGGGCGGTGGTCGGCCCGGACCCGGAGCAGATCGGCACCTTCACCCGCGCGTTGATCGAGGCGCTGCACGGCGGCCGCCCGGGAGCCGGGCAGTTGCTGACGCCGGAGCAGTTGCGGGCCCAGGTCCACTCGGTGCTCCGCCCGGACGTGCTGATCTTCGCCTCGTACGGCCCGGACCGGCCGGTCTTCCGGAACACCGCGCGCCAACTGGGCGGCGAGGCCCGGCCGCAGGCCGCCCCGGCGACCAGTGCGCCCGCCTTCGCGGCGACGGTGCCGTTGCCGCGGCCCACGGCGGACCGCGGACCGGTCTCGCTCGCCAAGCCGGGCGTGCCGCCGACGGTCCGGCCGATCCACCTGGTCACGCTGCTCAAGGCCGACGCGGAGGCGGGCCCTGAGGCCACGCGGTCCGAGCCGGCGGGGGCCCTGACGGCGCCCGACCCGGCCGAGGCCGTGACGGAGCCGCTGCGGCGCCCGCCGGCGGTGGCGGCACTGCTGGACGCCCCCGCAGCCGCGGTCGCACCCGCCGCGGTCGCGCTCGCCGCAGCCGCACCCGGCTCCGCCCCCGACGCCGCACCCGGCTCCGCCCCCGACGCCGCACCCGCCCCCGACGCCGCCCCCGCCCCGCCGCCGGACGACTTCCGCGAGGCGATCGGCGTGATCGTCCGCACCGCCGATGCCGGCGAGCACCAGCGGGCCGCCGACCTCGCCATGGCCCTGGAGGAGCGCGCGGTCGCTGCCCATGGGGCGATCTCCGCACCCGTGTTGATGGTGCGCCAGGTCAGGGCCCATGTCGCCAGGCTGTCGGGCGACCCGGCGATCGCCGCGGAGCTCTACCGGCAGGTGGCGCTGGTGCTGCTGGCCGCCGAGGGTCCGCAGGATCCGGAGGCCCAGCGCGTGGCGACCAACGCCGAGGCCTGCTGGCGGGCTGTGCGGGATCCCCGGCGGGCGGTGCAGATCGGTCCGCTCATCCTGGAGTTGCGGGCCCAGCTGCCGGGCGAGGACGGCCGCAAGCTCCGTTCCTCCGAGCGCTACCTGGCGAAGCTCGAAGCGGCGGCACAGGCGCTGGCCGACCAGCGCTGACCATCCGGCCGACCAGCGCTGACAGTCCGGTCTACCGGTCTACCGGCCGACCAGCGCTGACAGTGCGGTCTACCGGCCGACCGGCGCCGCTGACGCTCCGTCGGCCGAGAACCGAAAAGCACCCGGGTGGGGCACTCGCGAACGAGTGCCCCACCCGGGTGCGTCGTACAGGCCCTGGGTGACCCGGGCCGGCGTCAGCCGGATCCTCAGTGCCCCGCGAGGGTGCGCACGAACCGGTTGGCGTCGATCGTCCCGAGCCCGGAGGCCAGGTCGTAGCCGTTCGTGGCCTGGTAGCCCGTCACGTTGTTCCAGCCGTTGTCACCGGTGGTGACGTCCTGGATGCCGCTCCACTGCGAGGGCAGCAGCGCCATGCCGTACAGGCGCCAGTTGATCTGGCCCAGGCGGTAGCCGGCGCGCTGGTCGGCGAGCGCGACGATGCCGGAGAAGATCGGCGAGGCCTCGCTGGTGCCACCGGTCAGGTGCCAGCCGACGGCCTTCGGGTCGTACGACTCGTAGGTCCAGGCCGAGCCGTCGACGGCGGCGCTCATGCTGATGTCCGGGGTGCCGCGGTGGTCGCCGACCACGTTCGCCACGCCGGCCTGGTACCACGGGCGGTCGAAGATGGCGGAGGTGCCACCGCCGCCCGCGCCGTACGCGTCGTGCCAGACCTTGTCCGGCGCGGTGCGGTTGCCGTTGTTGTCCAGGGTCATCTGGGTGCCGCCGACCGAGGTGACCAGCGGGTCCGAGGACGGCCAGGAGTTGACCTTGTGGGTGTACAGGGTGTTGTTGAGGTCGTCGTCGGTGACCCCGTTGTCGCCGGAGGAGGCGAGCACGGTGACGTTGTGCGCGGCCGCCTCCTTGAAGGCGTAGCGCAGGTCGGTGAGCGACTTGTAGTCACCCTTGTCGAAGCCGGGGAAGGTGTCCTCGGTCGCGCCGAAGCTCTGCGTGATGACGTCGCCCTTGCCCTGCTTGATCAGCGACTGCTCGGCGGACATCATCTCGGGCAGACCGGTGGTGCCCTCGGTCTCCGAGACGCCGGTCTCGACCAGCACGATGTGCGCGCCGGGGGCGATCGCGTGGGCGTACTCGACGTCCAGCGTGGTCTCGCCGGCCCAGCTGGTGTGGTCCGGGTTGTTCGCGTCGAAGGGCGGCACGTTGCCCCACTTGACGACCTCGACGTTGGTGTCGGGGATGCCCCACTGCTTGTCGAACGTCTCCAGGTCGTGCTGGATCGTCGGCGAGCCGAAGGAGTCCACGATGACGATCGTGCGGCCCTTGCCGGTGGTGCCGTCGGCGTACAGCGGGTTGAGGTTGTACGCGTTGCGGTACTGCAGCGGCGAGTAGCAGTGGATGCCGATCTGCGTGACGCAGTCGCTGGTGCTGAGCGGCGCGGTGCGGGCCTTCGAGTCCTGGTGGCCCTCGGACGCGGGGTGCAGCTTGAACGCGACCTTGGCCGGAGCGTCGGCGGCGAGTGCCGTGCCGCTCTGCACCGTGACCATGCCGGTCGTCAGGGCGGTGGCCCCGACGGCGAGCAGCGCGAGGGCGCGGGTGGTCGTGGAGCGGCGGGTGCCCGCGGTGGCGGGGGAGGTGCCCATGGGACTCCTTTGGATGGGGGAGGGAGCTGCCGAGACGCGGGCTCGGCCCGGACATCCCATCGTGTGGAGAGCTGATGAAGCTATAGTCATTTTGGACTCTTGACATTCATCGTGAACATGCCGAACAGTTCCGCGAATACCCTCGCGATTAGCCCGATCGGCGCAGGCCAGAGCGGTGCTCCCATGATCCGACGATTCGTCAAGTATCGGTCAAGAGATGTCGATCGCGATGATCCCGCGCCCCGCTCAGCGGACGGAATCGCCCGCTCTGCGAGCGTCCCGGGACGGGTCGATACCTGTCCCGGGGCGGGTCGATACCCATCCCGGGACGGGTCGAGGGTCCGCCCCGGACCGCCTTACCTGGCCCCGCCGTTGACGTACAGCGTCTGCCCGCTGACGTAGGACGCCTCCTCGCTGGCCAGGAAGGCGACCACCGCGGCGATCTCCTCCGGCCGCCCCGCCCGGCGCAGCGGGGTGCGCGCCGCCACCTCGGCCTGGTGCTCCTCGGGGCTGGAGCCGACGCGCTCGGCGGTGGCCTCGGTCATCGCGGTCACGACGTAGCCGGGGGCGACGGCGTTGACGTTGATGTTGAACGGGCCCAGCTCGATCGCCAGCGTGGCGGTCAGACCCTGGATGCCCGCCTTGGCGGCGGCGTAGTTGGCCTGGCCCCGGTTGCCCAGCGCGGAGCGGGAGCTGAGCGAGACGATCTTGCCGTACTTCTGCGCCACCAGGTACTTCTGCGCGACGTGGCTGCAGTTGTAGGCGCTGGTCAGGTTGACCGTCAGCACCGCGTCCCAGTCGGCCTTGGGCATCTTGAAGAACAGGTTGTCCCGGGTGATCCCGGCGTTGTTGACCAGGATGTGCAGGCCGCCCAGCTCCTCGACGACGCGCGCGAAGGTGCTCTCCACCGCGTCGTAGTCGCTGACGTCGCAGCCGTACGCGCGCGCCGTGCCGCCCTTGGCGGTGATCGCGTCCACGGTCTCCCGGGCCCGCTCGGCCGTCAGGTCGACCACCGCGACGGTGGCGCCGTCCTCGGCCAGCAGGCGGGCGGTGGCTGCGCCGATCCCCTGGGCGGCGCCGGTGACCACGGCGACCTTGCCGGTGAAACGTGACATGTTCTCAGGCTCCTCAGCTGTTCTCGATCAGGACGGCGGTGCCCTGGCCCACGCCGACGCACATGGTGGCCAGGCCCCGCCGGGCACCGGTGCGGCGCATCCGGTGCAGCAGGGTGGTCAGGATCCGGGCGCCCGAGCCGCCCAGCGGGTGGCCGAGCGCGATCGCGCCGCCGGTGGGGTTGACCAGCTCCGGGTCCAGGCCCAACTGGTCGACGCAGGCCAGCACCTGGGCGGCGAAGGCCTCGTTCAACTCGGCCTCCTCCAGGTCCTCGATGCGCCAGCCGAGCCGGGCCAGTGCCTTCCGGGTGGCGGGCACCGGGCCGATGCCCATCACGTCCGGGCTCACCCCGGCCGAGGCCCCGGCGGCGTAGCGGCCCAGCGGCTCCAGGTCGAGCTCGCCCAGCGCCTGCTCGCTGACCAGCAGCAGCGCGGCCGCACCGTCGTTCATCGGGGAGGCGTTGCCGGCGGTCACCGTGCCGCCGGGGCGGAAGGCGGGCTTCAGCTTGGCCAGCCGCTCCAGGCTGGTGTCCTCCCGGATGCCCTCGTCCTGGGTGACCGTGACCCCGTCCGGGCGGCGCACCGGCAGCAGTTCGGCGTCGAAGTGGCCGTCCTTGCGGGCGGCCGCGGCGCGCTGGTGGCTGCGCAGCGCGAAGGCGTCCTGCCGCTCGCGCTCGATGCCGTACCGGCTCGCCACCTCCTCGGCCGTCTCGCCCATGCCGAGCACCCCGTGCAGCTCGTGCATCAGCGGGTTGGTCAGCCGCCAGCCGAGCCGGGTGTCGAAGGTCTGCAGGGTGTGCGGCAGCGCCTCGTCCGGGCGGGGCAGCACGAACGGCGCCCGGCTCATCGACTCGCAGCCGCCGGCGACCACGACGTCCGCCTCGCCCGCGGCGATCGTGCGGGCCGCCATGGTGACCGCCTCCAGGCCGGAGGCGCACAGCCGGTTGACGGTGGCGCCGGGCACGCTCTCGGGCAGCCCGGCGAGCAGCACGGCCATCCGGGCCGCGTTGCGGTTGTCCTCGCCGGCCTGGTTGGCGGCGCCCCAGTAGACGTCGTCGATCCGGGCCGGGTCGAGCGCGGGGACCTCGGCCAGCAGGCCGCGCAGCACGGCGGCCGACAGGTCGTCCGGGCGGACGGTGGACAGCGCGCCGCGCAGCCGGCCGATCGGGCTGCGGCGGGCGGCGGCGAAGTAGACGGGACGCACCTCGGTGGCTCCTCTCCTGATCAGAACGCGTTGACACCGGTCAGCGACCGGCCGATGAGCAGCTTGTGGATCTGGCTGGTGCCCTCGTACAGGGTCATCACGCGCGCGTCGCGCAGCAGCTTGCCGACCGGGTACTCGTCGATGAAGCCGTAACCGCCGAAGACCTGCAGCGCGTTGTTGGCGGCCCGCACCGCGGCCTCGCCGGCGAAGAGCTTGGCCACCGAGGACTCGGTGGCGAACGGCAGCCCGCGTTCGATGTGGTCGGCGACCCGCCAGGTGAGCAGGCGGGCGGCGTCCAGGTCGACCGAGATGTCCGAGATCAGCTCCTGGACCAACTGGTAGGAGGCGATCGGCTTTCCGAACTGCTCGCGCTCCTTCGCGTAGCGCACGGCGGCGTCCAGGGCGGCCTGGATGATGCCGACGCAGCCGGCCGCCACCGACATCCGGCCCTTGGCGAGTGCGGCCATCGCGACCGTGAAGCCCTTGCCCTCGGGGCCGAGCCGGGCGCTGTCAGGCACCCGGACCTCGTCGAAGGAGAGCTCGGCGGTGGCCTGACCGCGCAGGCCGAGCTTGCCGTGGATCTCCCGGCGGGTCAGCCCCGGGGTGTCGGTGGGGACCAGGAAGGCGCTGATGCCCTGGTGGCCCGGGCCGCCGGTGCGGGCGAAGACGAGGGCGACCTCGGCCCAGCTGCCGTTGGTGATGAACATCTTGCTGCCGCTGATCAGCCAGTCCCCGCCCGCGCGCACCGCCTTGGTGGTGAGGTTGGCGGCGTCCGAGCCGGTGCCGGGCTCGGTCAGCGCGAAGCAGCCCAGCGCCTCGCCGGAGCAGAGCCGGGGCAGCCAGTGGCGCTTCTGCTCCTCGGTGCCGTAGCTGTTGACCGACTTGGCGACCAGGCCGAGCGAGACCGAGACGATCCCGCGCACCGCGGAGTCGCCGCGCCCCAACTCCTCCAGCACCAGGCAGTACGCCAGGTGGTCGCCGCCGCTGCCGCCGTACTGCTCGGGGATGGTCAGGCCGAGGAAGCCGAGCTTGCCCAGCTTGCCGACGATCGCGCGGTCGACCGATTCGGCGCGGTCCCAGTCCGCGCAGTACGGGGCGATCTCGCGCTCGGTGAACTCGGCGGCGAGCGCGCGGACCGCGGCCTGTTCCTCGGAGAGTTCCAGGTTCACTGTGGGCCCGTCCTCGTAAACTAGCGCTGCAAGTTTTTCGGACTCTAGCCCGCCCCGGCCCCCTCTGGGAAGGGCGCCCTGCGAGAATGACCCGACCCGCCTGCCCGGCTACCCCGAACGGAGGACCCCCGCCCATGGCCCGGCCCCGCACCCCGCTGCTCAGCCGCGAGCGGATCGTCGCGGCCGCGCTCGCGCTGGTGGACGCCGACGGCCTGGAGGCGCTCTCCACCCGGCGGCTGGCCACCGAGCTGTCGGTCAGCGGCCCCTCGCTCTACAACCACTTCGCCACCAAGGACGAGCTGCTCGACGCCGTGGTGGACAGCGTGATGGGCGAGGTGGACCTGGGGATGTTCGCCGCCGGCGCCGACTGGCGCACCGCGCTGCGCGACTGGGCCCGCTCCTACCGGGCCGCGCTCGCCGCCCACCCGCACGTGGTCCCGGTGCTCGCCCAGGGACCGGGGCGGCGGCCGAACGCGCTGCGGCTGGCCGACGCGGTCTTCGGCTGCCTGGTCGAGGCGGGCTGGCCGCGCGGCCAGGCCACCCGGATCGGCGCGCTGATGCGCTACTTCATCACCGGCTCGGCACTCGGCTCGTTCGCGGCCGGGTTCCCCGAGGACGAGCGGCTGTACGCGGACGACTACCCGCACCTGGGCGAGGCGCACCGGCTGGCCGAGCACCGGCGCGCGGTGGACGAAGGCGCCTTCGAGACGGGCCTCGCGGCGCTGCTGGACGGGCTGGCGCTGCGGTTCGACCAGCTGGAGCGGAACTGACGGACCCCGCCCGGTCAGCTCACTGCGGCTCGGCTCACCGCAGGCTCACCACGGCTCGCGGGCCACGAACGCGGGCCGGGTCGCCGGGTCCACCGCGTCGTAGTAGCGGTGGTAGACCGGCGTGAGCCCGCCCGACACCGGCGGCACGATCCAGCTCCAGTCCGCCGGCGTCTCGCGCCCCAGCCGCTTCTCCTGGGCGATGTGGGTCAGGAACCGCTCCGACTCGGTGTGGTGGTCCGTCATCGTCACCCCCGCCTCCTGGTAGGAGTGCAGCACCGCCCGGTTGAGCTCGATCAGCGCCCGGTCCTTCCAGAGCGTGCGGTCGCTGGAGGTGTCCAGCCGCAGCCACGCGGCGACCTCGGCGAGCATGTCGTAGCGGTCGGCGTCGGCGAGGTTGCGGGCGCCGATCTCGGTGCCCATGTACCAGCCGTTGAAGGGCGCGGCGGGGTAGCGGATGCCGCCGATCTCCAGGGTCTGGTCGCTGATCGCGGGGACGGCGTACCAGCGCAGGCCCAGCTCGGCGAACCAGGGGTACTCGGGGTGGCGCAGCGGCACCTCCAGGGTGCTGTCGTCCGGCAGCTCGTACCAGCGCGGCTGCTCGCCGGCCCGCTCCTGGACCAGCAGGGGCAGGATGTCGAAGCGGCCCTCACCCGGCTTCCAGCCCAGGTCGGCCGCCCTGGCCGCGAGCTGGCCGCCCGCCGGGTCCCCGGTCCAGCCCCCGGCGCCGTCCGGGTAGCCGGCGTAGCGCACCAGCTGGGGGCTGACGATCCGGGCGGCCGGACGCCCGGGGCGGTCCGGCGCGAAGACGCTGATCACCGGGCGGATCCGGCCGCCGTTGGTGGCCACCCGCAGGTGTTCGAAGCACTCCTCGGCCAGCTCGTCGGCCGAGGAGACCTCGCGCAGGTCGCGCACCACCAGGCTGCGCCAGTAGAGCCGGCCGATGCAGCGCGCGGAGTTGCGCCAGGCCACCTTGGCGCCGAAGGCCAGCTCCTCGGGGGTGTGCCGGTAGGTGCCGGTGCGGGCGATCTCGTCCAGCACCTCGCGCTCGCGCTGCACCGGGTTGCCCGCGCCCGGCAGCTCGGCGTGGAACTGCCGGACGAAGGCGCTGGCCTGGTCGGGGTCGGTGAAGGCAGGGGTGAAGAGGCTCGACGGCGTGCGCCGGGCCTGCCCCGGGACGGTCTGGCCGGCCGGCCCGCCGTGGCCCAGCGGGCAGCCCGGCGCGAACGCGGCCGCAGGGTCGGGAACGGGCTTACGGGTGCGTATCCGGCTGAAGATCACAGAAGGCGTCCTTTCCGCCCTAATGGATAGCGGAAGCGGCAGCCCGGCGGTCGGTTGTGACCGATTTCCGCACAGATTCCTCGCGCGACACGCTAGGCTTCCCCCTTCTCGTGTGGATCTTGTGTGGAGCGGCGACCGGCTGCCCCGACCGCCCGTGCGCGGCCGGGGCCCGGCCGACGCCCGGCCGGGGTCCGGTCGGGGCTCGCTCGGGGTCCGGTCGGGGCCCGGTCGCTCAACTGTCGTTCCGGTGAGTACTTCTGACGTCCCATCAGCCCTGCTGCGGCTCCCGGCCCGTGCCGGGCGGCCCGGCGAAGACCTGCGCGATCGGGACCCACGCCGTCGCCACCGGCCCGGTGACCCGCAGCGCGAGGTCGTCCGGGTGGCGCCGCTGGGCGACCAGCAGGCAGAAGTCCAGCGCCGGACCGGCGATCCGGTCCGCCGCCCCGGCCGGGCCCCAGGACCACTCCTCCCCGTCCGGGCCGGTCAGCTCCACCCGCACCGGTTCGGAGGGCACCGCCAGCCCGTGGGCGGAGAAGGCGAAGCCCAGCGTGCGCACGCCCAGGTGCGCGATGTGCCGCAGGCGGGCGGTGGGCTTGCGCTCGACGCCGAGGGCCTGGGCCACGTCGTCGCCGTGTGCCCAGGTCTCCATGATCCGGGCGGTGGCCATCGAGGGGGCCTTCATCGGCGGGCCGAACCACGGCAGGCGGGTGTCCGAGGACACCTCGGCCAGTGCCGCCAGCACCTCGCGGCGCCCCAGCCGCCAGCGGGCCAGCAGCTCGGCCGGCCGCAGTGCGGCGCCGATTGCCGCGCCGTGGTCCACGATCCCCTCGAACTCCGATGGTCCGGCCAGGAGTTCGGTGGCCGCCGGATGGAAGCCGGCCGGGTCGCGCACCGAGCGCAGGGTCCAGTCGTCGGTCCAGGCCAGGTGGGCGATCTGGTGGGCCACCGTCCAGCCCGGCGCGGGCGTCGGGGTGGACCAGCGGTCCTCGGGCAGGTCGGCGACGAGGGCGTCCAGTTCATCGCCCTCGTCCCGCAGATCCGCCCACAGTGCGGCGACGTCCGTCATCTGGCATCCCTCTCTCCGTCGGTGAACGATATGGTCGGTGACGATACGTCAGTTGACCGCGCGCTCGCGGCCGGTCCAGTACGGCTCGCGCAGCAGGAACTTCTGCAGCTTGCCCGTGCTGGTGCGCGGCAGGGTCTCGCGGAACTCCACTCTGGTGGGCGCCTTGTAGCCGGCCGCCCGGGCCTTGCAGTGCGCGATCAGGGCGGCCTGGTCGACGGACTGGTCGGCGGACGGGTCGGCGGTCAGGCCCGGCTTCAGGACGACCAGCGCCAGGATCGTCTCACCCCACTTCTCGTCCGGTATCCCGATCACCGCCACCTCGGCGACGGCCGGGTGGTCGTAGAGCACGTCCTCCACCTCGATCGAGCTGACGTTCTCACCGCCGGTGATGATCACGTCCTTCTTCCGGTCGGAGATGGTCAGGTAGCCGTCGCGCAGGGTGCCGCCGTCCCCGGTGTGGAACCAGTCGTCCCGCAGCGCGGCCGCGGTCTCGTCCGGGCGCTCCCAGTAGGAGTCGAGCACGGTGCTGGAGCGGACCAGCACCTCGCCCTCCTCGTCCACCCGCAGCTGGGTGCCGAGCGCCGGCGCACCGGCCCGGACCAGCTTCTCGGCCCGTTCGGCGGGCGCCAACTCGTCCCACTCGGCGCGCGAGCGGTTCACCGTCACGAGGGGGGCGGTCTCGGTCAGGCCGTAGATCTGCATGAACTCCCAGCCCAGTTCGCTCTCCACGCGCTGGACCACCGAGGTCGGCGGGGGAGCGCCGGCCACGACCATCCGCACCCGGTCCCGGCCGGGGACCGGCCCGTCCCACGCCGCCGCCGCGTCCAGCACCGCGGCCACCACGGCGGGCGCCCCGCTCAGGAGGGTCACGCCGTGCCGCGCCACCCGGCGCAGGATCTCGGCGCCGTCCACCTTGCGGAGCACGATGTGCTGGGCGCCCAGGCCCGTTACTCCGTAGGGCATGCCCCAGCCGTTCGCATGGAACATGGGGAGGGTGTGCAGGTACACATCGCGATCGTTCAGGCCGAAGTGCAGGGCCATCAGGGTGGCGTTCAGCCAGTTGTTCCGGTGGGTGAGCCGGACCCCCTTGGGGCGGGCGGTGGTTCCGCTGGTGAAGTTGACCGTCGCGGTGTCGTTCTCGTCGACGGCGTAGCGCACCGGCGCCTGGTCGAAGACGTACAGCTCGGCGTCGGTGGCGGCGCCGATCACCCGGCGGTGGGCGCACTCCACCCCGGCCAGCGCCTCGTCCAGCTCCGGGTCGACCAGCAGCAGGTTCGCACCGCTCTGCTTGACGATGTAGGCGACCTCCTCCGCCTTCAGACGGAAGTTGATCGGCACCAGGACCCGGCCGTAGCCGCTCACCCCGAAGAACGAGGTGAGCAGCCGGGCCGAGTTCTGCGAGACGATCGCCACCCGCTCGCCCCGGCCGATCCCCAGCCGGTCCAGCCCAGCGGCCTGCGCCCGGGCCAGCTCGGCCATCCGGCCATAGGTCAACTCGCCCCAGGCGGCGGCGGGCTGGTCGGGTTCGTCGATGACCCCGATCCGGTCGCCGTACACCAGCTCGGCCCGGTCCAGGAAGTCCATGATGGACAGTGCGGTCTGCATGCCGCCACTGTGGCCTGAGTGATCGCCTGTGCGCCAGACCCCGGTGCTGCCGTGGGGCTCCACGTGCCGGAATCTCCGGGGGCGCGCGGCGGCCTTGACCGGCGTCAGTCGAACTCCGCCCAGATCAGGCACACGACGGTGCCCTCCTCATCGCGCCCGACGTAGCCGTTGCAGGTGGCGGCGTGCGCTGCGAGGAAGACGAGCGCATTCGCGCCGGTCGCGGGGTCGATCAGTTCGTCCAGGACCGGAACCGTCTGTCCGCTTGCCACCAGCCCGCGTATACGGGGCTCGGCGTAGTCCGCGTAGTCCTCCGCGGCCGCTTCGCCGAGGGTGATGTCGCGCCGCTCCACGCCGGTGAGTGCGAAGACCCCCGACCAGGGGTCCAGGTGAGCGAAGCCGTCGCTCTCGCACGAGGCCGCCGCGACCTGCTCTGCGGTGACACCGGCGGCGACCACGGCGACCGCGGTCACCCTGGGTCCGTATTCCTCGTCACACTCGTCCGGCGCTTCGATACGGTCGTCGACCGCGGCGTAGACCGGGTGGCGTCCGGCCGGTATCTCGTCGAAGTGGAGGAACTCGGACGTGTCGAGAGCGCTCAGGCAGATGTTCGGGGTTGCCACCACAAGCTCGCCGGCCGCGTGGAAAACCCCCGTGTACGGAACGTGCGAGTCGCCGAAAGGCGAGGTGAAAGCACGCGTGAGCGTGGCGTGCAGTGCGTCGTGCATGTTCATGGTCCGCAGCATGCCAGTCGCGACCGACACCGATCCGGCCGGGCCCCGTCCGCCCTGCTCACAGCGCCTCAGACGGCGGGGCCGCCCTCGGGTCAGCCGGTGAAGTCGGCGTGGTGGTCGAACTCACCGTCCTTGACGCCCTGGAGGAACTTGGCGAATTTGATGGGGGTAGTGCGCATGATGACGTCGCCGTCGTCGGACTCGCGGAGCTCGACCAGCCCGTTGACGGTGCGTACCTCGACACAGGTGTTGTTTGCAGCGGTGTAGCTGGACCTCTGCCACTCGAACCTAGTCATTCTTGTCCTTTATTTCTTTCCTGACCGAGCGGATGAAGTCTCGCGATTCGTCCTCTGACAGTGCGGCGGACGCGATGCGCTCAAGGATCACGCGATAGCTTGCCAACTGAACTGGGGAGTCAAAGAGATGGGACCCGTGTGATGAATCGGCCTGAGCTGTGTCGAGCTCTGGCACGGGCCCCTGCGCATAGGTGAGGTTCTCGCTGGGGCCGGGGAAGTGCTCGGTGTCGAAGGGCACGACTCTCACAGCGATGCTCGGGTGCTCGGAGTCTCCGACCAGGGAGTCGAGCTGCTCGGCGAGTACTTGAGCTCCGCCGTACCGGATACGCAGTGCGGCCTCGTGAATGAGTGCCGAGTATGGCGCCTCACCAGATCGGACAAGTCGCTGCCGCTGTAGACGGAAGGCTGTCCTGAGGTCGGCCTCATGCTGTGGGAGGGGCGGGAAGCCGTGCTTGAACATGGCACTGGCGTAGGAACTCGTCTGCAGCAGACCCGGCATGGAGACAACGGTAAAGGTGGTGATCCTCGTCGCATGGCCTTCGATTTCTGCCACATCGAGGAAGTCGGCTGAGAGGACTTCTCGGTACTTCTCCCACCAGCCCTTCCCGCGATCTGTGGCCATGGCGGCCAGGGCATCGACGAGCGGTTGGCTGGCGCACTTGCAGGCGGCTGCGATAGTCCGAAGCCGGTCTGCACTCACGCTCGACTTCCCGTTCTCCAACTGGGTCACCTGAGCGGGACTCACACCGAGTGCGCGGGCGAGCTCACTGCCACCGAGCCCGGCTTGCTCTCGCATCCTTCGCAACTCGGCGCCCAGGCGGCGCTGGCGAAGCGTTGGGTTGTGGCGACCGGGCATGGCTTCCTCTCGGCGATTGGTCTGATCAGTGTGCCGTGCCTGCCACGGGCGGGGCCAACCGTCACACGGAAGAGGGAACTTCCTCGGATCTACTTAAACTTAAGTTGCGGTGCGCGCTATGGTCGATCTCACATCGATCCAACGGATCGTCAGTAACACCTGCCACCAGCGCAGTGGACACACTCCTGCCCCCGCGCCGCATCACCGCGCAGTCACACCACGGAGGTCTCCTCATGTGTACCTTCACCCTGCCCACATCGCCCCAGCCGCCCGACTGGTCCGCCGCCCGCGAGGAGCTCCGCTCCCTCATGCTCGCCGCCGGCTGGCCCGCTGATCTCATCGGCGATGCCGAACTCGCCCTCCACGAGCTGTTCGTCAACGCCTGGAAGCACGGCGGCAGTCCCGCGCCCGTCGTGGTCGTCGTGCTCCTCGCCGACCGTGCCCTCCGCACGCTCCGCGTCTCCGTCGCCGACGACAGCCCGACCCTCCCCAGGCCGCGCATCGCCGCCACCGCCGACCCGTACGAACTGTCCGGCCGTGGCCTGCACCTCGTCCAGGCGCTCACCCACCGCTTCGGCGCCGCCCCGCGCAAGCACGGCGGCAAGGCGGTCTGGTTCGAGTGCGCCCTGAAAGCGCCTGGTTGTATTCCCGGTAGAACCGGGAGGAATTCGGAGGTTATTCCTGGGTCCAATGGCTTACCT
>NZ_JBIBIJ010000022.1:0-127056 GCF_042957465.1 Kitasatospora sp. NPDC008050
GCTAAGCCTCATAGCGCCGATGGTACTGCAGGGGGGACCCTGTGGGAGAGTAGGACGCCGCCGAACAATCATTCAGGAAAAGCCCCGCCCCGGGAGACCGGGTGCGGGGCTTTTTCGCGTTTGCGCCGGACTGCGGCGCATGAGCGAGCCGGTCGCTGAGCATCACTCAGCTTGAGCACCACTCAGCCTGAGCACCACTCAGCCTGAACATCAGCCTGAACAGACGTCGGACGGCGCGCCTCCCGTCCGGGTGACGCGCCGTCGGTAGTCGAACGGGGCTTGCTCAGGCCCCGGCCCCCGCCCGCCGGGCGGCCTTCGCGGCCGCCTCCTGCTCGTCCTCCGCCTCCGCGACCTCCAGGGTCGGTGCGGTGCCGCCGAGGTGGGCGGGGAGCCACCAGGAGTCGGCGGGGCCGGTCGGCTTGGCGGGGTAGTCGCGCTGGGCGCGGTCGAGCATCTCGCTCATCGCCGCCCGCAGCCGCCGAGTCACCATCACCGGCTTGTCCGTGGGCTCCAGGCGAATCGGTTCGCCAATCATGATGGTGACCGGGACGTGCCGCTTGGTGAGCGTCTTCGGGCGGCCCTTGGTCCACAGCTGCTGGGTGCCCCAGAGGATCACCGGCAGCAGCGGGGTGCCGGAGTCGGCGGCCATCCGGGCAGCGCCGGTCTTGAACTTCTTCAGCGTGAAGGAGCGGCTGATGGTGGCCTCGGGGAAGACCCCGACCACCTCGCCCGCGCGCAGCGCGCGCACGGCCTCCTCGTAGGCGGGCTGGCCGTCGGTGCGGTCGACCGGGATGTGCTTCATGCCGCGCATCAGCGGGCCGGAGATCCGGTGCCGGAAGACCTCGTCCTTTGCCATGAAGCGGGTCTTGCGGTCCCCGCCCCGGTAGGCGCCCAGGCCCGCGAAGAGGAAGTCCAGGTAGCTGATGTGATTGCTCACCAGCACCGCGCCGCCGGTCGCCGGGACGTGCTCGGCACCCACGATGCTGATCCGGCAATCGAGCGCCTTGAAGACGGTCAGCGCCGCGCGGATCACTGGCGGGTAGACGAACTCTGCCACGGTCAGCCCTACTTCTACTTACGGGCCCTGGCCCGGTGCGACGGCACCCGGGCCCGACCTCTGGGGACCGGGCCTCCGAGGCGCGGCACGCCGCGGCTGACACGGGTGATTCTGCTGATGATGGTCCCCCGAAGGAGTGCCTTCTGTCATCTGGGCGTGCCCGGCGGGCGCGAGATTGTCATCACATCGCTGATCAGGTCGGTCCGGGAACTCCACGGCACCGCGATGGGTAGCAGTCGAACGTCCGGTGCGGCGTGATCGCGGTGCGGTGCCGGCTGTGGCGCCCGGAGCGCGGTGGCGCACACTGGGGCGCGTGACCGGACTGCTGATGCGCGCCATGGCGGCGCGCGGGAGGGACGAGGCCGTGCTGCTGTCCGCCGCCGACCTGGGCGAGGGCGCGACGCTGGGGGAGCGGGCCACCCTGGTGCAGTTCTCCACCGCTTTCTGCCAGCCCTGCCGGGCCACCCGGCGGGTGCTCTCGGAGGTCGCCGGGCTGGTGGCCGGCGTCGCGCATGTGGAGATCGACGCCGAGCGGAACCTGGAGCTGGTCCGCCGGCTGGAGATCCGGCGCACCCCGACCGTGCTGGTGCTGGACGCCGACGGCCGGGTGGTGCGACGGGCCGCCGGCCAACCGCGCCGGGCGGACGTGATCGCCGCGCTCGGCCGGGCTGTGTGACGGCCCGCACGGGCCTCGGGGCCGGGCACGTCGAGCGTGCCGAGCCGGCCCCGTTGAGCTGGGCAGTTCGCGCCCGCGGGGACCGGTGGGGCGCGTACTGTCCAGGTCGAGAGCTTCGTCACAATGATCAGGGGGGATAACGCCCTGACATTGCGGCAAGATGTGGGCGACCGGTATTTAGATACTGACGAGTAACCAGAGCGGGATGCTGCCGAGTATGCTGCCGGGAGTGCCGGTCGGGGCAGCAGGAATGCGCTGTCCGTAGCGGGTGTCGCCCAGTGCGCGCCCGTCCGTTGCACCGCGGCAGCCGCCGGACAAGACCAGTACAGGAGACAGGCCGTGAGCTTGAGGATCGTTGTCTGTGTGAAGTACGTGCCCGACGCGACCGGTGACCGTCGCTTCGCGGACGACACCACCACCGACCGGGACGCCGTGGACGGCCTCCTGTCGGAACTCGACGAGTACGGCGTCGAGCAGGCGCTGCGGATCAAGGAGGCGGCCGGTGACGACGCCGAGGTGACCGTGCTGACCGTCGGCGGCGACGACGCCCGGGACGCGCTGAAGAAGGCCCTGTCAATGGGGGCCGACAAGGGTGTCCACGTCAACGACGACGACATCCACGGCTCGGACGTGATCGCCACCTCCGCGATCGTCGCCAAGGCGCTCGAGAAGACCGGCTACGACCTGGTGATCTGTGGCATGGCCTCCACCGACGGCACCATGGGCGTGCTGCCCGCGCTGCTCGCCGAGCGCCTGGGCCTGCCGCAGGTGACCCTGCTCTCCGAGGTCTCGGTCGAGGGTGGCACCGTCAAGGGCCGCCGCGACGGCGACGCCGCCACCGAGCTGGTGGAGGCCGCGCTGCCGGCCGTCGTCTCGGTCACCGACCAGTCGGGCGAGGCCCGCTACCCGTCCTTCAAGGGCATCATGGCCGCCAAGAAGAAGCCGGTCGAGGACCTGGACCTGGACGACCTGGGCATCGAGGCGGACGAGGTCGGCCTGGCCGGCGCCTGGACCGCGATCGAGACCATCACCGAGCGTCCGGCCCGTACCGCCGGGACGATCGTCAAGGACGAGGGTGAGGGCGGCAAGCAGCTCGCCGGCTTCCTCGCCGCGCAGAAGTTCATCTGATCCCGCCGTCCGGACCCACGTTCCATCAGGAGATAAGAAATCATGGCTGAGATCCTGGTCCTCGTGGACCACGCCGACGGCGCCGTCCGCAAGCCCGCCCTGGAGCTGCTCACCCTGGCCCGCCGGATCGGCGAGCCCTCCGCGGTCGTCCTCGGTGCCGGCGCCGCTGCCGCCGACATCGCCGCCAAGGCCGCCGAGTTCGGTGCCGCGAAGGTGTACGTCGCCGACGCCGCCGAGTTCGCCGACTTCCTGGTCGTCCCCAAGGTCGACGCGCTCACCCAGATCGCCAAGGCCTCCGGTGCCGCCGCCGTCCTGCTGACCTCCTCCGGTGAGGGCAAGGAGGTCGCGGCCCGCGTCGCGCTGCGCCTGGAGTCGGGTGTCATCACCGACGCCGTCGACCTGGAGGCCGGGGCCGACGGCCCGGTCGCCACCCAGTCGGTCTTCGCGGCCTCCTTCCAGGTCAAGTCGAAGATCACCCGCGGCACCCCGGTCATCACCGTGAAGCCGAACTCCGCCGCCCCCGAGGCCGCCCCGGCCGCCGGTGCGGTGGAGAACATCAGCGTCGAGTTCACCGGCAAGGCCGCCAAGGTCACCTCGCGCACCGCGCGGGTCTCCTCCGGCCGCCCCGAGCTGACCGAGGCCGCGATCGTGGTCTCCGGCGGCCGTGGTGTCGGTGCCGCCGAGGGTTTCGGCGTGGTCGAGGAGCTCGCGGACGCGCTCGGCGCGGCCGTCGGTGCCTCCCGCGCGGCCGTGGACGCCGGCTGGTACCCGCACAGCAACCAGGTCGGCCAGACCGGCAAGCAGGTCTCCCCGCAGCTGTACGTCGCGGCGGGCATCTCCGGCGCGATCCAGCACCGCGCCGGCATGCAGACCTCGAAGACGATCGTCGCGAT
The DNA here is from genome assembly GCF_042957465.1 of Kitasatospora sp. NPDC008050. Taxonomy (NCBI): domain Bacteria; kingdom Bacillati; phylum Actinomycetota; class Actinomycetes; order Kitasatosporales; family Streptomycetaceae; genus Kitasatospora; species Kitasatospora sp. NPDC008050. Next base: position 3,755 of record NZ_JBIBIJ010000022.1, read on the forward strand.
CAACAAGGACGCCGAGGCGCCGATCTTCGAGCTGGTCGACTACGGCGTGGTCGGCGACCTGTTCGACGTGCTGCCGCAGCTGACCGGTGAGGTCAAGGCCCGCAAGGGCTGAGTGCGCAGGAGCCTTCGGGCCCGGAGGGCCGGGGCTGATCCGGCCTCACCACCGGTGCAGGGCGTGATCCACACAGTGGTGTGGATCACGCCCTGCGGCGTCTGTCAGGACCGTAGAGTGCCGACGTGACTCTCTTGACGGCACTTCAGGACGGGCGCGGGGATTCGGCCGACGCGCTGCGGATCGACGGCCGGGCGCTCTCCCGGGAAGAACTGCTGGGGGCCGCCGGTGCGGTGGCCGCCCGGGCTGCCGGGGCCCGGGCCCTGGCGGTGCTGGCCCAGCCCTCGTTGGAGACGGTGACGGCGGTGGTGGGCGGCCTGCTGGCGGGCGTGCCGGTGGTACCGGTGCCGCCGGACGCCGGGCCGGTGGAGCGTTCGCACATCCTGCGCGACAGCGGCGCCGAGCTGATCGCCGGCGCGGGCGCGGTGGTCCGCGAGGTGGCGGCCGAGGACGGCATAGCGGCGCTGCCGGTGGACGTCACCGAGCGGCACGACTTCGGCCGCGGCGCGGCCGAGCCACAGGGCCCGGCCTTCGTGCTCTACACCTCCGGGACCACCGGGCCGCCGAAGGGCGCGATCCTGTCCCGGCGGGCGGTGGCCGCCGACCTGGACGCGCTGGCCGAGGCCTGGGCCTGGACCGCCGAGGACACCCTGGTGCACGGCCTGCCGCTGTTCCACGTGCACGGCCTGGTGCTCGGCGTGCTCGGCGCGCTGCGCACCGGCTGCCGCCTGGTGCACACCGGGCGCCCGACGCCGGCGGCGTACGCCGAGGCGGGCGGCACGCTCTACTTCGGGGTGCCCACGGTCTGGTCCCGGCTGGCCGCGGATGAGGCCGCGGCCCGGGCGCTGAGCGGTGCCCGGCTGCTGGTCTCGGGCAGCGCCCCGCTGCCGGTCCCGGTCTTCGACCGGCTGGCCGCGCTCACCGGCCACCAGCCGGTCGAGCGCTACGGCATGACCGAGACGCTGATCACCCTGAGCACCCGGGCCGACGGCGAGCGCCGCCCCGGCAGCGTCGGGCTGCCGCTGACCGGTGTGGCCACCCGGCTGGTCGGCGAGGACGGGCAGCCGGTGCCCGCCGACGGCGAGAGCGTGGGCGACCTGGAGGTCAGCGGCCCGGTGCTGTTCGACGGCTACCTGAACCGCCCGGACGCCGAGGCCGAGGTCCGCACCGCCGACGGCTGGTTCCGCACCGGCGACGTGGCCACCATCGGTCCCGACGGCTTCCACCGGATCGTCGGGCGGGCCTCGGTGGACCTGATCAAGAGCGGCGGCTTCAAGATCGGCGCCGGCGAGGTGGAGGCCGCGTTGCGCGATCACCCGGGGGTGGCGGACGCGGCCGTGGTCGGCGCGCCCGACGCCGACCTCGGGCAGGCGGTGGTGGCGTTCGTGATCCCGGCGGGGCCGGTGACGGGCGATCAGCTCACCGAGTTCGTGGCCGGGCGCCTGTCGGCGCACAAGCGCCCGCGCCGGGTCGTGCTGGTGGAGGAGCTGCCGCGGAACGCCATGGGCAAGGTGCTGAAGAAGAAGCTGCTGGAGGGCTGACGGCGCCATCGGGCCGGGCGGGTCACGGCGGCTCACGAGCGGCTCGGGGGCGGGTCTGTGGCTCGGGGGCGGGTCAGATCGTCGCGAGGCGGAACGCCTGGTTGCCGAAGGCCACCTGGTCGCCCGGCTTGACCCGCACCCCGCCGGTCACCCGGTGGCCGTTGACCAGGGTGCCGTTGGTCGAGCCGAGGTCGTACAGCACCCAGCCCTCGGGGCCCAGGCGCAGCTCGGCGTGCCGGCGGGAGACCGAGACGTCGCTCAGCCGCAGGTCGGAGCCGGGCTCGCGGCCGATCCGCACGGCCGGCCCGCCCAGTTGGGGCAGCGTCAGGCCGGGCAGCCGCTCGGTCCGCCAGGCCTGGCGCAGGCGCACGGTGAACGCCGACAGGCGCCCCACCGTGCGCAGGGCCAGCTGGCCCAGGCCCCCCTTGGCGGGCAGATCGGCGAGCACCGCGTCCAGCTCGGCCGCGCTGCGTGCGGTCAGCACCAGCTCCATCCGGCGCATGAAGGTGTCGTGGGACAGCCGGCCCTGCCCAGCGCCCTCGCGCAGTACCCCGAGGGCGTGCTCGCGGTCGGCCTCCGAGGGGCGGGCCGCGGGGTCGGAGGAGACCGCGCTGGTGAGGGACTCGGGAGCGCTCATGGTGTCGATTCTCCGGCGTGGCGGGCGGCGGTGTCCAGAAAGCGGGCGGCGGGAACCGCGGTGCCCGGTACGAGAGTCCAGCAGGTGGGGGCGGGCGGCCGAAGCCGTCGTCGGGCGGCGGTCGGCACGCGTCGATGGGGGCGCGCCGGGAGGGCCGCACGGCGCGCGCGACGCCTGTGCGCGGGGGCAGGGGTGCGCCGCTTCGGTGTGTGCGCGGGGTCAAACGGGTGCGAAGTGACGTCACGTCAGATCCTCAGGAATGAGGGGTCGGGCCCGGGGGGTACCACCCCGGATGGTGCCGGGGCGCTCGGTGCGTCGGGGTGCGTCGGCGAGCCGGCCACCCCCGCGCGGGCGGTGTCCGGCGCTGTCCGGCGCGGCCGCTGCCGGGTTCGCCCCAGGGCTCGTCTGACAGCGCCCGGCGGGAATTGTCAGACAAGCCCTAGGTCAGGGGGAATCATGATCATCTGGGTCAACGGGACATTCGGCGTGGGCAAGAGCAGCGCCTGTCGCGAGCTGGTCGAGCTGCTGCCCGGCAGTACGCTCTTCGATCCGGAGCAGGTCGGCGACGCACTGCGCCGGATCCTGCCGGCCCACCGGCTGGCCGAGGTCAGGGACTACCAGGACCTGCCGGCCTGGCGCCGGCTGGTCCCGGAGGTGGCGGCGGCCGTGCTGGCCGAGGTGCCGGGCACCCTGGTGGTGCCGATGACGCTGCTGCGCGAGGACTACCGGGACGAGGTCTTCGGCGCGCTGGCGGCCCGCGGCCTGAGCGTGCACCACTTCGTGCTGCACGCTGAGGAAACGATCCTGCGCGAGCGCATAGCGCAGAGCGAGGAGTATCCCGGCGACCCCGAGGCGAGCGAGCAGTGCCGCCGCTGGCGCTTCGCCAAGCTGCCCGCCTACCAGCGGGCGCAGTCCTGGCTGCACCGCGACGCCCGGGTGCTGGACACCGGGGGCCTGACGCCCCACCAGGTCGCCCGCACCCTGGCCGCCCTGGTCAAGGAGGGCGCCGGGCACTGCCCGATCGTGCGGGCCGCGGACTCGGCGGACGACACCGTGGCCGCGGCCGTGCTCCTCTTCGACGAGGACGACCGGGTGCTGCTGGTCGACCCGGTCTACAAGCCGGACTGGGAGTTCCCCGGCGGCGTGGTCGAACGCGGTGAGGCGCCGACCCTGGCGGCCGTCCGGGAGGCGGCCGAGGAACTGGGCCTGAACCTGGCCCCGGAGGCGCTGCGCCTGCTGGCCGTCGACTGGGAGCCGCGCTCCGGGCCGCGCCGCGGCGGGATGCGCCTGGTCTACGACGGCGGGCACCTGACGGCCGGCCAGCGGGCGGCGCTGCGGCTGCCGCCGGACGAGCTGCGGGACTGGCGCTTCGTGACCCTGGGGGAGTCACGCGGACTGCTCTCGGCGGGCCGCTACCGGCGCCTCGCGGTGGCGCTGGAGGCTCGCGGGGTCGGTACCCCGCGCTACCTGGAGGCGGGTCGCCCGGTGGCGCAGGGGCAGGGCTGAGCCCCGGGCCGAACCAGGGCCGAGCCCCGGGCTGAACCCCGGGCCGACCCTCAGGAGCCGAACCCCGGGTGGGACAGCGGTGCGCGGCGGCGGCAGGATGGGGACATGCCGTTCACCTTCAGCCACCCCGCCGCCGTGCTTCCGCTGCTGCGCGGGCTGCGCGCCCGCGGGCCGCTGGTCGCCTCCGCGCTGGTGGCCGGATCGATGGCGCCGGACCTGCCGTTCTTCGCCGCCTCGGTGCGCCCCGGGCTGTATGCGGCAGGCGGGCTGACGCACCGTTGGTGGGCGGTGCCCACCCTGGACGTCGCGCTCGCGGCCGGGCTGGTGGGCGGCTGGCAGGCGGTGCTGCGCCGCCCGCTGCTCGACCTGCTGCCGCCGCCCTGGGCCGAGACCGCCCACGCCGCCACCGCGCGGCCGCCGGCAGCGAGCGGGGCCGGTGGCCGGGCGGGGTGGTTCGCGCTCTCGGCCGCGCTGGGCGCGGCCAGTCACGTCGGCTGGGACGCCTTCACCCACCCGGGCCGGGCGGGGGTGCGGCTGCTCCCGGTGCTGGAGCGGCGGGTGGCCGGGGTGCCGCTCTGCACGGTGGTCCAGTACGGCGGCTCGGCGCTGGCGCTGGCGGGCCTGGGCGGCTACCTGGCCCGCGAACTGCGCCCGGCCACGACCCTGGGGGCGGCCGCGGCGGGGCGGGTGGACTCGCGTCCGGAGCCCGGCCCGGACCGCCGGCGGCGGCGCGGGCTCGCCCGGCGCCGCGCGCTGGTCGCCGCCGCCGGAGCGATCGGGGCCGCCCACCGGGTGCGCCACGCCCGTCAGGTGCGCGGTCCGGGCGGGCGGCCCGACCTGATCGCCGACCTCTGCTTCGGCGCGGGCGCCGGTGTCCTGGCCGCCGCGGCCGCCCTCGGGGCGGCGCAGCGCCTGGCCGGCGAACCCGCCCCGGCGGTCACCGGGGCGGGCTAGGACCTGGGCCTGTCAGCCCTGTCAGCTCCGTCAGCCCTGCCAGACCTGCGCGTAGCGGAGCAGGAAGAGCGCCTCGGAGAGCGCCATCCGCTCCAGCTCCTGCGGGTCCAGGCTCTCGTTGACCGCGTGGATCTGGGTGGTCGGCTCCTCCACGCCGATCAGCACGATCTCCGCCTGCGGGTAGAGCGTGCGCAGCGTGTTGCAGAGCGGGATCGAGCCGCCCTCGCCGGCCACCACCATGTCCACCCCGTAGGCCTCCCGCATCGCCACGCCCAGCGCCTCGTACGCCGGGCCCGAGGTCTCGGCGAGGAACGCGGAACCGCTGTGCAGCCGGGTGACGGTGAGCTGGACCTGCCACGGGGCGGCCTGCTCCAGGTGGGCGACCAGGGCGTCCTGCGCCGTCTCGGTCGGCATGCCGGGCGGCACCCGCAGGCTGACCTTGGCCTTCGCCGCGGCCTGCACCGAGGAGGTGGAGCCGATCACCGCCGGCACGTCGATGCCGACCACGGTGACGGCCGGGCGGGCCCAGAGCCGGTCGGCGACCGCGCCGCCGCCGATCAGCCGCACACCCTCCAGCACCTGCGCGTCCGCGCGGAAGCGGTCCTCGGGGTAGCTGACGCCGGGCCAGGTCTGGTCGGCGGGCAGGCCGTTGATCGCGGTGGCGCCCTGCTCGTCGTAGAGCGAGGCGAGGATCTTCAGCAGCGCGGCCAGCGCGTCGGGGGCGGCACCGCCGAAGGCGCCCGAGTGCAGGTTGCCGGCCAGCGTGCGGACCTCGACCGACACCTCGGTGATCCCGCGCAGCGAGGCGGTGGCGGTCGGCAGGCCGGCCGCGAAGTTGCCGACGTCGCCGATCACGATCGCGTCCGCGGCGAGCAGCTCGGGGTGGGCCAGCGCGTACTGCTCCATCCCGCCGGTGCCCTGCTCCTCGGAGCCCTCCACGATCACCTTCAGGTTGACCGGCAACTGCGGGCCGCCGCTGGCGCGCAGCGCCCGAAGGGCCGTCAGGTGCATCAGGATGTTGCCCTTGCAGTCCGCCGCGCCGCGTCCGTACCAGCGGCCGTCGCGCTCGGTGAGCTGGAACGGCGGGGTGGTCCAGGCGGTCTCGTCCAGCGACGGCTGCACGTCGTAGTGCGAGTAGAGCAGCACGGTCGGCGCGCCGGGCACCCCGGTCAGCTCGCCGTAGACGGACTGCGTGCCGTCGGGCGTGTCGAGCAGCTGAACGCCGGTCAGGCCCTCGGCGCGCAGCGCCTGGGCCACCCACTGGGCGGCCGCCTGGCACTCCTGCTCCAGCCCGAGCTTCGGGTCGGCGATCGAGGGGAAGGCCACCAGCTCGGCCAGCTCGTCGTGGGCACGGGGCATCAGGGCGTGGACGGCGGCGGCGAGATCGGGTGAGGGCTGGGTCATAACGGGCTCCGGAAGCGTCGGCTGGTCGGGTCGGGGCGGGTCGGGACGGGTCGGTTCGTCGGTCGGTCGGCTCGGTCGGGCTGGTCGCTCGGGCTGGTCGGTCGGCTGAATCACGGGTCGGATGCCGGTGATCAGTGCGCGATCGAGCATAGGCGCAGCCCCGGGCGGCCATGCCGCGCCGGGCTGCCCCTGGTGGCGCGGGCGGTGCGCCGGGCCGCGCCGCATAGGATGACTCGACGTGAGAGACTCCGGTACCGCACCCGAATCGAGCCTGCCCACCGACCTGACGACCGTCGAACCCGACGCCCAGGCCGAACCGGTGGCGGCTGACCACGAAGCCGAGAACACCGCCCCCGATCCGCTCGACGGCGTCTGGGACGTCGTCGTGGTCGGGGCCGGCCCGGCCGGCGCCTCGGCGGCGCAGGCCGCCGCCGCGCAGGGCCGCCGGGTGCTGCTGCTGGACAAGGCCGAGCACCCCCGCTACAAGACCTGCGGCGGCGGCATCATCGGGCCGTCCCGGGACAGCCTGCCGCCCGACTTCAAGCTCCCGCTCCAGGACCGGGTGCACGCCGTCACCTTCGCGCTGAACGGCCGGTTCACCCGCACCCGCCGCTCCCGGCGGATGCTCTTCGGCCTGGTCAACCGGGGCGAGTTCGACCTGCGCCTGGTGGAGTCGGCCCAGCAGGCCGGCGCGGTGCTGGTGACCGGGGTGACCGTCACCGGCGTGGAGCAGCAGGGCGGGGCGGACCGCCGCACGGTGGCCGTGACGCTGGCCGACGGGCGCGCGGTCCAGGCGCGCGCGGTGGTCGGCGCGGACGGCAGCGCCAGCCGGATCGGGCGGCACGTCGGGGTGACCTTCGACCAGATCGACCTGGGTCTGGAGGCCGAGATCCCGGTGCCCGAGCGGGTGGTGCGGGCCTGGGAGGGCCGGATCCACCTGGACTGGGGCCCGCTGCCCGGCAGTTACGGCTGGGTCTTCCCGAAGACCGACTCCGGCACGCTGACCGTCGGGGTGATCTCGGCGCGCGGTGACGGCGAACTGACCAAGCAGTACCTGGCGGACTACATCCGCCGGCTCGGCCTGGCCGGCTTCACCCCGGCCGTCGAGTCCGGCCACCTGACCCGCTGCCGGGCCGAGGACTCGCCGCTCTCCCGCGGCCGGGTGCTGGTGGCCGGCGACGCGGCCGGGCTGCTGGAGCCGTGGACCCGCGAGGGTATCTCGTACGCGCTGCGCTCGGGCCGGCTGGCCGGGGAGTGGGCCGTCCAGGTGGCCGAGGCCGTCGCCCCCACCGAGGTGCGCCGGCAGGCGCTGAACTACGCCTTCGCGGTCAAGGCGGGCCTGGGCGTGGAGATGCGGGCCGGCAAGGTGATGCTGGCGGCCTTCGAGCGCCGGCCGCACCTGTTCCACCTGGCGGTCTACGTGATCAACCCGGCCTGGCGGGCGTTCGCCCAGACCACCCAGGGGCACACCACCTTCGCCCAGATCCTGCGGCAGTACCGGGCCGCCCGGCGGCTGGCGGCGATGGCCGCACGCTAGGCCCTGGGCACCTACTCCCGGGGGAGTACGGGTGACCACCCCGGCCGGCTGACGTGCGCTGGGGCCCGGCTCGCCTAGCCTTCCGGCATGAGCCCTTCCAGCACCGAGCGCGGCGCCCGGGGCCCCTTCGGGGGCCACGGCGGCCCGCCGTGGGCCCGCGGCCGTGGCGGCGGCCTGCCGGTGTTCTCCTCGCTGCTGGTCGCGCTGATCCAGCTGGCGGGCAGCGGTGCGGCCGGCCGGCACCAGACGGCCGGGCGGGTGCCGCTGGACGCGTTCGGCTACCTGCTGCTGGTGGCCGGCCCGGCGCTGCTGGTGCTGCGCCGGCGCCGACCGGTGCCGGTGGTGGCGGGCACCGCCGCGGTGACGCTGGTCTACCTGGGGACCGGTTACCCCTACGGTCCGGTCTTCGCGAGCTTCGCGGTCGCCTACTGCACGGCGGTGTGGAGCGGCCACCGGCGGGCGGCCGTGCTGAGCCTGCTCGCCCTCTACAGCGGCCACCTGCTGCTCGCCTTCGCGGTGCCGCGCGCCTGGCTGCGCGGGGCGGGCGCGGGGGGCGGCGGCTGGCCGGAGTTCGGGCTCGGCCTGCTGGCGTTGCTGCTGGCCGCCGTCGCCGAACTGCTGCGGATCCGCCACGAGCAGTTCGCCACGCGCCAGGCCGCCCGGCAGGCCGCCGCGCAGCGCCGGGCGGATGAGGAACGGCTGCGGATGGCCCGCGAGCTGCACGACATCCTGGCGCACAGCATCTCGCTGATCCACGTCCAGGCCGGGGTGGCGCTGGAGCTGATCGACGACCGGCCCGAGCAGGCCCGGGCCGCGCTGGTCACCATCAAGGCGGCGAGCAAGGAGGCGCTGGGCGAGGTCCGCCAGGTGCTCGGCACCCTGCGCGGGCCCGGCGACGTGGCCCCGCGCCGTCCGGCCCCGGGCCTCACCCGGCTGACCGAGCTGACCGAGCAGGCCGCGCACGCCGGGCTGACCGTCACCGTGCGCACGGTCGGCGAGGCGCGGGAGGTGCCCGCCGGGGTGGGGCTGGCCGCCTTCCGGGTCGTCCAGGAGGCGCTGACCAACGTGATCCGGCACTCGGCCGCGCGACGGGCCGAGGTGCTGCTGGACTGGACCGGGCCGCACGCGCTGACCGTGCGGGTGGACGACCCGGGACCGGCCGCCGCGCCCGAGGCCGGGGAACCGGCCGGCGGCGGCAACGGGCTGGCCGGGATGCGCGAGCGGGCCGCCGCCCTCGGGGGCACGCTCACGGCGGGGCCGCGCGAGGGCGGGTTCCGGGTGCAGGCCTTCCTGCCGACGCGGACGGACCGCTCGGACGGGACGAGTGCGCGGGAGGCGCGATGATCCGGGTGCTGCTGGCGGACGACCAGGTGCTGGTCCGGGCGGGCTTTCGGGCGCTGCTGGACGCGCAGGCCGACATCGAGGTGGTGGGCGAGGCCGCCGACGGCGCGGCGGCCGTGGCGATGGCCGCCGACCTGCGCCCCGACGTGGTGCTGATGGACATCCGGATGCCCGGTCTGGACGGGCTGGAGGCCACCCGGCAGATCAGCGCCAGGCCCGAGCTGGCCGAGGTCAGGGTGGTGGTGCTGACCACCTTCGAGCTGGACGAGTACGTCTTCGAGGCGCTGCGCGGCGGGGCCGCCGGGTTCCTGGTCAAGGACACCGAGCCGGCCGATCTGCTGCGCGCGGTGCGGGTGGTGGCGGGCGGCGACGCGCTGCTCTCGCCCGGGGTGACCCGCCGGCTGATCGGCGAGTTCGCGGCCCGCTCCAAGGCGCCCGGGCGGGCGGGTACGGCGGGGCTGGACCTGCTGACGGAGCGGGAGCGGGAGGTGCTGACGCTGGTCGGGATGGGGCTGTCCAACGACGAGATCGCCCGCCGCCTGGTGGTCAGCCCGCTCACCGCCAAGACCCATGTGAGCCGTGCGATGGTCAAGTTGGGGGTGCGCGACCGGGCGCAGCTGGTGGTGCTGGCCTACGAGAGCGGGCTGGTCCGGCCGGGCTGGCTGGGCTAGGGCCACCGCGGGCGTCAAGAGGCCGGCTCAGCCCGCCAGTTCGTCGCCCAGCGGGCTGCGCAGGTAGAGCACCGAGCGGCCGTGCCGGGCCCGGGTGACCAGCCGGGTGGCCAGCAGCACCGCCAGGTGCTGGCTGACCGCGCCCGGGGTGATGCCCAGGCGCAGCGCCAACTCGGTGGTGGAGACGGGTTCGTGGAGCAGGGACAGCAGGCGGGCCTTGGGCGCGCCGAGCAGCTGCTCCAACGCCCGCGAGGTGCTCGGCCGGTCCAGCGCGCCCGCCATGGTGCCCTGGCCGCGGGCCGGGTAGGCGATGGCCGGCGGGTGCTGGTCGCTGATGAAGGTGTTGGCCGAGCGGATGAAGCAGCTCGGGGTGAAGACCAGGCCGCGCCGGTCCACCAGGATGTCCACGTCGCGCCGGCGGCCCGAGCTGCGGTCGATCGTCAGCACGCCGTCCGCCCAGCGCAGCCGCTGGTCCAGCTCGGCCAGCAGGACGCCCACGCCGTGCTGGGCCAGGGTCCGGGCGCGGTGCACGATGTCCGCCTCCAGCACCGAGCGGGCGCGCGGCCACCAGTGCGGGGCCAGGCAGCTCTCCCAGTACTCCTCCAGCGCCAGGCAGATCTCCTCCAGCAACCGCGCCGGCTCGGTCAGCCGCTCGGCCAGCAGCGGCGGCAGCCGGCCGTCGTGCGGCAGGAAGGCGCGCTCCAGCTCGACCCGCAGGATGGCCGGGTCGGTGGCCCGCAGCACGCCGAGCTCGGACCGGAAGCCGGGGGCGGGGCCGACCGGCCGCGGGGTCAGGAAGTCGGCGACGTACCGGTTGCCCGCGATCAGCGAGCGCAGCAGCCGGTGGCTCTCCAGCTGCTCGAAGGCCGGCCGCAGCCGGCGGAACCACGCCTGCTGCGCCGGGTAGCTGTCCGGGTGCGTCCACATCCGCAGGCTCAGTACCGCCTCCTGCAGCGGTGAGCAGGCGAAGGAGACCGCGGCCAGATCGGCCAGGCCGAGGTGGAACCGGTACATAGCGGTCCTTCGCTTCAGGCTGGGGCTAAATCAATACCGAACAGTACGGGCCGTGGGCTGAGATCGCGTCATGACGACGACGACCGCGGCCGCCACGCCGCCGAGTACCATCCGGCCCCGCGGCCACCTGTTGCCGAGCGATCCGGTCATGCGGCTGCTGACCTGGACCACGCTGGTCAACGCGTTCGGCAACGGCCTGTTCTACACGGTCAGCGCGCTCTACTTCACCCGGATCCTGGGCTACGGCGTCGGCGAGGTCGGCGTGGTGCTCACGGCGGCCGGGCTGTGCGGGGTGGCGGCCAGCATCCCGGCCGGGCGGGCCGCGGACCGCTGGGGCAGCAAGCGGGTGCTGATCACGCTGCTGGCCGCCGAGGCGGTGGGGACCGTCGGCTACACCCTGGTGCACGGCCTGGCCGCCTTCGCGCTGCTCGCCTGCGTCGTGACCGCGGTCGACCGTGGCGCCACCACCACCCGCAGCGCGCTCTACGCCGAGGTGCTGACCCCCGACCAGCGGGTGGCCGGGCGCGCCTACCTGCGGGCGGTCACCAACGTGGCGATGGGCCTGGGCTCGGTGCTGGCCGGCATCACGCTGCAGCTCGACAGCCGGGCCGCCTACCAGGCGACGGTGCTCGCCGACGCGGCCAGCTTCGCGCTGGTGGCACTCGTCCTGCGGCGGCTGCCCGGGCGCTCGGCCGCCGCCACGGCCGCGGCCGACGAGGCCGCTGCCGCACCCAGGGCCGAGCGCCGCAACCCCGCCCTGCGCGACCTGCCGTTCCTCGCCATCACCGGCCTGAACGCCGTGCTCACCCTGCAGTTCGCGATGCTGGAGATCGGGATCCCGCTGTGGATCGTGCGCGACACCCACGCGCCGCGCTTCCTGGTCGCCGCCATCATGATCGTCAACACCGTGCTGGTGGTGCTCTTCCAGGTCCGGGCCACCAAGGGCACCGAGCAGCCGCGACTGGCGGCCCGGGCCTGCCTGCGCGGCGGGCTGCTGCTGGGCGCGGGCTGCGCGGTGGTCGGGCTGGCCCACGGGCTGCCGGCGGTGCTCGCCTCGGCGGTGCTGGTGCTCGGCGTGGTGATCGAGGGCGGCGGCGAGGTGCTCACCCAGGCCGGCGGCTGGGCGCTCAGCTACGACCTGGCGGGGGACCGCGCGGCCGGCGCCTACCAGGGCGTCTTCAACGCCGGCATGGCCGCCGCCATGATGGCCGGGCCCGCGCTGATCACCCTGGGCGTGATCGGCCACGGGCTGCTCGGCTGGCTCGCGTTCGGTGCGCTCTTCGCCGCCGCGGGGGCGGCGATGGGGCCGGTCACCCGCTGGGCGCAGCGCGTCGCGGGGTGAGACCCGGCACCCGCCCGCAGCGGCGGAGCAGCCCACCGAGCCGACCCCACTGAGCGAACCCACTGAGCGATCCCACCGAGCGAACCCACTGAGCGACCCCACCGAGTGGCCCGACCGAGCGGGGCGGACCGCGGGCGGGTCGGGTCTGGTCCGTCCGGGGCCCGGCGTGCCAGAGTCTTCCCAGCCGAGCGACCCACCCTCAGCTCGCCTGTCGGATACCGGAAAGCAGGTCCCACCCGATGACCAGCGCAGCACCCTTCGTCCGCGTCAGCACGGCCGGTGCCGTCACCACCCTGGAGCTCGACTCCCCGCACAACCGCAACGCCCTGTCCACCCGGCTGATGGCCGAGCTGTCGCAGGGGCTGGAGCAGGCCGCCGCCGACCCGGCGGTGCGGGCCGTGGTGCTCGGCCACACCGGCACGGTGTTCTGCGCGGGCGCGGACCTGTCCGAGGCCACCGGCGCCGACCCCACCGTCGGTCCGCGCGGGCTGGTGGACATCCAGCGGGCCATCGTGGACTGCCCCAAGCCGGTGATCGCCTACGTCAACGGCCACGTCAGGGCGGGCGGCCTGGGCCTGCTCGGTGCCGCGGACCTCGTGATCGCCGGCCCCGCGACCACCTTCGCCTTCACCGAGGTGCGCCTCGGGCTCGCCCCCGCCGTCATCTCGCTGCCGCTGCGCCCCAAGCTGGAGCCGCGGGCGGCCGCCCGCTACTACCTGACCGGCGAGACCTTCGACGCCGTCGAGGCGGCCCGGATCGGCCTGGTCACGGTGGCCGCCGCCGAGGTCGACGAGGCCGCCAAGGCGCTGGCCGAGGTGCTGGCGGCGCTGCGGCTGGCCTCCCCGCAGGGGCTCGCGGAGTCCAAGCGGCTGGTCAACGCCGAGGTGGTGCGCTCCTTCGAGCAGGACGCGGACGCCCGGGTCGAGCAGTCCGCCCGGCTGTTCGGCTCCGCCGAGGCGCAGCAGGGCATGAAGGCCTTCCTGGAGCGCCGTCCGGCGCCGTGGGCGGTCGACGCGTCGTAGCACCCGTCCGGTCCGTGTGAGCTTGATCGCCCCGGCGGTCCGCGGCCGGTGGGCGGCGGCTACGGTGTGCGCATGCCGAACGCCGCCGCCCTGCTCGCCTCCGTCCGCTCCCGGGCCCGCCGCGCCGCCGGGCGGGCCGTGCACCAGGGCTGGCGCTGGGTGCGGGAGTGCGGGGCGGTCTCCAACCAGAACCCGGGGCCCTACCGGTTCCACACCCTCGGGGACGGCAGCAAGCTGGCCTTTCCGCTCGGCACCGTCTTCAACGAGCAGTCGATCGCGATCGGGCCGTTCTGCATCATCGGCGAGCAGGTCACCATGTCGGCGGGCTTCCTGCCCGGGCTCGACCTCGGCCCCGAGCCGGTGATCACCATCGGTGGCGGCTGCGTGATCGGCCGGGGCAGCCACCTGGTCGGGCACCAGTCGATCGTGCTCGGCGACGACGTGTGGACCGGACCGAACGTCTACATCAGCGACCAGGCCCACGAGTACCGCGACACCACGCTGCCGATCGGCAAGCAGTGGCCGCGCAACGAGCCGGTGGAGATCGGCTCGGGCAGCTGGATCGGCACCGGCGCGGTGATCCTGCCAGGGGCCCGGCTGGGACGCAACGTGGTGGTCGCGGCCGGCTCGGTGGTGCGCGGCGAGGTGCCCGACCACAGCGTGGTGGCCGGCGCGCCCGCCCGCGTGGTGCGCAGCTTCAGCGAGGTGGAGGGCTGGCAGCCGCCGTTCCGCAACGACCCGCCGCAGCCACTGCCGGACGGCGTGACCGCCGAGCAGCTGCGGGCGCTGGTGGGCTGGGACCTGCGCCCGCCGACGGAGAGCTGACGACCCCCCTGAAGCCGGAGGCCGAAACCGATGACGGAGCCTGACCCGGTGGCCGCGGACCTGCGTCCGGCCACCGCCGCCGACCTCGAACCACTCGTCGAACTGCGCGTCCTGGTGATGCGCGCCGATCTGGAGCGCCTGGGCCGCTACGACCCCGAGCGGGTCCGCCGCCGCCTGCGGGACGCCTTCGAGCCCGCGCACACCTCGGTGATCCTGGCCGCCGGCGCCTTCGCCGGCTGCGTGGCGCTGCGCCCGGCGGCGGACGGCCACTGGCTGGAGCACTTCTACCTGGACCCGGCCGTCCAGGGCCGCGGCCTGGGCAGCGCCGTGCTGCGCACCCTGCTCGGGCGGGCGGACGCGCAGGGCTGGACGGTACGGCTCAACGTGCTCCAGGGCAGCCCGGCCCGCCGGCTCTACGAGCGCTTCGGCTTCACGGAGGAGCACGCGGACGAGGTCGACGTCTTCATGGCCCGCCGGCCCGGGGGATTGCCCTAGGGCCTAGCGGCCGGTCAGAGGGTGATCAGCACACCGGGACCGTTCGGTCCGGGCGCCGTCGAAGGGTGCTCCACCAGCACCGCGTCCTGGCCGGCCAGGGTCAGGGCCAGCACCGCGGTGCCCGGCGCGGGACGCAGCTCCTCGCCGCCCGGGGTCAGGGTGACGGTGGCGCCGGGCCGGCGGGTCATCAGGTTGAGCGCGGTCACCGGGCCGCCCAGCAGGCGGGCCGTGGTGGGCAGCGCACCGGAGAAGGCGAAGGGGCGCAGCGGGGCGATGGTGACCGCTGCCGCCTCGCCCACCGTCAGTTCGAGGCCGGGGCCGTCGACCACCGTCAGCACCCGGTCGAACTCCGGGAAGAGCGAGAACGCGCCGTCCGCCGCCACCAGTGCCAGGCTCACCCGCCAGTCGCCCGCCGGGTCGGCCGCCACCTCGCGGGTGACTCCGGCGCCGTTGCGCCAGGGGCTGGGGGTGCGGGCGGCGGCGGGCAGCTGCTGGATGGTCATCCGGGCAGCGTACCCGGCCTCACCCGGCCGGGGCGGTGCACCACCAGGGCGAGGGCGGCCGCCCCGGCGCTGGTGGCCGCGACCGTGGTGAGCGCGATCGGCAGGCTCGCCGCGTCGGCCAGGAAGCCGATCACCGGCGGGCCGATCAGCATGCCCGCGTAGCCCAGCGTGGAGGCGGTGGCCACCCCTTGCGGCCCACCGGTCTCGCCGGCCTTGGCGATGGCGAGCGGGAACAGGTTGGACAGGCCCAGCCCGACCAGCACGAAGCCGCCCAGCACCGCGGGCACGGAGGGGACCAGCGCGGCGATCAGCATCCCGGCGCCGGCGGTCAGCCCGCCCGCGGTCATCAGCCGAGCGGGGCCGAACCTGATCGCCAGCCAGGTTCCGGCCAGCCGCCCGGCGGTCATCGCGAAGGCATAGGCGGCGTACCCGAAGGCGGCCAGCGCGGCGCTCGCGTGCACGTCGTCGGTCAGGTGCAGGGTGGCCCAGTCGGCCAGCGAGCCCTCGCCGTAGGAGCTGCACATCGCGGTGCAGCCGACCAGCAGGACCAGCAGCCGGGCGTGCGGCAGCAGGCGACTGCCCGGCGCGGCCCCGGCTCGGTCGGCGGCTCGGTCGGCGGCCCGGTTGTCCGGCCGGCCGGTGGTCCGGTCGGCGATCCGGACCGGGGCGCTCGGCGCCTCCCGCAGCAGCACCACGCCCGCGCCGGCGGTGACCAGCACCCCGAGCGCCCCGCTGCAGGCCAGCGCCCAACTCGCCGTCAGCTGCCCGGCCAGCAGCCCGCCGATGGCCGCGCCGAGCAGGCCGCCCAGGCTGTAACCGGCGTGGAAGCTGGGCATGACGGGGCGCCGCAGCTCGCTGACCAGCTCGACGGCGGCGCTGTTCATCGCGACGTTGGCCGCGCCGTAGCCCGCGCCGAAGAGCAGCAGCGCCGCGCCCAGGGTGAGCACCGAGTGCGCGTGCGAGGGCAGCAGCACCGCTGCGCTCAGCACGGTGAGGGCGAGCACGGTGACCGGGCGGCTGCCGAAGCGCAGGCAGAGCCGGCCGATCAGCGGCATGGTGGCCACCGCCCCGGCCGACAGGCAGAGCAGCGCGAGGCCGAGGGCGGTGTGCGAGGCGTGCACCTGGGCGCGGATGTCGGGGATCCGGACCACCCAGGCGGCGAAGAGGAAGCCGTCGACGGCGAAGAACGCGGTGAGTGCCAGCCGGGCGGGGGACCAGGCGCCGGTCGGTCGGTCGGCTGGGGAGGCGGCGGCGATGAGGGAGGCAGTGGGGCCGGGTGCGGGGGTGGAGCGGCGTATTTTGTTTAGGAGCGGCACAAAGTCAGAATAGAGGAGTGCCGCACACTCCGACAACACTCGGCGAACCCGCCCACCGCCGCGCCCCCGACCGGGGCCGCAGCCTGCTCGGCCCGGCCCTGGAGCTCATCCACACCGGCCGCGCCCCCACCCGCTCCGCGCTGACCGCCACCCTGGGGGTCACCCGGGCCACGGCCGGTGCCGTCGCCGGCGAACTGGCCGCGCTCGGCCTGGTCACCGTCGACCAGCACCCGATCGGCAGCAGCCGCGGCCGTCCCTCGCACCGGCTGGGCCCGGCCACCGACGGTCCGGTGGTGCTGGCCGCCCAGCTGCACGCCGACCGTCTGTCGGTCGCGCTGGTCGGTCTGGGCGGCGCGCTGGGCGAGCGGGTGCACCACCCGGTGCCCGACCGCACCGACCCGGCCACGCTGCTGACCGCGATTGCCGCCGCCGGCGCCGCCCTGGTCCGCGCCGACCGCCGCCGCTGCCTGGGCGCCGCCCTGGCGCTGCCCAACCCGGTACGCGAGCCGCAGGGCACCGCGCCGGCCGCGCTGATCTTCGGCTGGCCCGGCGACACCCCGGCGGCGGAGCTGTTCGCCGACGCGATGGCCGCCCAGGACTTCGGCCCCTCGGCCCGCCACCCGCTGCCCACCGCGGTCGGCAACGACGCCAACCTCGTCGCCCTCGCCGAGCACCGCCACGGCGCCGGGCGCGACGCCCGCCACCTGCTGCTGGTCACCTCCGGCCACCTGGGCGTCGGCGGCGCGCTGGTGGTGGACGGCCGTCTGCACACCGGCAGCGCCGGACTCGCGCTGGAGGTCGGCCATCTGACGGTGGATCCGCAGGGCCGCCCGTGCCCCTGCGGCAACCGGGGCTGCCTCAATGTGGAGGCCGACCCCCAGGCGCTGCTCGCCGCCGCCGGCCGCACCCCGGATCCGGACCGTCCGCTGCTCGACCAGGCCCAGGAGCTGGCGCGGGCGGCCGCGCACGACCCGGTGGCCCGCGCGGCCGTGGACAAGGTGGTGGACCGGCTCGCCCTGGGACTGGCCGGGCTGGCCAACATCCTCAACCCCGACCGGATCGTGCTCGGTGGCCTGCACGGCGACCTGCTGGCCGCCGCCCCCGAGCGGCTCCCGGCGACGGTCACCCGGCACAGCCTGTGGGGGAGGTGTGACCAGGTCCCGATCGTGGCCTCGGCGTTGCGGGCGGCGGGGCTGGTGGGGGCCGGGGAGCTGGCCTGGGGGCCGTATCTGGCGGACCCTCAGCTGGTGGCCGATGGCTGATACGGATTTGTCATTCTGACTGAATCTCAGAAAACCACAGCATGGCTTGATTGTGTGCTGACCTCCCTTCTTCCTACTGTCACTCTATTTTTGAACCCCTTGCCCGGACCTCGTCGCATTCTCTGTAATGACGCATACAGAGCAAGACCTGCGACGAATCCGAGGACAGCACATGCGTATGAACCGGTTCATGCTCGCGCTCACCGTCGGCACGAGCATTCTCGCGCTCGGCACCACCGCCCACGCCGCCGCTCCTCGCGAGGCCGGCCCGGCAGCGGGCAAGCAGGTCATCGAGATCAGTTCGCCCGACCAGCTCCCGGGCATCGGCTCCGCGCGACCGGACAGCGCGGTGGCCGCCAACGTCACTTACCACACCACCGCGTTCACCAACAATCACGGCGGCAAGTGCCTGGACGGTGACACCAACACCATCGGCAACAACGGCGCCAAGGTGCAGCTGTGGGACTGCAACGGCTGGGACAACCAGAGTTGGTACTGGACCCCCGCGCCGAACCAGCCGGCCGGCTACTACACCATCCAGAACGGCCACGGCTGGCAGTGTCTCGACGGTGACACCAACACCATCGGCAACAACGGCGCCAAGGTCCAGCTCTGGGCTTGCAACGGCTGGCCGAACCAGACCTGGGCCTGGGGCGGCGGCACGCTGGTCAACGCGGACAAGGGCCAGTGCCTGGACGGCGACCTCAACACCATCGGCAACAACGGGGCCAAGGTGCAGCTGTGGGCCTGCAACGGCTGGGACAACCAGAGTTGGACCTGGCACTGAGTCCTGCACACCGCGCGGCCGCCGGTCCTCCACCTGGGGCCGGCGGCCGCGCCGCGTGCCCGGCCGGCCGGAGCCGTGGAGTAGTCGCCGGGCCGCCGCCTACTCCACGGGCGGCAGCCAGGGTGCCGCCGCCGGCACGACGCGCCGGCGCCTGCCACGCGGGACGCTCACAGGGACGGACCCGGTGACGCCCGGGCCGCACCCGAGGAGATGGATCCTGATGCACACCTACGCGACCGGTCTGCTGGCCGGTGACCACCGGCACGCGGGCCCGTGGTTCCTGATCTTCCCACTGCTCTGGCTGGCCTTCCTGGTGCTGGTCTTCGTGACGCTGCGTCGCACCGTCTGGCGGCGCGGCTGCTACGGCGGCCAGGTCGGCCCCTTCGGTTCCGGTGGCCGGTTCGGCCCCGCCGGGCACCTGCAGTCGCCGCTGGCCGTGCTCGGTGAGCGCTACGCGCGCGGTGAGATCGACGAGGACGAGTACCGCGCCCGGCGGGCGGTGCTGATCGAGCGCGGGCCGGGCGACTCCAAGTCCGACGGCGCCTGAGAGAAGCGCTCATCGGGCCCCGGGGCCGCCCCCCCGGAGGCCCGATAAGCGGAACCTACACCTCTCAAAACGATTACTTTCCGTTACAATCAATCCATGGCAGTGACATTCACCAGCACCGTGGACGTGGACCGCTCCGACGCCGGCTACCGCGGCTGGCTCAAGGAGGCGGTCCGCCGGGTCCAGGCCGACGCCAACCGCTCCGCCGACACGCACCTGCTGCGCTTCCCGCTGCCGCCGGAGTGGGGCATCGACCTCTACCTCAAGGACGAGTCCACCCATCCCACCGGCAGCCTCAAGCACCGGCTGGCCCGCTCGCTCTTCCTCTACGGGCTGTGCAACGGCTGGATCCGGCCGGGCAAGCCGGTGATCGAGGCCTCCAGCGGCTCCACCGCCGTCTCCGAGGCCTACTTCGCCAAGCTGATCGGCGTGCCGTTCATCGCGGTGATGGCCAGGACCACCAGTCAGGCCAAGATCGACCTGATCGAGCTGCACGGCGGCAGCTGCCACCTGGTGGACGACCCGAGCGAGGTCTACGAGGTCTCCGCCCGGCTCGCCACCGAGACCGGCGGCCACTACATGGACCAGTTCACCTACGCCGAGCGGGCCACCGACTGGCGCGGCAACAACAACATCGCCGAGTCGGTCTTCGCCCAGCTGCGGCTGGAGCCGCACCCCGAGCCGGCCTGGATCGTGGCCACCGCCGGTACCGGCGGCACCTCCGCGACCATCGCCCGGTACGTGCGCTACCAGCAGTACGACACCCGGATCTGCGTCGCCGACCCGGAGAACTCCTGCTTCTTCGACGGCTGGCTCAACCACGACGCCGACGCCACCTGCGAGAGCGGCTCGCGGATCGAGGGGATCGGCCGGCAGCGGATGGAGCCCAGCTTCGTGCCCGGCGCGATCGACCGGATGATGAAGGTTCCCGACGCCGCGTCGATCGCGGGGATCCGGGTGCTGGAGCGGGTGCTCGGCAAGCGGGCCGGCGCCTCCAGCGGGACCGGGCTGTGGAGCGCGCTGCGGATCGTGGCCGAGATGCGCGAGCGCGGCGAGCGCGGCAGCGTGGTCACGCTGATCTGCGACCCGGGCGACCGCTACCTGGACAAGTACTACGCGGACTCCTGGCTGGCCGCGCAAGGGCTGGACATCGCCCCCTACCAGCGTGCGCTGGACGCGTTCCTGGCGGGAAACCCCTGGTCGGAGCGGGACCCGGTGTGATATTCACCGGGCATGAACGATTTGCTGACCGAACGTCTGATCCTGCACCCCTTCACCCTCGCCGAGGCCGAGCGGGTGGCGGCGGGCCAGGCGCAGCCCGGTGACAACTGGGCCGCTGACTACCCGAGCGAGGGCGAGCGGGTCGGCGCCGGCATGTTCGCCAAGAACGCCGCGAACAACGGAGCCCGCCAGCCGTTCGGCGGCTGGGAGATCCGCCGGCGCTCGGACGGTGCGGCGATCGGCGGCCTCGGTTTCCACGGCGCGCCCGACGAGCACGGCACCGTCTCCGTCGGCTACGGCCTGTCCGAGTCGGTGCGCGGCCAGGGCTACGCGAGCGAGGCGCTGCGCGCCGTCCTGGCCGCCGCGCCCGGCTGGGGCGTCAAGCGCCTGGTCGGCGACACCGACCTCGACAACCTCCCCTCCCAGCGGGTGATGGAGGCCTGTGGCCTGACCTTCACCCACCAGGACGAGGAGCTGAAGTACTACGGCATCGACCTGGTCTGACGCGCTGCCGGACAGGTTCTAGGCCGGGGCGAGGAGCAGCTCGCGCACGTGCTCCCGTGCCGCCTCGACCGCCTCGGCGGGCAGCGCCGCGTCGGTCACCCAGGTGTCCACCTCGGCCAGTTCGGCGAAGGTCGACAGGCCGACCACGCCCCACTTGGTGTGGTCGGCCACCGCCACCACCCGGCGGGCGGAGGCCACGAAGTTCCGGTTGGTCTCCGCCTCGGCCAGGTTCGGGGTGGACAGGCCCGCCTCCGGGGAGAGGCCGTGGGTGCCGAGGAAGAGCAGGTCGAAGTGGAGCGAGCGGATCGCCCGGTCGGCCACCGGGCCGACCAGCGAGTCCGAGGGGGTGCGCACCCCGCCGGTCAGCACCACGGTGGTGCCCACGGCCTCGCCCTGCCGCTGGGCCCGCTCGAAGACGTCGGCCACCCGCACCGAGTTGGTCACCACCGTCAACTGCCCGACCGACGTGAGGTGCTGGGCCAGCGCGAAGGTGGTGGTGCCGCCGGAGAGCGCGATCGCGCTGCCGGGCGCCACCAGGGCGGCCGCCGCCCGGGCGATCTCCTCCTTGGCGGACAGCTCCAGCGCCGACTTCGCCTCGAAGCCCGGCTCGTGGGTGCGGGCCTCCTCGACCGGCACCGCGCCGCCGTGCACCTTCTCGATCACGCCGAGCTTGGCGAGCGCGTCCAGGTCGCGGCGGATCGTCATGTCCGACACGTTCAGCCGCCGGGTCAGCTCGTTGACCCGCACGCCGCCGCGCCGCCGGACCTCGTCGAGGATCAGCGCCCGGCGCTGCTCGGCGAGCAGGTTGCTGTTGTCGGCCACGTGCGCTGTCCCGCCTCTCGGTGGTCCTTCAGTGGGATTATCCTGCCACGTCAGTTCAACCGGACGGGAGCGGCGGCCCGCCGCGGGTCACCCCGGGGTCACCCGCGGGGCAGCGGCAGATCGGCCGGCACCAGGAGCTGGAGGTCCTCGGTGGAGGGGTCCGGCAGCTGGGCGACCCGCATCGCGTGCCGCTCCACCATGGTCTCGAAGACCTGCCGGGCGGTGCGGCCGTTGCCGAAGGACGGCCCGCGGTGCAGCGTGGCGAAGTGGTCGAGCAGCGCGCCGGCGGTCGCCTCGGCCAGCTGGTACTCGTGCTCCGCGCACTGGGTGCGGGCGATCTCCAGCAGCTCGGAGTCGGTGTAGTCGGGGAACGTGATGGTGCGGGAGAACCGTGAGGAGACCCCGGGGTTGGAGCTCAGGAAGCGCTCCATCTCGGCGGTGTAGCCGGCCACGATCACCACCACCGCGTCCCGGTGGTCCTCCATCAGCTTCACCAGGGTGTCGATCGCCTCCCGGCCGAAGTCGCGGGCGCCGTCCTCGGGGGAGAGCGTGTACGCCTCGTCGATGAACAGCACCCCGCCCCTGGCCTGTTCGAAGGCCGCCTGGGTGCGGATCGCGGTGGAGCCGATGTGCTCGCCCACCAGGTCCACCCGGGCCACCTCGACCAGGTGCCCGCGCTGAAGCACCCCGAGCGAGGCCAGGATCTCGCCGTAGAGCCGGGCCACCGTGGTCTTGCCGGTGCCGGGGGAGCCGGTGAAGACCAGGTGCCGGCGGAGCGAGGGCGCCTTCAGCCCGGCCTGCTGGCGGCGGCGCCCCACCGAGATCAGGTCGATCAGGGTGCGCACCTCCTGCTTCACGGTGGCCAGCCCGATCAGCGCGTCCAGTTCGGCGAGCGCCTCGTCGGGCGGGCGGCAGTCCGGGATCGGCGCGATCTGCGGCGGGGCGACCAGCGCCGGACCCGCCGTCAACTGCGCGGTGCGCGGCGCCGGGACGGTCTCGGCGGGCGCCTTGGCACTGGGTACGTCGTCCGAGGTGCAGGCCTCCACCACCGGGCCCGGCTCGGAGAACTCGAAGCCGGCCCGGCCGTTCTGCTCGGCCCGGCAGCGGGTCAGCACCGTCCGGCAGCCGTCGATCACGTGGAAGCCGAAGCCCTTGCCCTGCACCGCCCGGCAGTCCTCGAAGCTGCCCCTGCCCTGCGCCGAGACGTAGACCGCCGCCTCCGCGCTGCCACGCACCACGCAGTCGCGCAGCACCGGGTCGGCCCCCTTGGTGACGATCACCCCGGTGGCCACCTCGGCGATCTCGCACTCCGTCAACAGACCGCCGCTGCCGTGGTCGCGGAACCACAGGCCGGTGCCCGCCTCGCGCACCCGGCAGCGCTCCAGCGCCACCGTGGCGCCCGAGCTGACCGAGATCGCGGAGCTGCGGATCCGGCTGAACGAGGTGTCGGTGACGGTGGCCCGGGAGTCACGGTCCAGCACGAAGAGCGCGTCCGGCAGGTCGTGCAGGGTGCAGTCGGCCAGGGTGAGCTGGGCGCCGTCGCTGACCCAGATCGCCGGGTAGTCGCCGGTGCTGTCCTCGATCACGCAGCCGGTGGCCTCGGCCCTGGTGCCCGGGTCCCAGACCGAGAGCGCGCCGCGGCCGAACGCCCGTACCGTGCAGCGCTCCAGGGTCAGGGTGGAGTGGCCGCGCAGGTCGGCGGCGTTCTCCGGCAGCTCGTGCAGCCGGCACTCCACCAGGTGCAGCTCGGCCTCGGTGTCCAGGGTCAGGCCGTTGCCGGTCACCCGGTGCACCGCGCAGTCGGTCAGCCGCCCCACCGCCTTGGCCTCGGCCTGCACCCCGCTGCCCCGGATCTCGTACAGCTCGCACCCGGTCAGCTCGGCCAGGCTGCCGGCGTCGGTGAGCAGCACCCCGGCGCCCGCCGCGTGGTGCAGCCGGCAGCGGTTCAGCCTGGCTTCGGCGCCCTCCAGGACCGCCAGGCCGGCCTGCCCGGCCGCGGCGACCTCGCACTCCTCGATCTGCGCGGTGGCCGCGCCGCGCAGCCGCAGGCCCAGTCCGGCGGGGTTGTTGACGGTGCATCCGGTCAGCCGGGCCGCGGCCCGCTCGGTCACCTCGATCCCGACCGCGGAGTGGGTGTCCACCCGGCAGCCGACCAGGGTGGCCGCCGCCTCGGGGCCGGTGATCAGCACGGCGGCGGCGGAGCTGTCGAAGCCCTCGATGACCAGGTCGCGCACGGTGGCGGCGGCGGTGACGGTGAGCGCCACGCCCGAGGACGGGTCGAGCCGCACCGTGCCGGGGCCCTCGGCGGGCACCACCGTGACCGCCTTGTCGATCAGCACGTTCTCCCGGAAGACGCCGGGCCGCAGAGTGACGGTGTCGCCGGGCTCGGCGGCGGCCAGCGCCTCGGCCAGCGTCTGGTACTCCCCGGCGCGGCGCCGCCAGCGCGAGCCGCTGTCCTGCGTGACCCGGACCCTGTGCTCAGTCATGACGCTCCGTCGTCCGCCTTCCGCTGGTCGTGCTGTGCTCCCGGTCGCCCGCGTCAGACAAGCCCTTGCCGTCCGGTGCACCGTTGCCACACCGTAGCGTGTCCCGGGCGGCCACGATCGCGTCAAGCGGCCGGCAGCCGTTCACCGCGGGCCAGCACGGTCACCTCGTCGCCCAGGCGCAGGGTGCCCAGTTCGTGGCCGCTCAGGTGGTCGGGGCGCTCGGGAATCAGGTTGACGCCGAAGGCGGACTTCTTCTCGAAACGTCGGCGCTTGGCCAGGGTGCGCAGCGGCTCGGCCCCCGTCCGCTCGCCGGTCTCCTGGTCGGTGGTGGTCACCACGCAGCGGCCGCAGAGCTTGACCGCCCGGAAGGTCACCTCGCCGACCCTGACCCGTCGCCAGCGGTCCTCCTCCCAGGCCTCGGTGCCCTCGATCACCAGGTTGGGCCGGAACCGCTCCACCGGCAGGGCCGGCGAGCCGCCCTCCACCAGCCACGCGCCGAGCGCGGCCAGCGAGGCGGTGGTGACGGCCAGCAGCGGGAAGCCGTCGGCCATGCTCACGCTCTCACCGGGGTTGCTGAAGTCGGGTGCGATCGCGCGGGCCCGCGGGTCCGCCAGGTGCAGCAGGCGGATCTCGCCCAACTCGTGCGGGCCCAGCCGCTCGGCGAACCAGAGCTGCGCCTTCGGGTCGGCCTCCAGAGCGGCGAACCTGGTGCCGAACACGTCGGCCTCGGTGGCCCGGGCGCCATCGGCGGTGCGGGGCACGGTTATCCGCAGCTGGTCGCCCTCGGGGGAGGTGACCCACAGCGTGCCGTCCTCCTGTGGCTGCGCCCGGTAGCGCGCGAGTTGGGGGAGGTCCCGCTGGGTGACGGCCAGGCCGCCCGGGCGGGCCAGCATCCACCGGCGGTCTCCGCGCAGCCCCCACGGTTCCACCACGGCGTGTTCGGGGCTCTGTCGGTAGAGCGACTTCACGGGGTAGCGGTGCAAGCCGGTGAGGAGTGGCATATGACCATCCTGCCAGGTCGCAGGGCCTGCCACGGCCACGGGCCGGACCGGTGGCCGCCGGCGCCCGGCGGATGCGCGCGGGCCGCCGGGTCCGCCGTCGAACGGCGGTCCCAGCGGCCCGTGGATGACCGATCCCCCTCGGTTATCGCCCGGTCGAAACGACCGGTCTGCCTTCGCTCAGAAGGCCTGCCCCTGGTTGGGCTGCGGCGGCTGCGGGGCCTGGCCGAACTGGGACTGGCCGAACTGCGACTGACCCAGCGGCTGCTGCCCGAACTGCGGCTGGCCCAGGCCCTGCTGCCCGAACTGAGGCTGCCCGAACGGCTGCTGACCCGCCGGCTGCTGGCCCGCGTAGCCCTGCGGCTGCTGGCCGGGCTGGGGCTGCCCCGGGAACTGCTGGCCGGGCTGCTGGAAGAACTGCTGGGGCGGCATCGGTCGCACCGGGGCGGCCGGCGTGGGCGCCATCGGTCCGTTCGGCCGGAAGGCGCCGGGCTGCTGATCCCAGGCCTGCGGCGCGGACGGCTGCGGGTAGCCCGGCTGCATCGGCGCGCCGGGCATCCGAGGACCGGGCACGTACGGCTGGGCGCCGTGGCCGGGAACCGGTTGCGCGCTCTGGTAGCCGGAACTGGGGCCGGGGCCGAGCGCGAGGCGGGCCGGCGGCAGGGCCGGGAGCAGGCTGGTCGACTCCATCGCCGAACCGTAGCCGGGCACCGGGGTGGGGGCCGGCGGGAGCGCGGCCGGCACGTTGATCGGCGCGATCTGGGGGACTCCACGCTCTGCGACCAAGCTGTCGTAGATGGGCGTGCCCGACGAGAAGGACGGAGGGTAGTAGCCGACTCCGTCGTAGGAGCGGGGCGAGGTCATGGGGCATACCGTAAGCCCAGAATGCGCCCCTGAGGAGCCTGGGAGGGGTGGCAGTTCGAGTGTTTACGCAACCTTCGCCAATGCAAAAGGGGTAAACAGTCAGAGTTCGGACATTTCGCCGACACATTCCGGTCAATCTTGCTCATCGGAGGCGCGTGAGCCTCCCGGGTCGGGGGGCTCACGCCGACGCACCCGCAGGCCCGCGCCATGCTGCCGAACTGGCGTCTGATCAGCCGCGCTGCATCGCCTGGGCCGGGAAGCCGGGCAGTTCGGCCACCTCGGCGGTGCAGAAAGCGCAGCGCACGGCGGCGGCCGGAATCCGGCTCAGGCACTGCGGGCAGTCCACCTTGGCCGGCTCGGCCGCCTTCGGCTTCTCCAGCCGCGCCTGCAGCCGCCCGACCGGCACCACCACGGCGAAGTAGATCACCGCGCTGACCAGCGCAAAGCTGATCAGCGCGTTCAGGAAGGCGCCGTACGGGAACGTCGTGCCGGCGACCGTGAAGCTCTGCTTGCTGAAGTCCCCGACCGCTCCGGCCGCGACCCCGATCAGCGGGGTCAGGAACGCCGTGACGAAGCCGGTGACGACGGCGGTGAAGGCCGCGCCGATGACGATGCCGACGGCCAGGTCGACCACGTTTCCGCGCAGCAGGAAGCTGCGGAAGCCCTTGAACACGGCTCTGACTCCAGGAGGGTTCACGCGGGGCGACGGCCGGCCCCGCTCACGGCGCCATCCTCGCCGGGGCCGGGCGGTGCGGTCCAACCGCATTCACCCGCTCTGCCTAACGGGTACCGAGAATTGACGGTTCATCAGATGTGACGTGCACGCACCGGCCGGACTTCGCCGGGGTGCGCGACCGCTCGCACTCGTGTCCGAGTGTCCGTCCGGTCGCGTAGAGTGCCGATCGACGGCGACACGACCATGACGTGGGGGGATCATGCGCGAACCGGACGGCGGTGCCTCGCTCTCGGTCGATCCGGACGAGCTGACCGGATGCGGCCAGAGCGCCCAGCGGATAGCGGAGCAGATACCGGGGGAGACGGCCAAGCCGGTGGGGCCGGCCGATCAGGTCACCCACAGCCTGTCGGGCTGGGCGACGGCGAGCGCGCTGCACGACTGCACCGCGGACTGGAAGACGCTGCTGGACGGTCTGTCCAAGGACATGGACGGCTATGGCGGCAAGCTGATCACGATGGCTCAGAACTACCGCACCACCGACCAGTCCGCGGCTGACACGCTGAACGCCGCAGGCCGGCCGACCACCCAGGCGGCCGTGGTGTCCTCGGGGGTGCCGTACGTGCCGCCCGCCGGGGGCCCGGACCCGTTCGGCACCCGGCTGCCGGGGCGCCAGGGCACCCCGGTGCTGCTCACGACCCGGCCGAACGGGGGCTGAGCCGTGGACATCGCCACCCTGCGCAACGCGGACTTCGACGACCTGACCACGGCCAGGACCGCCTACGAGACCCTGGCCACCGCCTTCGACGGGCACATCGGTGACTGGCAGAGCTCGGTGGTCACCCGCCTGCACAACTCCAACTGGTCCGGCAGCACAGCGGTTCAGGTGAACGCGGACCTGAGCACGTACACCGGCAAGCTGCGGGCGGCCCACGACGAGCTGGTCCTGGTCTCGGGGGTGCTGGACGATGCGGTGCGCTCGTTCCAGCTGGCCCAGGCGGACCTGGTCAACGCGCTGAACGAGGCGCAGGCGCACCAGATCACGGTCGCGGCGGACGGGGGGCTGTCGTGGGAGAAGCAGCTCGATCCGGTCACCGGCGTCGACGCCCGCCAGGACATCGCGAAGAAGGTCGGCGACGACATCACCGCGGCCCTGACCGAGGCCGCGCAGGCCGACAAGCTGATCTCCGACCACCTGCAGAAGTTCATCGCCAACGCCACCAACGGCACCGGCCTGGACAGCGCGACGGTGGCCGCCGACCAGAACACCGCCAATCACCGCGAGGACATCCCCGACGCCAGTGCCAGCCCGGCGGCGGTCAACGCGTGGTGGCAGGGCCTCACCCCGGCCGAGCGGCACCACCTGATCTACAACCAGCCCGACCGGATCGGCAACCGCGACGGCATCCCGACGGTCGACCGCGACCAGGCGAACCGGCTGCGGCTCGCGCAGAACCAGGCGCAGCTGAAGTCCGAGTTGGACGGGCTCGGTCCCGAGCCGCCGTTCCTCAACAGCGGCGTGGGCATGGGCAATGATCAGGAGTCCATGCAGCACGTGGCCTGGCGGGCCGAGCACGACGACCTGACCGGCAAGTTGAAGGGCCTCAACGACATCCAGAACCGGCTCGACAACTCCCGGGGACCGGACTTCCCGCCCACCTACCTGATGGGTTTCGACACCCAGGGCAACGGCCACGCGATCGTCGCCATGAACAACCCCGACACCGCCGACAACGTGCTGACCTTCGTGCCGGGTACCTCGGCCCGGCTGGCGGGGATCACGGGGGACATGGACAAGTCGTACGAGATGGAGAACTCGGCGGCCAAGGCCGACAAGGGCACGTTGAAAACCACCGCGACCATCGCCTGGTCCGGGTACGACGCGCCGCAGACCCTCCCCGAGGCATCGACGGGCGGGCCCGCGTTCGGTGCGGAGGACCGGCTGCACAGCTTCGAGACCGGTCTGCGTGCCACCCACGAGGGTGCTCCCTCGTTCAACACCATCATGGGTCACAGCTACGGCAGTACCGCGGTCGGGTTCACCATGCGGGACAAGGGCCTGCCGGTGGACCGGGCGATCTTCGTGGGGAGCCCGGGGCTCGGCGTCTACAGCCCGAGCGAGCTGCACCTGGACCCGTCCCAGGTCTTCGTGGGGCGCGGTTCGAACGACCCGATCGAGTACGTCGCCGGAGTCGCCTTCGGCTCGGACCCGATGGACTCCGACTTCGGGGCGCAGCACCTGCCGACGGGAGACTCGGACCACTCGTCGTACTGGAGGCCGGACAAGCCGGCCTGGGACGCGTTCGGGAAGATCGCGACTGGACGTCAGCCGTGAGCCGCCGGGGGAAGGGTGTTCGGGGGCTCGCCGGGCTGGCTCTGTTGGCTGTGCTGAGCGGCTGCGGCCAGGGAGGCCCGGCCAAACCGAAGTTGACGGCAGCTCAGGCGCGGGAGCGCAATGCCGCCGTGGCCCAGGAGGTGATTGCCGTGCTGCCGGTGAAGCCGCAGACGGTGCGGGCCCTCGGGACTGGTTCGTCGCCGTGCCTCGTCAACCCCGACGCCCAGGAGAACGGCACCGTGGAGTACGGGGCGGGGTACGACCTGATCGGGATCACACCCGACCAGGGCCCGGCGGTCTTCGCGGGCGTCAGGAAGGCGTTGGAGGCGAAGCACTACCGGTTCGTCTACGCGACGACGGGCACGCTCCAGATGCACTCGCCGGACGACTCGACCAACCTGACGATGGACCAGGCGGACAGCGGGGTGGTGCCGCTGCATCTCACCGTCACCTCCCCCTGCGTCTGGCCGGACGAGTCGCCCACCCCCACCCCGTCCCCGACCCGGGACCGGATTCCCTGACCTGGCCGTCCCGAAGGTGCTGCACGCCCCCTGTGCGGCGACCGTTCCCGGGCGCATACTGGCCCGGCGTGGTGTCGCGCCGTACGAGGGGGACGAGACATGCCGATCGTCATCGTGCTGGTCGTCGCGTTGCTGCTCTGGCTGGTCACCAGCGTCCGGGTGGTCCAGCAGTACGAGCGCGGGGTGGTGTTCCGGCTCGGCCGGGTGCGCAGTGCCGTGCGGGAGCCGGGGCTCGCGCTGCTGTTGCCGGTGGTGGACCGGATGCGCAAGGTCAACGTGCAGGTGGTGACCATGCCGGTGCCGGCCCAGGAGGGGATCACCAAGGACAACGTCACCGTGCGGGTGGACGCGGTGCTCTACTTCCGGGTGGTCGAGCCGGTGAGGGCCACCGTGGACGTGCAGAACTACTCCTTCGCGATGCTCCAGGTCGCACAGACCTCGCTGCGCTCGGTCATCGGCAAGAGTGAGCTGGACGATCTGCTCACCGGGCGCGAACAGCTGCATCGTGGGCTGGAGTTGATGCTGGAGAGCCCGGCGGTCGGCTGGGGCGTGCACATCGACCGGGTGGAGATCAAGGACGTCGCGCTGCCCGACTCGATGAAGCGCTCGATGGCCCGCCAGGCCGAGGCCGACCGCGAGCGGCGGGCCCGGATCATCACCGCGGACGGCGAGTTCCAGGCCGCCGCCAAGCTCGCCGAGGCGGCGGACCGGATGGCCGAGACGCCGGGCGCGATGCAGTTGCGCCTGCTGCAGACCGTGGTGGAGGTGGCGGCGGAGAAGAACTCCACGCTGGTGCTGCCGTTCCCGATCGAGCTGCTGCGCTTCTTCGAGGCCGCCGCCGATGGGGCGAAGGCCCGGCCGGAGACCCGCCCGGAGTAGCCGAAACCGCCCGATCGGGGGAACTGCGGCGTTCCAACTGGCTTGGCATGGTGCTGAGCTGACACGGTGTCGGGCATGAAGCCTGCCACCCGTGCCCTCGTCCTGCTGGTCTCCGTCGCCTGTGCGCTCGGCGGCACCGCGCCGAGCGGCTCCGCCGCGACCCGCACGGGCCGAGCGAACGAGCCGTATGTGAGCCTGCGCCACCCGCAGGAGGTGCACGGGACCAAGGGCCGCGAGGTGCTGGAGGTCTTCTGGTACGGCTGCCGGCACTCCCAGCTGCTCGAAGCGCCGCTGGAGGAGTGGGCGGCCCGGCAGCCCGCCGACGTGGTGCTGCGCCGGCTGCCCGCCGTCTGGCCCGGCACCTCGGACCAGACGGTCGAACGTGCGCACGCCCGCCTCTACTACACGCTGGACCGGCTCGGTGAGGTGGACCGCCTGCAGCGCGCCGTCTTCGACGCCGTGGTGGCCCAGGGCCGTGACCTGACCAGCGAGGCGACGGCCGCCGACTGGGCCGAGACGCAGGGGGTGGACCGCGGGCGGTTCACCCAGGCCTACGAGTCCGCGCAGGTGCGCGGCGAGGTCGACCAGGCGCCGAGTGAGCTGGCCCGGTACGAGGTCGACGAGCTGCCCAGCGTGGTGGTCCAGGGCCGCTACCGGACCTCGCCGACCAAGGCCGGCGGCGTGGACGCGATCCCGGGGGCGTTGGACCGGATGCTCGGCCAGGTGCGGTCCTCCCGCACCGCCTGACCCGGGCCGCCGGTATTCATCTAGTACGTGCGGCCCTTCCAGGCCGCGCCCCGGCCGCGGTAGTGCTGCACCGCCGAGTCCACCGTCATCAGCAGATAGAGCAGAGCGGTGAACGGCAGCAGCAGCGCGGCCGGGGCCGGGCGGTCGTAGTAGCGGGTCATCGGCAGGTAGGTCGCCGTCAGCAGGGCCCAGGCCGCCGCCCCGGTGGCCGCCAGTCCCCAGTGACCGGTCAGCGGCCCGGCCACGGTCGCGACCGGGGGAACCAGGTAGATCAGCGCCAGGCCGAGCACCGTCCCGAGCAGCAGCGGCGGCGAGTGCCGCAGCTGGGCGTACGCGCTGCGCGAGACCATCCGCCACAGCGGGCCGAGCCCGGGATAGGGGCGCACGCTGAGCACCCGCAGCTCCTCGGGCCGCTCGGCCAGGCCCAGCCAGGTCCGGCCGCCGCCGCGCTTGACGGCCCGGGCCAGTGAGACGTCATCGATCACCGCGCCGCGGATCGCGGCCACCCCGCCGGCCCGCTCCAGCGCCTCGCGCCGCACCAGCGAGCAGCCGCCGGCGGCCGCGGCCGTCCGTGCGCCGGGGCGGTTGCTCCAGCGGAACGGGTAGAGCTGGGCGAAGAAGTAGACGAAAGCCGGCACGATCAGCTGCTCCCAGCGGGTCTCGGTGCGCAGCCGGGCCATCTGCGAGACCAGGTCGAGCCGCCCGGCCTGGGCCCCGGAGACCAGTGCGGCCAGGGTCTCCGGGCCGTGCGCGATGTCGGCGTCGGTGAGCAGCAGCCACTCGACCTCGCCCGCCAGCTCCACCCCGTGCCGCACCGCCCAGAGCTTTCCGGTCCAGCCGGCCGGCAGCGCGGGCGGGGTGGTCACGGTGAGCGGCAGA
Source organism: Kitasatospora sp. NPDC008050 (assembly GCF_042957465.1). Taxonomy (NCBI): domain Bacteria; kingdom Bacillati; phylum Actinomycetota; class Actinomycetes; order Kitasatosporales; family Streptomycetaceae; genus Kitasatospora; species Kitasatospora sp. NPDC008050. The sequence continues at coordinate 35,500 of NZ_JBIBIJ010000022.1, forward strand.
CCCTCCGGGCACTGGTCGGCCAGCGCGCGGGCGACGTCCGCGGTGCCGTCCGAGCTGTGGTCGTCCACCAGGATCACCCGGGCCCGCCCCGGGTACTTCTGGGCCAGCAGCCCCGGCAGGCTCAGCGGCAGCACCGCGGCCTCGTCCCGGGCCGGCACCACGATCGCGACCGCGGGCCAGAGCACCGGCTCGGGCCGGTGCGGCGGCATCCGCAGATCGGTGCGCCAGAAGAGGCCCTGGCAGCAGGCCAGCCAGAGCCAGCAGAGCAGCGACAGTCCGGTCACAGCGGTCACCCACGGCAGCAGCGTCACGCCGGCAGTCTGCCGCAGCGGCACCGCTTCAGAAGGTCACCTGGCCGGATCCGCTAGGGTCGTACCCTGTGAAGATCGCACTGATGGACTCCGGAATCGGATTGCTTCCGGCCGCGGCCGCTCTGCGGAACCTGCGACCGGACGTTGATCTCGTACTTTCCAGCGACCCCGAGAGCATGCCCTGGGGACTGCGGACCACCGAGGACCTCATCGAGCACGCGCTGGGCTGCGCCCGGGCGGCGGCCGCACAGCGTCCGGACGCGCTGGTGGTGGCCTGCAACACCGCCACCGTGCACGCGCTGGCCGCGATCCGCGCCGAGTTGGAGCCCGAGCTGCCGGTGATCGGCACCGTGCCGGCGATCAAGCCGGCCGCCCGCGGCGGCGGCCCGGTGGCGATCTGGGCCACCCCGGCCACCACCGGCAGCCCCTACCAGCGCGCGCTGATCGCGGACTTCGCGGATGACGCCCAGGTGACCGAGGTCCCGTGCCCCGGACTGGCCGACGCGGTGGAGCACGCCGACGGGGCGGCCCAGGCCGCGGCGATCGCGGCCGCGGCGGCGCTCACCCCGCCGGGCACGGAGGCCGTGGTGCTCGGCTGCACGCATTACGAGCTGGTCGCCGAGTCGATCCGCGCGGCGCTCGCGCCGACCTCGCACCCGGAGCTGGTACTGCACGGCTCCGCCGACGCGGTGGTCGCCCAGGTGCTGCGCCGGCTGCCGGCCGAGGCCGTGGCCCGTCAGGGAAGCGGCACGCTGACGGTGCTGCACGCCGGCCGGCCGAGCCCGCTGCCCGCGGCGGCGGCCTGCTACCCGCAGGGTCGGGCGCTCGGCCAGGTGTCGAGCGTGGCGGCCGGCGCGCACTGACGCAACGGACCCCGGGCGGCGCGCGCCGATGACGTGCCCGGCCCGGTGGTCAGCTGCCGACCAGGCGCTGCGCTCCGCGCCAGCGGCTGACCGCCGGGTGCAGACCCGACAGGACCGCCTCGAACTGATCCCCGTCGCACCCCGGGTCCACCGTCAGCCGGCTGACCCGCAACGCCTCGCGCGGCAGCCGCGGATTGAGCCGGTGATCGGCCAGGAACGCGCTGCGGTAGCCGAGTTCGGTGAGCAGCCGGGCCGCGCGCACATCGTGGCCGCCGCCGGGGTAGGCGAAGGCGGTGGGGGCGGTGCCGAGCCAGCCGGTCAGGGTCCGGTGCGCGGTGCGGATCTCGGCCTGCACGGTGTCGTCGTCGCAGCGCCGCAGCTCCGGATCGCCGAGGGTCTGGCTCCCGATCGCCACCTGTCCGGCCGCCAGCAGGCGCAACTGCTCCGGCGTCAGCCGCTGGCGGCGCGGCGGGCGGGCCGGCGAGCTGACCCGCAGCTCGTGCAGGCTGCGGCGGCGGTCCGGGTCGGGCAGCGAGGCCAGCTGGGCCAGCCGCGCGGGCAGGCCGTCGGCGGTGACGGCGCGCGCGTGGCCGCCGTTGGCCAGCAGGAAGGCTGCCTCCTGGCGCCAGGACGGGCGGTCGGTGCCGACCAGTTCGGTGACCACGAAGGCGACCGCGGGCAGGCGGCGGGCGGTCAGTGCGGGCAGCGCGTGGTCCAGCACACCGCGGTCGGCGTCGTCGAAGGTGATCAGCACACTGCGCGGCGGCAGTGGCCGGCCCTCGCGCAGCGCCTGCTCCAGGGCCGGCAGCGACACCGGGACGGCGACGCGGCACAGCCGGTCCAACTGCGCGCCGAAGGCACGCCGGTCGGTCACCCGCCGGTAGGCGAGCACCGCCAGCCGACGGGCCGCGCGGGCGCGGAAGAGCGGCTGGGCGGGGGAGTGGCGCAGCCAGTGCACGAGCCGGTCGGTGCCGGGCGGCACACCGGCCTCGGCCGCCACCGGCTGCCCGGGGGCGACGGCCAGGGCCGGGCGTGACCTGGGCCCGACCATCTCGGGCGTGATCGCCGACCACGCGGCCGACCGCAGGTCAGGCGTGTTCATCTGGTCCGGCGTGCTGGCATCCGGTCGCGGCACAGTGCCCCCAAGGCGCGGCCGGGCGGACCCGGCAAGGAGATCGCTCTACGTACTACCGACTCGTACGTCATGTGGATGGTTGTACGCGATGGGTACGACAGCTTGAACCGTTTCGAGCCCCACACATCTGCCGCACCCGAGCGCCATGGGCGCGGGCTGTGCGGGGGCGGGGCTGTGCCGTGACCGGGCTGTACTCGGACGGGCCGTACCGGGAGGCTCGGCACCGGGGGCGGACGGTGGGTCAGGACGCCCCGGCGGCCGGCTGGGTGCGGAAGCACTCGACCGTCAACGGTCGGCCGGCCAGTGCGGCGGCCGTCAGGTCGCCAAAGGCGGCCGGCTTGCCCGCCGCGTAGGGGCTCAGCGGTTCGGCCCGCATGATCTCGCGCTCGGGCAGCTCGCGGTCGGCTCCGTGGACCGAGGACGAGGAGGCCGCCGCGAGATGGAGACCGCCGGCCCGCCGGGCCGCCTCCAGGACCTGGGGCGTGCCGGTGTGTTGACCTCATGGCTCGCCGGCGGGGCGGCCACCGATCGCGGCGCGGCGTCGCAGCCGGCCAGGTCGGCCTCGTCGCCGCCGCTGAACTCGTCGACCACCCGGACCTCGGCGGTCCCGGGACGCTCCAGCAGCGCGGCCACCACGTTGGCGCCGATGAAACCGGCTCCGCCGGTGACGACCACGCGCATCGCGGGGCCTCCTCCCGGAAGTACGAGGGCTCGTCGGTCAGGCCGCGTAGCCGGGACAACCTGTGCCGCACCGGCCCGGCGCAGAGCCGATCGTAGCCGACCGGACACGGTCCGTGTAGACCCTGTCGGCGGTTGAGAGCGGACTCATAGCTTCCGCCCGGCCTGCGGAAATACCGGTGCCGGCTCAGAACTTGCGCTGCCGGTAGGTCTCCTCCGCGGCCTCCACCACCGCGGCCAGGTCGCCGCCGGCCGAGGCGGTCAGCACGGCCGCCACCGCGCCCTCCACGAACGGCGCGTCGGCGAACCGCACCGGGAACGGCAGGCCGTGCTCGTCGGCCGCGGCCAGCACGGCGGCCACCGTCTGGACGGCTGACGGGAGGTCGGCCAGCACCGCCACGCCGTGGCCCTGGTCCACCCGCCGGGCCGCCGCCGCGATCAGCAGCGCGCTGCTGCCCAGGCCGTCGCCGGGGTGTCCGCCGGTGGCCGCGACGGGGGCCGGATCGTCCGTTGCCGACATGGCGCGGGCCAGGTCCGCGGTGTCCTGCGCCAGCTCCCGGCTGTGCGAGACCAGGACCACGCCGACCCGGCCCAGCGCGGCCGAGCGCAGCGGGGCCTGGCTCGGTACCCGGGCGGCCGACGGCGCCTCCCCGATCGGGATGACGTCCGCCCCGTTCCCGCCTCGCGGGCTGATCTGCCCCATCGGCTGCTCCCAGCTCTCCCGGCCTCTCCCGCCGCCGCCCGCGCGCGGGGGCCGCGCCCGACCGGCGCCGACCGTGCCCACTCTCGCAAACGCGGCTCGCCGCCCGGGGCCCGCCGCGCCGGTCGGGCCGGTCGGGCCGGTCGGGCCGGGCTCAGCGGGATCCGTGCCACAGGCCCTAGCACGATTGCCGACGGTCCGGGCCGGTTCCGGCCGAGGACGCCCGCCGGGAGCGGAGTTCGTGCACACGCCGCCCGGGCCGGGCCGCCGGCCGTTACGCTGACCCCCCTGAAGGACGTTCGGGAGGAGCACGACCAGTGACAACCGAGACCACCGGGGCCGGCCAGAGCGCCCAGGGCGCGGAGTCCGTGCCGGCGGCGCGCAAGCCCAAGTTGGACACCACCGGCGCGGAGTGGCTCTCCGCGAAGCAGGAGGACGGCTCGCCGGGTGATGTGCAGATCGCCTTCGTCGACGGCTACATCGCCATGCGCGACGGGCGTTTTCCGGATGGCCCGGTGCTGGTCTTCACGCCGGAGGAGTGGCGGGCCTTCGTGCTCGGCGCCCAGGACGGCGAGTTCGACCTGACCTGAGCCGCGAAGCCTCGGCCAGGGGCCGCCGGTCCACCGACCGGCGGCCTTCGTGTTTCCCGCACCGGCCGCAGACGGTGCGCACAACAGACAGGCGCCGTGCCGACCGCCCCCACGCGGTCGTGCACGACGCCTGCTGTGCGACCCGGTTCGCGAAACCGGGCTCCCTCCCGAGGTTCCCCGGGGCCGACCCGAGTGGACCGGTCCCGTCGCCGGGAGGCTGGCGGCGGGACCCTGAAGGTCCAGGCCGCCGGTGCCCGGGATCCGAACGCCCCCACGCGTCGGTGTCCCGGGCGCGGTTCACGAGCGCGACGAAGTCGGGGAACCCGTGAACCAGGCTTTGGGTGAAAGAGTGACAGACTCGGGCAAACTCACTAGCGCAACAGCCACAGTCGCCGCACGACGGTGTGCCAACGGAGGATGGGCGCACACGAATGCGCCACAGCAGGCCACCCCCACGTGGACGGACCACAGCAGCTGCCGTACATCCGCGACCGTAGCCCGGACGGTTGCTCAGCGTCAACATTCGTCTCGGAGCGTGGAGCTCGCGCCCTTGTGAACGTCCGGCGAACGCGCCTCGGCGCCGCCCCGTGCGGTCGCGCGCCCCCGGGCACGTACGATGGCGACATGTCATTTCTCCGCCGACGCTCCGGCACCCCCGCGGGCCCGGACTTCGACGTCCTCGCGATGGACCCGGGCGACTGGCCAGGCCTCTTCGGCGCCGCGGTGATGACCGGCCCGGACGGCTCCTGCCAGGGGATCTTCCTGCGCTACGACCTGTTCGGCGGTCGCGGCCCGGCGATGTTCATCGGCAACCTGCCCGAGGGCTCGCCCGCGCGCGACACCGCGGACGGTGTGCCGTTCGAGGTCAGACAGCTGCTGGCGGCGCTGGAGCTGGACGAGCCGGTCGAGTTCGTGTCGGCCGAGGACTTCCCGGTGATGCTCGGCGATGACCTGCTGATCGTGAAGAAGGTCAAGGTCTCCGAGGAGCGGGTGTTCTGCGCCCAGTTCGACCGCAGCGACCAGGTGCAGGTCACCATCGCCTCCTGGGACCGGCCGATCGCGGATGATCTCTACCAGCTGCTCAAGCCGCTGCCGGCGGACCTCTTCCAGCAGAGCTGACCGGACCTTCTCGCACCGGACCGGTAACCGCCTTGACGAAACCCGAACGGGCGGCGACCGGCAGCCGTCCGGTGCCACGACCGTTCCGTCAGGTGTTCGACCATTGCTTGACGGGCTCGATCAACACTTCGTACAGTCACGGCATGCCGTCCCGCCGCCCGCTGCTGACCAGGCGCAGCTATCTGGACCTGCGGCGGACCGCCAGCGCGATCTGTCCCTAGGGGCCTGCCCGGCGATTCCAGCCGGCCCCCGGCCGAGGACGAGCCTGCCGCCCCGATCGCTCCGGGGCCGGCTCCTGCCTCGGGTTTCCCGTACGCCCCCACCGCACCGCGCAGCCGTCCCGGCTGCCGAGCCCCACGCCGGCCGCCCGGAGGCAGCAGCGCCATGACCACACGTTCCGAACGCCCGCTCGCCGCCCGTCCCCATGCCGCCCACTCGCCGGTCGACCACTCCTCGGTCGACCACCCGTCAGCAGGCGGGCAGCGGGCCGACATTGCCGAGGCGCTGGCCGGACTGCCCCGGGTGGTGGACCTGTTGGCCGCCCGCGCCGAGGAGCACGACCGCGATGCGACCTTCCCCTACCAGGGCATCGAGGCGGTGCACGAGGCCGGCCTGCTCACCCTGACGGTCGGTCAGCGCTTCGGCGGGCCGGGCGGCACGCTCGCCGACACCGTCCAGGTGCTGGCCGAACTCGGGCGCGGCGACGCCTCGGTGGCCCTGGTCACCGCCTGCACCCTGCTGCTCCACGCCGAGCAGGCGCGCGCCGCCTACTGGCCGGCCGCCGCCTACCGCCGGCTGCTGACCGAGTCCCGCCGCGGGCCCGCGCTGGTGAACACGCTGGAGGTGGAGCCCGGCCGGACCCCACCGCTGACCGCCCGACGGGACGGCGCGGGCTGGCTGCTGACGGGCCGGTGGAGCGGTTGCACCGGAGCCGAGGCGCTGGCCTGGCTGGTGGTGCGGGCCGAGACCGAGGAGGCGCGGCCGCGCAGCGGACTCTTCCTGATCCGGGGCGAGAGCCCGGGGGTCGAGGTCGATCCGGTCTGGGACCAGCTGGGCCTGCGGGCCAGTGCCGGCCACGACGTGGTCCTGACCGGGGTCGAGGTGCCGGTCGAAGCGGCCCTCGGGCTGCGGCCCGTGCCGGGCGAGCCCGGTGCGGCGGGTGCCGAGGCCGATCCGGCGGCCGCGGCGGGCACCGCCTGGCGGGACCTGGCGCTGGCGGCGGTACAGCTCGGTATCGGACGGGCGGCCCGGGACTGGCTGGTGCGCTTCCTCAACCAGCGCACTCCGGCCAATCTGGCCGAGCCGCTGGGGACCCTGCCGCGCTACCAGGTGGCACTCGGCGAGGTGGAGAGTGCGCTGATCGGCGCGGAGGAACTGGTGACGGGTCTGGCGGCGCGGATCGACGCGGGGGCGACCGGGGCGCTGGAGCGCACCGGCCCGGCCCAACTGCTGGTCACCCGCGCGGTGGTGGACGCGGTGCAGCGGGCGGTGGCGCTCACCGGCAGCCCGGGCCTGAGCCGGCGCCACCCGCTGGAGCGCTACCTGCGCGACGCGCTCAGCGCGCGGCAGCACGGGCGCTACGAGGAGGCGGTGCTGGCACAGACGGGTCGGGCCGCCCTGGCCCGTGCCACCCGCTCGCGCGGGGTCTGACCGGCCATCGGACGGCGCGGCCCCGGCCGACCAGGGGTCGGCCGAATCCAGTCGTCCCAGTCGGATCGGTCGTCCCAACTTCCCCAGCCGGCCCAGGAGAAACGGCCGAACCAGGAGGAGCGGCCGACCCGGCAGGGCCGGCTGACCCGGCCCCACTCAGCGCGTCCCCACCGCGGCCCGCACCGCGCGACGGGCGAGCGCCGCGTCGTCGTAGAGCCGACGGATCATCAGCCGCTGCTCCTCGCCGGCCCCCGGCACGTCGTAGATCCGCAGTTCGCGCATCAGCACCAGCACCAGGTTGACCAGGAAGGCGTCCCGCGCCACGGTGCCGCCGACCTGGGCGAGCTGGCTGATCTGCCGCCGCGCCGCGGTGTCCCCGGAGAGCACGCTCCACAGCACCGCCAGGTCGTAGCCGGGCAGGTACCAGCCGGCCTGCTCCCAGTCGAGCAGCACCGGGCCCGAGGGCGCCAGCATGATGTTGCTGAGCAGCGCGTCGCCGTGGCACAGCTGCCAGCCGGTGTGCGAGAGACCGTGCATCAGTTGGCGCAGGTCGCCGGCGTCGCGGTCGGTCAGCTGTCCCACCGAGTGGTAGCGGCCGATCTCGAAGTGGTAGTCGAGCGGCTGCTGGAAGACGTCGGTGGGCGGGCGCCAGAGGTTCAGCGCGCGGATCGAGCCGAGCATCGCCCGCACCTCGCCCGGGGTCGGGGCGTTGGCCGGGTGGCGCTCGACCGCGGCGGGGCGGCCCGGGATCCGTTCCATCACCAGCACGCAGCGGTCGTGGTCGGCCGCCACCAGCCGCGGCATCCGCACCGGCGGGCGGTGCCGGACGAAGGCTCGGTAGATCGCCACCTCGCGGCGGAACCGCTCCACCAGGAGAGCCCGCTGATCGCCCTGCACCGCCTGCGGGGAGAGGCACTTGGCGACCACGGCGGTGCGGCCGATCAGCCCGGTGATCAGGATGTGCGCCCCGTCCTCGCGCAGCACCTGACGCGCCGAGAAGGCGGGACATATCCGCGTGATGTGGGCGAGCGCGGCCCGCACGGCCGGGGTGCCGAGTGCGGCGGTGTCCACCCGCTCCACCAGGGGGGCGGCAGGCTGGGGCACGCGGGGGCGCAGCAGGCGCTCGCCGGCTCGCGGCAGGAACCCGGGTGCCTCGATGCGCCCGGCGGGGCGGGCGGGCAGAGCTGGCTTCGGCCCGGGCCGGCGGACCGCCACGGAGGAGGGCGGCCGTTGAACGGTGCCGGTCCGGGGCGCGGTGGGGGAAGTCGCGGAGGAGTACATGAGGGGGAGGGAGTCCCTTCCTTGCCGACGGCATATGTCAGGTCAGCCAGAGGCGGCTGTCCGGCGGGGGCTGGACGGCGGCGCCCTGGCGTCAACCGGTGCTGCTGGGCGTCACCACTCGCTGGTGCGTGCGACGGTGCACGGGGGGTGTGCTCCGGCGTACCCGGCGCGGTGGCCGCCCGGGGTGGGTGGGACCGGACGGCGAGCCGGGTGTCGGATGGGACGCCGGACCGGGTCCGGCCGCCTGCCCGGACCCGCGCACCCTGGGGAAATGCGCTGATCCGCCCCGGCGGCCGGGCCCGGCGCCGACGTGCGCCACCCGGTCGCGCCACCCCCCTCGCCAGGCCGCCTGGGCGGTCCGTCAGCGCGGTGCTCGGACCGGTCAGGACCGCCGAGCCCAGTGCTGCCAAGGTCCGGAAGGATCCGGAGCCCCGGGGTGGGGTTGCGCATTCATAGCTGACACCTTGAGCGCACTGGCTCACCAGTTGGCGTGCCCTGGCGAAGCCTGGCGAATGCTCGCGTGGCACATGACAGCCCATTAGGCTCGAACCAGCCGAGGAGCCTGGGGGCTTGATGTGAGCAGCGGACCCAACACCAGACTCGCGGATCTGTTCGCCCTGACCGGTTGGTCGAAGGGTGAGCTGGCCCGGCTGGTCAACCGGCGCGGTGCGGCGATGGGGCAGCAGCAGCTCTCCACCGACACCTCGCGGGTGCGGCGTTGGATCGAGCGCGGGGAGGTTCCGCGCGATCCGGTGCCGCGGGTGCTGGCCGCGGTGTTCACCGAGCGGCTCGGCCGTGTCGTCTCCATCGAGGACCTCGGTCTGGCGCGACATCGGCGATCAAGCACGGCCGGGGCGGGTGGCGCCACGGCCGACGAGCCGGAGCGGACGGCCGAGATCCTCACCGAGTTCACGGGAATGGATCTCATGCTCAACCGACGTCAACAGGCCGATACGGCCCCGGTGCTGCCGGGCCTCTCAGCAATCCCCGACTCCCTGCACCGCTGGCTCTCCGGCGAGAGCGTCAGCTACGCCGCCGAACGCCCCGGCGCCCGCCGGGTGATCACCGGGCAGCTGCCCGGGAGTTCGGGCAAACCGATCGTGGACCTCTACGAGCCGGGGCCGGCCGGCGTCGAGGAGGTCGCGGCACTGGAGCGCTCGTTCGAGGTCTTCCGGGCCTGGGACGCCTCCCGCGGCGGCGGCCTGCAGCGCAAGGCGGTGATCGGACAGCTCAACGAGGTCGGCGGGCTGCTGACCCACCGGCATCCGCCGGAGCTGGCGCGCAGACTCTGGCTGGTGGCGGCCAACCTGGCCGCGCTGGCCGGCTGGATGTCGCACGACATCGGCCTGGAGGCGACCGGGCAGCGCTACTTCGTGATCGCCGCCCAGGCCGCCCGGGAGGCCGGCGACCGGCCACGGGCGGGTGAGGCGATCTCGCGCTGCGCCCGCCAACTGCTGCACTACGGCCGGGCCGACGAGGCGCTCGATCTGATGCGGATGGCCAGGGCCGGAGCCGGGCCGGACACCTCGCCGCTGACCCGGGCGATGTTCAACACGGTCGAGGCCTGGGCGCAGGCCTCACTCGGCCGCTCCCAGGAGGTGGTGCGGCTGCTCGGGGAGGCCGAGGAGCTGTACGTGCGGGGGGCGGGCGAGCCGCAGCCGAGCTGGATGCAGACCTTCAACGAGGCCGAGCTGCGGGGCATGCAGTCGCTGGTCTACCGCACCCTGGCGGAGCACGATCCGGCGGCGGCCCCGCGGGCGGTGGCCCAGGTGGCGGACGCGATCCGGTTGCGCGAGGGGCAGGGGCAGGAGCGGTCCAGCATCTTCGACCTGATCTCGTTCGCCGCGGTGCACTGGATCACCGGGGAGCCGGAGCAGGGTGAGCTGCAGACCAGAGCGGTGCTGGCGAGGATCGGCGACACCTCCTCGCACCGCACCTGGGACCGGCTGCGGCGGATGGACCAGCTGGCCGCGCGCTACCAGGGGCTGCCCGCGGTGGCGGAGCTGCGGGCCGAGATCAGGGCGGCGGTGCCGGTGGCCCGCCGCCCCGCCGGCTGAGGCCGACCGGTTCCACCACTCGGTGGAGCCTTGAGCGGAGCCCTGATCAGAGGGTGTCGACAGCCGCGCTGTGCACCTGGTCCCAGGCCTCCTGGACGTAGCGCTCGCGCTCGACCAGGCTCAGGGTGGGGAAGTACTCCTTGAGGCGCTCCACCACGATCTGCTCGGGCTCGTGGCAGTCGTGCAGCAGGAACGCGGCCTTGTGAAGAATCTGGCTGTCCATGATCGGTCCTCCCTCGGTGCAGGCCCGCCCTGTGCCGACGCTGCGGCCGACAGCATATGTGCGCTCGGCGGCAACTGATCGAGGGGGGCGCTACGACACGGTGTCCGAGGCAGGGGGCGGCCCGCAGAGAGGGGGCGGGAGCGCGGCGCTCAGTCCGCCGTGCGCAGCAGCATCCGCAGTGAGACGACCTGGCCGTCGGGCCCGAGCACCGGGCGGCCCGAGCAGTGCACGGCGGCGTCCTGGCCGCCGGGCGTCAGCAGGCGGACCACGCCGTCCAGCGGTCGTCCGTGGACCAGGGCCGCGGTGACCATCCGGCAGAGCGCCGGCCGGTCCTGCGGCACCAGCTGGCCCGGCAGCTGGTCGAGCGTCAAGGGGCCGAGGCCGGGATCGCGGGCGAGCACCTGGTAGGCGTCCGCCTCCCAGCGCACGGTGTCGCGGAGCAGGTCCCACTCGACGGCCGCCGTGGTCGGGGCCGGGGGTGCGCTGGTCAGGGGGAGACTCATCGACATGTCCCACGGGGTGAGGGTGATGGGCGGTGGGATGGTGTGGGACGACTGTCGCACACCATCACCCTCCGTGTGGGGGGAATCGCAAAAGCGCTAGGACTTTTCATCTGGCATATGCCAGCGGTGCCGCCCGGCGGCGGTGGACGAGGACGGGCCGGCCGACGCCGGGCGCTGCGCCGTGGGATCGGCCCGCGATCCGGTGGAGCCCGCCGAGTCCTCGGGAAAACCGCTGGTCGGAGCCGGTTCTGCCGAGGCGGGTGCGTCCAGGGCGGCCAGGCGGTAACCTACAGTGATTCCGGCGCCCGGGCGCCTGCCCAGCGTGACCACCAGACCCCCGGCGACGGAAATCCCGTTGCCTCGACGACCGCCGCAACGGATGCTGACCTCATGTTCGAGCCCGTGATAGCCCCAAGCGCCAGCCTCCTCGGCCTGCTCCAGCGAGGACGCGGTGACGGGCAGTTGCACGCGCTCGCAGCCGACCGTGACGAGGCGATCGCCGCCCTGGAGGAGTGCGTCACCAGCGACCCGCGCAGCGACTGGCAGGTCGAGAACCGCTCCCTCTACTACGCACGCGTCTACATGGACCTGGAAGCCCCGCTCGGCGGCATCGAGCGGCACCTGAGCCACCCCGACGACCTGCTCGACCTGGACGAGCACCGCACCGGCCTGGCCCTGGCGGTCCTCGGCCACCTGGCCGGCTACGGCCGGCGCGACGCGCTGCTGCTGCTGCGCGAGTACGCCGCCACCGGCGGCAACTGGGCCTGGGCGCTGGACGAGCTGGCACTGCGCGACGAGGACGAGGCGCTGCTGGCGCTGGCCCCCGCCGTGCTGGGCCGCTTCCCGGCCACCGAGCAGGGCGAGGCCGACCTGCGCGCGGCGATCCGTGCCGCCTACGAACCACGCGCCTGGCGCCTGTGGGCCGAGCACCACCCGCGGGTGGCCGCCGCCAGCGAGCAGTCCCCCTTCGATCTGTGGCAACGGCAGCTGAACCGGGGCGGGGTGACCCCGGGCTGGAGCGTGGCCGACGTGCTCGCCTGGGCCGACCAGGCCGACCAGGCCGACACCGGTACCCGCCCCGAGCCGGACGCCGTCGAGCGCCGGGCGGCGGCCGCCGCCCGCTGTCTGGCCGCCGTGGCCAGGCCCGAGGACCGCGACACCCTGCTCGCCGCCGCCCGCGACGGTGCCGAGGGCGCCCGCCGGGCCGCGCTGCGGCACCTGGTCGACCAGGACGATCCGGCGCTCACCGAGCTGATCGAGGCGGCCGCCGCCGACGCGGACCAGCGGGTGGTGCGCGCGGCGCTCGACGTGCTGGCCCGGATGCGCGGCCCGCGCGCCCTGGCCCGGGCCCGCCGCTGGGCCGACCCGGCCACCGGCGGCGCGGACAGCGCGCTCGGCGAGGCCGCGGTGCTGCTGCTCGCCGACATCGGCGAGCCGTCCGACGCCGCCGCGGTGGTGGCGGGCCTGCGGCGGTGGGTGCTGGTGCACGGCGTGCGCGGCGCCGAACTGGGTGGCCTGGTGGACGGCGTGGGGCGGCTGGCCGCCGCTGGAGCCGCGCCGATCCTGCGCCATATCTACGGTGAGGCGGCCTCCTCCGACCTGCGCGGCCGGGCCGCGCAGGCGCTGGCCGCCACCGACCGCTACTTCGCCTGCGGCACCGCGGTCGAGTGCCTGTGGGACTGCGAGGAGTCCACCCGCGAACTCGCCGCCCGCCACGTGGTGACCACCGGCGACGCCCGGGTGCTGGAGCGGCTGCGCCGCCTGGCCGCCGACCCGGCCGAGGAGGCCGAGGTGCACGCCGCGGTGCGTGGCCGGCTGACCTCACGCGGCCCGGCCGGAGCCTAGGGCTAGGACACCGCCCGGCCGGCTACCGCCGGTTCGGCCGCTGGTTCGGCTGCCGTGTCGGCCGGCTCGGCGACCACGTCGGCCACCGCGCAGGCGATGTTGTCCGGGCCGCCCGCCCGGTTGGCCAGCGCGATCAGCTGCTGCACCAGCTGCTCGGGCTCGGCGATCGTGCTCAGCGCGGTGTGCAGCCGGGCCTCGGGAACCACCGCGCTCAGCCCGTCCGAGCAGAGCAGGTAGCGGTCCCCGGCCCGGGCGGTGTGCAGGGACAGGTCGGGCCGGGCATCGCCCGCCGGGCCGCTCAGCGCGCGCAGCAGCAGAGCGCGCTGCGGGTGCGAGGCGGCCTCCGCGGCGGTGATCCGGCCCTCGTCCACCATCGCCTGCACGAGCGTGTGGTCGTGGGTGATCTGGAACAGTTCGCCCTCGCGCAGCAGGTAGGCCCGGGAGTCCCCGATGTGCACCAGGGCCAGCCGCGAGCCGGCCAGCAGCAGCGCGGTGAGCGTGGTGCCCGCCTCGCCCGTGGTCGCCTCGACGCCGGTGCGCACCGTCTCGGCCAGCGCGTTCAGCAGGTCGCCCGGGCCGACGGCGGCCGGGTCGAAGCCCTTCAGGGCCGCCACCGCGGCCCCGGCCGCCTGCGGGCCGCCGAAGCCGTCCGCGACGGCCACCAGGTGGCCGCCGGCGTAGGCGGCGTCCTCGTTGCGGGCCCGGACCAGGCCCTGGTCGGTGCGGGCGGCGTAGCGCAGCCCCAGTGTGTTGGTCATTCCCGTACTCCCGGTGAGGTGGTCGACGAGGAGGTCCACCAGGTCCTGCCGGGCGGCGGTGTCGGCCAGCACGGTGTCCCAGTAGGTGGTCAGCTCGGCGGCCGCCCGGTCGGGCGGCAGGTCGCAGAGCCGGCCGATCCGGGCCAGCGGCAGGCCGATCCGGCGCAGGTGGGCGACCAGCCGGGCACGCTCCAACTGCTCGCGGCGGTAGAAGCGGTAGCCGGAGGCCGGGTCCACCTCGGCCGGGCGCAGCAGGCCCAGCTCGTCGTAGAGCCGCAGTGCTTTCGGCGTCAGCCCGCAGGCCCGGGCGAAGGCGCCGATGGTCAGCAGGTCCATCCGTGGGTCCTCCTCGTACCGGGCGTTCGGCCCGGTGGGAGGAATGCTGGGCCTTGCCCCAGGGGGAAGGTCAACCAGGGGTGATCATCGCCGGGCCGGCACGAACCGTACCCGAGGGCCAGGGCGGGCCGGAGCGCCGCGGGCTGGGCCCGGCCGTCGGTCAGCGCGCCGCCGCAGGGGCGGGGACGGGGACGAACCGCACCCGCACGCCCGGGGTGAGCAGCGCGGGCGGCTGCCGGTCGGCGTCCCAGAGCACCAGGTCGGTGCGGCCCAGCAGTTGCCAGCCGCCGGGGGAGGAGCGCGGATAGACCCCGGTGTACTCGCCGGCCACCGCCACCGCGCCGGGCGGCACCGCGGCGCGCGGGGTGGCCCGGCGGGGCACCGCCCGGTGGGCGGGCAGGCCGGTCAGATAGCCGAAGCCGGGCGAGAAGCCGCAGAACGCCACCCGGTACTCGAACCCGCTGTGCAGCGCGACCGCCTCCGCGGGCGTGACCCCCCAGTGCGCGGCCACCGTGGCCAGGTCGGCGCCGTCGTAGACGGTCGGGATCTCGATCAGCGGCCCCTCGGGCGGGGCGTCCCCGGCCACCCGCCAGCCGCCGAGCCGCCCGGCCAGCTCGGCGGGCCTGGGCAGGCCGTCCAGCAGGACGGTGCACGCGGCCGGGACGATCTCGGCCACCTCGCCGAGCCCGCCGCGCGCCCGCTCGGCCAGCAGCCGGGCGTAGAGCGCGGCCACCTGGGGGCCGGAGTCGACTTCGAGGAGCAGCGCGTGATCGCCCACCGGTCGGACGGTCACCGCGCCCTGGCGGTCCATCAGGTGAACGCCTCGACCCGGATCCCGGCCGAGGCCAGCGCCCCGCGCACCCGCCAGGCCAGCTGGGTGGCCCCCGGGGTGTCGCCGTGGACGCAGAGCGAGCGGGCGTCGACCGCCACCGGCTCGCCGCCGATCGCCGTCACCAGGCCGTCCCTGGCCATCCCGACCGCGCGGGCGATCACCGTCTCGGGGTCGTGCACCACGGCGTCCGCGTCGCTGCGCGGCACCAGGGTGCCGGCCCAGGTGTAGGCGCGGTCGGCGAAGGCCTCGGTCACCGCGGGCAGGCCCACCCCCTCGGCCACCGCCAGCAGCTTGGAGCCCGGCAGCCCGAGCACCGGCAGCGGCCCGTCGCAGACCGCGCCGGCCCGCAGCACCCCCGCGACCACCGCCTCGGCCTGCTCGCTGTCGGCCACCACCCGGTTGTAGAGGGCGCCGTGCGGTTTGACGTAGCTCACCCGCGAGCCGGCCGCGCGGGCGAACACCTGCAGGGCGCCGATCTGGTAGGCCACCTCGTCGGCGAGTTCGTCGGGTGGCACGTCCATCGCCCGCCGCCCGAAGCCGGCCAGGTCCCGGTAGGAGACCTGGGCGCCGATCCGCACCCCGCGCTCGGCGGCCAGCGCGCAGACCCGGCGCATCGTGGCGGGGTCGCCCGCGTGGAACCCGCAGGCCACGTTGGCACTGGTCACGACCGAGAGCAGGGCTTCGTCATCGGTCAGCGTCCAGCGTCCGAACCCCTCACCGAGGTCCGCGTTGAGATCGATCACCGCACCGGTCACGAGCGACTGCCTCCCAGAGCTGCTGCGGATGCCCAAGGGGGATGGTAGGGCCTCCGGGTTGGCCGAAGCCGCTCCGGTCACCCCGTTGGCCGCCCGGGGCGTGCGGCCGAATGCTGAGCGGACGGCTCGACACGCTCCGGGCGGCCGATCGACCGGGCCTTTCGGCACGACTGGGCAGGTACCGGGAGAAAGAGGTGCAGGCACCCCGTTTCGGACCATGTCCCTGCGGGGCCCTAATCTTGTCCACCGTGACCGTCATCGCAGATCAAACCGCCGAGCGTGAGCTCCGCCCGCCCGCCGGCGGCACCCGCCCCGCGTCCGGGCCGGCCGCCGACGAGGGCCTGGCCCGTCGGCTCAAGGCGCTGGCCTGCACCGCGCCGCTGCACGACCTGGACAACCGCAAGGTGAACCTGGCCGGCGAGTACGGCGGTTACGCGATGGCCGAGGTGGGCCTGGCCGCGATCGACCTGGTCACCCTGCACATGGACTTCGACACCGGCGCGGACCGGGAGATAGTGCTGGCCCGCCTGCTGCCCCGGGTCGCCGCCCAGCATCCCGGGCGCCCGGGCGCCGAGCACCAGCGGGTGGCCCGCTGGGTGCTGGAGTCGCTGATCAACGTCGGCAGCGTGGACCGGGGCTTTCGCGCGGTCTACGGCACCTTCGCCGCCGACGGCGGCTACGTCCGGCGGGACTACGACTTCAAGCTGATCGAGGAGGTCCCCGGTCCGGACGGCGGGGTCTACCTGCGCACCACCGACGAGGCGGTCAACGTCCTGGTCGGCGCGCTGGACACCGATGTCACCTCCGCCCAGATCGCCGCCGAGGTCAAGCTGGAGGTGCTGATCCGCCGCGGCCGTCTGGCCGACGCCCAGCTCGCCGCCGAGCAGGCCCGCTACCGCACCGTCCAGTACGCCGAGACGCTGCGCCGCGCGCTGGACGCCACCCGGCGCAACGTGCGCGCCGTCGACTGGATGCGGGCCATCCCCGACCTGATCGACGAGGCGCTCGACCACATCGCCGACCGCTACCGGCACGAGAACGCGATCCTCACCAACATCCGCCGGGCCCGCGACGAGGCCGAGAGCGCGGAGCACAAGCGGCAGGCCGCCGAGCTGGTCGACATCGTCAAGGACTGCATCCGCCGGCACACCCAGTTGCAGACCCGGCTGCTGGAGGCCGGGCCGCTGTTCCGCGCCGAGCAGGACCGCCAGGCCTTCGCCGCGCCCACCGCCCGCTCCGGCATCGACCTGTACGGACAGCTGCTGGCGCCCGTGCTGCGGCTGCCGATAGACCAGGCGATCCGGCCCACCGACGCGTTCTTCGCCCGCGGCGCCGGACTGCGCACCCCCACCGCGGTGCGGCTCGTCGACCTGGTCGACCTGCTGCTCACCCCGCCGGTGGAGCGCCAGCACCTGGGCGCCGAGCTGCCGGACCCCGACCTGGTGGCCACCCCCGACGACAGCCGGTTCTCCGAGGCCCAGCTGGAGGCCGCCCTGGTGCTCCTCGACCTGCCCGCGGACGCGCCGCGCCGGCTCTCCGGCCTGCTCGCCGACGCCCGTCGGCAGGACCCGGAACTGCCGTACCTGGTCGCGCTGCTGGCGGTGCACGCGGCGAGTCCACCGGTCGGCACCGCCTACCGCCAGGGCGAGGAGCGGCTGCTCTTCGCGGTGGACGACGGCAGCACCCTCGCCGACCCCGAGTTCGGCGGCGCCGACCTGATCGTGGGCAGCGCGCTGCTGGACGCGGTCGGCATGGCGGCCGACCGGCAGGACGCCCAGTGACCGGCACTCGACAGCCCCAGGCAACCACCCGCACCCAGGAGCAAGCTTCGTGACCACCCCCCAGGACGAGAGCCCGCGCGCGAGCGCGGTCACCCCCGCCGACGTCGCCGACGCCGCCCGGCTGGTCTCGTTCGGCCTGCAGGCCAAGCTGCTGCCCGCGCGCGACGCCGAGTACACCGAGCTGGTCCGCCGCCACCGCGAGGACCCGCCGTTCGCTCGGCTGGCCGACGCGGTGGCCGCCGGGCTCGGCCTGGTGGTGCTGGAGGTCTCGGTGCGGGCCGGCATGGCGCTGGCCGCCGCCGAGGACTCGGTCTTCGCGGTGAAGATGGGCGACTACTCGCGCCGCGCCGCCTCCGAGACCACCGACCGGTTCCTGCACGGCCTGGCCCACCTCGCGGTCGCCGCCCTGGCCTTCCCCCGCCCCGAGGACCTGGCCGACGAGGGCTACCTGGGCCGGGTGACCGTCAACGGCGTGGACGCCTTCGTCCGCCAGGCCTGCCGCCGGCTGGAGGAGCAGGCCGAGCAGGCCGGCGACAACACCGACCCGGCCAGCGACGCGCCGGGTCTGGAGGCCGCCTGGCGGGTCTGGGCCCGCCGCTCCACCACCGGCGCCACCAAGGACGCCCGCCGGCTGGCCGGCTCCACCATCGGGATCACCGGCAAGGCGGTGGCCTTCCTGGTCGACTCCGGCTTCCTGCAGAAGACCTCGGACGACGCCGGCGGCACCTACCGCACCACCGCCCGCTACCAGCTCCAGGTCCGCGACCTGGCCGGCAGCGCCGCGATGGCCGAGCTGCTCGACCTGGGGGTGGTCCCGGTGACCGACGGCACGGCCACCCTGCTGCCCGCCGACCGGAGCGAGGAACTGGTGGCCGACGCCGGCCTGCCGTTCCACTCGCTCTGAGGCCGTGGGCTCCGAGTCACGGGCTGCGAGCCCGCGTGCTCCGAGTCCGTGAGTCCCGTCGCCGTGAGTCCCCGAGAACTCCTTAGCTGAAAGTCGGTTCATGTACGAGCTCAACCGGGTCCGCCTCTACTCCATCGGCCCGGCCGGCGCCCGCTATGCCGACACCGTGCTGGACCTGCGCGGTGTCGGCGAGCCGGTGGCCAACCCCGCCCCGCAGCAGCCGGGCCTGTTCGGCGAGGACCCGCAGGGCCCGCCGCGCCGGCCCGCCCCGGCCGGCGTGCTCTTCCTGGAGAACGGCGGCGGCAAGTCGGTCCTGCTCAAGCTGATCTTCTCGGTGATGCTGCCGGGCCACCGCAACACCCTCGGCGGCGCCAGCTCCGGCGTGCTGCGCAAGTTCCTGCTGGCCGACGACTGCGGCCACGTGGCGCTGGAGTGGCAGCACACCGTCACCGGTGAGCTGATCGTGGTCGGCAAGGCCAGCGAGTGGCGCGGGCGCCAGGTCTCCTCCGACCCGCGCAAGTTCGCCGAGACCTGGTACTCCTTCCGGCCCGGCCCGGGCCTGAGCCTGGACGCGCTGCCGGTCGCCGAGCGCGCCCCCCTGGGCGATCCCGGTGCCCGCCCGCGCGGCCGGCGCCGCACCATGAAGGGCTTCCGCGACGCCCTCACCGAGGCCGGCAAGGCCTACCCGTACCTCGACCTCACCTTCGAGGACGGCCACGACCGCTGGACCGAGCACCTCGGCGACCTCGGCCTGGACCCCGAACTCTTCCGCTACCAGCGCGAGATGAACGCCGACGAGGGCGAGGCGGCCGGCCTCTTCGCGGTCAAGCACGACGCCGACTTCACCGACCTGCTGCTGCGCGCGGTCACCGACACCCGGGACACCGACGGCCTGGCCGACCTGGTGCACGGCTTCGCCGCCAAGCTCGGCCGGCGCGGCGAACTGACCGCCGAGCGCGACTTCACCGGCGGCTCGCTCGACCTGCTGGAGCGGATCGTCTCGGCCACCACCGCCCGCGAGACGGTCCGCGAGGCGCACCGCGGCGCCGAGCGCCGCACCCGCCGACTCGCCCAGGCGCTCGCCGCCCGGGCCGGCGCCGAGCGGGACCGGGCCCAGGACCTCGCCATCGAGGTGGCCGCCGCCGCGAGCGCCGTCACCGCGGCCGAGGGCGACCGCACCCGGCACGCGCTGATCACCGCCGAACTGACCCACCGGCACGCCACCCTGAGCCTGGCCGCCGCCACCAGTGAGGCCGCCGGGCTGCGCCGCGAACTGCTCGACGCCCGCACCCTGTACTCCGCCTGGCAGGCCGCCGAGGCCGTGCTGCGCCAGCGGGCCGCCGCCGACCGGGCGGCCCGGGTGGCCGTCGCGATCCGGGAGGCCGAGCTGGACGCCGCCCCGGCGCTGGCCGCCCGCGCCCAGGCCGCCGGCGCGCTCGCCCACGCGCTGGAGGCGGCCGCCACCACCGCCGAGGAGCGGGCCGAGGCGGAGGAGGCCCGCGGCGCCGACCTGCAGGAGGACGGCGCCCGCGCCCGGGCCGACTCGCTGGCCGCCGCCACCGCGGGGCAGAAGGCCCGCTCGGACGCCGACCACCTGCGCCAGCGGCTGGCCGAGGTCGAGCAGGAGACCCAGGCCGCGGTGGCCGCCGGCTGGATCGACCCGACCACCGAGGAGCCCGACCCGGCCCGCGCCGCGCTGCACGCCGCCGACGCCGAGCAGGCCGCCACCGCCGGCCTGGAGCAGGCCAGGGCGGCCGCCGAGCAGGCCACCGCCCGCACCCGCGAGGCCGCCGCCGCCGAGGGCCGCGCCGAACTCGCCGCCGCCCGGGCCAGCGACGCCCGCACCGCCACCCAGCGCGCGCTGGCCGCCGAGCGGCGCACCGCCGTGCAGCTGGCCGCCGAGCCCCGGCTGGCCGAGCTGCTGGGCCTGGACCCGTACTACGACGGCGAGGACGACTCGTCGCAGGTCCTCACCCCCGACGTGCTGGACCGGGCCGCCGAGGACCTGGCCGAGCTGCTCGACACCGCCGTCGCCGGCGCCGAGCGGACCCTGTTCGACCTGCGCACCGCCGCCGCCGACGACTCCCGGATCCTGGCCGCGCTCGGCGACGGCGGCCTGCTGCCGCCCGGCCCCGACGTGCTCGCCACGGTGGAGTTCCTCGGCGAGCAGGGCGTGCCCGCGCTGCCCGGCTGGCGCTACCTGGCCCAGTCGGTCGACCCGCTGGACCACGAGGCGATCCTGGCCGCCCGTCCCGAGCTGGTCGACGGCGTGGTGGTCACCGACCCGTCCTCGCTGGAGAGGGCCCGCGAGGCGCTGCAGGCCGCCGCGCTGCTGCCGCGCTCCACCGTCGCGGTCGGCACCGCCGCCGCGCTGATCGCCCCGATCACCGACGAACCCGCGTTCTTCCTGGTGCCGCCGAACCCGGCCATGCACGACGAGTCCGCCGCCGACACCGAGCGCCACGAGCTGCGCCGGCGGGCCGGCGCCCGCGACGAGCAGATCCGCACCCTTGCCGCCCGGCTCGGCGCCGACCGCGCGCTCGCCGCCCGGCTCGCCTCCTGGCGCTCCAACTGCCCGTCCGGCACCCTGGCCGAACTGGCCGAGGCCACCACGGCCGCCGCCGAGCAGGCCGAACTCGCCACCGCCCAGCTCGCCGCCGCCCGCGCCGACCACGCCGAGGCCGAGGCCGACCGGGCGGCGGCCGCCGCCGTCCACGAGGAGCGCCGGGAGGCCGCGCAGCAGACCCGCCGCCGCGCGGACGCGCTGGCCGGCCTCGCCTTCCGGCTGCGCGAGCGGCCCACCTGGACCCGTTCGCTGCGCGAACTGGCCGAGGACGCCGCCGAGTGCGAGCGCCGCCAGGCGGTCTGTGCCGAGCGCGCCCAGGCCTGCGACGAGGACCGCCGCGCCGCCCAGCGCGCCGCCGACGACGCCCGCCGCACCGCGCGCACGCTGCGCGCCGAACGCGCCGAGCTGTCCGGCATCGTCACCCCCACCGAGGAGCTGCCCACCGCCTCGCTGCCCGCGCTGCGCGAGGCCTACCGGGCCGCCGCCCAGCTCTACGAGAAGGTCGGCGTCGGCGCCGACCTGCGGGCCGAGCAGGCCCGCGCGGAGAGCGACGAGACCGCCGCGCAGGCCGAGTTGGACCGCCTGACCAACAAGGTCCGGACCCGCGCCGAGGAGCTGCTGAACAGCCCCGACGGCGCCGACGGCCCGGCCCGTCAGGCCGCCGCCGCCCGCGCCGAGGAGCTGGTCGCCACCATCGAGGCCCGTTCGGCCGCCGCCAGCGAGCAACTCGGCCGGCTGCGCGCCGAGGTCGAGCGCTCGGCCCCGGCCGGCGGCGAGCAGGCGCACACCGAGCTGCCCGCGGAGCTGGTCCCCACCGATCCCGAGCACGCCCAGCAGCTGCTGCGGGTGGCCACCGGCGAACTGGCCGAGCGGCGCGAGGCCTTGGAGGGCGCCCGGATCGAGCACGGCGAGCTGCTGCGCACCCTGCAGTCCGCGCAGTCGGCCGCCGCCGACTTCGACGAGGCGGCCGCCCAGCTGCGCGACGGTCTGCGCGACCACGCGCCCGACGAGGGCGAGGCGCCCACCGAGCCGTACCTGGACTCGCTCGCCGAGGCCCGCAGCGTGGCCACCGAGACCCGCCGCGCGCTGCGCACCGCCTCCGCCGAGCTGACCGCCGCCGACCTCGCGGTGCGCGACGCCTGCGACGGGCTGGTCCGGCACGCCAACGCGGCCCGCTACGAGGCCGTGCGCACCCCCGCCCGCCAGCAGATCCGCGAACTGCCGGCCGCCGCGCTGCCCGAGCACGCCGCCGCCTGGGCCGAGGCCTTCGCGCCCCGGCTGCGGGTGCTCACCGACGAGCTGACCCAGCTGGAGCGCAACCGCGGCTCCATCGTGGACCGGCTGCGCGGGCTGGTGGAGAGCTCGCTGGCCACGCTGCGCGCCGCCCAGCGGCTCTCCCGGCTGCCCGAGGGGCTGGGGGAGTGGTCGGGCCAGGAGTTCCTGCGGATCCGCTTCGAGGACCCGGACCAGACGGTGCTCGCCGAGCGCCTCGGCGAGGTGATCGACGAGGCGACCATGGCCGCCGTGAAGAAGAACTCCGACCTGCGGCGCGACGGCATGTCCCTGCTGCTGCGCGCGGTGGCCGCCGCGATCGGGCCCAAGGGCGTTTCGGTGGAGATCCTCAAGCCCGACGCGGTGCTGCGCGCCGAGCGGGTGAGCGTGGGGCAGATGTCCGACGTCTTCTCCGGCGGCCAGCTGCTGACGGCGGCCATCGCGCTGTACTGCACGATGGCGGCGCTGCGGGCCAACGACCGCGGCCAGTCCCAGCTGCGGCACGCGGGCACGCTCTTCCTGGACAACCCGATCGGGCGCGCCAACGCCACCTACCTGCTGGAGCTGCAGCGCGCGGTGGCCGATGCGCTGGGCGTCCAGCTGATCTACACCACCGGGCTGTTCGACACCACCGCGCTGGCCGAGTTCCCGCTGGTCATCCGGCTGCGCAACGACGCCGACCTGCGGGCCGGGCTCAAGTACATCTCGGTCGAGGAGCACCTGCGCCCGGGCCTGCCGGTCCCGCAGGACCCGGACGGCCCGGTGATCCACGGCGAGATCACGGCCACCCGGATGTTCAAGCGCCCGGCGGAGGTTGTGGCGGCAGCGGACTGAGGCCCTGGCCTCAGGAGTTGGACCAGCCGCGGCTGCAGAGCACCAGCCGGTAGCCGTCCGGGTCCTCGACGGTGACGCCCCACTCGTTCCAGTACGGGTTGGGCGAGGGGACCCGGCGGCCGCCGTGCTCCGCCAGGGTGGCGACCAGCGCCTCGGAGACCGGCTCGTCCAGGTAGACCACGAGCAGGTCCTCGGCGGTCGGGCGCGGTTCCAGGGGCGCCTGCTCGGGCCCGCCGACCAGCTCCAGGTGCCAGGGCGCGTCGGGCAGGCCGACCATCAGCAGGTCGTGCTCGCCCGCCGCGTGGTCGCCCTCGCCCCGGTGGAGCACGCCCAGCCCGAGCCCCTGGACCCAGAACCGCTCGGCCGCGGCGAGATCGCGGGACGGTCGGGCGATCCGGATGTGGCTCTGTCCGGTCAACGGCATGACGGCCCCCTGGGCTGCCGGGGCTCGCGGGTGGCGAGCGGTAGGCCACGACCGTACCCGGGAGTCGATCGTGCGGGCATCGGACCGCGGTCGCCCGCCCGGCGGCGGGCGGGCTGCGCCGCAGGTCCTAGGACCGGCTCTCCGGCGGACCCTGCTGGCCGAGTTCGGCCAGCAGCGCCTGGGCCTCGGCGGCCTCCGCGCTCACCCCGAGGCCCTCGAAGAGGCGCACCGCCTCGCTCAGGCAGGCCCGCGCCCGGGCCGGCTGGGCGAGGCGGCCCAGGCTGTGGCCCAGCGAGCGCAGCAGCCCGGCCGCCAGCATCTCGCTGGTGCGACGGGCCAGCGGCAGCGCGCTCTCCGCGGCGTGCACCGCCTGCTCGTGCCGCCCGGTCTCGACGTGGACCTGCGCGATCAGGTTGCCGGTCGCCGCCTCGAAGGCCGGCACGCCCAGCGAGCGGAAGAGCGGCAGCGCCCGCTCGGCACCGGCCAGCGCGGCGTCCGGCTCGCCGCACATCCGCAGCACCCGGGCCAGCGAGTACCAGCTGGTGGCCCGGCCCATCGACTCGGTGTCACCGCTCAGCTCGACGCCCCGCTCGGCCGCCGCCCGCGCCTCGGCGCAGCGGCCCAGCTTGGCGTAGTTGAAGGCCAGTTCGCCCAGCGCCCCGCCCTCGGAGTGCGCGTCGCGCAGCTCGCGGAAGAGCTCGATCGACTCCTCGCAGTACGCCACCGCCTCGGGGAACCGCCCGTACACCCGGGCGTTCGACCCGAGGGCGAGCAGCGCGCAGGCGCGCAGCCGCGGGGCGGAGCCGTCGGCGCAGAGCGCGACCGCCGCGGTGAGTTCGGCCTCGGCCGCCACGAAGTCGCTGGTGTGCCAGAGCAGGTTGCCGCGCACGTACCGGGCCAGCGCCTGGCACCGCTGGTCACCCCGCTCGGCGGCGACGGCGGCGGTGCGGGCCGCGAGTTCGGCCACGGTGTCCATGTAGGTGCGGTCGAAGAGCACCGCGCCCATCTTGTCGATCAGGCTCGCGGCGCGCACCAGCGGCAGTTCGGGGTCCGCGCAGCAGCGCTCGACCAGCGCCCGGTGCACGGCGGCCTCGGTGCGCATCCAGTCCATCGCCTGCTGGGCACTCTCGAACTGCTGCCCCGCGGCGCCGGGTTCGACCTCGACCAGGTCGCACCGGTCCTGCTCCACCGCGTGGGCCGTGGCCTCCGCATGGCGCGCGGTGGCCTGGCAGAAGGCGAGCAGCCGGGCCAGCGCCTGACGCGTCGCCGACGCGCTCTCCTCCTCGGCGCACCGGCCGCGGGCGTAGACCCGGACCAGGTCGTGGAACCGGTAGCGCTCGAAGGCGCGCGACTCCAGCAGGTTGAGGTCGACCAGCGACTCCAGCAAGTCCTCGGCCGCCTCCGGCTCCAGGCCGAGCAGCGCGGCCGCGCAGGCCAGGTTGAGGTCCGGTGTCTCGGGCAGCGACAGCAGGCGGAAGGCGCGGGCCTGATCCGTGCTCAGACCGGCGTAGGAGAGCGCGAAGGTCGCCTCCACCGCGATGTCGCCGGTGCACAGTTCGGCCAGCCGGTGCTGCTCGTCGGCCAGCCGGTCGGCCAGCGTGGCCAGCGTCCAGTCGGGGCGGGCGGCGAGCCGTGAGGCGGCGATCCGGATCGCCAGCGGGAGGTGACCGCAGGCCGCGACCACGGCGGCGAGCTGCACGGGCTCGGCCGCGGTCCGCGCCGCACCGACGATCCGTGCGAAGAGCGCGACGGCCTCCTCCTCGGCCAGTACGTCGAGCCGCAGGTGGTGGGCGCCGGCCAGCCCGCCCAGCCGGCCGCGGCTGGTGATCAGCACGGCGCATCCCGGCGAGCCCGGCAGCAGCGGTGCCACCTGTTCGGCGGTGGCGGCGTTGTCCAGCACCACCAGCACCTGGGAGCCGGCCAGCGCCGAGCGGTAGAGGGCGGCCCGCTCGGCGAGGTCGCCGGTGATGGCGGCGTCGTCGAGGCCGAGCGCGCGCAGGAACCCGGTGAGCACGGCCACCGGCTCGGCGGGTGCCCGGTCGGCGCCGCGCAGGTCGGCGTAGAGCTGGCCGTCGGGGAAGCGGTCGAGCAGGTGGTGGGCGGTCTGCACGGCCAGCGCCGTCTTCCCGACGCCGCCGATGCCGTCGATCGCGGAGATCACCACGGTCGGGTTGAGCGCGGCGGGGCCCGGCGTGGCGGGATCGGACGCGGCTGAGCCGGGTGGGACCGAGCCGGGCTCGGTGGGTTCCGGTGCGGTGGGTTCCGGTGCGGTGGGTTCGCCCGCCGCGAGCACGCCGGTGAGCCGGTCCAGCTCCGCCTGCCGGCCGGTGAAGTCGGTGATCCGGGGCGGCAGTCCGGCGGGCCGGGGCCGCTCGGCCGGTGCCGCCTGGGCCTGGGCCGGGCTGAGGGCCGGGTCCGCGCGCAGGATCCGGGCCTGGAGCTCGCAGAGCGCCCGGTCCGGCGTGACCCCGGCCAGCGACCGGCGCACGTCCTCGTAGACGGCGAGTGCCTCCGCGGTGCGCCCGGCCCGGTACAGGGCCAGCATCTGCACGGCCCGCAGCCGCTGCCGCTCGGGCTGTTCGAGAACCAGATCACCGACCTCGGCGGCGAGACCGGGCCGGTCGCCCAGCTCCGCGTCCAGCTCCAGCTTGGCCTCCAGCAGCGTCAGCCGGCGCTCGGTCAGCGCCAGCCGCACGGCCTCGGCGTGCGGTCCGGCCAGCCCGGTCAGCGGCTCGGCCGTCCACAGGTCCAGGGCGGCGGTCAGCACGGCCCGCACCTCGCCGGGCGGCGCACCGTCGTGGCGGGCCTGCGCGGCCTGCGGCAGGGCGAGCTCGAAGGCGGCGGTGTCCAGCGCGTCGGGTGCCAGCCGCAGGGCGTATCCGTCACCGACCGTGACCAGGCACGAGTCGGCGGCGTGCTGCTTGAGCAGCGCGCGCAGCCGGTAGACGTGGGTGCGCAGCACCTGGACCGGGTTGCCGGGCCAGTCCCGCCCGCCCCAGACGCCCTCGGCGAGCAGCTCGACGGAGACGGTGCGGCCCGCCGCGGTCAGCAGCATCGCCAGCACCTCCTGCTGCTGCGGGCGGCCGAGGTCGAGCTCGGCCTCGCCGACCCAGCCACGCAGCGGGCCGAGCAGGGTGAAGCGCAGCTCCGCCGTGTCCTGGCGGGCCGCCCGCTGCCACGTCGAGCGGCCCGCCGCGGGGCGCCGAGCGCCGCCCGCCGCTGCCGACTCCGTGCTGACCAGCGCGGATCGCGCTCCTTGCATCCTCATACTCCATCACCCTGGGAACCGAGTGATCAGTATGACCAGGGCGGATAAACGTCTGATGTCGCCGGCCCGCGGCCGGACCAGCCAACTTGCCCAGGGGGCCCGGGGTGCCGCTACGGTGTCCCCCGGAATGCCGGGGCGGACGGCGACGGGACGGGGACGACGGGGGAGGGGCCACCCCATGGCACTCAGCTTCGCGCTGCTCGGCACGGTGCGGGCCACGCGGGTGGGTCAACCGCTCGACGTGGGTCGGCCGCAGCAGCAGGCGGTGCTGTCGGCACTGCTGCTCGCGCCGGGGCGGCCGGTCACGGACCGTCAGCTGATCGAGGCGGTCTGGGGCGAGGACGAGGAGGGCTGGCCGCGCGATCCGACGGCCGCCCTGCGCACACACGTCAGCCGGATCCGCCGGCTGCTGGCCGACCCGGTGGCCGGTCGCGCCTCGGTGCTGGCCTCCATCACCGGCGGCTACCGGCTGGAGCTGCCACCCGAGCGGATCGACGCGCACCGTTTCGAGAGCGCGCTGGCCGAGGCCGCCGCGCGTCAGGAGGACGATCCGGCCGCCGCCTGGACGCTGCTCGGGACCGCCCTGGACCTGTGGACCGGCCCGGCGTTGACGGGCGTGCCCGGTGCCGGGGCCGAACGCAGCCGGGCCAAGCTGGCCGAACGTCGGCTGTCGGCACTGGAGTTGCGGCTTGAGCTGGGTATGCGGCTCGGTCGGCATGCAGAACTCCTCGTTGAGGCAGAGGAGTTGGCCGAGCAGTACCCGCTGCGCGAGCGGCTGCACTATCTGCGGATGCGGGTGCTGTGCGGCTGTGGGCGCCAGGCCGAGGCGGTGGCGGCCTTCCAGCGGGCGCGGCAGATCCTGGACGAGGAGCTGGGGTTGGCCCCCGGCGCGGCGCTGACCGAGTTGTACCAGCGGATCCGGCGGGCCGTGCGGCAGCCCGCCGCACGGCCCCGGCCCTCTCAACTTCCCTCGGCCACCGCTGACTTCACCGGACGGAGTGAAGAAATCGCGCTTCTGCTCGGAAAGTTGGGGGAGGTCGGACGGTCCGCCGCGCCGGTGCTGGTGATCGGGGGGCCGTCCGGAGTCGGCAAGTCGGCACTGGGGATCCAGGCGGCGCAGCTGGCCCGTGGGGACTACCCCGACGGCCAGCTCTACGCGGATCTGGGCGCGAGCCGCGGTGGCCCGGCGGCGGCCGCCGACGTGCTGCCGGCCTTCCTGCGGGCGCTGGGCGCGGATCCGCACGGCCCCGCCGAGCTGCTGGCGGCCCGCTACCAGCAGGCGCTGGCCGGGCGGCGGGTGCTGGTGCTGCTGGACGACGCCGCCGACGAGGCGCAGGCCGGACCGCTGCTGCCGCGGGACCCGGAGTGCGCGGCACTGGTCACCTGCCGCTCGCCGGCGGCGGGGCTCCCGGTCGCGGTGCCCATCGAGGCGGCCGGCGGGCCCGCCCCCGCCCGGCTGGAGCTCGGCCCGCTCGACCTCGTGCAGGCCTGCGCGCTGGTCGCCGCCATCATCGGCGCGGCCCGGGCGGCCGCCGAGCCGGACGCCGTCCAACGGCTGGTCGCGGCCTGTGGCGGCGTGCCGTCCGCCATCCGGTCGGCGGCCGGGCGGCTGGCCGCCCGGCCGCGCTGGGCGGTGGCAGAGCTGGCCGGGCGGCTGGCCCGGGCCGAGCCGGTGGCACCCGCCCCGTGACTCAGAGGACCTTCAGCGTGTGGCCCCAGACGGGGACGAACGCGCCGTAGGCGATCATGCCGTTCAGCTGGTAGCGCCCGTCGTCGCCCCAGATGTACAGGTGGCCGCCGGCGTCCAGGGTCGCGTACATGCCGTTGTACTGGCTCCCCTTGAAGGTGTTGGTCCACCAGCAGGCGTGACCGTCGGCCGCGTAGACCACCAGGTTCCCGTCCACCTGCATGACCGCCTTGGCGCCGCAGCCCACGGTGTTGCTCGACCAGACGGGCTGCGCGTGGTCCCAGTTGCCGTCCGTCGTCACGTAGCCGACGAGGTTGCCGTCCGACTGCATGATCATCCGGCCGGTGCTGTAGGGGCCGGGGCTGTCGACGTGCCAGCCCGGGTAGAGCGGCTCGTCGTTCCAGATGGTCGCGGAGCCGGGGTTGTAGGCGGCCTGGGCGCTGCCGCCGGTGGCCAGGACGCCGGTGGCGGCGAGGATGCCCGCCGTGGCCAGCCCGAGAATCCGCCGGGCGGCCCGTCCGGTGCGCTGAGTCATGCCAACTGCCTTTCACTGTTCCAAGGGACCGAGTGCCGGCACGCCGGAGAAGCGGCCGGTCACTCGGGAAGCAATCTATAGGTCGCCAATAAACAGATGATCAATTTCGATGATCGAGAGGCGACCGACAGCGCGTCAGGACATGAAGTCCTGCGCCCACCAGTAGGTGCCATTGGCCACGGTCAGGGCGACACCGGAGTACTTGTAGTCGCCGAGGATGTTGCCCCGGTGGAGCGGCTCGTTGATCCAGGCCTGGACCACCGACTGCGCGTCGGTCCACATGCCGGGCGCACCCGCCGCGTTCTGCGCGAAGCCGCCGAGGGGGTGCGAGTAGCTGTAGGCGTGCAGCGTGTCGAAGATGTGGTCGATGGTGTAGTGGCCCTGCTGGTTGTGGGCGGCCTCGGCGTTCGCGTCGTCCTGCGCGGTGCGGGCGAGAACCGGGTCGGCCTGCAGCGCCGGCTTGCCGTTCTGCGCCCGGTAGTTGTTGACCAGGTCGAACACTTGCTGCTCAAGGCAGCACGGCCCGGGCTGCGGCGGCTGGAACTGGGGCACGGGCTGGGACCAGCGCTGGGCCGCGCTGTAGTTGCAGGTGTAGATCTGCAGCTGGGTGCCGTTGGCGGTGTTGCCGCCCGGCACGTCGAGGCACTTGCCGGACTGCGGGTTGACCAGCACGCCGCCCTCGGCGTAGGCCCACTGCTGCGAACCGGTGCCGTTGCAGTCGTACAGCTGGACCGGCGTGCGGTCGACGGTCCCGCCCGACGTGACGTCCAGGCACTTGCCGAGCGCCGCCAGCGTGCCGCCGCTGTACGTCCAGGTCTGCGCGTTGCTGGCGTTGCAGTCGTAGAGCTGCACGGCCGTTCCGTTGGCGGTGCCGGCCGCCCGGACGTCCAGGCACTTGCCCGCCAGGCCACTGACCGAGCCCGTCGGGCCGGTGTCGGCCTGGGCCCCGGTGGTGAAGCCGGCGGTCGCCGCGAGGACGGTGGCCGCGGTGAGCGCCACCTTGGTCAGCGTGCGGATGGTCATGCGTGTCCCTCTCCATTCGGTCGGTGTCGAACCGGAAGGTCCGCACCGCTCGGGGAGGACGTTAGAAAGGCCTGATCAACGCAGCCTTGACACGCCTACCAGCGCGTTCAGCGGGGGCGGGGGTGGGGGCGGGGGCGGGCAGGCTACCGGTCCCGCGGCGCGCAGCACGCCGTTTCAGGAGGGCTTGCTGCGGGCGTAGTGCCGTGAGGCCTTCGCACGGTTGCCGCAGGAGGCCATCGAGCACCAGCGGCGGGTGCCGTTCTTCGAGATGTCGTGGAAGTGCAGCACGCAGTCGGGGTGCGCGCAGGAGCGGATCCGCTCGGGCGCCTCGGCGAGCAGGCGCAGGTAGTCGGCGGCGGCCTGCCAGGCCGGCAGCCACGCGGGGTCGTCGGTGCGGACCTGGTCGACCGGGCCGTCCGGGCCGAGCCGGCGGTCGATCGAACCGTGCGCGAGAACGGCGTTGAGTGCCGCGCGAGCCTCCGGGCCGTCCCCGTGGTCCACCAGCCGGGCGATCGCCGCGCGGGCGGCGTGCGCCGCGTCGAGCGTGGCCCGGTCGGCGGTGGTGCGCTCGGCCAGGCCGTTGAGCTCCAGCCAAGTCGCCAGCCCGGCAACGGAGTCCAGCAGGTCACGCGGACTGCCACCGCTGTTCCAGCGGGTGTTGAGCAGGTCCAGGCTGAGCGGCTCGCCCGGCAGTGGACGCGGGTCCTGCGGCGGCACCTGCTGGGACATCGGGCTCCTCTTCTCGCGTGACCTCCTGATTCTAACCGGCAAACTGCACCGTTGCCGGTTGACGTCCACTTTCTATAACCCCCATACTCGATCACAGAGGTTAGCGAGAGGCCGGTCCCGGCCTTCCGCCCGTTCCGGACCCCGCGAGGAGCCACCGCCATGACCCAGGCCGCCGCCATGACCCAGAGCACTGCCACCGAAACCGCCCGGAGCACCGGCCTGACCAGCCTGAAGACCGGCCACATCGGCCTCAACGTCACCGACCTCGACCGGTCCAGCGCCTTCTACCAGCGGGTGTTCGGCTTCGAGGTGGTCAACCGCAGTACCGACTCCGAGCGTCCGTGGCACTTCCTGGGCCGCGACGGCCAGTTGATGGTCACCCTCTGGCAGCAGAGCGAGGGCCGCTTCTCCACCGCCGCGCCCGGCCTGCACCACCTCTCCTTCGAGGTGCCGGACATCGAGGACGTCCTGCGGGCCGAGCAGGTGCTGCGCGCGCTGGGCGCCGAGTTCGAGCACGAGGGCGTGGTCCCGCACGGGGAGGGTGCCGCCTCGGGCGGGATCTTCTTCACCGACCCGGACGGCACTCGCCTGGAGATCTACACCGCGTCCATCGCCGGTGCCGGCGCCGCCCCGAGCGGCACCGCCCCGACCTGCGGTTTCTTCTAGACCGTCGCCATCGCGCCCACCATTCCCGGAGGCAGCCGTGAACACTCTCGCCGACCACCCCGCCCCCGATGCCTCCGGTGAGGAACTGGTCCGCCGCCGCGCCGGGTTCGCCCGCGCCGGCTACTCGGGTCCGACCAAGCACCGGCGGATGCCCGCCGTCGCCGCGGAGTTCCTCACCGCCCAACCGATGCTCGTGGTCGGCGCGACCGATGCCGAGGGCCGGGTCTGGGCGGGCCTGCTGACCGGCCGGCCCGGGTTCCTGCACGCCGAGCATCCGGTGGCCGGCCTCGCGGACGGCGACGGCCCGGACGCCGACACCCCGGACACCGTCGCGATCCAGGCGCGCCCGGTGCCCGGCGACCCCCTGGCGGACGTCCTCGCCGCGCCGGCCGAGGTCGGCAGTATCGCCATCGAACCGGCCCGTCGCCGCCGGATGCGGATGAACGGCCGCGCCACCCCCACCGCCGCCGGCCTGCACCTGACCCTCGCCCAGGTCTTCTCCAACTGCCCCAAGTACATCCAGACCCGGGACTTCGGCTTCGCCGAGCCGGCCACCCCGAGCCCCGTGACAGCGCTGCACGGGCAGACACTGACGGTGCGTCAGCAGCTCGACATCGGCACCGTCGACACCTTCTTCATCGCCACCGCCGACCGCGGCGGCCGACCGGACGCCTCGCACCGGGGCGGCAACCCCGGCTTCGTCCGGGTGCTCGGCCCGGACCGGCTGGTCTTCCCGGACTACCTCGGCAACGCGATGTTCGCCACCCTCGGCAACCTCCAGGAGAACCCCGCAGCCGGCCTGCTCTTCGTCGACTGGGAGACCGGCACCACCCTCCAGCTCACCGGCACCGCCCGTACCGACTGGGACCCGACGCACATCGCCGAAGTCCCGGGCGCCGAACGGCTGGTGGAGTTCACCGTGCGCCAGGTCGTGGAGCTGCGCGGCGCTCACCCGCTGCGCTGGACCGAGCCCGGCTACTCCCGCTTCAACCCGCCGGCCGCCTGAATGCGGGCAGCACGCCGGACGGCCGGACCGGTCAGTTTTCGAGAAGCGCGGGCCGTCGAGCCAGACCTAGCATGGCGGCCATGGACATCACCATTCATACCAGCGTCCTCCCGCACGACGACCCGGACGCGTCGCTCGCCTTCTACCGCGACAGCCTCGGCTTCGAGGTCCGCAGCGACGTCGGAAAGGGCACGATGCGCTGGATCACCGTCGGCCCCGTCGGTCAGCCCGACACCTCCATCCTGCTGGCACCGCCGGCCGTCGACCCCGGGATCACCGAGGACGAGCGCCGCACCATCGCCGAGATGATGGCCAAGGGCACCTACGGCTGGATCCTGCTGGCCACCCGGGACCTCGACGCCACCTTCGAGAAGGTGCAGGCCGCCGACGCCGAGGTGGTCCAGGAACCGACCGAGCAGCCGTACGGCATCCGCGACTGTGCCTTCCGCGACCCTGCGGGCAACCTGATCCGCATCCAGGAACTGCGCTGAGGGATGCGCCGGACCTGGTGGCGCTCACGGAGATCGACGAGGGGAGTTCTCGCATGTGTCACCCCGCCTGGGCCCGCGCCCGCGCCGAGGCGCAGCGCCTGAGCGATCTGGCACGGCTGCGCCGGGTCCGCGACCGGATCGACCGGGAGTACGCGCAGCCGCTGAACGTCGAGGCGTTGGCCCGCGGCGCGCACATCTCGGCCGGGCACCTCAGCCGCCAGTTCCGGCTCGCGTACGGCGAGTCGCCGTACGCGTACCTGATGACGCGTCGCATCGAGCGCGCGGCGGCGTTCCTGCGGCGCGGTGACCTGAGCGTCACCGAGGTCTGCTTCGCGGTCGGCTGCTCCTCGCTGGGCACCTTCAGCACCCGCTTCACCGAGCTGATCGGCATGCCGCCCAGCGCCTACCGCCGCCGCACCGCGGGCGCCACAACAGGGCTGCCCGCATGCCCGGCCAAACAGGTGGCCCGCCCGGTCCGGAGGCAGCCGGCGCGGGCCGTCGAGCCGCAGCCGGTCTGAGCTGCGAGAAGTTTGGGCCGCAGCCGGTCTGAGCTGCGAGAAGTTCGAGTCGCAGCCGGTCTGAGTCGCAGCCGGTCGGGGCCGCGAGCGGTCAGCGCGCGGTCAGCGCGCGGCCCGCTCCGTCAGCCCAGCACCGGCAGCGGCGGCAGCGCCCCGGCGAACAGCCAGGCGTCGAACAGCTCCACCAGCGGCTCGGCCGCGTACCGCTGGACGTGCGCCATGAAGTCCGCCGTGGTCACCACCCCGTGCCGCCGCCCGGTCGCCCAGTCCCGCAGCATCCGGTGGAACGCCTCCTCGCCGAGCGCGACGCGCAGCGCGTGCACGGTCAGGCCGCCGCGCTCGTAGAGGCGGTCGTCGAACATCAGCGTCCGGCCCGGGTCGGCCAGGCACAGGTCCTGGGGGAGCGGGGCGAGCATCCGGTGCGCCTCGGCGGCGTGCGCCTGGGCGCTGCGGCCGCCCGCGTGCTCGGCCCAGAGCCACTCGGCGTACTTCGCGAAGCCCTCGTTGAGCCAGATGTGCCGCCAGTCCGCGACGGTGACGCTGTTGCCGAACCACTGGTGCGCCAGCTCGTGCGCCACCAGCCGCTCGGCACCGCGCGCCCCGTCCACGTGGTTGGTGCCGAAGCAGGCCATGCCCTGCGCCTCGACCGGGACGTCGAGCTCCTCGTCGGCGACCACCACCACGTACGCGTCGAACGGGTAGGGCCCGAACAGCTCGGTGAAGTACCGCATCATCCGCGGCTGCCGTCCGAAGTCGGCGGCGAACCGCGACACCTGCGCCAAGGGCACGTACCCGGCCTGCGGCACCGCGCCGGGCTCGGCGTCGACCAGCAGCACCCGCTCGAAGGCGCCGATCGCTATCCCGACCAGGTAGCTGGCGGTGGGCGCGGCCTGCTCGTAGACCCAGGTGGTGCTGCTGGCCTTGGTGGTGCGGGTGAGCAGCCGGCCGCCGGTGACCACCGCGTACGACGAGGGCGTGGTGATCGAGATCAGGTACGAGGCCTTGTCGGCGGGCCGGTCGTTGCACGGGAACCAGGACGGCGCGCCCACCGGCTGGCTGGCCACCAGGGCCCCGTCCGTCAGCTCCTCCCAGCCGAGCCCGCCCCAGTCGCTGCGCACCGGCCTCGGGTTGCCGCTGTAGTGCACCTCCACGGTGAACGCGGCGCCCGCGGCCGGCACCCGGGCCGGGCGGATCCGCAGCCTGCCGCCCCGGTGGGCGTAGTGCGCGGCCTTGCCGTCCACCAGCACCCGCCCGATCCGGAAGTCGGCCAGGTCCAGGGTGAACTCGCGCAGCGGCTCGGGACCGGCCAGCGCGCTGAGCCGGGCGGCCCCGGCCAGCCGGTTGGGACCGGGACGGTAGTCCAGGGTCAGCTCGTAGCGGTGCACCCGGTAGCGGGGGTCGCCGTTGTTCGGGAAATAGGGGTCGACCTGCTTGCCACCCACCGCTGCGATCGCTCCCTGCTCTTCCGTACCGTTCATGCCGAGATCCCGGTCCCGCGCCTCAGGCCTGCCAGGCCTCGATCGGGTTGCCCAGCCAGCGGGTGTCCGCCGGGACGGACTCGGCGCGCATCACCAGGGAGGCCGGACCCAGCGTGCTGCGGGCGCCGATGGTGCTGCCGGGCAGCACGATCCCACCCGGGCCCAGGGTGGCACCCGCACGCAGCACCACAGTATCCATGCGCATGATCCGGTCATGGAAGAGGTGGGTCTGCAGGACACAGCCGCGGTTGATGCTGACCCCCTCGCCCAGGGTGACCAGGTCGGCCTCGGGCAGCCAGTAGCTCTCGCACCACACCCCGCCTCCGATCCGGGCGCCCAGACCGCGCAGCCAGAGCGTCATGACCGGCGTGCCGGGCACCGCGCCGACCAGCCACGGCACGGCCAGCACCTCGGTGAAGGTGTCGGCCAGCTCGTTGCGCCAGACGAACGAGCTCCACAGCGGGTGCTCGACCGCCCGGAAGCGGCCGACCAGCAGCCACTTGGCGGCCAGCGAGACCAGGCAGGCCAGCGTCCCGGCCGCCAGCAGCACCACGCCGCAGAGCGGCGCGATCAGCCAGGGCGAGCCCAGCGCGCAGAGCGCGGCGGCGGTCAGCACCCCGAGCGCGGCCGAGCAGAGCACCGGGACCAGCCGGCAGACCTCGACCAGGCCGCGGGCCCAGAGCAGCCGGGCCGGCGGGTCGTAGGTCAGGCTCTGGTCCGCGGTGTCGGCGGCGCGCGGCAGCCGCACCGGCGGCATGCCGAGGTAGGAGCTGCCCTTCTTGGCCTTCTTCGGGGTCGCGGACAGCACGCCGACCAGGCCCCGGTCCGGCACGGCGCGCCCGGGTGCGGTCATCCCGGAGTTGCCCAGGAAGGCGCGGCGGCCGATCTCGGCCCGGCCGATCCGCAGCCAGCCGCCGCCCAGCTCGTAGGGGGCGATCAGGGTGTCGTCGGCGAGGAAGGCGCCCTCGCCGACCGTGGTCAGGCTGGGCAGCGCGAGCACGGTGGAGACCTCGGCGCGCCGGCCGACCTTCATGCCCAGCAGGCGCAGCCAGACGGGGGTGGCCAGGCCCGCGTAGAGCGGGAAGAGGGTCTCCCGGGCCAGGTCCATCAGCTGGCTGACCGTCCAGGCCTGCCAGCCGACCCGCCCGTGCAGCGGGTGGTGGCCGGTGCGCAGGCCCAGGCTCAGCAGCCGGACGGCGGCCAGCACCAGCAGCGCGTAGCAGAGCCCGTAGGCCAGCGTGGCCGGGAGGACGGCCAGCAGCGCGCCGCCGAGTGCCGCGCCGAGCCCACCGGTGGACGGGACGAACCGCAGCGCCACCAGCAGCGCGGGCACCGCGGCCAGCAGCGGCAGCGCGCTCAGCGCGAAGCCGGTCAGCCCGTACACCGCGGACCAGCGCCGCAGGTGCGGCGGCCGCTGCTCGGGCCAGGCGCGCTCCGCCTTGCCGAGCTTGACCGCGGGCGCCCCGGCCCAGCGCTGCCCGGTGGGGACCTGCCCGGTGACGCCGGAGCCCGGGGCCACCTCGGCCCGCTTGCCGACCCGCGCGCCCGGCAGCAGCGTGCTGCGGGTGCCGATCACCGCGCCCGAGCCGACCCGAAGCGCGCCGATCTCCAGCCGGTCGCCGTCCAGCCAGTGGCCGGACAGGTCCACCTCGGCCTCCACCGCGCACCCCTTGCCGAGCCGCAGCATGCCGGTGACCGGCGGCAGCGAGTGCAGGTCGACGTCCTCGGCGATCCGCGCCCCCAGGGCCCGCCCGTAGCGGTTCAGCCAGGAGCCGGAGAGCTCGGTGGCACCGCTGTACTCGGCCAGCCGCTCGGCCGTCCACAGCCGCAGGTGCACGCTGCCGCCGCGCGGGTAGCTGCCGGGCCGCACCCCGCGCAGCAGCAGCCGCGCGCCGCCGGCCGCGATCGCGAGCCGGCCCGGCGCGCTGAACAGCAGCAGGCCGGACGCGCCCAGCAGCCACCACGAGGCGGTCGGCGCCCAGGGGTAGCGGCCGAACCAGTGCAGCACGTTGCCGAGCGCCAGCAGCGCGGTGGTCCAGCGCAGGCCGACCAGGGTGAAGAGCGGGACGAGCAGCAGCAGCTGCACCAGCTTGGCGCGCAGCGGGGTGGGCGCGATCTCGCGCGTGGCGCCGTCGCCCTGGCCCGAGCGCTCCAGGTGACGGGCCAGCTTGCGCAGCACCGGCTGCTGGTAGATGTCCAGCACGGCGGCGGACGGGTAGCGGGTGCGCAGCAGCGTGGTGAGCCGGGCGGCGGCCAGGCTGCCGCCGCCGATCGCGAAGAAGTCGTCGCGTGCGCTGGTCACCGGCACGCCCAGGATCTCGCTCCACTGCTCGGCCAGCCAGGCCTCGGTGCCGTAGAGCTGCTCGACGGGGCCGGTGTCGCCCAGGTGCAGCGGCCAGGGCAGCGCGTCGCGGTCGACCTTGCCGGAGGTGCGGGTGGGCAGCTCGGCGACCGGCGCGAGCAGCGGCACCAGCGCGGCCGGCAGTTCGGCGCGCAGTTTCGCCACCGCCGCCTCGCGGTCGAAGCCCTCCTGGGTGACCAGGTAGCCCACCAGCAGCTGGTTGCCGCCGCGTGCCGTCCGCACGGCCGCCGCGGCGCCCGCCACGCCCGGCAGCGCCTGCAGCGCCGCGTCCACCTCGCCCAGCTCGATCCGCCGACCGCCGAGCTTGATCTGCTCGTCCGCGCGGCCCAGGAAGACCAGGCCCTCGGGCTCGGCGCGCACCAGGTCGCCGCTGCGGTAGGCGCGCTGCCAGCCGAGCGACTCCAGCGGCGCGTACTTCTCGGCGTCCTTGGCCGGGTCCAGGTAGCGGGCCAGGCCCACCCCGCCGATCACCAGCTGGCCGCTCCCGCCCATCGGCACCGGCAGGCCGGCCTCGTCGACCACGGCCAGCTCCCAGCCGTCCAGCGGCAGGCCGATCCGCACCGGGCCCTCGCCGGTCAGCAGCGCGCCGCAGGCGACCACGGTGGCCTCGGTCGGGCCGTAGGTGTTCCACACCTCGCGGCCCTCGGTGACCAGGCGCTCGACCAGCTCGGGCGGGCAGGCCTCGCCGCCGAAGATCAGCAGCCGGACGTCGCCCAGCGACTCGGCGGGCCACAGCGCGGCCAGCGTCGGCACGGTGGAGACCACGGTGATCTCCTGCTCGGCGAGCCAGGGGCCCAGGTCGGCGCCGCCGCGCACCTGTGCGCGCGGCACCGGCACCAGGCAGGCGCCGTGCCGCCAGGCCAGCCACATCTCCTCGCAGGAGGCGTCGAAGGCGACCGAGAGACCGGCCATCACCCGGTCGCCGGGCGCGATCGGCTCCTCCTGCAGGAAGAGCGCGGCCTCGGCGTCCACGAAGGCGGCGGCGTTGCGGTGGGTGACGGCCACGCCCTTGGGCTTGCCGGTGGAGCCGGAGGTGAAGATGATCCAGGCGTCCTGCTCGGGGCCGGGGCGCCGGTCGATGCCGCTGCCGGGCCGCAGCACGGTCAGCTCGCCGCCCGCGCCCAGCACAGCGGTCACCTCGGCCTCGCCGAAGACCAGGTCGGCGCGCTCCTGCGGGTCCTCGGCGTCCACCGGTACGTAGGCGGCGCCGGCCGCGAGCACCGCCAGGATCCCGACGTAGAGGTCGTTGGTGCCGGACGGGACCCGGACGCCGACCCGGTCGCCGAGCCCGACACCGGCGGCGGTCAGCCGACGGCGCAGCGCGGCCACCTCGGCGGCCAGCGCGCGGTAGCTGAGCTGGGTGCGCCCGTCGTCGAGGGCGGGCTCCTGCGGGTGGGCGCGCACGGTGGCGTCCAGCAGGTCGACCAGGGTGCGCGGCGCGGGGGCCGGCCGGGTGCCGAAGCGCGCGAGTTCGCCACCGGGGGCGGCCGGCTCCTGCCGGTCACCCTGGGTGCTGATCTGCGTCATGACAGCCATCCGGTCCTCATCCCTCGTCCCCCACCAGGCTCCCACCATCCCCGCTGACCTGCGAGGATGCCGCCCGTTCGGCCGGCCGGGGCTGGTGGTGAGCACAACAACCCATCGATGGTAGTCCGGTGCGCCACCGTTCGTCGGGTGGCCGAAGTGGCCAACTTGCCGTGATCGGCTCGAAGCTGACGTCGAATCAGATCTCATCGAAGGCGCGGGGGAAGAAGAATGACGGACCGTCAGTCGAATTGACGGTCCGTCAGGTCGGATTTCGGAATGTGACTCAGGCGACACCGGATGGGCGCGTCCGGTGCGGTGGTCGGCAGGGCGGGCCGTCGGGGGCGGCCTTCAGGGGGCCGTACTGCTGCCGACAGTGCGCCTCGGCGGGGCCGGTGGGCCGGGTGGTGTCGAGGGGCCGCGCCTGCGCGGGGGTGGGCACGGCGAGCAGGACGAGGGCGGCGGCGTAGAGCGCCGCGCGGATGCGCAGGGAGATCACGACGCACAGGGGTATCAGGAGGTTACGCGGCGCGCCCAAAGCGTCACCCGATCGTGGGCGAGCCGGATGGCGCAGGTCCGGGCGCCCCTGCTGTCGACCCTGTCGATCGTCCTACTGTACGAATAGTCTCGTACAGAGTCGGTCTTCCGTAGTACGATCATTCCCGTACTGGCCGATCCGACCGGACCCGACCGCTAGGAGCCTTGAGTGTCTGCCCTGTTCGAGCCCATCACGCTGCGCGGACTGACCGTCCCCAACCGGGTCTGGATGGCCCCGATGTGCATGTACTCGGCTGCCGCCGAGGGTCCGGAGACCGGAGTGGTCACCGACTTCCACCTCACCCACCTGGCCAGCCGGGCCGCCGGCGGCGCCGGCCTGGTGATGGCCGAGGCGACCGCGGTCGTGCCGGAGGGCCGGATCAGCCCCTTCGACCTCGGCCTGTGGAACGAGCGGCAGCAGCAGGAGCTGGCCCGGGTGACCGCCGCGATCCGCGGCTACGGCTCGGTGCCCGCGATCCAGCTCGCCCACGCCGGACGCAAGGCGTCCACCCGCTCGCCGTGGGTCGGCGGCCAGGCGATCCCCGAGGGCGAGGGCGGCTGGCGCGCCGTGGCTCCCAGCCCGCAGGCGTTCGAGGGCCACCCGGACCCGGACGAGCTGACCGTCGAGCAGATCGGCGAGATCGTCCGCGCCTTCGCGGCCGCCGCCGAGCGGGCGCTGGCGGCCGGCTTCCAGGCCGTCGAGGTGCACGGCGCGCACGGCTACCTCACCCACTCCTTCCTCTCCCCGAACTCCAACCACCGCACCGACGCCTACGGTGGCTCCTTCGAGAACCGGATCAGGTTCGCACTGGAGGTCTCGGCCGCGGTCCGTGCCGTCTGGCCCGCCGACCTGCCGGTCTTCTTCCGCACCTCGGCCACCGACTGGCTGACCGAGAACCCCGAGGACGAGCGGGAGGGCTGGACCGGCGAGGACACCGTGCGCCTGGCCAAGGCGCTGCAGGCCGTTGGCATCGACCTGCTGGACGTCTCCACCGGCGGACTGGTGGCGGGCGCGCGGATCCCGGTCGCGCCCGGCTTCCAGGTGCCGTTCGCCGAGCAGGTGCGCAGCTCCACCGGGCTGCCGGTCGGCGCGGTCGGGCTGATCACCGAGGCCACGCAGGCGGAGCAGATCATCGCCGAGGGGCGCGCCGATGTCGTCCTGCTCGGCCGTGAGCTGCTGCGCAACCCCTACTGGGCGCAGCACGCCGCGCGCGAGCTGGGCGTCGAGCGCCGCTGGCCGTCCCAGTACGCCGTCGCCGTCGGCGCGCAGGGCTGATCGCCGCGCCGTCCGCCCCGCGTGGTCGAGTCAGCGGGGAGGGCGGCTGCCGGTCAGCGGTGAGTCGCGCCCGGGTCCGCGGCGGCGCTGGGCGGCGATCTGACGGGCGATCACGATCTCCAGCAGGCACCAGAGGATCCCGAACACGCCCACCCCGCTGACCAGCAGTGCCACCGCCATGGTCCGCCGGGCATGGGCGAGCGAGGCGAGCGTGGCGACGGTCAGGCCGACCTGCGTGAAGGCCACGAAGAGCACGGTGCGCACGGCTGCCGCGCGCACCTCGTCCGGCATCCGTCGGCGTGCAGCGGACATCGGTGGCAACCCCCGGGTGATCGAACCGGGCGGTCTGGCGCGCCCGTATGTACCGTTTGCCCGCCGCGCCCGGCGCAAAACCGCGAGGCGGGCGCACGCCCCCAGCGTGTGTCAGAGCTGCTGCCCCGGCTGGGCGACCGGCGCGGCATCCAGTTCCGTGGCCAGTTCGGCCAGCGCGCCCGTGACGATGGTGCGCATCGCCTGCTCGGCCCGCTCGGGCGCGCCCGCGCAGATCGCCTCCGCCACCTCCCGGTGCAACTGCACGGCGTAGGCGCGCGGCTGGTGCGGCATCAGGTTGTGCTCGGTCCGCCCGGTGAGCACCGCCCCCACGGTGTCGCCCAGGTGCGCGAACATCTCGTTGCCGGAGGCGCGCAGCACGGTGGCGTGGAACTCGATGTCGTGCCGCAGGAACGAGACCAGGTCGGCGGCCCGTGCGGTGACCGTCAACTCGACTGCCAGCGCGCTCAGTTCACGGCACTGGTCGGCGGTGGCGTACTGCGCGGCGAGCGCGGCGGCGGCCGGCTCGACGGCCACGCGCAGCGAGCCGAGCGAGCGCAGCTGGGCCGCGCGGTCGGCGCCGGCCAGTCGCCAGCGGATCACCAGCGGATCGAAGACGTCCCAGTCCCGCCGGGGCTGCACGGTGATCCCGATCCGCCGCTTGGAGGCCACCAGCCGCATCGACTCCAGGATCCGCACCGCCTCGCGGACCACGGTGCGCGACACCCCGAACCGCGCCTCCAGCTCCTCGATCCGCAGCACCGCCCCCTCGGGGATCTCGCCCGCCGCGATCGCCGGCCCGAGCTCGGCGAGCAGTTTGCCGGGCAGTCCCTGGATCTCCATCCGCTCAGCCTAGAGGACCGGCATGGGCACGCCGACAAGTATGACGATTTGATGTCGGGACCTTGAATAAGTCATACCTTTACGAGGATAGTGACGTCATCGCAGGCGCCGCGCGGAGAACCAGACCGCCGGGTCCGCCCCGAACGTGTCAGGAGCAGAACCCATGGCTCTCAGCGCCGAGAACCAGCCGACCGGACCGTCGTCCGGACCGTCGTCCGGCCAGCCGTCCGACCCGTCGACCGACCCGTCGTCCGACCAGCCGACCGACCTGTCGGACCCCGCACCGCTGATCGTGGTGATGGGCGTCTCCGGCGTCGGCAAGACCACCGTCGCCCGGCTGCTCGCCGACCGCCTCGGCCTGCCGTACGCGGAGGCCGACGACTTCCATCCGGCCGGCAACATCGCCAAGATGACCGCCGGCATCCCGCTGGACGACGCCGACCGCGCCCCCTGGCTGCACGCCCTGGCCGGCTGGCTGCACGAGCGCGGCGAGGCCGGAACCGGGGGAGTGGTCACCTGCTCCGCGCTCAAGCGCCACTACCGCGACACCCTGCGCGCCGGCTGCCCCGCGGCGTACTTCCTGCACCTGGACGGCAGCCGCCGGCTGGTCGCCGGCCGACTCGCGCTGCGCACCGGCCACTTCATGCCGCCCTCGCTGCTCGACTCCCAGTACGCCCTGCTCGAACCGCTCCAACCGGACGAGCACGGCGCCGTGCTGGAGCTCGGCGCGCACAGCCCCCACGAACTCGTCGAGCTGGCCGTCGCATTGCTGCGGCCCGTCAATGGAGACCTCGATTGAACCCCCACCTCCTGGCTGCGGGCCTCCCGCACACCCACAGTGACGGGCGACTGCTGCTCGCCACCCTGCTCAGCATCGGCGTCATCGTGCTGGCGATCAGCCGGCTGAAGCTGCACCCCTTCCTCGCGCTCACGGTCGGCTCCGGCCTGCTCGCGGCCATCGCGGGCGCGCCGTTCGACCAGCTGATGACGAGCTTCTCCACCGGCTTCGGCGCCACCGTGACGAGCGTGGGCCTGCTGATCGGGCTGGGCGCGATGCTCGGCAAGCTGCTCGCCGACTCGGGCGGGGCGAA
This sequence comes from Kitasatospora sp. NPDC008050, assembly GCF_042957465.1. Taxonomy (NCBI): domain Bacteria; kingdom Bacillati; phylum Actinomycetota; class Actinomycetes; order Kitasatosporales; family Streptomycetaceae; genus Kitasatospora; species Kitasatospora sp. NPDC008050. The sequence goes on from NZ_JBIBIJ010000022.1 coordinate 78,260, forward strand.
CATCATCGCGGACACCGTGCTGGCCCGCTCCAGCAAGCGGATGCTGCCGTGGGCGATGGCGCTGATAGCGGCGGTGCTGGGGCTGCCGCTCTTCTTCGAGATCGGCGTGGTGCTGCTGATCCCGATCGTGCTGCTGGTCGCCCGGCGCGGGAACCTGAGCGTGATCCGGGTCGGCATCCCGGCACTGGCCGGCCTCTCCGTGCTGCACGGGCTCATTCCGCCGCACCCCGGCCCGCTGGTCGCGGTCGACGCGCTGAAGGCCAACCTGGGCGTCACCTTGGCGCTCGGCCTGCTGATCGCGGTCCCCACCCTCGTCATCGCCGGCCCGCTCTTCGCCCGCCTCGCCGAGCGCTGGGTCGGCCCGCTGACGCCGCCGCAGGCCATCGCGGCCGAGCAGCCCGAACGCTCCGGCCCGGCCCCCTCCTTCGCCGCGGTCCTCGCCACCATCCTGCTGCCCGTCGTGCTGATGCTCGCCAAGGCACTGGCGGACGTGGTGATCGACAACCCCAAGGACCACGTCCAGCGCATCCTCGACTTCATCGGCTCCCCGCTCATCGCCCTGCTGCTCGCCGTCCTGCTGGCGATGCTCACGCTGGGCCGGGCGGCGGGCTTCACCAAGGCGCGGATCTCGCAGACGGTGGCCTCCTCGCTCGGCCCGATCGCCGGCATCGTCTTCATCGTCGGCGCGGGCGGCGGCTTCAAGCAGACCCTGGTCGACGTGGGTGTCGGCGACGCGGTCAGTCACTGGGCGACCAGGCTGCACATCTCCGCCCTGCTGCTCGGCTGGCTGATCGCGGTACTGATCCGCCTCGCCACCGGTTCGGCCACGGTGGCCACCATCACGGCGGCGGGCATCGTCTCCCCGCTGGCCACCGGGATGTCCAGCACCCACACGGCGCTGCTGGTGCTGGCCGTCGGCGCGGGCTCGCTCTTCTTCTCCCATGTGAACGACGCGGGCTTCTGGCTGGTCAAGGAGTACTTCGGGATGAGCGTGGGCCAGACCCTGAAGAGCTGGTCGGTGATGGAGACGGTCATCTCGGTGGTGGCGATCGCCCTGATCCTGCCCCTGAGCCTGATCATCTGATCCTGCCCCTGAGCCTGATCATCTGAGCCTGATCATCTGAGCCTGATCATCCGGCCCCTCGGACGATGCCCTGCCCCGAAGCAGCACCGCCGCCGAACGGAAGAGACGGCTCAGCCGCGCCGCTTCGGCTTGCCGCCGCCCCGCTTCGGGGCAGCGCCGCCCCTGCTGCCCGCCGAAGGCCGCGGCTTCCCCGGAGTCTTCGGCCGGCCGGCTTTCGGCGACTGGGGCTTTTGGGGCTGGGCGCCCTTCTTCGTCTCGGCGGCGGGGGTGGACGGCTGGACGCCGCGACCGCGCGAGCTGTTGACCGTCCGGCCGCGGACGATGCCGATGAACTCCTCCACCAGCTCCGTCGTCCGGTCCTGCGGCCAGGCCAGCGCCACACTGGACTGCGGCGCTTCCACGATCGGGCGGTAGGTGAGGTCGCGGCGGTGGTGCAGCCGGGCCAGCGACTGCGGTACCAGCAGCACGCCGATGTTGGCTGCCACCAGTTCGATCGCATCAGCGGTGGTGGCCGGGCGCTCGATGGCCGGGCGGCCGGGCAGCTCGCCCGGCCAGTCCAGGGCGTCGTCGAGGGGGTGGAACACCACGTCCTCGGCGAGGTCGGCAAGCGCGACCTCCTCGGCGGCGGCGAGCCAGTGGTCCTTGGGGAAGAGCACGACGGTGGCCTCGGTGTAGAGCGGGATCGCGCTGAGTACGTCCCGGTCGACCGGCAGCCGGACCAGCCCGGCATCCGCGGTGCCCTCGCGCAGGGTGCCTTCGCCCTCGCCGACCGGGACGGCGAGGAGGTCGAGGGGCACGTCCGGGAGCCGCTCGCCCCAGACCCGGACCCATTTGCCGGGGTTCACGCCCGGGACGTACACGAGTCGGAAGGACGTGTTCACCTGCGTCTCTGTCACAGCGCAAGGCTACCGACCGTGATTGGGGAGCGCCCGCGTACTCCTTTACCCTTGCCTCCATGACAGCGCTCAAGCAGAAGACCAGCCAGACCATGAAGCCGGCCACCGCGGCCAAGAAGCTGGGGATCTACCTCGACGCGGCGCCGATCGGCTTCCAGGAGGGCGTGGTCTCCCGCGAGGAGCTCAATGCGCTGCAGGCCGAGCCGCCGCAGTGGCTCCAGGACTTGCGCCAGCACGGCCCACACCCGCGTCCGGCGGTTGCCGCCAAGCTCGGCGTCTCGATCTCGGGCCTGGCCCGCGGCGGGGTGACGGAGGCGCTCACGAGCGAGCAGATCGAGGCGATCAAGGCCGAGAACCCGCTCTGGCTCCAGCACGAACGCGCAAACCAGGCGGACGTCCGCAAGGAGGCCGCCCGGATCAAGGAGATGCACGAGCAGGAGGCCGCCAAGGCCGCCAAGGCCCGCTGACCCGCGGATCCGGCCGATTCGCCCCCTGCGCAATAACGGCGCCGATGTCCGTCCCTGCCGCCGGACGGCCCCACCTGGCAACGGACGGGCAGATCGCGCTGGCCGCAGGGGTGACACAGAACACCCGGCGAGGCGGGCGACGCTGTTCGTCACCGGGCACGGCAACCAGCGGCCACGCTCGGAGTGCGACCCGCCCCGAGCCCATCGTGAACACCGCCGGCCCGATGACCACTGCCGGCTTACGCCGAAGGCCCCGACCGCACTGCGGTCGGGGCCTTCGAGCAGGGCGAGGGATGCGAGATTCGAACTCGTGAGGGGTTGCCCCCAACACGCTCTCCATTTCTCCCGAATGCGGATCACGGGACCCGGAACGCCCGCCGGTAGGCGCCCGGAGTCGTGCCTGCCTGGGCGCGGAAGCGGCGGCGCAGGTTGACCGCAGAGGTGAGGCCGACGCGAGCCGCGATCGCCTCGACCGGCAAGTCCGTCTCCTCCAGCAAGGTGCGTGCTGCGGCCAGCCGCCGCGAGAGTAGCCATGCGCCCGGGCTCGTGCCGAGTTGATCGGCGAAGCGCCGGGCCAGGGTGCGGGGCGAGACGCCGAGGTGCGCGGCCAGCCTGTCCACCGACAACGGTGCCCCGAGGCGCTCGTCGGCCCAGTCGAGAAGGCCGCCGAGCGCCTCCCCGGGCAGTGGCGGCGGCGCGTACTGCGCGTGGCCGCCCTCGCGATGCGGCTGCATCACCATGTGCCGCGCGAGCATGGCGGCGAAGGCGGCACCATGGTCGCGCCGGACCAGATGCAGGCACAGGTCGATGCCCGCGCCTGCACCCGCGCTGGTGGCGACGTCACCGTGATCCACGTAGAGCCTGTGCGGCTCCACCCGCACGCGGGGGAACTCACGCCGCAGCTGCTCGGCGCGTGCCCAGTGCGTGGTGGCCGAACGACCGTCCAACAGTCCCGTGCGGGCCAGTGCGAACACCCCGGAACAGATCGTGGCCAGGCGTGCCCCACGCGCGTGCGCCCGCAGCAGCGCGTGGCGCACACGTTCGGAGAGCGGCTCCTCCAGCGGCAGCCAGCCCGGGATGATCACGGTGTCCGCGGACTCGAGCGCCGACAGGTCCTGTGACACAGACATCGCGTACCCGCCCGTGGTCGGTACCGGGCCGGGCGTTTCCGTGCACGTCCCGAAATCGTAGTGCTGCGGCACCCCTGGCCGTTCCGTGCCGAAGACTTCGACGGCGCAGCCGAGTTCGAACGTCGACTGCACCGGCCGCACCAGAGCCACCACACGATGCATGGCAGGAATGTACCCCACGATGTCATCGCAGACCCTCTCCCGCCTCGGCCCGCGCACGGCACTGTTGCAGGCATGCATCCCGAGATCATTGCGCAGGAGGGCTACACCTCCGTCTCTGTCGACGAATCCCCGGTCCGTGAGCTGTTCCCCGGGATCCGGCTGCGTGCCCTGTGGCGGGGACCGACCGGTGCGCAAGCCAACGTGCTGGAGATGGAAGCAGGCACCTCCTGGCCGCGCCGCGACGTCCATGAGCCAGGCCCGGAGGAGGTCTACGTCGTTGCCGGCACCTTCAACGACGGAGCACGTGACTACCCCGCCGGCACCTTCCTGCACGCCCCGGCCGGATCGTGGCACCTGCCCTCCACCACCACCGGCTGCACACTGTTCGTCTTCTACCCCGAGGGCTAGCCCAGGGTCCTGAGTACGACCAGGACTGAGCCCACGAGACGACGATGGCCCCGACCGCGGGCAGGAACGCCGACAGAAGCGGGTCGCTTTCGATCGTCTGCTGGGTTGACCGCATGCCTTCGTCGATGATCGCGTCCCACTTCTCCGTGGCGAACCTGACGCGGCAGGGCAAGTCCTTGATGATCTTCTCGTCGACGGTCAGGTAGTTCGACGCGCGCTGCCCCCTGGCCGCAGGCACGTACGCATCGGCGCCGGCTTGGGCAGGAAGTAGCGAGATGAGGATTGCGTCCCCGCCAGTACAACTGCTGGAAGAGCGGCGAGACTGAGGTCCACTTCGAGGTCGAAGAGTGGCCGGAGTGGAAGAGGCGGCGGCTCGCGGAAATCCTCTTCAGCGATCTCGTCGAGCGCTCAGCCAACGAATCAGCTCCACCGGCCAAGTAGGCCCGGTCGAAGGACCTTCTCAACTCCGGCGATGCTGTGCAGCCTTAGTCCCAGTCCTGCAGCTGCTGGAGCAGGTCGGCGTCGCCCTCCATCCGCAGTGAGTCGGCCGGGATGCGCATGTACATGAGCAGGGCCATCTCGCTCGCCGTGCCGTAGATGGCGGCGGTGGGCTTGCTCTCGGCGGCCTCCGCCGCGGTGCGGCGGGTGAAGCGGGAACCGGCGGCGTCCACCGTCTGGCGCCAGGAGCCAGCCTCGACTGCGTGGTAGTCCATGGTGGCGGGCTCGCCCGGCCACGGGACCGTGCCGGTGCAGACGGTGGCGAGGAACTCCTCGATGGCGTCGACCGCCTCGGTCGTCGGCAGCTCCTGCGGGGTACCGGAGGCCAGCTGGGCGTCGTAGGTGTGGATCAGCGACTCCGGGACGCGGCGGCGGGCCACGGCGGCCACTGTGTGCGGCGAGGCCAGCGGCTCCCACCAGGCCCAGCAGCCCCGGTCCGGGCCGGCCTCGCGCAGAGCAGTAAGCAGCTGCTCCGTCGAGTCGGCCAGCCAGATTATGAGGGCCTCGCGCTCCCTGGGCGCCGCCAGCCCGTCCTTGCTCGGCCGCTCGTCGCCCGGCGCGGTGTTCAGCACGATGTAGGCCCAGAAGCGGTCCCCCTCACTGAGGTGGTTCGCCAGGTCGTACAGCGTCCAGCCCGGGCAGGACGGGACGTCGGCGTCGAGGCTGGGGGCCGCGGCGACGGCGGCGCGAAACGCGGCGGACCGCTCGTCAATCATCCGCAGCAGGGTGGGGAAGTAGAGATGCTCAGTCACGCAGACCTTGTATCACCCGGACCGGGACTCCCGCACTCGATTAGTCGGTCCTCGATCGGCTTGTGCCGGCCGGACTCCACGTGGCTCACGTACGACGGGTCGAAGCCCATCTTGCGGGCGAGCCCCCGCTTGGACAGGCCGCGCACCTCGCGCCAGTACGAGACCTCCGCTGCGAACGCCTCGGCGGCTTGCTCAACGGTCGGGCTGTCGTCGCGCTCGTCCATCGAGGCCCCCGCCCTGGCTGCTGGATGAGATGAATGAACCGTGAGTGATCTCGATTCATCATTCTGTCACGGTCGTGGTCGCCGGTTTCCTTCTTTTGCCAGCCCGGGTCGACGCCCGGGCCGAGAGAGGGAGGGCCCAAGCGATGCGCCTGCTGTACCTGCTCAACGTCTCCAACTCCAGTCAGCTGACTGCCGACTCCGGCTACACCTTCGCCGACATGCTCACCCCGGCCCTGGCCGACGCCGGGGTCGAGGTCACCGTGGCCGCTCCCGTCCAGGCCGGCGACGACCGCGTGCAGTTCACGCGGACCACCTCGCCGTCGACCAAGCACCGGGCCCGCTTCAATCCGGGCGTGGGCGCCCTGGTGCGGCTGTTCCGCCGCCAGCAGCCCGAAGTGGTCGTGGCCAACCAGATCGAGGCCGCCCCCGCGATCCGCGCCGCGCTCCTGGAAGCCGGAGTGGACGCGCGGATCGTCGGCTACTGCCACTACCTGCCGTTCTCCTTCACTGACACCGGCCAACTGGAGCTGGACCCCGCGATGGACGACGGCGGCCCGGACGCAGCGCGGTCCACCGTCCCGACCCGCGGAGAGGTGCCCAGACGAGGGCTGGCCGGACACTCGCGGACGGGGGTGAATGCAACTGGAACTGCAACTGGCCGACATCTCCGCCCGGGCCCCAACGTGTCGGGGCGATCAGAGCGAAACGGGCTACTTGCTGTAGTGGTAGCGGCAGGCGATGACGCACACCGTGTCGGCCTGCTCGTCGAGGACGTAGACCAGGCGGTGTTCCTGGTCGATTCGGCGGGACCAGGCCCCGGCGAGTTCGTGGCGCAGGGGTTCGGGTTTGCCGATGCCCTCGTGGCCGTTGCGGCGGATGTCGTCGATGAGTTGGTTGATGCGTTTGAGGAGGCGGCGGTCGTTCGCCTGCCAGTACAGGTAGTCGGTCCAGCCGCCGTCGGTGAACTGGATCTTCATGCGGACTGCTCGGTGGCGTCCTCGGGGTCGATCAGTTCGCGGTTCTGGGTGCGACCTTCCTGGTAGTCCCGAAGGGACTGACGCAGATGGTCGGCGTTGGCGGGGGAGCGCAAGAGGTAGTCGGTCTCGCGGAGCGATGCGTAATCGGCCAGGGAGACGACGACCAGCGGCTCATGGCCGGCCCGGGTGATGACGAGTTCCTCGGCGTCGTTCTCGACAGCGTCGAGCGCGGCAGCAAGATTGCTGCGGAGCTCAGTCGCACTCATCGTCTTCATAACGTACAGAATAGTGTACGCTCGCTGCCTGGGCTAGGAGGCGAGCCGCCTCGTGGCGTCGGGCCAGGGCTGGGGCTCGGGTGCGCCCTCGGTCATCATGTTCTCCTCCCCCTCCTCCCACCAGCCGGTGCCGTCGAGCCAGGAATTCAGCCACTGTGCGAGTGACGGCGAGTCGGTGAACCACGCCTCCGCCCAGTCTTCGGGGCCGGCGTTCGGTTCGAAGAGCAGGACCGGAGCATCGGGGTCCAGGCAGTCCACCGCGGCGTACATGCCGCAGCCCCAGTCCAGGATCGGCAGGACGCCGTGGGGCCAGTATTCGCAAGGGCCGTACTCGGCAACCGCTGTCCGGCTCTCGCCGACCAGAGGCAGCAGCAGGTACTCGGGACCGAAGCCGCCGTTGGCCACCTCCTGGTACAGCCGGACCAGCAATCGCGGTAGTGGGAAGCCGAGTTCGCGCTCGGCTGCGGCGACCTCCCACTCGCCGACCCGAGCGGGGAGCTCGCCCCTCTCTTGGAGCGCGTGTTCGCGGACGCGAGCGACGATGTCCGAGGGGGCGCTCATGCCGACGACTCCTGCGCCGTGCTGATCGTCTATGCCTGTCATGGCCTGGAACATAGCGATGGCCACTGACGGTGTGGCCTGTGACTGCGGCGCCGTCGATTGAGACTGCAACTGAGATGAAAAAGCAGAGGGCTCGCGCCGCCGAAGCGGTGCGGGCCCTCTGACCTGCGGAGGAGACGAGATCCGAACTCGTGAGGGGTTGCCCCCAACACGCTTTCCAACTCTCCGTCCGGACGTTCGGGGGCGGCCGCAGCCGTCCTGACCTGCGGCGGAGCGGCTCGCCCACCGGGCCCTGAACGGTGCTGGACGAGGGTGAATGCAACCAAAATTGCAACCAGAGCATGGCCTCGTCTTGGCCGCTCAGCCCGGGATTGCTGCTCCGGCACCGCCGGTTGTGCGGCGCTGTCATGATCGAGCCGGGGTCGGACAGCGAGTAAGGCCCGTAGTTGGGCAGCCCACGGTCCAACTGAAGGCCGTGCGAAACCAGGCGCGAGGAGCAACCGGTGAGTGATCTTGAGTTCTACGCGGACGTGCTGTCGACCGGCACGATCCTGGGTCTCGACTCGTCCTGCACCCCCGACCAGGTCACGATGGTGCTGGGCGCCGATTTCGGCGAGCATCGGGCTCGCGGCGTGCTGCTGCGGGACTTCGGGCTGGTGGAATTCACCTGGGAGCGGTCCTCCGCCGACATGCCTTGGTTCGGTCTTCGATTCACCGTCCAGGTTCACCGTCTGGAGACAGCCGGGCCCGCGGTGGTCAATCCCGTACTACAGCGCGCATACGGGGCCTTCCCGGCAACGGCAACGCCGTTCGGCCGAGTTCGTGCACTGCTGGAAGCCGAGGGCTGGCCACTGCAGGAGATCCCTGCCACCGACCCGCAGTTGCGAGAGTTCTGGCAGCCCGACAGCCAGGCCACCGTCCTGCTCGGTCCCCGTCCCGAGGCAGCGACCTTCAACCCCGATGAACTGCCGCTGTACCAGATCAGCGCCCCACTCCCGCCCGGCCTCGCTGCCGTGCGCAGCGCGCCCCATGCCCATCGGACCACCCGAGACCGCCTCAACCACCTCGTTCTGCTCTCCAACGAGGCCCGACTCGACTGGCTGATACGCCGGCAGCCAGCCCAAGCCGATGAGCGCCCCAACTGGTGGCTGTACTACCTGCAGTCGATCGACGCCGGCATAGCTCAGGAGACCGGACCATGGGACAGGTGGATCACCCTCAAGCTCTGGCTCATCGAGCAGAGTGAGAGCCAGGGCATCTTCACTACTCTCGACACGGTGCAGCGGCGCGCCTGGTTCGTCGCAACGCTCCACAACCGCTACGCGCCGCTGCCCGCCGAAGCCGGGATACCCGATGCGGACACCTTGGTCCGAGAGTGCCTCACCGCGATCCCGGGTACCCACGACGACCTGGCACGGAGCGCTGACCTCCGCTCGCACTCCCGCCCGGACCTGCTGCGCTCCCGCCGCGCAAACGGGCTCATCCGAGCAGCCGAGCAGCACCGCTCCCGCATCCGCGATCCTCACCTGGCCGCCGCCCTGGACCAGTGGTCCGCTCTCCGGCCGCTGCTCGTCTGAGCGCGGAGAGTGAACGACGAAGGACCCGGCCGCTGAGCGGCCCTGGACGGGGGTGAATGCAACCAAAACTGCAACCGCAGGAGCTCGTGCGCTGCGGGACTGGTAAAGCGTGTAGGCAACTCGCTGGGGTGTGTCCGACTGCCCGACTCACTCGGGTTGGACGCTTCGACTTGCTGCAACCGCGATGGCCTGATATCCGGGCGGCAGGTCCCATTCGACAACGTGAAGCGCTGCCCGTTCAACGGCTCCGCGTGTCACGCCCATGCTGGCGAGTGGTGTTGCTCCGTGGCGTCTTAGCCACGAGAGGCGGCGATGCTGCTCGACAATACTCAGGGCGGCCCAGGAGTCTAGGGTGACTCCTGGGGCCGGCATGCCTACGGCCTTCATCCGAGCCGCGATGTTGTGGACGTACGGGAGCTCAGATGGGGATTGCGCCAGGGCCACTAGGCACCAAGCAGTTGCATACGAAATCGAACCGTGGGCTGTCATCAGGCGGCGCGTGCGCCGATGCTGGATCGGCGCGAGCCATAGCCGCAAATGCTGCCATTTCATAGCCTGCCCCCCGCAGCCATTAGCTGGAACGCTCCTCGCTCGCTGAGCTCGATTGTTCAAGCTGCAGCTCTCGCTTGCGCTGCTCTTCCTTCAGCCGTTCGACGTATCGAGCAAACATCCGCAGTCGATCGTCCTCGGCGAGGGGGGTATTCGGATCGCGTCCAGCGTATTCATCGAGCATGAATTGCGAGGCATTGTAATGCTTCTCAATCTCATCGGAAGTCGATTGCAGGTTGTAGCCACGCTCCCGGAATTTGAAGTATCCGGTCACGCCTGCCGATATTCCCACAAATCCGCTCAGGAAGGCAGTTCCAAACCTTAGCGTGGAACTGTTTCCATCGTTCATGGCGGCGAGCGATGACGTCACGATTGACCCGGTAATGATGATCACCTGGAAGAAATTGTGGACGCGGCGGTTCCTGTTGGCGCTTTTCCGGTACTGATCGATGATCTCCAGCGAGGCTTCACGGTAGATGCGCAGGCCGGATGGGGAGTCCAGCGGGAGCTGGGCTGCGGCGGTCTGGCGATCCTGTAGAGCATTGCGTAGCTCGCCGGACTTGGTGACGACCTTCTTGCGGTTGGTCCACAGGAGCCGGCCCATCGCGGCCCATAGGGCAATGACGATCGCCAGTCCCGCGTACCTGGTGAACAAGGGCTGCGTATTCCAGAGGCCGATGATCACGGTATAGCCCAGCAGGAAGGCCAACGCGATCGCGCCGAGCATGCTCAGCAGGAAGATTCGTTGGAATGTTCGGGCCCCGCGGAGATCGGTCTCTAGCTGGTCAAACTCCTTGACCTTCCTCCGATAGTCTTCCTGAAGACGCTGCTCCTGCTCTGGCGTCAAAGTCGGGCGGTAGTTGGGCGGATTTTGCCCACCCCCGGAAGCACCTGCACCCGCTGCCACAGACCCCCCTGTTGCCTCATTCGATCTATCGGAGGGTAAGGCATGGATCATTGTTGAACAAGGGTGGGTGTGTATGCAGTTGACTTATGCGAAGGATGTTTCGGGAGTTGCTGCTGGGTCGCTGAAGTATTCGAATCGATCTGAGTTCAAGGTGATCTAAATAAGCAAAAGTCCATTTTTGCCGTAATGTTTAGCCGGGATCGGAGAGTGGAACCTGCTGGCGACGGGTGAGACGAGGACATGGACGGCCCCCGATCAGCGAGGTGATGCACGCGTCGCATTGGCCGACGTGGCCCTGATGCGCTTTTCATGGAGCCGATCACGTCGTGCGCGCGGTGGTGGATCGGCGTTTCGATGGCTGCCGAAGGCGGGCTCTCGTCCGGAGTTGGATCGTGAGCGCGAGCGCCACTGCGTGCCAGCTCGGGTGGGCGGGGCGAGAGCGGTGCGGAGTGGGCATGCGGAGCGCTGCTAAGGGATGCTGCTGGGCCGGTCAGCCTGCAGGGCGTCTCTTCTTGGCGGACGCCCTGCGTCTGGGGCACGGCGCTCGGTACCGTTGCTTGCTGTAGTGGAATGATCACGGCCAGCAGGGCGGGGTGGGGGCTATGGCGGAGGGCATCACGTTCGGCGAGTTCATCGCCAAGCTGCGGGGGCGCAAGGGCTGGTACCAGCGGGATCTGGCGGCTGAGGTCGACCGGAGTGAAGAGTGGGTGTCCGGGGTCGAGCGCGATGTGATCCCGGTGCGGAAGGTCGAGATGTTATCCCTGCTCGGCCGGGTGCTCGGCGCGACGCTCGACGAGTTGCTGGCGCACGCGCAACCTGCGGCGGGCGCGTCCAGTTCGCCTCGACGCAAGGCCAGCTCCGCTAGGCTGACGTCCAGTCCGGCTGCCGAGGAGGATGACGACGTGCGACGCCGCGAACTTCTGGCCGCTGCTGCCGCCGCCGTCTTCACGCCGATCGTCGGAGCCCAGGCTGCCCATGCGAGTCCGGCGCCGCTCGCCCCGTTGGAAGACCTGGTGCTGTACGGCACCTCGACCATCCCGGGCCAGCGTGAGCCGAGCACGGAGACTGTCCGCGTGTCCATCATGACCGCACGTCAGGAGTTCCGTGCAGCCCGCTACGACGCCCTAGCCCAGGCTCTACCCGGCTGGATCGCCGCTGCCCAGAGCGTCGGCAGCACTGAGGAATCGGCGCGCGCAGTGGCTGCGCTCTACAACATCGCGGTCCGGCTGTGCATCAAGGTTGGTGACAACGGCCTGGTCGCCATCACCTCCGACCGCGCACTGACCGCTGCCCGCGCCGGCGGCGACGGGCTGGTCACCGCCGAGGCCCAGCGGATGGTCTCCAGTGCATGGCGGCGCCAGGGCCATCTGAGTCGGGCCACTGACATCGCTGTGCGGGCCGCCCATGACCTGCAAGGGGACGACAGTGTCCCGGAGACGGCTCGCCTGGCCGCTCAGGGAGATCTGTACGCCACCGCGGCCTACACCGCCGCGAAGATGGGCGACCGCAACTACGCTCACGCGCTGATCAACGAGGCTGCCGACACCGCCCGAGCCGCCGGCCGGGCTTCCGGGCAGGTCGATGGGATCCAGGGCGTTGCCCTGCACCATCTCTCCGTGCACTACGAACTCGGCGACTCCGGACAGGCGATCGAGCTGGCCCGGACCGTCAACCCAGCCGCGTTGCCGACGGCCGAGCGGCAGGCCCGGTTCTTCACAGACGTCGCCCGCGCCTTCGACCAGTGGGGCAAGCCCGAGCAGGCGTTCCGTGCGCTCCTGGCTGCCGAGCAGGCCGCCCCGCAGGAGATCCAGCGCGGTGCCGTCCGCGACATCGCCACGGGCCTGCTCCGACACGACCGATCCCTGCCTGGGGTACGGGAGTTCGCCACCCGGGCCGGGGTTCAGTTCGGCTGACCCGTAATCGGCTTACGGGCCCGTAAGCGCGCTACGGATCTGATCTTCGCCAGAGCCTTTCACTAGGGACATCAGCCCCCGTCCCTGCTGCCGAAGGCCCCCAATGCCGACGTACAGCTCCTCTGCCCTGCCCGCCGCCGGCCCGCGCCATGCCGCCCAGGACCGCGACCGAGTGGGTGACTTCCTCCTTGTCGCATGGGCCGCTCTCCACGTTGCTGCGGCCTGCCTGCTCGGCCTCACCGTCCATCAGGCCGAGGCCGGCCCCTTGGCGGCTCCCGCTGCCACCACTCCGGACCTGCCCTTCGTCTAGGCCCGGCACCTCTTCACTCGCTCGTCCGAGAGGAGAACCAGTCATGCACGGATTCCCCGAAACAGCCTCTGCGAGCGCCGAGTTGGCGCGCGTCGACTACCGCACAACTCCCGAGTACTACATCGACCCCGAGCAGGTCACCGACCCAGTCGTGCTGCACCTGTTGAGCTGCTGCCCGACTGTGTTCGGTCTCAAGAAGGCGGTGGCCGACCTACTGGCGGGCCGCCTGCACTTCGCACTGCCTGCGCCGGAGGGCGTCATCGAGGCCGGAGCGACGGTCCGCGGCCAGGTCGTGGTGGCGGCCGGGGCCGTCATCGCCGAGGGCGCTTTCGTCACCGGCCCGGTTCTGGTCTGCCCCGGCGCGGTGATCGAGGCGGGCGCCAGAGTGCGCGACAACTGCGTCATCGGGCCCGACTGCCGGATCGGCTTCGGGGCTGAGGTCACCCGCTCCCTGCTGGTCGGCGGAGCGTTCATGAAGCACACCAGCTTCGTCGGTGACTCCGTCCTCGGGCTCGGGGTCAACATCGGGGCGTTCGTCTCCACCACTGGCCTGCGGTGCACGAGTGGCCCGGTCACCGAACCGGCCACCGAGGAAGTCAGCGCCCATCTCGACGGCCACCGCATCGGCACCGGCCAGACCAAGTTCGGCGCCGTGATCGGCGACGGCGTGATCGTCCCGGCTGGCACCGTGCTCCAGCCCGCCACGCTGATCGGCGCGCACACCGTGCTCTACCCCAAGACCCAAGTCGGCGGCTTCTTCCCCGCCGGAAGCCAGGGAAGGTAGCCCGTGAACCAGATCCACCTGCCGACCGCCGACGAGCGGGCCGTGCGCATCACCGGTGGCGTCCCTCTGAGCGGCACCGCGACGGTGCAGGGCAGCAAGAACATCGCCCTGCACCTGTACACCGCAGCGCTCCTGGCCGACGAGCCCCTGACGCTCACCGGTGCCCCCGAGATCCTCGACACCCTGGTCTGCGCGGAGATCCTCAACCACACCGGCACTCCGACCAAAATCATCGGCGACCGGTTCGAGACCACTCCGGCCGCCGCCTGGTACCCCGTCATTCCCGACATCCTCGGCCGCCGGATTCGCACCACTGCGGTGATGGCCGCCGCACTGCTGGCCCGAGCCGGGCAGGTCACCTTCCCCACCCCGGGCGGCGACGCCTTCTGCCGCCGCCACATCGACCGTCACCTCGCGGCCATGGAGGCCGCCGGGGCGAACCTTGAGGTCACCGGTGACCGGGTCAAGGCCCGCATCAACAGCTGGGACCAGGCGCCGTTCACCACCGACGCCGCGACCCGGCAGTGGGGTCCGAGCCTCGGGGCGACGGTCACTGGGTTGCTGCTGGCTGCTCGGATCCGCGGCACCTCCACCATCCTCAACCCGAGCGTCGAGCCCGAGGTGCTGGTAACCGCCTCCGTCCTCGCGGCCGGCGGGGTCGGCATCACCTGGGAGGGCACCACCGCCCTGCATGTCACCGGCACCGACCGCATCACCGGCGGCACGTTCCAGGTGCCGGCCGACCGGCTGGAGGCCGCCACCCTCGCGCTCGCCGCCGCGATCACCGGCGGCACCGTGCACCTCACCGACTTCCCGCCCAGCGAGTTCCCCCTCGGCCTGTTGGCCGCCTTCGCCGACGCCGGGATCGAACTGACCCTCGTGAACAGCGGGACGCTGGTCCGGTGCCCGAACGGACGCCGCGCGGTACAGATCGCCACCGGCCCCCACCCCGGCTTCCCGACCGACGTGCAGCCCCAGTTCACAGCCTTCCTTACTCAGGCCGACGGCACCTCCCGGATCGAGGAGCGGATCTACACCGAGCGCGACACCCACGTCGGCCCGCTGCGGGCGTTCGGCGCCGCCGTCAACACCGACCGGGCGGTGATTACCGTCCGAGGGCAGTCTCCGCTGATCGCTGCTGACGTGGCGGGCGAGGACATCCGGGCGGTGACCGCGATGCTGATCGCCGCTCTGGCGGCCGAAGGCACCTCTACGATCCGAGGCATGTACCACCTGCGGCGCGGATATGGCAGCCTGCTGCCGAAGTTGGCCGCCCTGGGTGCCAAGCTGACGATCGACCAGGAGAAGCTGTGACCACCTCGCCGTGGAACCCGAACGCGCTCGCCGAACTCCAGGACTGCCTGGACCTGATGACTGCCGACGGCTCCGTGCCCGGCGGTGTCGTGGCCTACGGCACCTGTGCCAGTGAGCCCAGCCACCTGGTCTCCGGCGTCGTCGCCCCCGAGTGCGGCGACGCCCGGCCGGGCCCTGACACCGTGTACGACGTGGCGTCGCTGACCAAGGTGCTTGCCACCTGGCCGCTGATCGGTCGCCTCGACGGGCTCGACCTGGACGCCCCGGTTCGTACGGCGCTGCCCCGCCTGCCCGCCGAGGCCCCGGGCGGTCGGGCGACAGTGCGGCAGATCCTCTCCCACACTTCCGGTCTGCGGGCCGACACCCGCCTCGACCAGTACCGGAACACCGGAACCGACCTCGCCGAGCTGATCTGCGGCGAGGATCTGATCGCCGAGCCCGGCGCCGGACACCGGTACATCAACCGCGGCTTCATCCTTGCTGGCCTCCTGCTGGCCGAGGCCACGGGCAGGCGCCTGGATGAACTCGCCGCCGAGCTGTGGCAGAGCCTCGGCATGACCGGCACTACCTACGGACCACTCGCCCGCTCACCCCACGTCGCGCCGACCGAGCAGCGCTTCCCCGGAGCACCGCGCCTGTGGGGCCTGCCCCACGACGACAACGCTGCCCTGCTCGGCGGCGTCGCAGGCCACGCCGGTGTGTTCTCCACTCCGGCCGACCTCGCCGCCTATGCGGGCGCGCTCCTGCGAGAGCACCGCGAGGGGTCGCCGCTCGGCCACTGGCTGGCCCAGAGCATGGTTCCTCAGAGTGTGATCGAACCCGGCCTGGACCGGGGCCTGGCCTGGATCCTGGCCGACGGCGGCCGAGTCGCCTACCACCACGGCTTCACCGGCACCAGCCTCTACCTGTCCCCGGTAACCGGCCGCTACCTGGCCATCTGCACCAACGCGGTCTACCACCACCAGGACAACCGCGCCCGCCTCGCCCCGCTGCGAGCCGTCGCCCTGAAGGCGATCACCGACGAACCCTAGGAGGTCCCGCCGTGGCCCAGCCCACGCTCGCGTCTCTGACCACCCTTCGGCTCGGCGGCCCAGTCGAGCGCCTGCTGACGATCTCCGACCCCGTCGCCTGGCCCGAAGCCGTCAGGGCGGTCGGGCAGCGGGACGAGGCCGCCCCCGTGGTGGTGCTCGGCCACGGCAGCAACGTCATCGCCGCCGACGCCGGGCACCCCGGGACCGTTGTCGTGATGAACACCCGGGGCATCACGGCCACGCAGGTCGACCAGGAAACGGTGGCCGTCACCGTGCAGGCCGGCCACCCGCTCACCGACTTCGTCGCCTGGGCCGCCGCCGAGTATCTGGCTGGGATCGAATGCCTGGCCGGGATACCCGGCACCACCGGCGCCGCCCCCGTCCAGAACGCTGGAGCTTACGGCCAGCAGGTCTCCGACACCCTTGACCACGTCACCGCCTGGGACTGGGATAAAGGTCGCCTGCGGACCCTGCCCGCCGAAGCCTGCCGCCTTCGCCACCGCGACAGCCGCTTCAAGGCGGAGCCTGGGCGGTGGACCGTCCTGACCGCCGCGTTCCACCTCACCCGCTCGTCAGCCGCCCCGGTCACCTACCAGCCGCTCGCGGACGAACTCGGCGTCCGGGTCGGCGCCCGGCCCCCGGTGGCGAAGGTGGCCGCAGCCGTCCTCGCCAACCGGTACCGCCGCGGACTTCTTCTCGACCGCCATGGCCCCGACGCCCGCCAGGTCGGCTCGGTCTTCCTCAACCCGCCGGTCACCGCCTCCCAGGCCGTCCGCTGGTCGGCCGACGGCTGCCCGGTCCACACCGACAGCGACGGACAACTCAGGGCCAGCGCGGGCTGGCTGCTGGAACACGTGGGCTGCCTGCCCGGTCACCAAGTCGCTGAGGGTGTGCGCTGCTCGGATCGTCGGACGCTCACCCTCACCGTCCACGGCGAAGCCACCGCCGCAGGCTTCCGCGACGCGCTCACTGCGCTCGGCGAGCGCGTCAGGGAGGAGACCGGTGTTGTCCTCCGGCCTGAGCCGGTAGCAGTCGGTGCCTGGCCGGTGGTCCAGCCCCGGCCCTGAATTGCGGCGGGTACAGCAGCCCGTGCGACGACCGGTGGCCCCACCTCTGACGGTCAGAGGCGGGGCCACCGTAGTTGCGACCTCGGTGGGCTGCTACCTGCGTGTTCGGCGGCTCTCGCGGGTCGGGTCCGCCTGGCGGTGGGCGGGCTGAGCGGGGCTGGTGGTGGGCCTGGAGGCCGTTGTGGCCGTGCGGGCGAGGGCAGCCTGTTGGCGTCGGTCGGGCAGTGCGGTGAGGCGCCAGTTGAGGACTTCGGCGGGGTGGTCGGCCGTGTCGAGTTCCCGTTGGGAGGCGGCTTCGGCGAGGACGTGGCGGGGTCGGCGACCGGCGCTCTCGGTCATGGCGAGGGTGGTGGCCAGGGCCGGCCAGGCGGGGTCGGCGAGGATCCGTTCGGCATGGTCGGGGACGGCGGCCCGGACGTCGGCGGCGAAGCGGTCGGTGGCCTGTGGGCTGGGGGTGCGTTTGGTGAGGTCGGCGAGGACAGGTTCGGCGGTGTGCCGGTAGGCAGCGCGCAGGTGTGTGAGGCTCTGCTGCGCGGCGGCGGCCTGCTGCTGGTGGCCACGTGTGTCGTGCCAGCGGGCGATCGCGACGAGGACGAACAGCGCGGTGGACAGCAGGGCTGCGGCTGCGGCCCCGTCCTTGCCGGAGCCGGCGGTGTAGAGGATGTCCTTCGCGGCCGAGCGCAGGGCTGCGGCCTGCTGGTGTTCGGCGCGGACGGCGGAGCGGTTGGCGCGGTTGAACGCTGTTGCGGCGGCTTGCAGTTTGGCACGTGCCTCGGCGGGTGCAGCGCTGGCGGCGTTGTGGAGGAGTTCGCCGAACGCGGCGGCCTGGGCCTGGACGACGGCGTCTTGGTCCTGTCCGCCGGCTTCGTCCTGTTGGTCGAGGTTGGCGTGCAGGCTCTGCAGGACGGTGTCGGCCTGCTGCCATGGGTTGGGCCTGGTGCGGGCGGCGGGCTGCTCGGTGGGTTGTTGGGCGGCGAGGCGTTCGCGCAGGCGGTTGATGGACAGGTCGGGGGAGAGCTTGGAGCCGCCGAAGTAGATGGGCTCGCCTTGGGCGTTGGTGTCGCCGGGAGCGGCGAGGCTGTAGCCGATGACGTCGCCGGTCTGCGGGCCCAGCCGGTGGCGGACCTTGATTCCGAGGGCGGTGAGGACGGTGAAGTACTCGGTCTCGTCCCGGGCGGCGGCCGCGGCGGCCTGGGCCTGATCGTGCAGCCACTCCTTCGAGGTGAGGGCGTGGCCGGCGCGCTGGGCCTTGGCCTGCTCGGCGCTGGTGGGCATCGGGGCTGCGGTGCCGTCACCGGAGTTGAGCCGGCGCAGGCCGAGCTCCTTCTCGATCGCGCGGCACTCCTTCTGCGCTCGTTCGCCGTCGCGGTGATTGCGGGGGCGGCGGCCGTCCTCGCGGACGGTGGTGGCGACGATGTGGATGTGGTCGTCGGCGTGGCGGACGGCGATCCACCGGCAGGCGGCATCGTCGCCGTCGGGTGCGATGCCGCTGGCGTGGACGATCCGGCGGGCGACTTCGGCCCACTCCTCGTCGGTGAGGTAGCGGTCGCCGGGTGCGGTGCGGACGGGGCAGTGCCACACATGCTGCGGCACCTTCTTGCCGACGCGCTGTTCGCGGACGTGGACGGGTTGGTCGAGGTAGTCGGCGAGTTCGGTGAGCACGGTGTGGTGCTGGTCGAGTGCTGTGCGGCCGGGGTCGGGGATGCCGGGCATGGCGAAGGCGGCGACGATGTGCGGGTCGTGGTGTTCTTCGCGCCGACCAGGGCCGTAGAGGTAGGAGAGCAATCCGCGGGTGCGAGATCCGGTGGAGACGTCAGGCACCATGGCGGGCACCCGAGATGACGTGTTCGAAGGCGTGGCGGGCGGCGCGGACGCACGAGTCGACCTCGTCGAGGACTGCCTCGGCGATGTCGGGCAGCTCGCCCATATTCACCTGGCGGGCTATCTGGTTGAGGTTCACCCCGACGCGGTTCATCTCGCGCAGGAACCTGCCCGTCAGCTGCAGTAGTTCGCCGGTCGCCTGCGGGGATGGCAGAGGTGGGATGGTGCTGGGGCGCTCAGCGGCGACATACGCGTGGGCGAAGGTCAGAGAGCAGTCCATGAGGTAGGCAGAGCGGGAGCGCTTGGCGGCCTTGGCAGCCTTGTCGATGAACTCCCGCTCGGCTTCCTCCGCCGAGCACGTGAGTTGGAGGTCGCGCTTGGTGCCGCTGCGAGGACGGTAGAGGATCTCGCTCAGCGGCCGGCTCACGGTGGTGGGCAGGGCGGGGACGTCGAGGGCGGCGACGCCGTGGTGGACGAACTCGGTGGGCGTGACGGTCGGCTCTGCGCGCAGGACGACAACGGCGGTGTGGGCGCTGTCGGGTGTCTCCTCCTGGTCGTGGCCACCCTCGGGCACGACCTCCTGGCCCGGTGCCCCCTGGTGCCCGTCCCGCCCCGCCACCCCTGGGGCGGGCTCAAGCGCAAAGTCCGCGTCGCCAACGGCGATGTGGACTTTGCCCCAGCTTGCTCCGTCGTTGTTCTGCTGCTGGTCGGGCCTGGTGAACGCCTGCCATGCCCGCGCGAACATGCCGATGCGTGCCTCGTCCGGTGCGTCGGGGTCGACCGGGTGGTGCTTGCTCACGAGCATTCTCTCCTACGAGGTCGGGCGCGGGGAATCGGCCAGGGCCTTGACCAGGTTGCGGGGCAACGGAGTTGGGTCCTGCCGGATTGTCCGGACGGCTGGTGTTTTGGCCGAGCCGGAGAAGCGGGGGTAATGAGCCGTAGGTGGTGCGCGGCTGCTGGGCTCAGCTGAGTGCGAGTTGTCCGTCGGCCTGGTGAGCGGTGTCCTGCTCGGCGCGGAGTGCATCCATGACGGCGGTGAGGCGATCGCTGGATACGGACAGGCTCCTGGCGCGGATGGCGTCGGCGACCACGCTGCGGCTGAGGCGACCGGCTTGGGTCCACGCCTGGCGGCCGATGGTCAGCAGTGCGTTCATCGTGGCGGCTGGCGGTCGGCCTACGGGCCTGCCCTCGCCGGCCTCCCCGGAACCCCTTCCGGGCGGGCTGTGGTCAGCAGGTTCCTCGCGGTCGGCGGTCAGAGCGCCGGGGCCTTCCGGGCGCTCGGCGAGCTGGTCATCCGCGTCCGCTTCAGTCAGCGAACGGCGGCTGCTGGCGGTACTGCCGGCTTCGGTCGGCCGGTGGTGCTGTCCGCTGTCAGAAGCGGGCATTTCGTGCAGGTCGACATCGGTGCCGGTGACCGTGGTCATGTCGGGGGTGTTGTGGCGACTGGTGATGATGCCGAGGTGGACGGCTCCGGCAAGGGCGAGTGGGGCGATCATGGACAGGATGCCGACTGCAGTGTCGCCGAGGTGGAGGCGGTCGATCGTGTCGAGGGCCTGCTGGTTGAGGCGGACGGCGTGCAGGATGTTGGCCCAGACGCTGGCGGTGGTGGAGGACAGGAACAGCGCCCACACGTAGGCGCGGGCGGCCAGCGGAGCGGTGCGCAGAATGAGCAGGGCGCGGACGCTGTAGGCGATGAACCCGTCGATGATCAGCGGGTACACGTAGGTGAGCGCGCCTCGGACGTGGATCGCCTGGGCGGTCTGGCGCAGGGCGTCGTAGGAGAGGGCGAAGCCGGTGAGGGCGAGCAGGCCGATCGCGGCGTAGTCCCAGCGGTTCACGCGGCTGAGGTGTGGGCTGGAGCTGGTGGCGGTGACCATGGGTTTCGGTTCTCCCTGAAAGGCGGCTTGGAGGGGCACCGGCGTGCTCACGGTGCCGGGCTGTGGCCGGTTGCGGCGGGGATCTGGGCTGGTGACGCGAGGGGCTGGCGGCCCGGTAGCCGGTGCGGCGGCGAGGTCCGTTGATGCAGCGTCTGCGGAGGGGCGTTTACGCGAGCCCCCTTCTAAAGGGGGGCCCGCGCGTGAACGCTTGGCCGCGTGAACGGCGTAAACGGTCGCGTGAACGCTCTACCTGCGGTTTTGCTGCGGGGCGTGAGGCGCGAGAACGGTTTGAGGGACGGCGACAGCGTCAGGGGTGAGTGAACGGACGCGTGAACGCTCTGCCCTCGGCGACGTTGCCCCTGCTGCTGCCCGCTGAGTGCCGACGCGGCTGGTCGCGGCGGCAACGCGGGCGGCCTGTGCGGGGTCCGCAGGCGGTGCGGTCTCGAACTGCGGCGGTGCTGGTGCGGGAGCGAGCGGGATGACGGGCTGCTCGGCCGTGGCCGGTGGCGCGCTGGGCTCGATGTGTCGTGCGGAGGGCAGGTAGCGGGTTTCCTTCCCGCCGCCCCTGCCTCCGGCGGCGCCATCGACCTTGACAGCCAGTCCCGCCTTGACGAGGTCCTCCAGCCGTCGCCGGGCCTTCTGCACGGGGCCGGCCTCCGGCTTGTTGTCTCCCGACATGGCGACTGCCAGCCGCTTGGCGGTCAGGCCGTCGATGGAGGCGCGGAGAAGCTCGGAGATATCGATGGTCTCCTCGACGGTGCTGGTGCCTGCTTGATGGTCGTGGATGACGGTCAGCGGTCCGATCTCGCCGGTGACGGTCTTGAGGTGGTGGAGGGTGACGGCTGGGTCGCCGGCCTCACCGGCGAGGAAGATGACGCTGCCCGCGCCGGAGGTCAGCCAGGTCGAGCCGTAGACGCGGTCGAGGGTAGGACGCTGGCCGCGTGGGGCGTCGGCGGTGGCCTTGCGCTGGTGGTGCAGCTCCATGATCTGGACGCCTTCGCGCAGGGCCCGGCTGCGGGCGTTGTGGAAGGCGACGGCGAGGGCGTCGTCGACCAGCGTGCTGACGGCGTCCTTGAGGCTGTCGATGACGATGGTGTCGGCGCGGTGGAAGGCTGCCAGCTCGGCGAGGAGGTCGGGCCTCTTGTCGAGGCTGGCCGCCAGAGGTCCCTGCCAGACGACGAGGCGCTCGCGGAGCTGCTTCTCGTGCTCTGGCCTGATCAAGCGGGCCATCGCGCGGGCGATCTGCTTGGGCCGGTCCATCGCCAGGTAGAGCACGCGCTCGCCCTCGGTGACGGGCATGCCGAGCGCTTGGGTCCCGAGGCCGATGCGGGCGAGGACCACCTGGTGGGCGATGGTGGTCTTGCCGACGCCCGGGGGGCCGACGATCATCAGGCTCTCGCCGTCCGCCCATGCCGTCTTCTCGCGGGTGCCCCATAGGGGCTCCTTCTCCGCGCCCGTGGTGGTGACGAAGTCCCAGCCGTCGACGCTGTAGCGCGAGAAGGCGCTGGTGCCGGAGGCGAGTTTGCGCTCGTGCGCGGCGCGGAGTTCCGCCTCGACCGCGGTGCGGATGTCCTCCGGATCGGCGCCGGGGGTGCAGGCGGCCACTGCGGTGCGGATCCCGCTCGCCTGCAGGGTCCGCAGTTCCTTCAGACGGAGGACGATGCCTGCGTAGTACTCGGCGTTGCCGGTGGCCGGGAGAGCGGCACTGACCAGCGTGTGCAGGTAGTGCGCGCCGCCGACGCGGCCGAGTTCACCGCTGCTTCGCAGGTGGTCGGTCAGGCCGATGGTGTCGCTCGGCGCGTCACTGGCCCGCTGGGCGAGGATCGCCCGCCAGACGGTCTCGTGCGCGGGTCGGAAGAAGTCGCCCGGTTCGAGGACGGCCCGCACGGCGTCGACCGCGTCCGGGTTGAGCATGCAGGAGCCGAGGACGACCTGCTCTGCGCCGATGTCGTTCAGTGGTTCGCCGGTCGCGTCGATGAAGATCTGAGCGGAGCTGCCCGGTGCGGGGCCTTCCGCGTCGAGACTCGACGGTCCTCGCGCCGGACCCGTAGGCTGGGACATGGATTCCCTCCCGCTGTGCATCAGGCCCTGGCAGGCCGCACAGCGGTTGATCGTCTTGATGGGTGGTCATTTCAGGGAGCCTTCACGGCCCTCGGTGCGCTAACACCGGGGGCCGCTCCCGTTTCAGGAGCCGCGAGGCGGGCGTGTTGGCCCGTGTTCGCTTGCGTTCGCAGAGTGTGCACACATGGTCTGTGCTTCGTCAAGCCATGGGTTGTGATGCAGATACACAAGTCCCGTGCTATTTCTTGCTTAAGTCTGTGACTCCGGGGTATCTTGAGGCCATGACGACCCCCAAGGACTGGCAGGCGGCTGTGACAGGCCGTGTCGCCGAGGCGGTCCGGCGCTTCCGCGAAGAGCGCGGGATGAGTGCGCAGGACGTCGCCGACGCCTGCGCGAAGCTGGGCTACCCGATCGCCCGGAGCGTCATCGCCAACCTGGAGAACGGTCGGCGTTCCAGCGTGGACGTCGCCGAGCTCCTGGTCCTCGCCAAGGTCCTCGACGTTCCCCCCGTCGCGTTGCTCGTCCCGGTGGGCGAGGAGAGCGAGATCGAGGTCCTCCCGGACCAGGTCTACTCCACTGACGACGCGCTCATGTGGGTCACCGGTGAGCTTCCGCTTGACTACGAGCCGCCGGACGACACGGTCGAGGAGCGCTTCGAGGAGGTGCGAAAGCACAGCCAGATGGTCTACGCCTTGCTTAAGTCCATCAGCCGCACGGATGAGCACCGTCGTGGTGCCGCTTTGACGCGCGATCAGGCCACGCGTGAGTTCAATCTCGACCTCGTCGCCCGGTTTGACGACATCATCGGCGATCAGACGCTGGGTCTCCAGGAGTTCAGAGCCCAGATGCGGGAGAAGGGCATCCGGACACCGTCGCTTCCGCCCCCGCTCACCCACCTCGACCTTGTGGAGACCGACGAGGGCTGGGTCCATGTCTCCCAGGCACCCGACGCCCCCGGAGCCAGGCCGGCCAGCCCGGAGGAACTCGAGGCGTTGATGAAGACCCGCCCCCTGAAGCGGCTGGGCGAGAGGTAATCTCACAGCCCGTTCGGCGGACAACCGCCGCCGGAACCGGCCTCGTTCAACCACGCGGTACACGCGACGGACCGCCAGACCCGTCGCTTCTCGCTCCTGGTGTTAGCGCGCCAAGGGCGATTGCAGCCACGCGTAAACGACCACCCATCACACGATCACGCCGCCAGGGGTGCCAGCCCCGTACCAGCGGCGAGGAGTCCCCTTGCCTCAGATCAGCCTGCCCCTTGCCCAGATCGCCCGTCTGCTGGACGTCTCGGAGGAGGACCTCCGGGCGCTGCTCGCCGAGCGGACCGATGTCCCGGGCGATCCCACCCTCGTCGGCCTCACCGTCGCGGAAGCAGCCCGTCGGATCGGCATCGGCCGCACGAAGATGTACGAGTTCGTCGCGTCCGGCGAGATCCGGTCCGTGAAGATCGGTACTCTCCGCCGCATCCCCGCCGAGGCCGTCAGCGACTTCCTCGCCCAGCGCTCCGGCTCCGGCGACCTCGTCGCCGCGGCCTGAGGGGGCGGACATGGCAAACTCCCGTCAGCCCAACGGTGCATCGTCGATCTCCCAGGACAAGGACGGCCGTTGGCACGGCTACGTCACCGTCGGCGTCAAGGACGACGGCCGCCCCGACCGTCGACACGTCACTCGCAAGACCCGCCCCGAGATCACCAAGGCGGTCCGCGAGCTGGAGAAGAAGCGCGACTCCGGCCGGGTGCCGAAGGCAGGCCAGCGGTGGACGCTCCAGCCATGGCTCACCCACTGCGTCGAGAACATCGCTGCCCTTCACGTGGGCGAGAACACGATCGACGGCTACCGCGTCGCCGTGTACCACCACCTCATACCCGGCCTCGGTGCCCACCAGCTGCAGAAGCTGGAGCCGGAGCACCTGGAACTCTTCTACAAGAAGATGCAGGACAACGGCAGTGCGGCCGGCACCGCGAACCAGGTTCACCGCACCGTGCGCACGGCCCTGAACGAGGCCGTGCGGCGGCGCCACCTCACCGACAACCCGGCGACAGTCGCGAAGGCCCCGACCCCGGACGAGGAGGAGGTCGAGCCGTACTCGGTCGAGGAGGTACAGCGACTGCTCGCCGAGGCCGCCAAGCACCGCAACACCGCCCGCTGGGTCATCGCCCTGGCGCTCGGCCTGCGGCAGGGCGAGGTCCTCGGCCTCCAGTGGTCCGACGTCGACTTCGTGGCCAACGTGATCCGGGTCCGGCGCGGCCGACTGCGGCCCCGCTACCAGCACGGCTGCGGCGATCGCTGCGGGCGCAAGCCCGGCTACTGCCCGAAGAAGATCAACATTCGCCGGGAGACGAAGGGCACCAAGTCCCGCGCGGGTAAGCGCCCGATCGGCGTTCCCGACGCGCTGATGAGGCTCCTGCTCCAGCACAAGCGGCAGCAGGACCGCGAGCGCGTCCTCGCCCGGGACCTCTGGGTGGAGAAGGACTACGTGTTCACCTCGCCGACCGGTGAGCCGCTCAATCCGAACACCGACTACCACCGGTGGAAGGACCTGCTGCGGGCGGCGGGGATCCGCGACGGGCGTCTCCACGACGCCCGCCATACGGCGGCCACCGTGCTGTTGATCCTCGGCGTCTCCGACGCGGTGGTCGACGCCATCATGGGCTGGGAGCCCGGCAAGTCTGCCCGGATGCGGCGGCGCTACCAGCACCTCACCACCCCGGTCCTGCAGCAGACCGCCGAGAAGATCGGCGAGTTGCTCTGGCCTGTCGAAGCCGCAGCCGACACGGACACCACCAGCCCCCGGGCCGAGCCGCCGCCGGCTGCCGACTCAGCGGGAACCGACGCGCTCGGCCTGAGCCCTGCTGTCGCCTCTGGCCTACCCGTGGTGTTCGTCGCCTACATCGGCCAGCAGCGGATCCCCTTCCTGCACGCCGAGCACGCCCAATCGCTGGTCGACCGCTGGACCGCCGAGCGGCCGGGCGGTGTCGCCAAGATCGAGGAGTCGGACCGGGAGAAGTGGGAGCATGTGGGGCCGGGCAACCCTCACGGGGTCCAGCAGTACCCCCTCGAGCAGCGGGTCGTGTTCCACGCCTACGCGGTCTTCCGCCCCGACGGGTGCCAGCTGGACCTGACCATGCCTGAGCAGTGGACAGTCTCAGCCTGGGCCTTCGAAGCCGACCTCTACACTGATCGGCCCGCGTCCTGGCGCACAGCTCGCCGGCCGGGCTCGGAGGGACTGGTGGAGGCTCAGGTCCGCGGCACAGACAAGTGCGCCGTCGCTGAGGCGTTCGCTGAGGCACGCGCGCAGGCTGCCGACCGGGCCAAGCACCCCGGCAAGTACGGCGATGCTGACGACTGGTAGTCACGGATCGTTGAGGAACGTTGGCGGAGCCGGAATTGCTGGCTCCGCCAACGTAGGTGCCATGTTACAGCGGGCCTTTTCCAGGGCGATCAGCTAGAGGTTCAGGAAGCACTCTTGAAGAGGGCAAGTATGCGCGAACGAGCTTGGCAAGCAAGTCGCCTTCATGGAGACCTGCTTGATAGGCTCGGCGCCTAAATTCCTGTGCTCGTCATCATCCAGAAACACGTTCGTCCAGCGCGAGTCTTTCTGGAGTGCACCACAGCAGATGCGCCTCGTGCAGACGTTTAGGGAGTACCCCTCCTGAGCGGGCGTAGTCCAAGGGGCGTGTGGATATCCCTTCAGCTCGCGATTGCATTGTTCGAGCCAGTCAAGAACATCCTGCTTGATTTTCGGATTTGTCCGGCAGTCGTAGTGATGCCTGAACCACTCACGCCGACCATGGTCACGGATCTCCCGCTGCGTTTTCTCCACGCGAGTCACGATCCCAGCGAAGACCTCCGGCTTCATGGTTCGCCCTGAGAATGCCTTTGGGAAGCTGTGCCTGAGTTCCATGTCTCGCTTCCACTCCCGGGCAGACCGGCCATTCTTCCACCGGTTACATGAAGCGCAAGCAGGAACGAAGTTCCACCACACATCGGGGCCATCGTCGCCAAAGGGCTGTTCATGGTCTAGGGTGTCGGCGTCTGTCCTGCCGCAATAGACGCACAGCCCTTGGTGTGCTGTCAGCGTCATCAGCTGAATCCACAGGGGATGTTTTCCGCGTTTTCTGCTCGCTTCCGGCACGGCCAGTAGCTCCTCTGAGGTAGTTCTCTGCACTACAGCAGCTGAACTTAGAGGCTCGTACTGACAGTCGGCGGTGAGATGATTGCGCTGCCGCCAGTTGATGGCCAACCATGCGACTGTCGGTCGGCAAGCCAGCGGCACCTGGGCGTCAGTCGGTGTCGGCGAGGATCCGGGCAGCAGACAGGAAGCACTGCCCTGTCTGCCCAGCATGCGCGCGCTTGCGTCTCAACAGGTCCTCGAGCCTGATGCGCTGGTCGAGTACAGCCATGAAGTCGGCGCCGTCCATCGTGATAAACGGCGTGCTGTAGCTGTAGACGGCCAGGGAATCCGAGGTGAAGCCGCTCATGCTGATGTACAGCCCAAGGGTGTTCTTAGCCTTGCGCTCGATGTTGGTCTTGAACACATCGAGCTCTCGGCGGCCGATGCGTTCCTTCCACCACTTCGCTTCAAGCACATAATGGTCCGTCTCGAAGTAGAAGGCCCCGTCTATCTGCTCGTGCTCAAGGTCGTAGGATGCTCGAGGTTCCAGGTCGTACAGGGAAAACAGCTCGTTGATAAAGCCTTCGAAGTCCGTACCACGCTGGTGTGGGTTGGTGGCGGAGTGCATGAGCATGAAGATCTGCTTGAGGCGCTCATGATCGGAAGCGAACAGTCGGTTGCGCTCGGAATCCGCTAGGTGCTTCGCGATGTCGGCCGCGTGTGCTTCCTGCTCTCTGACGGCCTCCCGCTCCTTGCTGGTCCAGCGGCGTAGCTCACCCACGGCGATGGTCGCTCGCGTCACTTGCTCGATGCGGTCTTCCTGTTGCTCCAGGTTCGGAAAGCGATCCATGTTGGCTATGTCGATCATGAGGTGAATCGTCAGGTCGAGATAGCGATGCTCGTTGGCACGTAGGAGGTTGACGACCTGGCCAGACACCTCGCGCTTAGTTGATATCTGGAAGTCGAGGCTCGCCAGCAGTTCGCTGTGGTTCTGCAGCATGCCACGGAGGTAGCGCTCGAAGGGCGGCTTGTTCCAGAAGATGACCGACAGCGCGTCTGCGAGTGCGTTATACGCATTGGGATGGATCGTCTTGCCACGAGCACCGGACTGCTGCACGAGCCGCCTCCTTCGCCGGCCACCCGGACGCGCGGGCGTGCGATGGCCGTTCCCCTACGGTAGTGCGCTGGTGGCTCCAACTTGTTCGACCGCCAGGAGTCGGATCCACAGGGTGGCAGCTTACGCAGCTGGCCAGCCGCCGGGTGGCCGATGCGGTCAACTGCAACCAAAACTGCAACCACGGCACGACGAAGGCCCCGACCGCTGAGCGGTCGGGGCCTTCGTTATGGCTGGTCAGCCATGGCGGAGGATGCGAGATCCGAACTCGTGAGGGGTTGCCCCCAACACGCTTTCCAAGTGTGCCTCCCCTGCCACGAGCCGGCCGGCGCCTCAGCGCGAACGATGCCGCTCGTCTGCGACGACCGACAGCAGGACGTCCACCAGTCGCTCCGCGGCGTCCGGTCGGCCCTGTGCCTGGGCGCGCTGTGCCATGGCTGTGCGGCGGGCCGGGTCTGTCAGGAGGGGGGTGACCGCCTCTCGCAGCATGTCCGGCGTCGGCTGGCCGACGAGGGCGACGGCTGCACCGGCGTCCTGGAGGTGGCGGGCGTTGTGCTCCTGTTCGTTGCCGGCCGAGGTGGCCAGGGGGACCAGCACCGCTGCCCGGCCGAGCGCCGTCAGTTCGGCGATCGTGCCCGCCCCGCTCCGCGAGACCACGACGTCCGCCAGGTCGAGGACGTCCGGCAGTTCGGGACCGACGAACCCCGACACCAGGTAGCGGCCCGCCAGATCGCCGGGCAGTGCGGCGGCGGCCTGGCGCAGGGCTGCCTCGTGGCTCGGTCCGCACTGGTGGATCACGTTGGCCCGCTCCAGCAGCCAGGGCAGGATCCCGCGCACCAGGTCGTTGATCTGCTGGCTTCCCTGAGCACCACCGGTCACGTAGACGGTCGGACGGGCACGGTCGAACGACCACAGGCCCAGCGCCGTGACCGCCTTGTCGGCCTGCCCGGCCAGGACCTCGGGGCGCACCGGATTGCCCGTCACCACCGCGGCCCCGCGCACCGAATCGGCCAGCAGCGGCAGGGTCGACTCGGAGGAGACGGCGATGCGTGTCGCCCGGCGGGCGAGTGAGCGGTTGGCGAGTCCGAGGCGGACCGTCTGCTCGTGGATCACGAGGGGACGGCGACACATCTTCGCGGCCACACCCACCGGAACGGCCACGTAGCCGCCGGTGGCCAGCACCACGTCAGGAGCGAAGCTGTTGATCCGTGACCGGGCCTGGAGGATCCCCAGCGGTACTCGCGCCATGTCCCTGATGTTCGCCGGAGAGAGCATCTTCAGGGGGTTGGCGCTGCGGCGGATCTTGCCCGTCGCGACGGTGGCGAACGCGATTCCCTCGCCGGCCGCGACCCGGGCCTCCAGGCCGTCGGCAGTGCCGACCCACAGGACGTCCAAGGTCCGGCCGACGGCTGCCAGCCGGGCTCGGAGCGTTCGGATGGTGGTGAGCGCGGGATAGGTGTGGCCACCCGTGCCACCACCGGTCACCATCAGCCGCAGGGCCCCGACAGGAGCGACGGCATCGTTGTTCACAGGGGTAACTCCCAATCTGGCCAAGCCACATGCGTCCGGTACCGGAGGGTAGTCGAACGATAGCAGGCCATGATCACGCTCTTTCGATGCTGCTCGCCCCTGGCGGTGTCGCCCGGGCGGCGGGTTCTCGCCATAACCCGCGTGCCGGCCCGCCCGTGCGGCCGGCAGGGCACGTGCCGCGGGCATGCCCGTGACCGCAGCTGACCGGAGCATGACCACCCGGTTGTGGACCTGGCGCATCGGCCGGGTGCGGGGGCCCGGGTGAGGGAATCGGCCAGCGCTTCGGGTGCGGGCCAGTTCGGCCGTCTGTCGGAGGATCGGCCGGTGGGCTAGGTTCATCGCGTTGCCGAGGCAGGGCGGGGGGCCCTGGATCCTGGCACCTTTGCGATGCCCCGTAGCTCGCTCCACTCAGTTCGTTCCAGCTCGTTCCACCCGCACAAGCGCGAGCCGCGCGCGGGCAGACCCGCGTCCGCGGCCGGTCACTTCGAGGTGTGTGCGACGGCGCACGCCTTCCTTCGGGAGGAAACCCATGGCTCTGACACGACGATGGTCGGCCGCGCTGGCCACGGCCGCCCTGCTGGCACTCGGCTCCCCGGCGGTGGCCGCCCACGCGGGCACCGCTCCGGCCGTCCGGACGGACCTGCGCGTCCTGCTGATCGACGACGGCAGCAGCTCGCTGGCGGCTGTCCGCGCCGAACTGGTCAGCGAGGGCGTGCCGTTCACCACGGTGACCCTCTCCGACCCGAACCGCCCGGTGATCAACGCCGCCTACCTCAGCGGCACGCTGCCCGACGGCACGATCGAGGCCAAGTTCGAGTCGGTGGTGCTCCCCACCCTCGGCGCGCTGGGCGCCGGCAGCGCCGAGACCACCGCGCTGACCGGCTACGAGACCTCGTACAACATCCCCGAGGTGGACCTCAACACCTACGCGCAGCCCGCGATCGGCCTGAACTGGGCCCAGGACCCGGGCTACATCGGTGCGTTGGACGGCATGACCGCCAGCACCACCACCGCCGACGCGACCGGGCCCTTCAACTACCTCAAGGGCACCTTCCAGTTCGAGAACAACGACCCCAACGTAGTGGAGAGTTACGGCTATCTGGCGACACCGGGCAGCGCCAACTTCACCCCGGTCCTGACCACGCCGATCCCGGGCACCACCACGCCCGGTGTGCTGGTCGGCCAGTACAACAACGCCGGGCGCCAGCAGTTGGTCTTCACCTTCGCCTTCAACCAGTACCAGGAGCAGTGGCGGGCGCTGGCCCGCGGGGTGGTCGACTGGATGACCGGAGGTGTCCATCTCGGCTTCAGCCGCTTCTACTTCGGCGTCCAGGTCGACAACACCCTGCTCTCCGACAACCGGTGGAGCACCACCTTGAAGTGCACCGCGCAGAGCGCGGGTTGCAACACCGTCGCGGGCAGCCAGGACAACGTCCCGATCCGGATGACCGCCGCCGACGTCGACTACGCCAAGCAGTGGGAGGCGGCCAACAACGTCACCCTGGACCTGGCCTTCGACGGCAGCGGCAGCGACAACGTCACCCCGACCGGCGGCACCGACCCGACCCTGACCGAGTTCGCGGCCAACGCGGCCTCCTTCCGGTTCGTCAACGCCACCTACGGCCAGCCGTTCCTGGGCTGCACCCGCAATGTCGGCGTGGTGCCCTGGGTCTGCCTCAACGACAACACCGGCGCCACCCAGTGGACCAGCCAGGCCGCCATCACCGCGGCGATCCAGGCCAACCTCACCTGGGCCCAGGCCAAGGGCCTGCCGGTCAACCCGAGTGAGCTGGTGACCGACCAGAACTCCGGCCTGGCGCTGGCCCCGCAGCAGGCCCAGGACAACCCGCAGCTGGCGCCGGCGCTCACCGCGCTCGGCGTCACCGCGCTCGCCTCCAACGCCGGCACCGACCCCGCCGGCCACGCGGTCGGCTCGGCGTACACCGTGCCCTCGCACCAGCTCAGCGTCTACGGCAACGCCGCCACCGCCGCCGAGGAGGCCGACGAGTACAACTGGCTCTACACCGCCACCGCGCAGGGCGGCAGTGGCGCCTGCACCGGATCGACCACCTCCACCTGCCTGGCCGCGCCGCTGGACGAGACCACCGGCTACACGAGCACCATCGTGCCGAGCCTGGCGAAGCAGGCGTTCGCCCGGGTGCTCTCCAACGACCCGACCCCGAACGTGGTTTCCCAGTCCGCCCTGGCGGAGGAGCGGATCGGCTACCCGGTGTTCAACCAGGTGCTGGCCGGCTACAACGCCCTGTTCAACGCCAACGCCCCGCTGGTCGACCTGCGCACCGCGGACGTCGCCACCCAGCTGCGCAACGAGGCCGCGTGGAACGCCGCGCTGGCGGCCGGCACGGTGACCGCCTACCGGACCGGCTCGACGGTGACCGTCACGGCCCCCGCCGGGGTCCAGGTGCCGGTGACCGCCCCGTCCACCGCCGTCCAGGTGCTGGCGACCGGTACCGCCCCCGCCGGGACCGCCTACGCCCAGGAGCTGTCCGGCTGGCTCGCCCCCGCCGCGGGCCAGAGCGCGGTGACCATCCAGACCAGCACCACCGCGCCGGCCGCCGAGCCGCAGCTGAAGGCCGCAACCTCGGCCGGTCAGGCGATCGTCGCCCACCCGGCGGTGCCCGCCAGTGTCGCCGTCCCCGTCCCGTTCGGCCCGCAGGACACCACCCGCCTGCAGGCGGCCCGTTCCGCGCGCGGCTGACCCTGCCCGCGGCCCGGCTGGTGAATGATGGGAAGCAGCGGAACCAACCGACGGATGGGACTGAACAGCATGCCTCTCACCGGTGAATACCAGCCGAGCCCGGAGCAGTGGGTGCGCGACCAGGTCGCGTTGTACGAGGGCTCCGGCGGTACCGAGGGAACGACCCTGCGGGGCGTACCCGTTGTGCTGCTCACCAGCCTGGGGGCCAGGAGCGGCAAGATCCGCAAGAACCCGCTGATGCGGGTGGAGCACGACGGGACGTACGCCGTGGTGGCCTCGCAGGGTGGCGCGCCCAAGCACCCCACCTGGTACCACAACCTGGTCGCCCACCGGCAGGTCGAGCTCCAGGACGGCACCGTGCGCCAGGATATGACGGCTCGTGAGATCCAGGGCGCGGAGCGGGAGTTGTGGTGGGCCCGCGCGGTCGAGGTCTGGCCGGACTACGCCGAGTACCAGAAGAAGACCGACCGCGTGATCCCGGTCTTCGTCCTGGAGCCGGCCCCCGGCGCCAAGTAGGACAACCGCAGGCAGTACAGCCGCAGGCAAGTACAACCGCAGGCAGACAACCGTGTGGGGCCCGCCGACAGCGGGCCCCACACGGCGTTCGACTACCGCGCTACGTCGGTCACTCGTTCTCGTACGTGGCCACGACGGTGGCCCGTGCCACGGCCTGGAAGCCGAGGGTCGCGCCGATCGCCGCCGCGGAGGTGTCGCCGTCCAGCCCGAGCTTCTCCTCGCCCACCGCGGTCACCGAGAAGACGTAGCGGTGCGGACCGTGCCCGGCCGGCGGTGCGGCGCCGCCGAAGTTCTTGGTGCCGTAGTCGTTGCGCGCCTGGATCGCACCGGCCGGCAGCCCCGGGAAGTCGCCGCTGCCGGCGCCCGTCGGCAGCGAGGTCACGTCCGCCGGGATGTCGAACAGCACCCAGTGCCACCAGCCGCTGCCGCTGGGCGCGTCGGGGTCGAAGCAGGTGACCGCGAAGCTCTTGGTCTCGGCGGGGAAGCCGGACCAGCTCAGCTGCGGCGACAGGTCGCCGCCGGCCAGCACCTGCGCGTCGGGTAGCACGCCGCCGTCGGTCAGATCGGTACTGGTCAGCGTGAAGCCGGGAACCTGACGCTGGAAGTCGTGCGGAAGCGGTGGCCTGGTCACGTCGGGGATGCCTCCAGTAGCGGGGAACACGTCGCTCCGAGGTTAGACCAACCGGCCTACGACGACGGGCGGCCACCCCGGTTGGGGTGGCCGCCCGTCAGCTGATCAGCTGCGAACCGCCGCTATCGCTCAGCCGTCAGCCGCGGTACCGCTCAGCTGCCGGCCGCCGTACCGCCCAGCCGTCAGCCTGTTGTACGGCTCAGCCGTTGTTCCGCTTGCTCAGGAACTCGGTGACCCGCTCCTGGATCTCCGGGGTGTCCAGCCCGCGCACCGTCATCGTGGTGCGGCGGCGCAGCACGTCGTCCGCGGTGTACGCCCACTCGTTGTCCGCCGCGAAGGCGACCTGCGCCCACACGTCCGGGCCGTCCGCGTGGATCGGCTCGCCCAGCGCGGGGTCCTCGTCGATCATGCGGGCGATCTCGAAGGAGAGCGTGCCGTAGTGGCTGGCCAGGTGCTTGGCCACCAGCGGCTCCATCCGCGAGCCGGGCTCACGGTCGATCAGCAGCCGGTGCGCGACGGCGTTCGGCGCGCCGACGCCCGGCAGCGGAACGGTGGCCGCGATCGGGGAGATGTCCTCGCCGATCCCGGTGCCGCGCACGTGCGAGAGCTTCTCCAGCACGGTCCGGCCGATGTGCCGGTAGGTGGTCCACTTGCCGCCGGCCACCGAGAGCATGCCGCCCTTGCCCTCGGTCACCACGGTCTCGCGCTTGGCGGCGGCGGTGTCGCCGGGGCCGCCGGGCAGCACCCGCAGGCCCGCGAAGGCGTAGGTGACCAGGTCGCGGTCGAGGTGCTCGTCCTTGATCGCGTGGCCGGCCTCGTCCATGATCTGGTTGATGTCGGCGTCGGTGGCCCGCACGTCCTGCGGGTCGCCGGTGTACTCCTCGTCGGTGGTCCCGAGCAGGACGTGGTCCTCCCACGGGATGGCGAAGGAGACGCGGTACTTGTCGATCGGGATGGTCAGCGCGGCGCGCCACGGCGAGCGGCGCTTGACCACCACGTGCGCGCCCTTGGACAGGCGGATCGACGGCGCGGCGCCGGCGTCCTCCATCGCGCGCAGGTGGTCGACCCAGGGGCCGGTGGCGTTGAGCACCAGGCGGGCGTTGACGCCGAACTCGGCGCCGTCCAGCCGGTCCTTCAGGTCGGCGCCGGTGACCCGGCCGCCGGTGAAGCGCAGGCCGGTGACCTCGGCGTGGTTGAGCACCACGGCGCCGGCCTCGACGGCCGCGCGGACGGTCATGACGGCGACCCGCGAGTCGTTCATCTGGTGGTCGCCGTAGACCGCGACCGAGCGCAGGCCCTCGGTCTTCAGTGCCGGCACCTGCTGGGCGGCGTGGGCGGCGGTGGAGACCCGGCCCATGCCGTCGCGGAAGGCGGACAGCGCGGAGTAGAGGAAGACACCGGCGCCGAGCTTGGGGGCGCTGTGCGGGCCGCCCTTGTAGACCGGCACGAAGAAGGTCAGCGGGTTGACCAGGTGCGGGGCCACGTCGGTGGCCAGCGCCCGGCGCTCCTTGTGGTTCTCCGCCACCAGCTTGACCGCGCCGGTCTGCAGGTAGCGCAGACCGCCGTGGACCAGCTTGGAGGAGGCGCTGGAGGTGGCGCCCGCGAAGTCGCCCGCGTCCACCATGGCGACCTTGAGGCCCGCCTGGGAGGCGGTCCAGGCGACGGCCGTGCCGAGGATGCCGCCCCCGATCACCAGCAGGTCGTAGGTGGCCTTGCCCAGCAGCTCACGGGTCTCGGCGCGGGAAGCGGTGCGGCCGGGGGTGCGCTCGGCGCCCAGGGTCGGGATGGTTGCCATGGTGTGTGTTCCGGCTCCGCGGTGCGGGCGGCGCCGGAGTCTCCTCTCACAGTGCGTTTCGACCTCAGCTGAGGCCGGGGAAACGTAGCTGCCGGCCGGGGCGGCGCTGCCCCGGCCGGCGGTGTGCTCAGCTCTCCTGGTCGTCCTCTTCGACCCAGCCCATGGTGCGCTCCACGGCCTTGAGCCACTTCTTGTACTCGCGCTCCCGGGTCGCCTCGTCCATCCGCGGGGTCCACTCGGCGGCGCGGTGCCAGTTGGCCCGCAGGGTGTCGAGGTCGTTCCAGAAGCCGACGGCCAGGCCGGCCGCGTAGGCGGCGCCCAGTGCCGTGGTCTCGGCCACGAACGGGCGCTCGACCGGGGCGTTCAGCACGTCGGCGATGTTCTGCATCAGCAGGTTGTTGGAGGTCATGCCGCCATCGACCTTGAGGGCGGTCAGGGTGACCCCGGAGTCCTTCTCCATCGCGTCGACGACCTCGCGGGTCTGCCAGGCGGTGGCCTCCAGCACGGCGCGGGCCAGGTGACCCTTGGTCACGTACCGGGTCAGGCCGGCGATCACACCGCGGGCGTCGGAGCGCCAGTACGGGGCGAACAGGCCGGAGAAGGCCGGCACGAAGTAGGCGCCGCCGTTGTCCTCGACGGTGTTGGCCAGGGTCTCGATCTCGGCAGCGGTCGAGATGATGCCGAGCTGGTCGCGCAGCCACTGCACCAGCGAGCCGGTGACCGCGATCGAGCCCTCCAGGGCGTAGACCGGCTTCTGGTCGCCGATCCGGTAGCCGACCGTGGTCAGCAGGCCGTGGTACGAGTTGACGATCTTCTCGCCGGTGTTCAGCAGCAGGAAGGTGCCGGTGCCGTAGGTCGACTTGGCCTCGCCCTCGCTGAAGCAGGTCTGGCCGAACAGCGCGGCCTGCTGGTCACCGAGGGCGGAGGCGACCGGGACGCCCTCCAGGTCGCCGACCGCGTGGCCGTAGACCTCGGCGGAGGAGCGGATCTCGGGGAGCACGCTCATCGGCACGCCCATCGAGTCGGCGATCTTCTCGTCCCAGGCCAGCGTGGTCAGGTTCATCAGCATGGTGCGCGAGGCGTTGGTGACATCGGTGATGTGCTTGCCGCCGTTGACGCCACCGGTGAGGTTCCAGATGACCCAGGTGTCCATGGTGCCGAACAGGATGTCGCCGGCCTCGGCGCGCTCGCGCAGGCCCTCGACGTTGTCCAGCAGCCAGCGGATCTTCGGGCCGGCGAAGTAGCTGGCCAGCGGCAGGCCGGTCTCGCGGCGGAAGCGGTCCTGGCCCACGTTGCGGCCGAGCTCGCGGCAGAGCGCCTCGGTGCGGGTGTCCTGCCAGACCAGCGCGTTGTACACCGGCTCGCCGGTGTTCTTGTCCCACAGCACGGTGGTCTCGCGCTGGTTGGTGATGCCGATCGCGCGGATGTCGTCCCGGGTCAGGCCGGCCTTCTCCAGCGCGCCACGGACCACGGACTGCACCCGGGTCCAGATCTCGGCGGCGTCGTGCTCGACGTAGCCGGGCTGGGGGAAGATCTGGCGGTGCTCCTGCTGGTCGACGGCGACGATCCGGCCGTCGGCGCCGAAGATGATGCAGCGGCTGGAGGTGGTGCCCTGGTCGATCGCGGCGATGTAGTTCCCGGTCGACACGGTGTTGGCGGTCATGTGATGGGTCCTCGGCTCTGAGGTGGGGTGGGGGACTGGCAGGTTGTCTGGTCGGCGCTGCCCTGGCCGCGGTGCCCGGCCCAGGGACCGGGCACCGCGACTGGAGCAGGCCTAGAACAGGCCCTTGTACAGCAGACCGGAGAGCAGGCCACCGATGACCGGGCCGGCCACCGGGATCCACGCATAGCTCCAGTCCGAGCCGCCCTTGTTCGGGATCGGCAGCAGCGAGTGCACGATGCGCGGGCCGAGGTCGCGGACCGGGTTGATGGCGTAGCCGGTCGGGCCGCCGAGCGAGAGGCCGATACCGACCACGGTAAAGGCGGTGATCAGCACGCCCATCCCGGACACGCTGCCGTTGACGGTCAGGCCCTGAGTCAGGATCGCCATGCAGAGCACCATGGTGGCGATGATCTCGGTGAGCAGGTTCTGGATCGGGTTCCGGATCTCGGGCCCGGTCGAGAAGATGCCCAGCGTGGGCTCCTCGTTGGCCTGGAACTGGCCGAGGTAGGTCAGCCAGACGAGCACGGCGCCGATCATCGCGCCGAGCAGCTGGGAGCCG
The DNA here is from genome assembly GCF_042957465.1 of Kitasatospora sp. NPDC008050. NCBI lineage: Bacteria > Bacillati > Actinomycetota > Actinomycetes > Kitasatosporales > Streptomycetaceae > Kitasatospora > Kitasatospora sp. NPDC008050. Next base: position 115,546 of record NZ_JBIBIJ010000022.1, read on the forward strand.
AGGTAGAGCGGCACGTGGCTCCAGTCGCCGCTCTTGACGGCGAGGGCCAGGGTGACCGCCGGGTTGAGGTGCGCACCCGACTTCGGGGCGACCATGTACGCCGCGATCATGACCGCGAAGCCCCAGCCGAAGGTAATGGCCAGCCAGCCGGCGTTCTGGGCCTTGGACTTCTTGAGCGTGACGGCGGCGCAGACGCCACCGCCGAGGAGTATCAGGGCGGCGGTGCCGAGCGTTTCGCCGACGAAGATGTCGCCGTTCGAGAAGGCGGACACAAAGACTCCTTTGTCCATATGGCCGGCGCCTGGTGGGTCGAGCCCGTGGCAGGCGGGTGGGGGAGAGCGCCACGGCGGGGGAGACCGTGACGGGCGGGCGTCCCGTCCCCGGGAGGCGGCCCTGCGGCGAGGCGACGACCGGTGCGTGGAGAACCGGGCTTGCCAGGCACTTCCGGCGGCCACCGTTCGACAATGTCGACCGCTATGCGGGAGTTTTCCCCCTGGTGGGCGGCTACGTCAAGGTGGGTGACCTGGCTGTGACCTGGCCCTCGTCGGCCCGGGCCCACACCGCGGCCGGGCGGGTCGCCAAACGGCCGGAAAACCGGACAGAACAGCGGAGGGTGGACAGGAATCCTGTCCACCCTCGGTAGCGCTGTGCTGGGGCCCGTTCCAGCAGGTCACAGGGCCGGACGACGAGTCAGAACCGCCCGGCGCCCAGGTCCCGGGAGATCGCCCGGGCGGCGTCGCGCACCGAGGCGACCAACTGCGGACGCACGAAGCCGTCCTCGCAGACCCGCTCGACCGCCCCGTTCACGCAGACCGCGCCGACCGGGTTGCGCCGCCGGTCCTGGATCAGCGCGCCGATCGAGGCCACCCCGGTCCAGGTCTCCTCGATCGCGTCCGCCCAGCCGCGCTCCCGGATCAGCGCGCACTCGGCGTCGATGTCGTCCAGCTCGGTGAGCGTGCGCGGGGTGTACGCCTCCAGCGGGCCCTCACCCAGCTCGCCCCGGGCCACCGGGTCGAAGGCGAGCAGCACCTTGCCCAGCGCGGTGCTGTGCAGCGGGTGCATCGAGCCGACCTCCAGCACCTGGCGGGTGTCGTCGGGGCGGAAGACGTGGTGCACGATCAGCACCCCGCGCTGGTGCAGCACGCCGAGGTAGACCGTCTCGCCGCTGGCCCGGGCCAGGTCGTCGGCCCAGACCAGGGCGCGGGCCCGCAGCTCGTGCACGTCCAGGTAGCTCTGGCCCAGGCGCAGCAGCTCGGCGCCCAGCTGGTACTTGCCGCTCTCCGGATCCTGCTCGACGAAGCCCTCCTGCTGCAGGGTGCGCAGGATGCCGTGCGCGGTGCCCTTGGCGAGGTCGAGCGAGGTGGCGACCTCGGACAGGCCCAGCCGGCGCTCGCCGCCGGCCAGCAGGCGCATGATCGCGGCGGCTCGGGAGAGCGACTGGATCGGGCCGGGCATGGGGGACCTCCACTGGCAAACTGGCTTGCGGTCGACAATGTCGTACGGTTCGTGGTCATGTCGACTGCGGGGGTATCGTCCCGAGTCTGCCAGGCGGACCCCTGGACGCGCACATCAGTGCACGGCAAACCACCTGATCGGATCGGGGCGCCACCGCTCCCGGGCGCCGCGACGCGCCCTTTCGACCCGTCAATTCCACGGCGCGGCGCCGCCGCTACCCGGACGGCCCATCGCCGTCGCCGGACCCGCCGGCCGCCTCCGATGCCGCCCGGTACCCCGTCAGCCGAGCCGCCAGCTCGGCGATCCGGTCCGGTCCCACCCGGCAGCAGCCGCCCACCAGGCGCGCCCCGTCCGCGACCCAGCCGGGCGCGTCCGCCGCCGGACCCCGCCCCGCGCCGTGCCAGCTCCGGTCGGCCGCCACCCAGCGCTCGCCGCTGTTCGGATAGGCCACCACCGGCTTGCCGGTCACCCGCGAGGCGAGCCGCACCGCCGCGCCGACCTCCTCGGGCGCGCAGCAGTTGACCCCGACCGCCACCACCTCCGCCACCTCGGCCGCCACCGCGAAGGCCCGCTCCAGCGACTGCCCCGCCCGGGTGCGGCCACCGGCCACCGTGTAGCTGAGCCAGGCCGGCACCCCCAGCCCGCGCACCGCCGCCAGCAGCGCCCGCGCCTCGTCCGCGTCCGGCACGGTCTCCAGCGCCAGCACGTCGGGGCCGGCCGCCGCCAGCGCGGCCAGCCGGGGCCGGTGGAACCGGGTCAGCTCCGCGACGCTCAGACCGTAACGGCCCCGGTACTCCGACCCGTCCGCCAGCACCGCGCCGTACGGCCCCACCGAAGCGGCCACCCAGCGCCGCCGCCCGCCCGGCGCGGGAGCGGCCGTCGCCGCGGCCTGCCGGGCCAGCGCCACGCTGGACGCCAGCAGCCGCTCCGCCGCCCGCCGCCCGATCCCGCGCCGGGCGAACCCCGCGAAGCTCGCCTGGTAGCCGGCCGTGATCACCACATCGGCGCCGGCCTCGTAGTACGCCCGGTGCGCCGCCACCAGTGCCTCGGGCGCGTCCACCAGCAGCCGCGCGGACCACAGCTCGTCCGACAGGTCGTGGCCGGCGTCGGCGAGCGCGTTCGACAGCCCGCCATCCAGCACCAGCGGCCCCGCCGCGAGCGCCCGCCCGAAGTCCTCCATCACCGCCTCCTCGGCCTCCATCTCGAACGGTAGACCCCCGCAGAACACCCACCGCGACCCCACCGCGGCCCCACTGCGACCCCACCGCGCCCCCAGCGACCCCACCGCCGCCCCACCTGCGCACCCACCGCCACCTCGGCCCGCCCCGGTTCGGCCGTTCGGACTACCATCCACCCCATGACCACTGATCAGGTTGCCCGGCCCGCCACCTTCGGCCCGTGGGCGCACTGCCACTGGTGCGGCACCGCCTACCCGGCCGGCACCACCGGCTGGCCGCGCACCTGCCCGGGCTGCGGCGAGATCAGCTACCGCAACCCGCTGCCGGTGGCCGTCACCCTGCTCCCGGTCAATCGCCCCGACGGCGGCCGGAGCCTGGTGGTGATCCGCCGCACCATCGAGCCCGGCTACGGCGAGCTGGCGCTGCCCGGTGGCTACGTCGACTACGGCGAGAGCTGGCAGCAGGCGGCGGTGCGCGAGCTGCGCGAGGAGACCGGCATCCACGCCGATGTCTCCGGTGTCACCCTGATCGCCACCACCTCGGACCCCGGTGGCAGCTTCATCGGCCTGTTCGCCCTGCTGCCCGCCCAGGACCTGGCCGATCTGCCGCCGTCCGTCCCCACCGAGGAGACCGAGGGCTGGCAGCTGATCGACGCGCCGACCGAGCTCGCCTTCCCCTTCCACACCAGGATCACCACCGCCTGGTTCGCGGGTGAGTACCCGCCGGTCGAGGGCTGAGCGCGCCTGCTCAGGCGGGCTCAGCCGTCACCCCGAGCCGCTCGCGCAGCACCTCGCGCCCGGCCGCCGTGACCGCCACCGCGCGGCTGCTGCCGATCCGGGTCACCCAGCCGGCCTCCAGCGCCCGGTGGCAGAGCGCCGCGCCGACGGCACCCGCCAGATGCGGGCGACGCTCGGTCCAGTCCAGGCAGGCCAGCACGGCCGGCCGCCGGCCGTCCGGCCGCACGGTGACACCCAGCTCGGCCAGCCAGGCATCGCCCTGACCGGTCAGCCGCAGGCCGCCGTGCTGGTCCAGCAGCCCGCGCTCGGACATCGCGTCGTAGATCGCCACGCCCACCGTGCCCGCCAGGTGGTCGTAGCAGGTCCGGCCCCGGGCCAGGGCGCTGCGCCGCCCGGCCGCCGACAGGGAGCGGGCCGCCGGCGGGACGGTCCCGGGCGGAGCCAGCGCGGCCAGCTGCTCGATCAGCTCGGCCACCTGCGGGTCGGCCAGCCGCACGTACCGGTGCCGCCCCTGCCGCTCCTCGGCCAGCAGCCGACCGCCCACCAGCAGGTTCAGGTGCTCGGTCGCGGTGGCGGCCGCCACCCCCGCGTGCCGGGCCAGCTCGCCCGCCGTCCAGGCCCGGCCGTCCAGCAGCGCCAGGCAGAACGCCGCCCGGGTGCCGTCGGCCAGCAGCCCGGCCACCGCCGCCAGTTCCGCCGCCCCGTCCGCCGTGTCACGTTTCGCCATGAGACCCATTCTCGGCCCGGGACCTTTCGGCCGGCGCCGAAACGACGGCGGGAGCCCGGCCGGTTACGCGGCGGGCAGCCCCACCGCGCGCCGCAGCCGCGCCACCTCGTCCGGCGGCCCGGTCACGGTGAGCTCGGTCCGTGCTCCGCGCCCGAAGGCGAAGAGCGCCAGCTCGGCCGGCTCCCCGGTGACCCGCACCGAACCGGGCCGCCGCTGACCGACCGTCAGATTCCTTCCGTCCGGCCGGCAGAGCAGCATCCGCACCGGTGTCCGCCGGCCCAGCTCGAACCGGGCCAACATCGGCAGCCGCCGCCACAGCAGCTCGGCGAGCGCCGGATCGACCGCCTGCGGCTGCCACTCGCCGGCCCGCCGCACGTCCTCGGCGTGCACGAAGTACTCCACGGCGTTCGCCGCCTCGTCGGCGCCCGGCAGTGCGAACAGCGACCCGCGCGGCGGCCCCGCCCGGAACCGCCCCACCAACTCGGCATACGGGCGCCGCGCGTAGCCCTCCTGCACCCGCCTGGTCCAGCCGGCGAACCACGGCAGCTGGATCCCCAGCGCCGCGTCCGGCCGCCCCTCGCGCAGCACCAGATGCGCGGCCAGGTCGCGGGTCAGCCAGCCGGCGCAGAGCGTGGGCCCCTCGGGCCCCGCCGCCGCCAGGAGTTCGGCCAACCGCTGCCGCTCGCCACGCGCGTGATTCGACATGGCGTCAGGGTAGCGGCGGCCCGGCGCCCTGGCGCATTTCGTGCACCGAACCCGGCCGAGAGTGATAGACCGTGCGAACCGCCCCCTCCGCCGCTCCCGCGGGCACCATGACCCCAGCCCTCCCGGCCGCACCCCCCACAAGAAGGAGGCACCATGCCCGTCGACCCCGCCGACCTGCGCGCGTCCGCCGCCCGGCTCCAGCCCGAGCTGACCGCCCTGCGCCGCGCCCTGCACCAGGAGCCCGAGATCGGCCTGGAGCTGCCGCTCACCCAGGCCAGGCTGCTCGCCGCGCTGGACGGCCTGCCGCTGGAGGTGACCCTGGGCCGACGGCTCAGCTCGGTCACCGCGGTGCTGCGCGGCGGCCGCCCGGGCCCGGTGGTGCTGCTGCGCGCCGACCTGGACGCGCTCCCGGTCCAGGAGGCCACCGACCTCCCGTACGCCTCCGAACTGCCCGGCGTGATGCACGCCTGCGGCCACGACCTGCACACCGCCGCCCTGGTCGGCGCCGTCCGGCTGCTGGCCGAGCGGCGGGCCGAACTGGCCGGCTCGGTGGTCTTCATGTTCCAGCCCGGTGAGGAGGGCGGCGGCGGCGCCGGGATCATGATCGCGGAGGGCGTGCTGACCGCCGCCGGCGAGCCACCGGTGGCCGCCTACGCGCTGCACGTGGCCGCCGCCGTGCTGCCACTGGGCCTGGTCGCCACCCGCCCGGGACCGATCATGGCCAGCTCGGACACCCTCACCATCACCGTGCGCGGGCGCGGCGGCCACGGCTCCAGCCCACACTTCGCGCTGGACCCGATCCCGGTCGCCTGCGAGGCGGTGCTGGCCCTGCAGACCATGGCCACCCGCCGCTTCGACCCCCAGGACCCGGTGGTGCTGACGGTCGGCAGCTTCCACGCGGGCACGGCCGAGAACGTGATCCCCGACCAGGCGGTGCTCGGCGCCACCATCCGCGCCTTCTCGCCCGAAGCCCGCGAGCGCGCCCTGACCGAGGCCGCCACGCTGGTGCGCGGCATCGCGGCGGCGCACGGCCTGACCGCCGAGGTCGAGCAGCACACGGGCTACCCGGTCACCGTCAACCACCCCGCCGAGACCGCCTTCGCCACCCGCACGGCCCGTCAGCTGCTCGGCCCGGAACGGTTCGTCGAGATGCCCCGCCCGGTCACCGGCTCCGAGGACTTCAGCATGGTCGCCGAGCGGATCCCCAGCGCCTACCTGCTGATCGGTGCCTGCCCGCCCGACCGCGACCCCGCAAAGGCCCCCTACAACCACGCACCGCAGGCCGCCTTCGACGACTCGGTGCTCGGCGACGCGGCGGCCCTGCTCGCGGCCCTCGCCATCGAGCGCCTCGACCAGCACGCCGCCGACCCGGCCGGCTAGTGCCGCCTCAGGCAACCTTCGCCCCGTCGCGCGGAAGTTGCCTGACGCGGCACTGATCACCGATCGAGCGGCCACGGATCGAGCGGCACGAAGCCGGCCGCCCGGCCTGCCCGTCCAGCGGCCGGCCGGCCGGCTTCACCGTGCGCGACGGCAGCTGCCGCTCCCGCACGCCGGGCGGGCAGGGCCGCACACAGAGCCCGCCACGTCGCCCCTGGCGCGGCGAACGATCACATGGCAGGGTCTGGACCGTCCGTACGCACGGGACGGGAGCCGCCACCAGCGCCACCCCCGCCCCCACCTTCCGGCCGGGAGACCACCACCGTGAGCACCCCATCCCAGGACCAGGCCACCGGCGCCGACGCGCCCGCCGACCAGCCGCTGTGGCGTCCCCGCCCCGAGGCGGCCGCGGCCACCCGCCTGGTCGCTTTCCAGGCCTGGGCCGCCGAGCACCACGGCGCCCCCGCCGCCCCGCTGGCCCCCGCCCCGGACGACGCCACCGCGGCCGCCCGCTACGCCGCACTGCACGCCTGGTCCACCGCCGACCTGGCGCGCTTCTGGACCGCGGTCACCGAGTACTTCGACGTCCGGTTCGGCACCGCGCCGCAGGCCGTGCTCGCCGACGCCACGATGCCAGGCACCCGCTGGTTCCCCGGCGCCACCCTCAACTACGCCGAGCACGCGCTGCGCTTCGGCGCCGACCCCGCGCACGCCGAGCTGCCCGCGATCCTGCACCTGGACGAGACCACCGCGGAGCCGATCGCGCTGAGCTGGGCCGAGCTGCGCCGCCAGGTCGGCTCGCTGGCCGCCGAGCTGCGCTCGCTCGGCGTGCGCCCCGGCGACCGGGTCGGCGCCTACCTGCCCAACATCCCGCAGGCCATCGTCGCGCTGCTCGCCACCGCTTCGATCGGCGCCATCTGGACCTCCTGCGCCCCCGACTTCGGCGCCCGCAGCGTGCTGGACCGCCTGCAGCAGATCGAGCCCGTGGTCCTCTTCGCGGTCGACGGCTACCACTACGGCGGCAAGAACCACGACCGCACCGGGGTGGTCGCCGAGCTGCGCCGCGAGCTGCCCACCGTGCGGGCCCTGGTGCACGTCCCGCTGCTCGGCTCCCCGGCCCCCGAGGGCGCCCTCGACTGGGCCGAGCTGACCGCCGCCGCCGTCGAACCGGTCTTCGAGCAGCTCCCCTTCGACCACCCGCTCTGGGTGCTCTACTCCTCCGGCACCACCGGCCTGCCCAAGGCCATCGTGCAGAGCCAGGGCGGCATCCTGGTCGAGCACCTCAAGCAGGCCGCCCTCCAGCTCGACCTCGGCCCGAAGGACCGTTTCCTCTGGTACACCTCCACCGGCTGGATGATGTGGAACTTCCTGGTCGCCGGCCTGCTGGTGGGCGCCACCGTGGTCACCTACGACGGGAGCCCGGGCCACCCCACCACCGGCGCCCTCTGGGAGGTGGCCGCCCGCACCCGCGCCACCGTGCTCGGCACCTCGGCCGCCTACGTGATCGCCAGCCGCAAGGCCGAGCTGCACCCCGGCCGCGACCTCGACCTCTCGGCCGTGCGCTGCATCGGCACCACCGGCTCCCCGCTGCCCCCCGACGGCTTCCGCTGGATCTACGACGAGGTCAAGGCGGACGTCTGGCTCGCCTCGGTCAGCGGCGGCACCGACGTCTGCAGCTGCTTCGTCGGCGGCGTCCCCACCCTGCCGGTCCACCTGGGCGAGATCCAGGCCCCCTGCCTGGGCGCGGCCGTCGAGTCCTGGGACGTCAACGGCAAGCCGCACACCGACGAGGTCGGCGAGCTGGTCGTCACCCAGCCGATCCCCTCGATGCCCACCGGCTTCTGGAACGACCCCGACGGCACCCGCTACCGGGACAGTTACTTCGAGATGTTCCCCGGCACCTGGCGGCACGGTGACTGGATCACCGTCACCTCGCGCGGCACCGTGATCATCCACGGCCGCTCCGACTCCACCCTCAACCGCCAGGGCGTGCGGATGGGCTCCTCGGACATCTACGAGGTGGTCGAGCGCCTCCCCGAGATCGCCGAGTCCCTGGTGATCGGTCTGGAGGAGGAGAACGGCGGCTACTGGATGCCGCTCTTCGTCGTCCTCGCCCCCGGCGCCGAGCTGAACGACGAGCTGCGCGGGCGGATCCGCACGGTGCTGCGCGAGCAGCTCTCCCCGCGCCACGTCCCCGACGAGGTCATCGCCGTCACCGGTCTGCCGCACACCCTCACCGGCAAGCGGATCGAGGTCCCGGTCAAGCGGCTGCTCGCCGGCACCCCGCTCGACCAGGCGGTCAACCCCGGCTCGGTCGACAACCTGGAGCACCTGCGCTTCTTCGAGCGCCTCGGCCGCGAGCGCCGGGCCTGAGCACGCGAGCGGGCCCCCGCCACAAGGCGGGGGCCCGCTACACGCACAGCTGTCGGCTCACTCGCCGGAGAGCACCTGCTGCGCGGCGATCCGCGCCTCCTCGGCGCTGTCGGCGGCGCGCGCCGCCTCCGCCGCCCGCTGGCACTGGGCCAGCGTGTAGGTCGCCAGCGAGGCCCGCACATACGGGATCGAGGCCGAGCCCATCGACAGGCTGGTCACCCCGAGCCCGGTCAGCACGCAGGCCAGCAGCGGGTCGGCGGCCGCCTCGCCACAGACGCCGCAGCTCCTGCCCGCGGCCTTGGCCGCGCCCGCGGCGGCCGCGATCAGGTCCAGCAGCGCCGGCTGCCACGGGTCCTGCAGCCGGGCCAGCGCGCCGACCTGACGGTCTGCCGCGAACGTGTACTGCGCGAGGTCGTTGGTGCCCAGCGAAAGGAACTCGACCTCCTCCAGGATGGCGCGGGCCCGCAGCGCGGCGGACGGGATCTCCACCATCGCCCCGTACTTCGCCTGCAGCCCGGCCTCGCGGCAGGCCTCGGCGAACGCCTTGGCGTCCGCCCGGTCGGCCACCATCGGGGCCATGACCTCCAGGTGCACCGGCAGGCCCTCGGCCGCCGCGGCCAGCGCACGCAGCTGGGTCCGCAGCACCTCCGGGTGCTCCAGCAGGGTGCGCAGACCCCGCACACCCAGCGCCGGGTTCGGCTCGTCGGCCGGGGTCAGGAACTCCAGCGGCTTGTCCGCGCCCGCGTCCAGCACGCGCACCACCACGCGGCCCTCCGGGAAGGCCTCCAGCACCTTGCGGTACGCCTCGACCTGGGCCTGCTCGCTCGGCGCCCGCTTCGAGTCGTCCAGGAAGAGGAACTCGGTGCGGAACAGCCCGACGCCCTCGGCGCCCGCCTCCAGCGCGGCGGCCACGTCGGCCGGACCGCCGACGTTCGCCAGCAGCGGCACCAGGTGCCCGTCCGAGGTCCGGCCCGGGCCGGACGAGGCGGACAGCGCGGCCTTGCGCTCGGCGGCCAGCCGGCGCAGCTCGTCCTGCTTCTCGGTGCTCGGGTCCAGCAGCACCTCACCGCTGCTGCCGTCCACCGCCACCACGACACCCTCGGCCACATCGGTGGCGTTCGGCAGCGCCACCACGGCCGGCACGCCCAGCGCGCGGGCCAGGATCGCCGAGTGGCTGGTCGGACCGCCCTCCTCGGTCACGAAGCCGAGCACCAGGGTCGGGTCCAGCAGCGCGGTGTCGGCCGGCGCCAGGTCCCGGGCGAACAGCACGTACGGCTCGTCGCTGTCCGGCACACCGGGCATCGGCACGCCCAGCAGCCGCGCCACGATCCGGTTGCGCACGTCGTCCAGGTCCGCCACCCGGCCCGCCAGGTACTCGCCGGCCGCGGCCAGCAGCGCCCGGTAGGCCGCGAACGCGTCGTAGACCGCCCGCTCGGCGCTGCTGCCCACGGTGATCCGGCGCTCCACGTCGGCGAGCAGCTCGGGGTCCTGCGCCATCAGCGCCTGGGCCTCCAGCACGGCTTGCGCCTCGCCGCCGGCCAGCGTGCCGCGCGCGATCAGGTCGGCGGCCACGGCGTCGACGGCCTGCTTGGCCCGGGCCCGCTCGCGCGGTGCGTCCTCGGTCGGGATCTGGTGGGCCGGGGGCTCCAGCACTGCGGTCCCCATGTGCCGCACCTGGCCGATGGCGACCCCGTGGCTGACACCCACGCCGCGCAGCGTCTTCTCCATGTGCTTCATTCCTTTCGCCCGCACTGCTGCCCCGTCCCACTCGAGCATGTGGGACGGGGCACTGTCCGGCGTTTCGTCGTCTCGGCGCCGGGAGTCTCGGTGCCGGGGCTGTCTCAGTTCCAGGTGAACAGGTCGCCGCCGGTGGCGACTTCACCGGTCTCGGCCACCGCGCTGAGCGCATCGGCCGTGGCCTCCAGCGCGACGATCGGGGAGATCGGCGACTTGCCGGCGGCCTCGACCGCGGCGGGGTTCCAGGAGATGACCGGCTGACCACGCTTGACCTGGTCACCCTTGTTGACCAGCAGCTCGAAGCCCTCACCGTTCAGCTGGACGGTGTCGATGCCGAGGTGGGTCAGCACGCCGTGCCCGTTCTCGTCCATCACCACGAACGCGTGCGGGTGCATGGAGACGACCAGGCCGTCCACCGGCGCGACCGCAGTGGTCGGCTCGCGCACCGGGTCGATGGCGGTCCCGGGGCCCACCATCGCACCGGCGAAGACGGGGTCGGGCACGTTGGCGAGTCCGATGGCGCGGCCGGTCAGCGGCGACGTCACAGTGGTCATGGTGTGGGCCTCCCAGGTGCGGAGTACAGGCGTGCGGCCGCGGGGGAGCGGCTGGGGCGTATGTCGACTGAAGCCTAAATCATGCCAACTTTGGACATGTCGTCACATAAGGGGCGGCAGGCCCGGCCGGTCACACGCGACACGCCGCGGTCACCCCGCTGCCGGTCGTCCACCGGATCCCGGGCCGGTCAGGCCCTTGCGCGACCCAAGTGGTCTAGTCCTCTTGGTCGACGCGCCGCACTCTACGGCATCCGGGTGAGCCGGACGATCGTTGCGGCGCGCCGACCGACGGGGTGCTGGCCCTTCCCCCGCGCGACGGTCACCATGCTCGATTAGGCGCACCAGCCGGAAGCGGCTATGGTTGGCCGAGTCGCCGCGAGGTGATGTGAATCCAGCGATACGGCTGAGTGAATGTCCGGTGAAATCGGCGCGAAACTCACGTGATACGCTGAGGACACGAAAGAACGAAGCGCCCGGAGAGCTTGCGAGAGCGGCTTGAAGGAAGTGTCCGTTCCTTGAGAACTCAACAGCGTGCCAAAAGTCAACGCCAGATATGTTGACATCCCCGGCCTCGATCTTCGGATCGGGGTTGGAGATTCCTTTTGAAGTAAAACACTAGCGAGGACGCAGTGCACGGGGCCACCCTATTCCGGTGGTTGTCGTGCCGC
>NZ_JBIBIJ010000023.1:0-118442 GCF_042957465.1 Kitasatospora sp. NPDC008050
CTCGCCACCCTCCTCCACGCCCTCAGCCGCACCGCCGAAGCCCTCGCCGAACAACACCTCGCCGACCGCACCGCCGAACCGTCCCGCTGACCCCCCCCCCCCCCCCCCCCCCCCCCCCCCCCCCCCCGGGGGGGGCCCCCCCCCCGCCCCCCCCCCCCCCCCCCCCCCCCCCCCCCACCGCTCGTTCCTGGCAACGGTTTTACTATCACCCGATCGAGCGATCGCCAACGGCCCTTCGGATTCAGCAGTATGGAGACGAATCATCACTGAGAGGACGTCACCATGCGGCTTCGTCAGGCCTTCTCCATGCTCGCCGGCACCGTGCTCGCCGTCGCGGCGACCACCGTGCCCGCCTCCGCCACCGTCGCCCCGCACAGCCTCCGGGCCCCGGGCGCGACCCTCTCCGGGGCGAACTTCAGCGTCCACCTCGACCACGACCAGAAGGACCGGGACACCCTGGTCACCGTCACCGTCCGGGACCTCAACGGCAACACCGCGGCCCGGATCTCCTCCACCTTCGGCCTCTGGGACCAGTACAGCGACCAGGGCCCCTTCCAGCTGACGGTGCTCAACCACACGCCCTGGGAGCTGCTGAAGGGCTCCCAGACCACGCTGCGGATCGATCCGCACGGCAACAACCACATCGAGCCGAACCTCTACGTCGACCTCGTCTTCAGCGACGGCACCCATCTCTCCTCCGACTGCCCCGCGCTCGACCTCGACCAGGAGTCCCGCCAGATCGCCTGCGGCATCTCCTGACCTCCCGCGAGACCCGCGGACCCCACCCGCAGACCCCGCCCGCGAGTCCGACCCGCGGGCGGGGTCTGCCCTTGCGGACGGCGGCCGGCGTGAGGTCCAGCGGGAGCGGGCCATTGACCCGGCGGGCGGCGGACTATACCTTCCCTCTCATTGGTCTATGCCAATGCCGATTCCCGCTGCCCGCACCCGGCACCACCGCATGGCCAGCGCACCCTTGGCATCGCCAATTCCCCCACCGTCGCTCCTGCTTGAGGCATCCCGCCGAGGAGAGTCCATGTCAGCGCCCCGCCGCTCCGCCGTCCGCCCGTCCGCGATCCGCCGAGTCACCGTCAGCGCCGCGGCCGCGGCCTGCGCCGTCGCCCTGCTGGGCGCCGCCCCCGCCAGTGCCACCGCGGCCGGCCGGGCGAGCGAGCACCACCGCGGTGGCGACCAGAAGGCACTGACCGGCTACTTCACCCAGTGGGGCATCTACTCGGGCTTCTTCGAGAAGAACCTGATCACCAGCGGTGACGTCAAGCACCTCACCGAGCTGGACTACGCATTCAGTGACATATCGTCAGACGGCCAGTGCGCCAGTGCCGATACCTGGGCCGACTACCAACGCCCCTTCACGGCCGATGAGTCGGTCGACGGCCAGGCCGACCAGCCGGATCAGGCACTGAAGGGCAACCTCAACCAGCTGCGCGAACTCAAGGCCGCCTACCCGAAGCTGAAGATCGTGATGTCGATCGGCGGCTGGTCCTGGTCGGGTCGGTTCTCCGCGCTCGCCGCCACCGCGGCCGGCCGGCAGACGTTCGTCTCCTCCTGCGTGGACCAGTACCTCAAGGGCAACATCCCGGGCCTGCCGGCGGGCGCCGCGGCCGGCATCTTCGACGGCTTCGCGGTCGACTGGGAGTACCCGGGTGAGCCCGGCAACGGCAACCCGTACGGTCCGCAGGACACCCCCGACTACACCGCGCTGATGACGGAGTTCCGCCACCAGCTGTCCGCGCTGAGCCGGCAGACCGGCGCCGGGCACTACCTGCTCACCGCGAACACCTCCGCCAACCCCGCCTTCGCCGCCAAGCTGGAGCTGCGCAAGGTGGCCAAGGTGGTCGACTGGTTCAACGTGATGACCTTCGACTACCACGGCAGCTGGGAGAACACCGGCCCGACCGACTTCTCCTCCGCGCTCCACCAGGACCCGGCGGACCCGAACCCGGCGAACAACCGGTTCACCGTGGACCAGGCGGTCACGTACTACGAGAGCCAGGGCGTGCGGGCCGGCCAGATCGGCCTGGCGATCCCGTACTACGCCCACGAGTGGACCGGCGTCACCCCCGGCCCCAACGGCGACGGCCTGTTCCAGCCCGCCAAGGCGGGGGTGGCCACGACGCCGAACTACAGCCAGGTGCTCACCGCGCCGGGCCGGACCTACTGGGACCCGGCGGCGGCCGAGCCCTACAAGTACGACCCGGCCACCGGCACCTTCGCCAGCTACGACGACCCGGCCTCGGTCCGGATCAAGGGCCAGTACATCCGCCGGCAGGGCCTGCGCGGCACCTTCGTCTGGTCGCTGGACGGCGACACCGCGGACGGCAGCCTGACCGCCGCCCTCGGCGAGAGCCTCAACGGCCACTGACCCTCAACCGGACCGACCTTCAACCGGCGAGCGCGGACCACGGCACCATCGTGGTCCGCGCTCGCCGGTTCGTCCCCCGACAGAAAAAGCGTGCGCAGCGCACGCACTATGCGCTACAGTTCAGGAGAAGCGTGCGCAGCGCACGCAAAATCCCTGATCCCCTGGAGCCCGCCATGACCCGCACCGACATCACGCACACCGACATCACCAGCGCCCTGACCGACCTGCTCCTCAACCCGGAGATCACGCTGGACGAGGCCGCCGACCGCCACTTCGCCCCGGAGTACCGCCAGCGCACCGACGGCAGCTGGGCCGACCGCGCCGAGTTCCTGGAGCACATCGCCCACCTGCGCGCGGTGGTCGACCACGGCTCGGTCGAGGTGCACGAGGAGCTGACCGGCGGCGAGCTGTACGCCGACCGGCACACGGTGACCGTCACCAAGAAGGACGGCTCCACGGTCCGCATGGAGGTCTACCTGTTCGGCGAGTTCGCGCCCGACGGCCGGTTCGTCCGGATCGAGGAGACCACCCTGATGCTGACCGGCAGCGAGGCCGACCGGAACCTCGGCAGCGCCCGGGCCTGAGACCGCGCGCAGCGCCCGGTCGGCGGAGGCCGGTCACCCCGGCCGGGCACTGATTTTCAGACTATTGACACGGATTCTCACAAGTCAGTGACTAGCGGGTAACTTAGGCCTATCCTCACGCCCATGGACCTCGTACACGAGCGCCGGGGCGACGGCCCGCCCCTGCTTCTGCTGCACGGCATCGGACACCGCTGGCAGGGCTGGAAGCCCGTGCTCGACCTGCTCGCCGCCGAACGCGAGGTGATCGCCGTCGACCTGCCCGGCTTCGGCGCCTCGCCCACCCTGCCCGCCGGGATGCCCTACACCATCGACAGCGCGATCACGGTGCTGACCGATTTCCTGGGCAAGATCGGCATCGAACGGCCGCACGTGGCCGGGAACTCGCTGGGCGGCCTGTTCGCCCTGCACGCCGCCCGGCACTCGCTGGCCTCCTCGGTCACCGCGCTCTCCCCCGCCGGCTTCTACCGAAGGCCCGGCTTCCTCTACGCGGCCGGCATGCTCAGCCTGCACCGCTTCGCCGCCCGCACCCCCGAGTCGGTCCGTGCCTCGCTGGCCCAGCGCCCCCAGGCCCGCAAGCTGATGTTCGGGGTGATCTACGGCCGCCCCGAGCAGCTCGACCCCGACGAACTGATGCTGGACACCCGGGCGATGCTGGAGGCCCGCGGCTTCCATCAGACCCTGCGCGCCGGACTCGGCGAGCACGTCGCGCACTTCCCCACCGGCATCCCCGCCGACATCCCGCTGACCATCGCCTGGGGCACCCAGGACCGCCTGCTGCTGAACGCCCAGGGCCGCCGGGCCCGCCAACTCCTGCCCGCCGCGCGGTTCATCCCGCTGCCCGGCTGCGGCCATGTGCCGATGGGCGACAACCCCGCCCTGGTGGCCCGGGTGATCCTGGAGGGCAGCAGCTCCCCCCTGCTCACCCGCTGAAACCACCGGTCCCGGGGCCGGGCGGCCGTGCGACCGGCCGCCCGGCCCGGGACCGCCGGATCAGCCCTTCACCATGGCGATGCCGAGCTTTTCCAGCCACTGTCGGCATTGCTCGCAAGCGCCGCACGGGCCCCACGTGGCGAGAGGTTGCCCCTTGGCGCTGACGGTGGCGATGATCGCCCTGCTGCCCTCGAGGGCCTTCGTCACGGCATCCTTGTCAGCCAACGTCCTGGCCTTCACGAAGGCGTCCAGGGCGTGCACTTCGGCGCAGTTGGGGATGGACCACTTCTCCCCCTTGTCGGCCAGTCGACGGACCAGCTCGGCAGTAACGAGCCCTACCTCGCCGCCCGCGTTCTTCCCCCGGTACACCTTGCCACCGACGACCAGAATGGCCGTGACATGCCGGAACCCGTCCCCCGGCGCGTTGGCGTGGAGCTGCCTCCCGAGCTCGGCGGCGAGAATCTCCTCGTTGGTCGGTGGCTCGGTCTTCGGAGCCGCCGCCCGCCCGGCCTCCTGCTGGTCGAGCGCGAGCAGGCGCTCCTTCAGCTGGGCGCACAGTTTCACGAACGCCGGCCCGGCGGACGCGTCGGCCTGGAACCAGGCCATGAGAGCAGCTCGCCCCGCCGCTCCGGCAGGTGGACCGCCCAGACGGATGATCTCTGTGCTCAGCCGCCTGAGTTCGTTGCCCAGCTCAGCGGGGTCATCGCCCCGGGCCAGCACGACGCGCGTCTGTCCGGCGATCCCCGCGATGTTCGCGATCTCCAGGCCGCTCTGCTGGTCGCCGACCGGAGCGGGGGCACCGGCACGGGCCCCCCGCAGGTACACCTTCTGTTCGGCGGTCAGGGTCCGGAGCACCTGGTCCAGGGGGTCGGCGGCTTGCTTGAACCGCGGGTTCGACTGATCTGACATGGCTGTTCTTCCCTCCGGTACAACGTGGGAGCTTGCCGGCGGGCGGTCCGGCCGGGCGTTGTTCCCCGGCCGCGACCGCGTCCGCGCGTCGCCCTCCACTCACTCGTCCGCCCTCAACTCCTGGATCCGCTCGGCGGCGAACGCGGGCCGGTGGCCGTCGTCGCGCAGCTGGACCATCTCCTCGTGGAACTTGATGTAGATCTGCGCGGCCCGGTCGAGGGCCTTCTCGATGTTGGTGCGATCCATGTGCATCGCGTTCAACTGACCCCGGTACAGGTAGAGGAAGGTGTTGAAGCCGATCTTGCTGAGGTCGACCGCCGACTTCACCATGACGAACGCGCTGACCTTCTCCGCCCTCTTGCGGAGCCCGGTCGCCTCGACACTGCGCTGCCACGCCCGCAGGTCGAGCCGGACGATCGAGTACTCCTCGGTCAGGACCACGTACCGGTGCAGCGACTCCTCACCGCCCTCGGCCCCGCCGAGGAAGTCCTGGAGGACCTCGGTGACCAGTCCGGCGACGCCGTCGATGATCTCGTCCGCGGAGCCCCGGCAGAACGACTTGAGCGCAGCGGCGATCGGCTTGCCGATGTCCTTCACCTGGCTGGACACCATGGCGTGGGTCTGGGAGATGCTCTCCAGCACCGCCTCGATGGGGATCCGTCGGTCCTGGTCGCTGCCGGCCGTGATGAGTGACCTCTCGATCTCCATCTGGAAGTACTCCGCCTTGGTCTGGGCGAGTGCCGCCAGGGCATCGAGCGCCTCCTTCGCCTCCTCCATCTGCTTCGACGACGGATCGAGTCCTTCGAGGACATTGGCAATCGCACCCATGGTCTCCTCCTGGGGTTGCGGGGTGTGCGCGTTCTGCGCGTGAGCGGCTGAGCCGGCTGCGTCCCAGGGCCGGGACGGGACGGGACGGGACGGACCAGCGCTGGGGCGAGCCGGGCCGAGTGGGGCCGACGGCGCGCAGGCTCAGCGGGGGCCGAGGGGCCGCGGGGGCCGAGCGGGGTGACGGGCCAACTGGCCGTGGCGGCAGGGGAACCGGCTCGCAGTGCTGCGCCCCTTTGGACGCCGCGGTCCGGTCGGCCGCACCCTCACCAGTACCCACCCCGGCCGGCCGCTACGCAACCGCGGCAGCGCGGAGCGCGGCACCGCGCCGAGGAACGCCCGTTCGGCCGCCGCCGACTTGCGCCGAGCGGCACGGCGCGCAGACTTGCCACCGCACCAGCTGAGCACCGGGAGTGAAAGCATCTCAGCTGTTGCCGCTACCCGTCCGAACCGCCCCGCGCCGCCACCCGACCCGTCCGGAGCGCCAAACGCGAGCGGATTCACCGGAGTTGTGGCGCCCGAGATGCGAGGTCGCCGGATGCGGCCCAACCTGGAGCCAAGGGCCTTGTGGCCAGCGGGAGTTTCGACCGCATCGAGCCACCGACAGGCCGGGCGAAGCCGTCTCCGGCGAGAAAGGCCCCGGATGGGAGAAGCAGCCATGTGTGCGATGCCGGCAGCAAACCCGTGGAACCCACAGGACTTCCGGACCCCGGCACTCCTGGTCACGACCGGGTTCCGGTGGGACAACCTCGCAGCCCCCGAGCGGTACCGATGCACCTGGGACGGGGACCCCACGACGCGCGTTATTCTGACCGGGGCTCAGATCCAGCAGGCTGGCGTCTACGACCTCTGGGTGCGGGTCGGCGCCCCGCCGGACTGGGAGCGGCAGCTCAGCAGAGTCTCACAAGTGGGCATTGAGCCCATCACCGTGGGAGGTCAGAACTTCTACTACCTTGCTTAGGGTCTTCCGGCCGATCGTGCCAGTAGGGGGACGTCCGGACCGAGAACGGTCGGCGGGACGGTCACCCGCCCCGCCGGCCCGGACCGCAGCCCGGATTCCTAACAGATCCGCGGCAGTTGCTCACCGAGCGGCAGGTCGACCACCCGGGTGCCGCCGAGCGCGGTGCGGGCCACCACCATCCCCGGGTGCTCCGCCACGCACTCGCCGATCACCGCCGCCCGCGCGCCCAGCGGGTGGGCCCGCATCGCGGCCAGCACGGCCTCGGCGTGCTCGCGCGGCACGAAGGCCACCAGCTTGCCCTCGTTGGCCACGTACATCGGGTCCAGCCCGAGGATCGCGCAGGCGTTGGCGACCTCGGCCGGCACCGGGATCGAGCGCTCGGTCAGCACCACGCCCACCGCGGCCGCCGCCGCGATCTCGTTGACTGCGGCGGCCACCCCGCCCCGGGTCGGGTCGCGCAGCACGTGCAGGTCGGGGGTGACGGCGAGCATCGCCGCCACCAGGCCGCCCAGCGCGGCGCAGTCGCTGCTGATCTCGACGCCGAACTCCAGTCCCTCCCGGACGCTCATGATCGCCACGCCGTGCAGCCCGATCTCGCCGCTGACGATCACCACGTCGCCCGGCGCGGCGCGCTGCGGGCGCAGGTCCACGCCGGCCGGGATCAGGCCGATGCCGGCGGTGTTGAGGTAGATGCCGTCACCGTGCCCGGCCTCCACCACCTTGGTGTCGCCGGTGACCACCTCGACCCCGGCCGCCCGGGCGGCGGCGCCCATCGCCTGCGCCACCCGGCCCACCAGGGCCATCTCGACGCCCTCCTCCAGGATCACCCCGCAGGACAGGTAAGCCGCGGCGGCCCCGCTCATGGCCAGGTCGTTGACGGTCCCGTTGACCGCCAGGTCGCCGATGCTGCCGCCGGGGAAGAAGAGCGGCCGCACCACGAACGAGTCGGTGGAGAAGGCGAGTCGGGCCCCGTCCAAGGTGAGCTCGGCCGAATCGCGCAGCGCTGCCTGGGCGCCGCCGAAGGCCGGGGCGAAGATGTTCTCCACCAACTCGGCCGACATCGCCCCGCCGCCGCCGTGCCCCATCACCACCCGCGGGTGGTCGCGCAGCGGCAGCGGGCAGCTCCAGCCGGCGAAGTCCGGCGCGGCCAGGGTCCGGGTCTCAGCCAACGGGGCTCGCCTCCAGGGCGGTCGGGGCGGTGGGCGCGGTCGGGGCGGTGGGCGCGGACAGCCGCCGGTAGAGGTAGTACGCGGCGCAGGCGCCCTCGGTGGAGACCATGGTGGCGCCCAGCGGGTTGCGCGGCGTGCAGGCGGTGCCGAAGGCCTCGCACTGATGCGGCTTGATCAGCCCCTGCAACACCTCGCCGCTGCGGCAGAGTTCGGATTCGCGGGTGGTGATCCCCGCGACGTCGAACCGGTGCTCGGCGTCGAACTCGCGGTAGCGCTCGCTCAGCCGCCAGCCGCTGCGCGGGATCACCCCGATGCCGCGCCAGCCGCGGTCGGCGACCTCGAAGACGTCCTGGAGCATCGCGCGGGCCGCCGGGTTGCCCTCGGGCCGCACCGCACGCTGGTAGGCGTTCTCCACGGTGTGCTCGCCGCGCTCCAACTGCCGTACCGTGCGCCGGATCCCCTCCAGGATGTCGAGCGGTTCGAAGCCGGTCACCACGATCGGCACCCGGTGCCGCTCGGCCAGCTGCGGGTACTCCCCGGTGCCCATCACGCTGCACACGTGGCCCGCCGCCAGGAAGCCCTGCACCCGGCAGTCCGGCGAGGTCATGATCGCCTCGATGGCCGGCGGCACCAGGACGTGCGAGACCAGCATGCTGAAGTTGCCGATGCCCAGCTTGCGCGCCTGGTGCACGGTCATCGCGTTGGGTGGCGCGGTGGTCTCGAAGCCGATGCCGAAGAAGACCACCTCGCGGTGCGGGTTCTCCCGGGCGATCCGCAGCGCGTCCAGCGGCGAGTAGACCACCCGCACGTCACCGCCCTCGCCGCGGACCCGGAACAGGTCGCGGTCGGTGCCCGGCACCCGCAGCATGTCGCCGAAGGAGCAGAAGATCACCTCCGGCCGCCCGGCGATCTCCAGCGCCTTGTCGATCATCTCCAGCGGGGTGACACAGACCGGGCACCCCGGCCCGTGGATCAACTCGATCTCGTCCGGCAGCAGTTGGTCGATGCCGTGGCGGATGATGCTGTGCGTCTGGCCGCCGCAGACCTCCATCACCGCCCAGGGCCTGGTCACCGTCGCCCTGATGTCCTCCAGCAGGACGCGGGCCAGCTCCGGGTCCTGGAACTCCTCCAGATACTTCACCGCTGCACCTCCGCACTCGCCGCGGCGCCTGCCGCCGCCTCCCAGGGGTCACCGAACTCCTCCTGCAGCAAGCCGAGTTCGGCGAACAGTTCCAGGGTGCGGCGGGCCGACTCCTCGTCCAGGCGCTGCAACGCGAACCCGACGTGCACGATGGCGTACTCGCCGACCCGCAGGTCGGGCAGGTACTCCAGGCAGACGTCCTTCACCACACCGCCGAAATCCACCACGGCCATCTTCGCGCCGTCGCGTTCCTCGATCTCCAGCACTCTGCCGGGCACCGCAAGACACATGGGATCCTCTCCTCTCAACCGGCGGCTCGCGCCGCGATGATCAGCTGGCCGAGCGCCAACCCGCCGTCGTTCGGCGGCACCCGGTGGTGCCGCAGCACCGTGAACCCGTCCTCGCGCAGGCCGCGCGCGCACGCCGAGGAGAGCACCGCGTTGGCGAACACCCCGCCGGTCAGCGCCACCCGGTCCACCCCGTGCCGCTCGCGGACCGCCGCGCAGAGCGTCCGCACCAGGGCGGCCACCCCCGCGTGGAAGCGCGCGGCGATCAGCCCGGCCGAGCCGCCGGCGCGCAGGTCGGCCAGCACGGCGGCCAGGACCGGCGCCGGCTCGGCCACCAGCAGCACCTCCGACGCCCCCTCGCCCGAGCGCAGGCCGAAGGCGTAGGGCTGCGCCGGGCCGTGCGCCACCGCCGCGGCCTCCAGCTCCAGGGCCGCCTGGGCCTCGTAGCCGGCCCGCTGGCAGACGCCCGCGAGCGCGGCCACCGCATCGAAGAGCCGCCCCATGCTGGAGGTCGGCACGCAGTTCAGCGAGCGCGCCAACTGCTGCTCCAGTACCCGCCGTTCCTCCGCGGAGCAGGCCTGCACGCAGGGCAGGTCCGGGTCCCAGGGCAGGCCGGCGGCGTGCAGCTGGGCCAGCGCCGAGCGGTACGGGCGGGCCACCGCCGCATCGCCGCCGGGCAGCGGCACGTACCCCAGGTGCGCCAGCCGCCGGAAGCCGTCGTAGTCGGCCAGCAGCACCTCGCCGCCCCAGATCGCACCGTCCTCGCCGTAGCCGGTCCCGTCGAAGGCGACGCCGATCACCGGCTCGCCGCCGTCCAGGCCGTGCTCGGCCATCGCGGCCGCGACATGGGCGTGGTGGTGCTGCACCCGCACCAGCGGCCGCCCGCGCGCGAGGCGCCCCGCCTGCCGCACCGAGCGGTAGCCCGGGTGCCGGTCGGCGGCCAGCAGCTCGGGCACCACCCCGGTGACCGCCGTCAGGTGCGCGACCGCGCGGTCGAAGGCCCGCAGGGTGGCCAGGTCGTCCATGTCGCCGACGTGGGCGGAGAGCCAGGCCGACTCGCCCCGGGCCAGCGCGAAGGTGTTCTTCAGGTCGCCGCCGACCGCGAGCACCGGCCGCACCGCGACCGGCAGCGGCACCGGCAGCGGGGCCCAGCCGCGCGAGCGGCGCACCGGCAGCACCTCACCGTCCACCACCCGCAGCACCGAGTCGTCGCAGGGCACCTGGATCGGCCGGTCGTGCGTCACCCAGCCGTCCACCAGCGGGGCCAGCCGGGTCAGGGCCTCCCGGTCGTCGGTGACGATGGGCTCCCCGGCCAGGTTCGCGCTGGTCAGCACGAGCAGCCCGGGGCCCGGCGGGTCACCGGGCAGGCCGAGCAGCAGCTGGTGCAGCGGGGCGTAGGGCAGCAGCACGCCCAGGTCGGCCGAGCGCGGCGCGACGGCCTCGGCGAGCGCTCCCGCCCCGGGGCGGCGCCGCAGCAGCACGATCGGACGCTGCGGCCCGGTGAGCAACTCCCGCTCCACCGCGTCGAGTCCGACCAGCGGTTCGAGCTCGGCCAGGGAGCGGGCCAGCACCGCGAACGGCTTGTCGCCGCGGTTCTTGCGCCGCCGCAGCCGGGCGACGGCCTCGGCGTCGGCCGCGTCGCAGGCCAGGTGGTAGCCGCCGATGCCCTTGACCGCCAGGATCGCCCCGGCCGCCAGCAGCCCACGGGCCCGCTCGACCACGTCGGCTCCGGTGTGCGGCGCCCGTCCCGGCCGCCGCAGGGTCAGCCGCGGCCCGCAGTCGTGGCAGGAGATCGGCTGGGCGTGGAAGCGCCGGTCGCCGGGGTCGGTGTACTCGGCGGCGCAGCGCGGGCACATCGGGAAGCCGGCCATCGTGGTGGCGGCCCGGTCGTAGGGCAGGCCGGTGATGATGGTGAACCGCGGGCCGCAGTTGGTGCAGGTGATGAACGGATGGCGGTAGCGGCGGTCGGCCGGGTCGGCGAGTTCGGCCAGGCAGTCCGCGCAGGTCGCGGTGTCCGGCGGGATCAGCGTGCGGACCCCGCCGGTGACCTGCGAGGGCACGATGGCGAAGCCGGTGCCACCGGTGACCGCCATGCTCTCCTGCGCCACCGCGGCCACCTGGGCCAGCGGCGGCGCGTCGGCCCCGATCCGGTGGCAGAACGCCTCCAGGGCCGCCGGCAGCCCCTCCACCTCGGCGAGCACGCCCTCGCCGGTGTTGGTCACCTGCCCGCTGAGGCCCAGCTCGGTGGCCAGCCCGTAGACGAACGGCCGGAACCCCACGCCCTGCACGATCCCCCGCACCAGGACCCGCCGCCGCTCCGAGAACTGATCGACCGTCAAGAGTGGTCCAGCAGCGGCACCTGGTGGCTGTGTCCGGCCGGGCGGCCCATCACCGGGCGGTGCACCGGCCCACCGGCCAGCACCGCCAACGCCCGCTCCAGCAGGGTGCCCACCCCCTGCCCGGTCCGCGCGGAGGTGAGCACCACCTCCACGCCGGGGTTGACCCGCCGGACGTTGGCCAGGAAGGCGGCCTCGTCGAATCCGACCGCCTGCGCCAGGTCGGTCTTGGTGACCAGCACCAGGTGGGCGAGCCCGAAGGCCGTCGGGTACTTGAGCGGCTTGTCCTCGCCCTCGGTGACGGAGGCCAGCGCCACCCGCAGCGACTCGCCGAGGTCGTAGGAGGCCGGGCAGACCAGGTTGCCGACGTTCTCCACGAAGAGCAGCCGGGTGGCCTCGGGCAGCCAGCCGTCCAGGTGGCCGCGGAGCATCACCGCCTCCAGGTGGCAGAGCCCGTCGGTCAGCACCTGCTTGACCGGCACGCCCGAACGGCCCAGCCGCAGTGCGTCGTTCTCGGTGGCCAGGTCGGCGGTGAGCGCCGCGACCGGCACGCCCCGCTCCCGGGCCAGTCCCAGCTCGCGCTCCAGCAGCTCGGTCTTGCCGCTGCCGGGACTGGAGAGCAGATTGACCGCGATCGTGCCGCGGGCGGCCAGCGAGGTGCGCAACTCCTGGGCGCTGTCGTCGTTTCGGGCGAGGACCGCCTGCTGGAGGTCAACCGTACGGCACATCGGGTTCAGCCTTCCTGGTCGGCTCGGGCGAGCACCGGGTCCGCGGCCCAGCGCACCCGAAGGATCCGCAGCTCCCGCCCGGCCAACAGCTCGGTGTGGGCGCCCCCGCAGCCGGGGCAGCCCAGGTCGGGCGGCATCCCCACCGCCCACTCGCGCCCGCAGTCGGCGCACCGGGCGCGGGCCGCGACCGGCTCGACGGTCAGCGTCGAGCCCGCCAGGACGGTGTCGGCACAGGCGAGTTCGTAGCAGAAGTCGAGTGCCTGCGGCACCACGCCGGCCAGTTGGCCGACCTGGAGCAGGACCTCCTCGACGGCCCGCGCGCCGTGCTCGGCGGCCGCCCGCTCCACCTGCTCGATGACGGCCAGCGCGATGGACATCTCGTGCATCGACCCTCTCCCCCGTTGCTCGGTAAGGCGGTTGGCAAGGCGGCCCGTGAACTGACCGGCGCGACAGCGGGCGGCGGGCGGCGGGCGGCTCCATTACAGAGCGCGGTGGCGGCAACGGCTCGAAGCCGCGCCGCCACCGCGCCCGGGAGGTACGCCATTCGCAGCAGTACCGGCAGGCGGGACCGCGCCTCACATGCGCAGCATCCGCAGATAACGCTTGAGGTCGGGCAGGTTCTGCCAGACCAGGGCGCCGAGCGCGGCCAGCAGAGCACCGCGGAACAGGACCTTCAGCATGGGTGACGCCTCTCTATCTCGCTCTCGACAACTCTTCACCACCGGCTCACCGGCCCACCGGCGCCTGACCGGTTCCGACCGTCGCCAGCAGGTCCCTGACCACCGCCACCGCCTCGTCCACCGCGGCCGCCACCGGCGCGCTCAGCCCGATGCCCTCCTCCAGCGAGGCGGGCTCGCAGCCGACCACCAGCACCCGCGCGGGCGGCGTGCCGCCGGTGCCGGCGCTGAGGGTGGCCAGCAGGGCGAGCACCGCGTCCGGCCCCATCCGGTGGCCGTCCAGCAGGGCGGGCCCGGCCGGCTCCAGCGGCTCTTCGTCGCCGGCCTCGATCAGATAGACCGTGCCCGGCGCCCCGCCCCGCGCGGTTGCGTCCAGCAGCACCAGCATCCGGTAGCCGTCCAGGAGTTGGTAGGCGAGGTGGACCCCGCGCACCCCGAAGTCGACCAGTTCGACCCCGGCGGGCAGCGGGTGCTCCCCCAGCCGGCGCACGGCCTCGACACCGAACCCGTCGTCGCCGAGGAAGATGTTGCCCACCCCGGCGACCAGCACCCGTTCCGAGGAGTCGACCTGACGCTGCGTCATGACTCCTCCAGCGGGGCGACCTCGTCCGGCTGGAAGTACCGGAACCGCCCCTGGGCCCGCCACAGGTCGGCCCCCGGATCGCCCTCGACGGTCACCGCGAGGTGCACCGAGCCGTCCACGTCGTGCAGCACCGCCTCCACCAGCGCGGTGCGCCCGTGCAGGAACAGGTCCTGGGCGTCGGTGCGCCGCCGCCCCGGCTTGAGCAGCACCCGGCTGCCCGCGCCCACCGAGCGGCCGTCCACCACCACCTGATCCCGGTCCGGGTCGACCTCGCTGTCGTTGCCCGGATCCCACCAGGGCTGCTCCGGCCCGGCGGTGGGCGCCGTGACCTCGCGCAGCGCGCGCACCGCGCCGTGCAGCCGCTCCAGCACCTCGGGAGGCATCGAGTCGGCGAGGTCGATCACCGCGCCGGCCCGCTCGTCGGTGCCCCGCGCCTCGCGCTTCTCCCGGTCGGTGAGGGCGGCCGTGCGCAGGGCGAGGATCTCGTCGATCTCGGTGGCGTCGTAGAGCGCGCCCGGGCTCTCGGGGGCCACCTGCGGGTGGTCCTCCAGGATGATCGGCGAGGAGAGCACCACGTCCTCGCGCCCCGCGCCGCCGACCAGCACCGGCCAGGTGTGCTCGTTGCGGCACTCGGCCACCGCCGCCCGGGCCCACTGCGGCGGGTCGGTGGCGGACAGGAAGGCGCCCCGGTCCAGGCCGAGCAGCAGGTGCGCGGAGACCAGCGAGTAGGGCAGCGCCTCCTCCCGCCGCCCGTCGGCCGGCGGCAGCCAGGGCGAGGTGTTGGCCACCTCCGCGGTCAGCCGCACCGCCCGGTAGGGGCCCGGGATCTCCTCGGTGCGCAACCGCAGGACGCCGTCCAGCTGTTCGCGCCGGCGCAGCAGCCGCCCGACGAGCGCGCCGTCCTCGTGCAGCGGCTCCTGCTCCTCCCCGGCCGCCAGCCGGAACGGGTGCAGCACCCCCTCCTCGGCCAACTGCTCGATGGGCACCAGAAGTTCGATCCGCTCCTCGATCCCCTCGTGCCACGGCTGGAGCACCCGGTCGGCCAGCTCCAGCTCCGGCACGGTTTCGAACCGGCCGTCCGGCAGGGCGCGTTGGACGGTGCGCTGCTGGGCCCGCAGGAACCGCAGCTGCACCGCGAGCGCGGCCCCGCGCTTCGGCTCCATCACGCACTCGGTGCGCTGTCCGCTGTGCTCGGCGCTGTCCTGCCCGTAGCCGGGCGGGACCAGGACGCCGAACTGCCAGCGCAGCCGGTTCTTGGCCGCCGAGGCCCGGTAGGGGTAGAGCACATAGCCCTCGAAGAGCACCGCGTCGGCGATCTGCCGGGCCACCGCGAACCGCGCGTCGACCTCCGCCGGCAGCGTGGTCACAGCACCACCTCCTCGATCAGGTCCGGCGCCACCGCCGGTGCCAGGCTGAGCAGTTCGCGCATCGTGGCCTCCCAGGACGGCAGCGCCCGCCGGGAGCGGTAGGCGAGCAGTGCGTCGATCAGCTCACCGGGCAGCCGCAGCCAGCCGCAGCCCGGGAAGTGCTGCTCGATCGCCTCCTGCCAGACCCGCACCGGCATCCGCACCACCGCCTCCTTGTCCCAGGGCACCGGGGAGACCTGGAACCCGCCGGGTCCGGCGAAGGCGGTGCCGGAGAAGAGCAGCAGCAGCGGCACCTCGCCGCCTTCGAGGGCCCGCAGGTAGCGGCCGGCGGCCACCTCCAGGTCATAGCTGCACGGCACCACCAGATCCGTCTCGGTCTCGCCCTCGAAACCGGGGACCATCAGCGAGACCTGGGCGAACTGGATCGGGTTGAGCGTGGTTCCCCAGCGCGAGCGTTCGCCGAACAGGTCGGCGAGCTTGACGCCCTCGGCCTCGCCGTAGGGTCGGCGGGCCGGTTCGATGCGCAGCTGGCAACGCAGCGCGAGCGCGTGCACCCGCACCCCCGGGGCGGCGGTGATCCGCAGCCGGAAGACCAGCGTCGGCATGGCCGCGTACGCATCGGCCCGCACGCCCGTGCAGGCGAAGCCGAGTTCGGTCATGACAGGGCCTCCGCCGACACCGATGCCGCCGACGATGCCGCCGCCGCCGACACTGATGCCGCCGCCGACACCGACGCCGACGTGCGTTCGGCCAGCCTGGCGAAGAACCCGTCGAGCTCGGCCCGGGCCTGCGAGCCGCCGTCGAAGCCGTGCCAGCACAGCCGCAGCCGCCCGACCAGCTCGTAGCAGACGTCGATCGGGACCAGGTAGCAGTGGATCCCGTCCGCCGTGCGGCGCAGCAGCAGTGCCTCGGTGTCCGGTACCAGCTCGGCGGCCAGGCGGCTGCCGTCCAGCAGCGCCCGGGAGGCGGCCTCGTCGAGTTCGCTCTCGGCGGCCCCGGCCGGGCTCGGGTAGAGGGTGACCAGCCGGTCCAGCGCGGTGTCCTTGAACAGGAAGGCGCAGCTGACCGGGATCCGCAGCGCCTGCCAGTCCTGCTCGGTCAACCGGTGCTCCGGGTCGGCGAGATAGCGCTCGGACAGGCCGCGGTAGCGGCCCTCGGCCGCGCCCGGCTGCCGCAGCAGCAGCGCGCAGGCCGTGCAGACGCAGACCAGCGAGCGCTCGTCGCGATCGGCCAGGTGCCGGTGTTCGCCCGGCAGCCGGACGTCGCAGAACTCGCACCGCTCGGGCTGCGGGGGCGCCGGCTCGCGCAGCCGGCGCAGCAGCGCGGTGCCGGGACCGACGAGCTGACGCATGCTCACCGGGCCTCCACCGTGGGACGCGGGCCGATCTGCAACAGGACCGGCTGCTTGGCCAGTTCGACCGTGCCGACCTCCGGGGCGAAGCAGGCCAGCGCCTGCTCGATCCGCTCCTCGTCCTGGGCGGCGCCGCAGCCGCACCCACCGCCGGCGTCGTCCTCGCTCCGGCGCAGCGTCAGCACGCCGGCGGTGGCGTCGAAGTCGCGCACCGCCCAGCCGGGCGCCGCCGCCAGCGCCCGCCCGATCCGGGTCGGCACGTCCTCCGGGTGCAGGTCGTGCAGCACCAGCAGCCCGGCCGCCAGCTCGTCGCCGAGCGCCTCGGCGGGCAGCAGCGCCGCCATCCGGGCCAGCCCGGCGCCGTAGAACTCCATCAGGGTGCGCACCAGTTCCTCGGCCGCCTCGCCCTGCCCGGCCTCGGCCAGCCTGTCCAGCACCTGCTGGACCCGCAGGCCCACCTGCTCGGCGGTCATCCGCCCAGCCCGCTCAGTCCGGTGGGCACGTGCATGGTCTGCACGGTCTTGCCGCCGCCGACGTACATGTGCACCCCGCAGGGCAGACAGGGGTCGAAGCTGCGCACCGCCCGCATGATGTCGATGCCCTTGAAGTTCTCCGGGGAGTTCTCCTCGAAGATCGGGGTGTTCTGCACCGCGTCCTCGTAGGGCCCGGGCGTGCCGTAGCTGTCCCGGACGCTGGCGTTCCACGGAGTGGGCGGGTACGGGTGGTAGTTGGCGATCTTGCCGTCCCGGATCACCATGTGGTGCGAGAGCACCCCGCGCACCGCCTCGGTGAAGCCGCAGCCGAGGCCCTCGTCGGGCACCTCGAACTTCTCCCAGGTCTGGGTCTTGCCCGCGCGCACCTCGGCGAGGGCCTTCTCCGCGAAGTGCAAGGCGGCGGCGGCCGCGTAGGCCTGGAAGTAGGTGCGGGCGCGGTTGCGCTCGATCGCGTTGCTCCACTGCGGGATCTTCCACTCGAAGGTGGTCTCCGGCTTGGTCATCGAGCGCGGCAGGTTGATCACCACGCTGTGCCCGGTGGCCTTGATGTAGCCGATGTCGACCAGTCCGGAGAGCGCGGTGGACCAGAGCCGGGCGATCGGGCCGCCGCCGGTGTCCAGCGCCAGGTGCTCCTTGCCGTCGAACCAGCGCGGCGACATCACCCAGCTGTACTTGTCGTCGAAGTTGCGCTTCTGCGGCTGCGGGATGGTGTGCTGGTTCCACGGGTGCCGCGGGTCGACCGGGTTGCCGAGCGGGTCGTGGGTGACGAACAGCTCCTGGCCCTGCCAGTCCTCGTAGTACGAGCTGCCGAGCAGGATCCGGATGCCGAGGTTGATCTCGGTCAGGTCGTTGGTGACCAGCTTGCCGTCCACCACCACGCCCGGGGTGACGAACATCCGCCGGCCCCAGTCGGTCATGTTCCGGTAGGTGAAGTCGCAGTGGTCGGGGTCGTTGAGGCTGCCCCAGCAGCCGAGCAGCACCCGGCGGCGGCCGACCTCCTCGTAGCCGGGCAGCGCCTGGTAGAAGAAGTCGAAGAGGTCGTCGTGCAGCGGCACGACCTTCTTCATGAACTCCACGTAGCGCATCAGCCGGGTCAGGTAGTCGGTGAAGAGCTGGACGGTGGCCACCGTGCCGACACCGCCCGGGTAGAGCGTGGAGGGGTGCACATGGCGGCCCTCCATCAGGCAGAACATCTCCCGGGTGTAGCGGCTGACCTGGAGCGCCTCGCGGTAGAACTCGCCCTCGATCGGGTTGAGCGAGCGCATGATGTCGGCGATCGTCTTGTAGCCGTGGTCGCCCGCGTGCGGTGCCTCGGTGCGCTCGGCCAGCTCCAGCACGCCGGGGTTGGTCTCGCGGACCATCTTCTCGCAGTAGTCGACCCCGACCAGGTTCTCCTGGAAGATGTTGTGGTCGAACATGTACTCGGCCGCCTCGCCGAGGTTGATGATCCACTCACCCAGGTGCGGCGGCTTCACCCCGTAGGCCATGTTCTGGGCGTAGACCGAACAGGTGGCGTGGTTGTCGCCGCAGATGCCGCAGATCCGGCTGGTGATGAAGTGCGCGTCACGCGGGTCCTTGCCGCGCATGAAGACGCTGTAGCCGCGGAAGACCGAGGAGGTGCTGTAGCACTCCGCGACCCGCTTCTGCTTGAAGTCGATCTTCGTGTGGATGCCGAGACTGCCCACGATCCGGGTGATCGGATCCCAGGACATCTCCACCAGGCCGCTGCCGTCGCCGGCCGCTTTCGTCGTCGGTGCCATCGTCTTTGTCGCTGCCCTTCTGCGCACTGGGGTCGAGTGGGTCTTCCAAAAAGCAGTGGTGTCAGTTCCAAGGGGGCGGGTGCGCAGGTAGGCCGCACGCGCACGGCGTGCGGCCTACCTGGTACCCCGCATCACCAGGGCGGGCGGTAGCCGGTCGTCAGCTTGCGACCGGTCTGGCGCCACTTGGGCTCCTTGTCCAGCGTCTTCGCGGTGATCGAGCGCAGCCGACGGATCACCTGGCCGTAGGCCGAGCTGGCGTTGCTGGAGACGTGCGAGCCGGGCGGCGGGTCCATGAACGGCATGAACTTGTCCGGGAAGCCCGGCATCGTGCAGGCGATGCAGATGCCGCCGACGTTGGGGCAGCCGCCGACGCCGTTGATCCAGCCGCGCTTGGGGACGTTGCACTTGACCACCGGTCCCCAGCAGCCGAGCCGCACCAGGCACTCGGGGCGGCCGTACTCGGTGGCGAACTGGCCCTGCTCGTAGTAGCCGCCGCGGTCACAGCCCTCGTGCACGGTGGCGCCGAAGAGCCAGCTGGGGCGCAGCTTGTCGTCCAGCGGGATCATCGGTGCCGAGCCGGCCAGCTGGTAGAGCAGGTAGGTCAGCGTCTCGGCGAAGTTGTCCGGCTGGATCGGGCAGCCGGGCACACAGACGATCGGCAGGCCCGCCTTGGACTTCCAGTCCCAGCCGAGGTAGTCCGGCACGCCCATCGCGCCGGTCGGGTTGCCCGCCATCGCGTGGATACCGCCATACGTGGCACAGGTGCCGATGGCGACCACGGCAGTGGCCTTGGGCGCCAGCCGGTCGAGCCACTCACTGGTGGTGATCGGCTGACCGGTGGCCGGATCGTCGCCGAAGCCGCACCAGTAGCCCTCCTGCTTGATCGCCTCGTTGGGGATCGAGCCCTCGATGACCAGCACGAAGGGCTCCAGCTCGCCGCGGTCGGCCTTGAAGAACCACTCGACGAAGTTGTCCGCGCCCTGCACCGGACCGCACTCGAAGTCGATCAGGGGCCAGTGGACCGCGATCTTCGGCAGTCCGGGCAGCGCGCCGGTGACGATCTCCTCGATGCTCGGCTGCATCGCGGCGGTCAGCGCCACCGAGTCGCCGTCACAGCTGAGGCCGGCGTTGATCCAGAGAATGTGCACCGGCGGCTGCTCGGCGCCCTGGGGGTCGCCGCGGCCGCTCTGGGCCGCGGTGGTTGCTGTCGCACCCATGAGGATGCCTCCTCAAAAACGGGACGAGGCCGACAAAACGGTCTCGCTCCCCTTCTTAGCAGCCCCCCGAGCTCTTCGTACGGGTGAACGGCCGCGGCGGTACCCCGAACAGCGGCAGCCACACTGGGCCGACCGGGTGGGTGCCCCGCGCGTCGCCGGACGCACGACGGGCCGGTGGCGACCCGTTCGGTCGCCACCGGCCCGTCGGCCGATCAACGGGGCCTGCGACCCCGTCCCGCAAGATCAGTCCTAGAAGAACGAGTCGCGCTCGATGATCTCCTCGCGCTCGACGATCTCCTCACCGCCGAAG
Source organism: Kitasatospora sp. NPDC008050 (assembly GCF_042957465.1). Taxonomy (NCBI): domain Bacteria; kingdom Bacillati; phylum Actinomycetota; class Actinomycetes; order Kitasatosporales; family Streptomycetaceae; genus Kitasatospora; species Kitasatospora sp. NPDC008050. Next base: position 20,010 of record NZ_JBIBIJ010000023.1, read on the forward strand.
AAGCCGCCCAGGAAACCGGGGCGCTCGACGATGGTCTCGCGCTCGATGATCTCCTCCCGGCCGAAGGCGCCCCGACGCACGATCTCCTCGCGCTCGATGATCTCCTCGCCCCCGAAGAACCCGTCGCGCTCGATGATTTCCTCGCGCTCGTAGTACTCCCGCACGGTGTCTCCCCTGCCCAGTTTCGTGTTGCTGACGTGCCGACAGGCGTGAACGATAACGCATCCGGCTGAGCGTTCCCGGAACAGCTCTGTCACACCCGGGTACTGATGCCGTCACAGCGCCTGACGGGGAGAGTGCGCAGGTCAGATCGGGTCGCCCCCGAAGGAGTAGGAGCTCCCGTAGGCCGCGAGCACCCGGCGCACCCCGCGCGGCGGGTGCAGCCGGGTGGGCGAGGTGGTGTGGATCGGGAACACCGTGCCGGGGCGCAGCCGCTCCAGCATCTGGTGCAGGTCGTCCTGGAGCGCGTGGCCGGAGCAGCCGATCTGGCGCAGCGGGATGCCGAGCGCCGAGAGCCAGTCGGTGAACGGCGCCCAGCGCGGCTCGAAGGGGCCCAGCGGCTCGCCGTTGGCGTGCACCAGGCAGGCCGGCGGGTAGCCGTCGCCGACCGGCAGGTCGAGCAGCGAGGGCAGGTCGTTCGGGTCCGGCATCAGCACGTAGCGGCCCGGCTCGGCGTGCACCTCGGTCAGCGGCACCTCGACCGGCGAGAGCGCCTGCGGGACGCCGACCAGGCGCAGGAAGGCCGCGATCTGCTCGGTCCAGACGATCTGCCGCCCGGCCGCCTCGGCGATCGCCAGGAAGCCCCGCACCCGGTCGATGTCGCGCGGGTAGAGCGAGAGCAGCACCAGGCCCGGGGTGCGCTCCAGCACGGCGGCGAAGTCGCGGGCCACGTCCCGCTCGTCGCGCGGGCGCTCGGGGTTGTCCCAGCCGAGCGTGGTGCCCTCGGTGACCAGCACCGCGCTGCCGGCCGCCCGCTCGACGAAGTCCCAGGAGCGCTGCGGGTGGTGGCCGTGGAAGCGGTAGTCGCCGGTGAAGGCCAGGGTGCCGTCCGGGGTGTGCACCAGGTAGCCGCTGGCGCCGGGGACGTCGTGGTCGACCGGCACGCACTCCACCTCCAGCGGGCCCACGGTGACCTTCTGGCCGCCCGTCAGGCGCTGCCAGTCCGGCTCGGCGTGGGTCAGGCCCTGCCCGGTGGCGGCCAGCGCGGTGAGCACGTCGACCGCCTCGGTGTGCGCGTACACCGGGACCTCGGGGCGCACGAAGCCGGCCAGACCCACGTGGTCGATGTGCGGGTGGCTGACGAAGACCGCGGTCTCGCCGGTCGGGTCGGCCAGCGGGGAGCCCGGGCCCAGTGCCTCGGGCGCGAACAGGCCGGGCAGCGCGGGCGCGGCGCCCAACCGCAGCCGGTCGGCCAGTTCGCGGCCCGGGCGCCGGCGCACCGGGAGCCGGAACAGGTCGCCGCCGGAGGGGATGTCCACGCCGATGTCCAGCAGCACCCGGTGCCCGTCCTGCTGGATCAGTACCTTGCTGCCGCCGATGACGCCGACGCCGCCCCAGAATTCGATGGTGGCCATACGGGGGGATCAGTTCCTTTCGATCGGAGCCCGGGACGCGGCCCAGGTCCGGATGGAGTCGAGCAACCCCTCGACGGTGGGGGCGATCGCGTCGGCGGGGCCGTCGGCCCGGCCGAAGCGGTCGATGTAGGCGCTGTGCGCGCCGATCTCGCGGCCCGGCTCGATGTCGTTGCGCCAGTGGTCGCCGATCACGCACAGGCTCGCGGCCGCGGCGCTGCCCCGCTCCTCGCGCAGCAGCCGGCGCAGGCCCTCGGGCTTGCCGGTTCCGCAGACCACGGCGTCCAGCAGTGGCGGCAGGTCGAGCCGGTTCAGCAGTGCGTCGAGGCCCGCGGCCGGACTGTTGGTGGCGAGCACCACCCGCACCCCGGCGGCGCGCAGTTCGGTGATCAGCTCGGCGTAGCCGGTGGGGACTTCGAGCGGGCAGCGGACGACGTCCAGCATCAGCTCACGGGTCGCGGTGAAGGCCCCATTGAGCTCCTCGCCGGTCAGCCCGGCCCGGCGGCCGAGCGCGGCCACGGCCTCCCAGCCGTCGATGGCCCCGGCCAGGGACCCTCCGGCGGCCTTGGCGCCGAGCTCCAGGAACTCCTCCACCCCGGCCAGCAGTTCGGCGCGGGCGGTGCTGTCCAGCGAGCGGGCGGCCTGCTCGGCATAGTGCCGGATCGGCGCGTCACCGCGATACAGGGTTCCGTCGAAGTCCGTGATCAGCACGGTGTTTGACGTTACGTCAGCCACGGACACCACCCGCCGTCGACATCGCACCGGTGACGAAGTGCCGTTGCAGCGCCAGGAAGAAGGCCAGCACCGGCACGGTGGTGAAGACCACCGCGGCGGCCAGGCCCGGGTAGTCGGTGCCCTCGCCGCCGGCGAAGGCCGCCAGGCCCACCTCGACCGGCTGCACGCTGGTGTCCTGGGTCATGATGAACGGCCACAGGAAGGAGTTCCAGCAGCCCAGGAAGACCTGCAGGGCGATGATCAGCATGGCCGGGCGCACCAGCGGCAGGCCCACCGACCAGAGCATCCGCAGCCGCCCGGCGCCGTCCAGTTCGGCGGCGTCGAACAGCTCGCCGGGCAGGCCCAGGAAGAACTGCCGGACCAGGAAGATCCCGAAGACGCTCGCACCCCAGGGCACGATCTGGATCCAGTACGTGTTCAGCCAGTTGATGTCACTGGCGATCACGTAGTCGGGGATGATCAGCACCGTGCTCGGCACCATCATCACCGCCATCACCAGGGTGAACAGCACGCCCCGGCCGCGGAACTTCATCACCCCGAAGGCGAAGCCGGCCAGCAGCGAGGTGGCCAGCGCCAGCACCACGGTGCAGGAGCCGATCAGCAGGGTGTTCAGGAACAGCCGGATCCAGGGCGCGGCGGCCCAGGCCCGGGAGTAGTTCTCCCAGTGCCAGTGCGGCAGCAGCAGGTCGGCGAGGCTGCTGGACTGCGAGGCCGAGTTCAGCGAGGTGGCCAGCACGTAGTAGAAGGGGAACAGGAAGCAGAGGCCGATCAGCACGGCGACGGTGCGGCGCAGCACACCGCGCGGCCCAAGGGGGCTCCGGCCGCGCGGTACGGCCGTGGACGGGACGGTCACTGGCTCGCCTTCTGGTCGGCGACGGCGGCCTGCTGGGCGGCGTTGGCCGCGGACTGCGGGTCGGCGCCCTGCTCCAGCACCTTCTGCAGCGCGACGACCTCCTCGCCCTCGGCCTTGGCGACCCACGGGTAGGCGGGCTGCGCGATGGCGTAGTCCAGCGCCGCGGCGGCGGTCTTCATGTAGGGGTTCTTCGCCAGGAAGTCGCCCATCTGGTCGAGCGCCTTCGGGGTGACCGGCAGGTAGCCCGTGGTGCTGGACCACTGCGCCTGGCTGCTCGCGGAGGCCAGGAACTGCATGTACTTCCAGGCCGCCGCCTGCTGGGCCTTGCTCGCCGAGGCGAACATCGCGATGTTGGTGCCGGAGATGATGTTGCTCGGCTTGCCGGTGGAGCCGGCCGGCAGCACCTCGGTGCCCAGGGTGAACTTGCCGCCCACGGCCTGGTTCTCGAAGTAGTAGCCCGCCGCGCTGGACAGGTCGAAGGCGCCCTTCTTGGCGCCGAGCGCGGTCTCGCCCGGGTAGTTGGTGCCCACCGCCAGCGCGCCCGACTTCTTCAGGTCCGCCAGGTAGCTCAGCGCCTGCACGGCGGCGGGACTGTTGAGCTGCGGGGTGCCGTCGGGGGCGAAGTCCGGGGTGCCGTTGGCCGCGCAGAGCGCCTGGAACATGTTGGTGCCGCCGCCGGGCGAGGCGGTGGTGCCCGGGTCGACACTGATCCCGGTCACGCCGTCGGTGCTCACCGCCTTGGCGGCGGTGGCGAACTGGTCCCAGGTGGTGGGCGCGCTCTGACCCTTGGCCTGCAGCATGTCCTGGTTGTAGAAGAGCACCTGGACACTCTTGTTGAACGGCCACATCCACAGCTTGCCGTCCGGCAGCCGCAGGTCCTTCTGCACGCCCTGGTAGAAGTCGGTGAGCCCGGCCGGGTTGTCGCTGCCCGCGTACTGGGTGACCGGCAGGATCACCTGGCTCTTGGCGAAGTCGGCGGCCCAGCTCTCGTAGACCTGACCGATGGTGGGCGGGTTGTGGGCGGCGACGCCGGCCGTCTCCTTGGCGTGCAGGGTGCCGTAGTCGGGCTGGAACTCCAGGTTGACCTTGATGTTCGGGTTGGCCTGCTGGAAGGCGTTGGTCAGCGAGGTGAGGGTGCTCTTCTGGGTGCCGCTGATCATGATCTGCATGAAGGAGATCGTGGTGGTACCACCCGAACCCGCGTCGGAGCTCTTGGAGCCGGAGGAGCAGGCGCTCAGCGCGCCGAGCACGGTGGCGGCGGCGAGCACACTGGCGGCGGTCCGACGCAGTCTGGGGCTGGAGGGCATCACGGGGGTTTCCTTACTCACGAGAGGGGACGGGACGTGCGGGGTAGCAGGACGTGCGGGTTCAGAGGTCCGCGGCCAGGCGGCCGCCGAGGCGGCGCTGCAGCACCGTGAAGGCGGCGGTCACGATGAAGAGCACCACCGCGAGGGCGGCGCCGTAACCGGTGTCGAACAGGACGAACGCCTCCTGGTAGAGGAGGTAGCTGAGGGTGGTGGTGGCGTAGGCCGGGCCGCCGTGGCTCATCTCGTAGAACTGGGTGAACGCCTGCAGCGAGCTGATGCTGGTGATCACGATCGAGAAGAGCGTCACCGGGCGCAGCTGCGGCCAGGTGACGTACCAGAACTCCTGGCGGGCGCTCGCGCCGTCCGTCCGGGCCGCCTCGCTGAGTTCGGAGGAGACCACGGCCAGGCCGCCGAGGAAGAGCACCACGGTGAAGCCGACCTCGTGCCAGAGGCTGTAGAGGATCACCGAGGGCATCGCCCAGGTGCTGGAGTAGAGGAACTGCGGGGCCGGCAGGTGGAGGTCCTTGAGGACCATGTCCAGCAGGCCGAACTGCGGGTTGAAGAGCCAGACCCAGGCGAGCGAGGTGGCCACGATCGGCGTCGCGTGCGGCGCGAAGATCGCGACCCGGGAGGCGGTCAGGGCCCGCCCGCCACGCTGCAGCAGCAGGGCCAGGGCCAGGGATATCGCGGTGCCGCCGATCACCATCGCACCGCAGTAGTACAGCGAGTTCCAGGCGCTGGTCAGGAAGCTGGGCGAGGTGGACTGGAAGAGCTGGCGGTAGTTGTCCGTCCCGATGAAGGTCGACATCGACGGGTTGAGGGTGTTCCAGTGGAAGGTACTGATGTACAGCGTGTAGGCGGTCGGTCCGATGATGAAGACCGAGAAGATCAACAGCGCCGGCGCCGTGTACAACCAGCCGGCCCACCCCTCACGCGGCCGGTTGATCCGGCGGGACCGCTTGCTCAACTGCGCCATCGCACCTTCTCTTTGCGTTCGTTCCTGCTCAACGGCCAAGAGTGAAACGCGCGTAGACATACCCCGGATGTCCATGTCATGAACACTCGAAGAAGCAGTATCGGATAGCTGATGGCCCATGAGAGCCTGAAAGGCTGGGCACTTTCCAGCCTTCCGCCGGGCGCCGGCCGCGACCCCCCGGGGGCCTCCGACCCCCTCGCCGCCTCCCTTCACGGCCTCTCTTCCCGCACATTCGAACGACCTTGACATGCCGTCAGAGGGCGTCCTAATCTCGTTTGTGGCCGATCAATTGGGAATACCAGAGCCTGCGTTCTTCATATTTAACGTTCGGCTTTGTGATCAGCAGGGGGCCCTCGTTGAACCACCGGCAGACGGCATCCGACACCGCCACATCACCGCAGGTCATCGCCCTGATCGGCGGCCGCCTGGTGGACGGCACGGGCGCGCCGCCCAGCGCCGGCGGCGTCATTCTGATCGAACACGGCGTCCTCACCAGGCTGACGACCGACGGCGCCACCGAAATCCCGCCCGGCGCCGAGCTCGTGCACTGCGAGGGGCAGACCATCCTGCCGGGATTGATCGATTCCCACACCCATGTCGAACGCGACATTCCCGCCGTCCTGGGCGCCTTCCTGCGCGACGGGGTCACCAGCGTCGGCAACACGGGCAGCGGTCCGCAGCTGGTCCCGCAGCTGCGGGCCGCCGGCCGCCAACCGGGCGCCGCCCGGACCTTCCTGGCCGGGCCCGCGATCACCGCGCCCGGCGGCTACCCGGTGATCCGCGGCGACGGCTCGGCCGCGCGCGCCGTCGACTCGCTCCCGCAGGCCATCGCCGCGGTGGACGAACTGGCCGCACTGGGCGTGGACTTCATCAAGATCACCCAGGAGCCGTTCGACTTCGACTTCCGCCACCCCGGCCATCTCCCGGTGCTGGAGCCCGAGTTGATCAAGGCGGTGGCCCGGCGGGCCACCGAGCACGGCCTGCCGGTCCGCTCGCACGTGCACCACGCCGACCAGTTGGAGGTGGCACTGGCCGTCGGGGTGACCAGCATCGAGCACCTGCTCTTCCCGCTGCCGCCGGACGTCGGCCATGTCGAACTCCAGCGCGCCGGCGCCCTGCACCTGGGCGCACTGCCCGATCTCGCGCGGCAGCTGGACGCGATGGTCGAGCAGGGCATCCACCTGGTGCCGACCATCGGCAACGAACTGGCCAACATCAGGGCGGGGTTGCCGGAGCTGGGCGAGGCCGCACTGCGTGAGATCGAGGCGTTCATGGTCGCGGTGCTCGGCCGCTTCGTCGCCGCCGGCGGCACCGTGGCGCTCGGCAGCGACTGGGTCGGCCGGCCCGGATTCCCACCCGGACTGCCCCGCGGCGAGCTGAACTACCTGCTGGCCGCCGGTCTGACCCCGCTCCAGGTGATCGAGTCCGCCACCCGGCACGCCGCCGCGGTCTGCGGTCAGCGCGACACCCTCGGCGTGCTGGCCCCCGGGCGGCAGGCCGACCTGCTCGTGGTCGGCGGCGATCCGAGCACCGACCTCGCGGCGCTGGACGACCTGCGGCTGATCGTCAAGGACGGCCGCATCGTCCACCGCGCCACCGCCCCCGAGGTGCCGCTCCAGGCCGCGTCCGCCGACCACGCCGCCCCCGTCCGGCCGGCCGGCTGATGAGCTCCCCCGCCGTGCCCGGCACCCCCGAGCGCCCCGCCGGCGGCTCACCGTGGCGAACGCTGGTCGCGGTCTCGGTGGGCTCCTTCATGACCATCCTGGACACCACGGTGGTCAACGTCGCCGTCCACGCGCTCCAGGACACCTACGCGGCGCCGACCGCCGAGGTGCAGTGGGTGGTCAGCGGCTACGCGCTCGCGCTCGGCATCGCCACCCCACTGGCCGGCGAGCTGGGCGAGCGCTTCGGCACCAAACGGGTCTTCCTCGCCTCGCTGTTCGCCTTCGCCTTCGCCTCACTGCTCTGCGGGCTGGCGCCGAGCCTGGGCCTGCTGATCGCGGCCCGGGTGCTGCAGGGCCTGGCCGGCGGCTTCGCCCTGCCGCTCGGCTCGGCCCGGCTCTTCACCGCCTTCCCGCCCGAGCGGCGCGGCGTCGCCTTCGGCGCCTTCGGACTGGTGCTGGTCTTCGCCCCGATGATCGGTCCGCTGGTCGGCGGCGTCTTCGTGGACGCCGGGCTGATCAGCTGGATCTTCTTCATCAACGTGCCGATCGGCCTGCTCGGCGTCCTGCTCGGCAGCCGGTTCCTGGCCCCGGACGAGCCGCGCCCCGACAGCCGGCCGCGGGTGGACTGGGCGAGCGTGGCCGCCGTCTGCCCGGGATTCGGCGGGCTGCTGCTGGGCGCCTCGCTGCTCGGCTCGGGCAACGGGAGCGGCGCGCTGATCGCCTTCGGCGTGGGCGCACTGGCGCTCTGCTTCCTGGTGGTGCACCAGCTACGCCGGTCCGGGCCTGGCCCCGGCCTGTTCGACTTCCGGCTCTACCGGGTGCGCACCTACGGGATCGGCAGCGCGATCAACGCGCTCGGCCAAGTGCCGTTCTTCGGTACCCAGTTCCTGCTCCCACTGAGCATCCAGGTGGTGCACGGGTCGAGCGCGCTGGACGCCGGGCTGGCCCTGCTGCCGCTGGCGATCAGCTCCGGTGTCACCGGCCTGCTCGGCGGCCGGATCCGCGACCGGCTCGGGCCCCGGCTGCCGATGACGGTCGGCTTCCTGCTGCTGGCCGGCGGCATCGCGCTGCTGCGCACCCACGCCGCCGATCCCGATCCCGCCGCGCTGATCGGGCCGCTGCTGCTGGCCGGGGCCGGGGCCGGGGTGATCCCGCCGCTGACCCAGGTCACCGCGCTGAGTGAGGTCCCGCGCCCGGCCGTCGGCCGCGGGACCTCACTGCTCCAGGCCACCCAGCGGGTCTGCCAGGCACTCAGCGTGGCGGTGCTGGCCACCATCGTGGCCCGCGAGGCGAGCGGCCTGGGCGGTGCCCGGGCGGACAGCCCCGGCTACCGTGCGCACTTCGCCACCGGAGTGGCCGACGGCTACACGCTGGCCCTGGTGCTGGCGCTCTGCTGCGCGGCGCTGGCCACCCTGCTGCCCGGCTGGCCGGCCCGCACCGCCGCCGAAGCGGGGGCCGCCGACGGGCAGGACACGGACCTGGACCGGGTGCCGAGCGTGGGCGGCTGAGGCTCGGTGTGCGGCTGCGCGGCCCGGGGGGCCGGGGTACCGGAGCAGGGCCGGGGAGCGGCCACGGCGCACCGCGACCACGCACGCGCGGACGGCGCCGAGCAGCCGGGGCAGCCCGGGCAGCGGCAGGATGAGCGGGCCGGGCAGCGGCAGGATGAGCGGGCCGAGCCGCCGCTGCGTGGGCGGGCCGAGGAACTCGCCCTGCTCGAAGGGCTGGTGGAGCGCACCCTGGGCAGCCGGCGCGCCGCCGGCGCGCTGATCAGCGGGCCCGGCGGGGCGGGCAAGTCCCGGTTGCTGCGCGAGGCCGAGCAGCTGGCCGCTGCCCGCGGCTTCCGGATCGCCCGGCTGGCCGCGCCGGATCCCCTGCCCATCGCGGCACTCGCGCCGCCGGGGGCATTCGGGGCGTCCGGGGCGTCCGGGGCATCCCGGACGTCCGGGCGGGTGCAGCCGGCCTGGCGGCCGGCCCTGACCGGCGTCCCCGGGCCGTTGGCAGCGCTGGTGCCCCCGCTCGCCCGGGCGCTGGAGGTCCGAGTACCCTCGGGCGCCGAGGAGTTGGACGATCCGCAGGCCGGCCGGGTGCTGCTCGGGCTGCTGGACGGCCGACTCCAGCAGGCCCCGCTGCTGCTCAGCTGCGACGGCGAGGCCGGCTGGCCGGCTCTGCTCGGGCAGTTGGCGGCGGCTCGGCGCGGCGCCGCCCTGCTGCTGCTGACCACCGAGCGTGCGGGGCCGGGACCCTGGCCGGGACAGGGACAAGGGCCGGGACAGGGGCCGGATGATGCGCAGTTCCTGCGGCTGGCGCTCGGCCCGCTGTCGGCGGCGGCCGTCGGGCAGCTCTGCGCCGACCGGCTCGGCGCGCCGCCGGACGACGGCCTGGCGGCGCTGCTCGGCCTGGCCCGGGGCCGGCCGGGAGCGGTGATCGAGCTGCTCGGCGCCTTGGAGCAGGACGCCGCGCTGCGGCTGGGCGCGGGCCGGCTCCAACTGGCCGGCCCCACGGCGGGAGAACCGGGCGTGACCGGTGCGGCCGGTGCGGCCGGTGCGGCTGGCATGGCCGGCGGGGACGGCGGGGACGGCGTGACCGGCGGCGTCCCGGGCCGCCTCGGCGAGCTGATCGCCCGGCGGCTCTGCGCCGCGCCGGCCCGCACCCGGCTGCTGCTGGAGGCCGCCGCCGTGCTCGGTCCGGCGAGCCTGCCGGACGAGGTGGCGCAGATGCTGAACGAGCCGGTGAGCGCGCTGGTCCCGGTCTTCCGGGAGGCCGCCCGGACCGGCCTGGCCCACTGCGAGAGCGAGCATTTGACCTTCCGCCACGAGCTGGTGCGCAGCGCCCTGCTGGCCGGGCTGCCGCCGGCGGTACGGGCCGCCATGCACCGTCAGGCGCTGGGCATCCAGCTGGCCGGCGGGCGTTCGGCCGCCGCCGTCGCCCCCCACCTGCTGCGCGGGGCGTACCGCGGCGACCCGGTCACCGGCCCGCTGCTGCGGCTGGCGGCGGCCCAGTCGCTGGCCCGCTCCCCGGCGACGGCGGCCGAGTTGGCGCTGCGCGGCCTGGACGTGCTCGGGGTGGACGAGGGGCTGGGCACGGAAGCGGGTGCGGCGGCCGGCGGGACGGGTGCGGCGGCAAGCGGGACGGGCGCGGCGGACGACGGCCACGAGGCGGGCCCGGCGGGCGAAACAGGCCCGGCAGGCGAAACAGCACAGACTGCCGCCGAACTGACCGCGCTCGCCGCCGAGGCCTGCGTGCGCTCCGGCGCACTGGCCCGGGGCCGTTCGCTGGCCGAGGCGGCGCTGGCCCGCCCCGCGGTGCCGGTGGGCGCGGCCGCGCGGCTGCGGATCGCGCTGGCCGGCTCGCTCCTGCTGCTCGACCGGCCCACCGAGGCGCTGGCGCTGATGGAACGGGCGGCCGGCGAACGCGGCATCCCGTCAGCGGTCCGCCAGGAGGCGCTGCTCGTCCAGGCCGCGGCGCTCGCCCAGGGGCCGGGCGAGCCGCACCAGGAGCTGGCCCGGCTGCTGCGCCGGGCGCACACCCATGGGCTCGACCTGCGGGCGGCGGCCCGGCTCGCCGACGGGGTCTTCGCCTGGCGGGCGGGGCGGCCCGAGGTGGCGCTGAGGCTCAGCCAGGAGGCGGTGGCGCTGGCCGCGCAGGGCTCCGCGACCGCCTGGCACACCCCGGCCGAGCCGATCCGGGCGCTGCTGCTGGTCCAGGCGGGATACCCGGACGAGGCGGCGGCGGCCATCGAAGCGGCGGCAGCGGTCGGCCCGCCGGGCGACGGCCCGTTCGTCCCGGAGCTGATCCGGCGGATCGTGCTGGCCCGGCTGGCGCTGGCCGAGGGCGCCCTGCAGCGGGCGGACACCGAGGCGGACGCCGCGCTGCGGCTGGCCGAACGGGCGGACACCCCGGGCTGCGCGGCGATGGCCCGCCGGGTGCTGGCCACGGTGGCGATCCACTGCGGCGACCACCCGGCCGCCGCCGAGCACGCCGCCGAGCTGCGCGCCGCGGCGGTGGGCCTGCCCGTCCCACCGGAGACGCCCGCCCCGGGGCTCGGCGCCGACCCCGCGATCGCGGCGGCCTGGTTCGAGGCGCAGCTGCTGGCGGCCGACGGCGACCACGGCCCGGTCGGCCATGCGCTCAAGGAGCTGGCCGCCGACGAGGCCGCGCTCGGCCGGCTGACCCTGGACGAACCGGCCTGCGCGCCCTGGCTGGTGCGCGCGGCGCTGGCCGCGGGCGAGCCGGAGCGGGCCGCCGCGGTGGTGGCCGCGGTGCGGCGGCTGACCCGGGCCAACCCGGCGGTGCCGGCTCTGGGGCCCGGCGCGGAGCACGCGCGCGGGCTGCTGGAGCGCGACCCGCGGGCGCTGGCGGTGGCCGCCCGCGACCACCGGGACGCCTGGGCGTGTGCCTCGGCGGCCGAGGACCTCGGCGTCCTGCTCGGCCCGGCGGACCGCACCCGAGCCGTGCGCGGCCTGAGCCAGGCGCTGGAGGCCTACCAGCGGCTGGGCGCCGAACGGGACGCGGCCCGGGCCCGGCGGCGGTTGCGCGCCCTCGGCGTGCGACGGCGGCACTGGACCCGGGCCGAGCCGAGCCCGGCCACCGGGTGGGCGAGCCTGACCAGGACGGAGCGCACGGTGGCGGGGCATGCGGCCGCCGGGCTGACGAACCGGCAGATCGCGGCCCGGATGTTCCTCTCGCCGCACACCGTCGCCTTCCATCTGCGGCAGATCTTCCGCAAGCTGGACATCCACTCCCGGCTGGAGCTGGCCCTGCGCGCCCCTGCTGAGTAGGAGGCTCGTCTCACCAGCGCAGCAGCAGCCGCTCCGGCCCGTGGAAGAGCAGGTCCTGGGCGTAGCGCACCGGCTGCTCCAGCAGCTGTGCCCCGGCGAGCCGCCCCAGCAGCTCGGCCAGCGCCAGCTCCACCTCCGCGCGGGCCAGCGCCGCGCCCAGGCAGTAGTGGATGCCCAGGCCGAAGGCGAGTTGCGGTCCGCTCTGGCGGCGGTGGAGCCGGGGCGTGTCCGGGTCGGCGAACTGGCCCGGGTCGCGGTTGGCGGCGCCGAGCAGCACGGTGACCCGGGAGCCGCGTGGCACCAGGTGGTCCCCGAGCCGCTCGTCGCGCTGCGCCCAGCGGGTGACGGCCTGCACCGGCGGGTCGTAGCGGGCCAGTTCCTCCACCGCCTCCGGCAGCAGTGCGGGGTCCGCGCGCAGCTGGGCCAGCAGGTCCGGGTGGCGCAGCAGCGCCAGCACCGCCTTGCTGATCAGATGGGTGGTGGTCTCGTGGCCGGCGGTCAGCAGGTGGACGCAGGTGGCGGCGATCTCCGCCTCGGTCAGCCCGTCGTTGCCGACCAGCAGGCTGATCAGATCGCGGCCGGGCCGGGCCCGCCGCGCGCCGATCTGCTCGCGGAAGTACCAGGTCAACTCCCGCGCGGCGGCGTCGGCCTGGACCGCCGCGTCGGGGGTCTGCCCGGCCCGGGAGCTGCTGCCCTGCTGGAGCCGGAGCGAGGCGGAGCGCAGCCAGCCGCCGTCCCCGGCGGGCAGTCCGAGCAGTTCGGATATCACCAGCACCGGGAAAGGTGCGGCGAAGTCCTCCACCAGATCGAGTTCCTGACGGTTGATCAGCAGATGGCGGGCGATCGCCGCCAGCCTGGGACGCAGGCCGGCGACCATCCGCGGGGTGAACTCCCGGCTGAGGATGGCACGCAGCCTGGTGTGGCGGGGCGGGTCGAGGAAGACCAGCCAGTCCTCCACCATCGTCCGCACGGCGGTGTCCGCGATCGCCCGGTGGGTGAGCGGGGTGTTGCCGCCGCGGATCCGGCGGCCCAGCCGGGGGCTGCTCAGGGCACGGGCGGCTGGGGCGTACCCGAAGACGTAGTAGCCGGGCGGGCCGCTCGCCTCCCCCGGCACCCGGTGCACGGTGGCCGCCTCGCGGTAGCTGCGGTAGAGCGGGTAGGGGTCGGCGATCCGTTCGGCGGGCCAGCCGGCCAGCGTGAAGGGGGGCAGCGCCGCGGGGGCCGTCATCGGGCACCCCGGACGGTGTCCACGAGGGCTCCCGGGTCGAGCGGCGCGTCGTCGTCGCGCCAGGCCACGTGGCCGTCGGGACGGACCAGCACGAAGCGGCGCCGGTAGAGCGCGGCCACCTCCTTGTCGGCGCACCCGGCGACCGTCAGCGGGACCCGGCGCTCGGCGAACGCCCGTACCAGACCGTCCAGTTGCCCCGTCTCACGGCCGGCCCGCGGGGTGAAGTCGAGCAGCTGGAAGCCCTTGCCGAACAGGTCCAGGGTGGAGTGCCCGGGGGCCAGCCAGGCGTGCGGCGCGCGGGAGCCCGGGCGGCTGTTGGGCCGGTCCAGCGGCTCGTCCGGATCGGCCGGCACCCGGTCGGGCAGCACGATCGCCGACTCGTACCGGTAGCCCATGTGGATCATCGGTGCGTCGAACTCCCGGCGCACTCCGCTCTCTTCGAGCCGCCGGGCCAGCTCGGCGCGGGCCTGCTCGCCGCTCGGCCCGTCCTCGTGCAGGTCGGCGGGCAGCTCGCGGCCCATGGTGCGGGTCAGGTTGCGGTTGGCCTCCTCGACCGCCTCGACGGCCACCGGCCGGCGCTCCTCGCGGTAGCTGTCCAGCAGCCCGGGGCCGGCCCAGCCGGCCAGCGCGGCCGCCACCTTCCAGCCCAGGTTGGCGGCGGCGGCGATCCCGGCGTTCAGCCCGAAGCCGCCGGAGGGCGAGAGGGTGTGGGCGCTGTCGCCGACCAGCAGCACCCGGCCGTGCCGGAAGTCCTCGGCCACCCGGTGGGTGAGGTGCCACTCGTGGTCGGAGAGCACCTCGACCGGCGTGTCCAGGGCGATCGCCCGGCGCACCAGCTCGATCGCGGGGGCCGCCGCCTGCGGGCCGCCGTCGACCCGCACCGAGAGCCGGAACAGCGCGTCCCCGTCCATCGCGCGCATCGGGAAGCGCAGCGTGTCGGAGAGCAGCAGGAAGTAGAAGAGCGCGTTGCGCTCGCCGAGCCGGGCGCGCAGTTCGGGGGCCCGGAACAGGATGTTGCGGAACACCTGGGTGGGGAAGCGGGCGGGCGAGGGGATCGCGCAGGCCTTGCGGATCGGGGAGGCCGCGCCGTCGCAGGCGATCAGGTAGCGGGCCCGCACGGTGCCGGTGCGCTGCTGGGCCAGGTCGGTGACAGTGGCGGTGACGCCGTCCTGGTCCTGGGTGAAGCCGTCCAGTCGGCAGCGCAGCCGCAGTGGCCCCGAAGGGTGGTGGCCGACCGCGTCGGCGAGCAGCGGCGAGAGCCAGTGCTGCGGGCAGATCGCGTCCGGCTCCGGGGTGTGCCGGAACGGCGGGCGGGTCAGCGCGCTGCCGAACCGCAGCCGGTAGACCTCGTGGCCGCCGACCCGGGTGACCCAGGCGCTGTCCAGGGTGTGCCCGGGCGGCCAGCCGGCCGCCCTGATCCGGTCCGCCAGGCCCCAGCGCCGGTAGTACTCCATGGAGCGCGGGCCGATGTTGCTGACCTTGGGGTGGCCGACCGAGCCGTCGCCCGCTTCGAGCACCACGCAGGACACGCCGTGCGCGCGCAGGTCCAGGGCCATGGTCAGGCCGACCGGGCCGCCACCGACGATCAGGACCTCGGTCTCCTCCACCGGCGGCCCCGGCACAGTCTGCGTGTCGGGGGTCGCTTCGTTGATGGGTGCGTGGCTCATGGGTGCGTGGCTCATGGGTGTGTCATGTCCTTCCGGAACAGCTCGACCAGGTAGGCCAGGGTCCCGAGGACCTGGTCGGGGACGAGCGGGCAGCTGCGGGCCGCGTGCGCCAACCGCTCCAGCCGGGCGCCCAGTTCGCGCCGGGTGGCGGTCGGCGGCCCGGCTAACGGGTGCGGCGCGCCGGCCAGCTCGAAGGGCGGTCCGGCGGTCCGGCCCGGCACCCCGGCGGGCAGGTTGACCAGCAGTTCGGCGAGCGGGCGCACCAGTGCGTTCATCACCTCGATCGAGGCGTTCATCAGCGGCGAGCGGCGCAGGCTGGCGGCGGGCCGCTCGGCGAAGTGCTGGACCATCAGCTGGGCCATCAGCGCGTAGGCCTCGTTGCCCAGTTCGGCCACCTGCCGGGCCAGCGGATCGGTGATCAGCTGCTGGGCCGCGTTGCCGGGCCGCAGCGTGGGGTTGCGCAGCACCGGGTAGGCCAGGCGCGGCGCCGGGCCGGGCGGCTCGGCCCCGTGGTCCGGGTCGAGGGTGGTGAGCAGGCCGGCGAGCCGGCGGAAGGAGTCGTGGTGCGACTCCTCCCCCGGCGGGCGGTCCGGCGCCAGCACGCCGCCCTCGCCCTGCTCGGTGACGAAGTCGACGGCGAACAGCGCGCTGGCCAGGTCGTCGACCTGGAGCTGGTAGTCGGGGTGGCGGGCGTTGACCGAGCGGCGCAGGAAGACGTGGTGCTCGCCGCCGGCGGGCCCGGCCTTCGCCGGGAAGAGGTCGGGGATGCTCCGCAGGCCGTGCCGGATCGCGGCGTAGAGCTCGCTGATCGAGTGGTAGGTCGCGGAGTGCCCGGTGGCGGCGCGGTGCGGCTGGTCACCGTGGCGGGAGTCGCCGTAGCAGGGGTCGGTCAGCAGCCGGTCCGGCTGCTCCAGCTCGATGAAGCGGTGCACGGCGGCGGGGCCGAGCCCCTCCAGGGCGAAGTCGAGCGGGATCGGCAGCCGGTGGTTGAGCGTGCCGAAGTCGATCGCCGGGAACGCGAAGGGCTCGCCCAGCGCGGTCAGCAGGTTGTTGACGACCAGGAAGTGGGTCATCTCCTCGCGGGCCACCCGCAGCAGGGTGCTGCGGATCGAGTCCTCCAGCGTCTCGCCGCCGTCGCCGCAGACCAGGGCGAGCCGCTGCGCGCTCCACTGGCCGCGCCGCAGGTAGGCCAGGCCCGCGCCGTGGGTGGGCAGCGAGTAGGCGGCGTACAGGTACTGCAGGGTGACGGCCAGTTCGATCGTGACGGCGTCGCGCACCGCGGCGACCAGGTCCTCCCGGCGGGTCAGCTCGGGCCCGGCCCGGCGCGGTCCGGGTGTCGCGACGCGGGTCAGCAGCCGGCCCGGGGCGCTGCGGGCCCGCAGATAGCCGAGCAGCAGGCGGGCCCTGGGCGCGGAGAGGTCGCGGGTGGGCGGCATGTAGTAGGTCCTGGACTTGTTGCCCGGGTCGGACATCTGCCAGCAGAGCCGGGCGTAGGTCTCCACCCGGGCCCGGTCGGCCAGGCTGAAGACCTCCTCCTTCATGAAGGTGGAGGTCAGCTCGTAGTAGGCGAGGACCTCGCGGTGCAGCAGCTCGAAGGTGATCCGCTCGGGCGGCAGCTCGTCCAGGTGCCAGTCGTCCGGCAGCACCCGCAGCGCGAGTGCGCCGGCGCCGGACCAGTAGCGCAGCGCGTCGGCGTCGTCGTAGTGGCCGCCGGTGCGATCCAGCTGGCCATCGGCGGGCGGCAGTTCCTCCGGCAGCGGCTCGCCCGGAGGCGCGAGGAGCAGGCGCGCGCAGCCGGCCCTGCCACCGCGCACCACGAGGTGGCCCACGCCGTCGGGGCCGGTGTCGAGCAGGCAGTCGGCCGCCCACGCGTCCTCCTCCTTCTCCCCCGCCGTGCCGTCCTCCCCGGGGGCCCCGGCGTGCAGCCGCGCGATCCGCAGCCCGGCCAGCTCGGCGGGCCCGAGCAGCGGCAGCGCGGCCGGGTTGGCGTACTGGCGGACCCGGATGCCCGTCACCGGTGCCGGGCGGCCGCGGACCAGCGAGCGGACGGTGACGGTCAGATCCTGCTCGCCGTCCTGGGCGTGCCGGGGGTGTTCGGCGATCAGCGCGGCCTGGTCGGCCTGGACCGTGGTCTCCCGCTCGCACAGCACCGTGGTCCGCGCACCGCCGGCCGGCGCCCAGTCCAGGCGCAGGGCCCGGTCCTCGGCCGCCGGGCCGCCCTGCCGCGCGACGGTGAGCAGCCGACCGTCCGGCGCGCCCAGCCCGCCCGGCAGCACGGCCACCAGCTGCTCCCCGTCCGCGGTGCGCAACTCCCAGCGGCCATCCGGTGGGACCTGGTCCGCCAGGGCGTGCGGGTCGGCGCCGATCAGGTTGACGCCGACCAGCCGCTCGCCCAGCTGCACGGTGAGCTGGCGGGGCAGCGGGGCGGGCGGGTCGGGCCGCCCCGGCGGTGTGCTCAGCAGCCGGCCCGCCGGGTGACTGCGCGGCTCGCCGTGGCGCCAGGGCGCGATGGTGCCGGTCAGCGTCCACTCGACGGGGCGTCCGGTCGGCAGCGGTCCGGGCGGCGCGGCGAGCGCGAACTGGACGACGAGCCCCGCCGTGCCGGGCTCGGCGAGCGCCGCGCGCAGGTCGTCCACCAGCGGCGAGCGGTGCCCGGGCGCGGCCGGTGGCCACTGCAGTGCCGCGCTGTCGACGGTGAACTGATGGACCGTCTGCCGGGGCAGCCGCGGCCGGGCGCCGCCCCGGCAGCCGGGCCGGGGCTCCGGCTCGAAGCGGTGCCAGCGCGGCGGCTGGAAACCCTCGACCTCGCCGGTGCAGAGGTAGCCGACCTCGTGCGAGCGCCCGCTGCGGCCGAAGCAGAGCCGGCCCACCATCAGCGTGGTGGTCCACGAGGAGGCCGGATCGACGTCGAAGACCCGGGCGCGGTTCATCGTGGTGGCGAAGTACTCGTTGTAGTGGCCCCACAGGTCCACGCTGCGGCCGAGCACCGGGTCGGCCGCGACCGGGTCGCCCGGGGTGCGCTCGGCGCCGACCACGGTGGCGGTGACGACGAAGTGGCCGTTGCCGGCCAGGTGCGCGCCGGGCAGGTCCAGCAGCCCGAGCCCGGCCAGCTCGCGGTGGTACTCCGCGGCCGGGCGGGTCACCGGGAACGGCCGGTGCTCCCCGGTGAGCGCGGTGTTGTCGGCCAGGTCGACCAGGCCGCTGCGCGCGCCGGTCGGCAGCTGGGTGGTGGCCGTGCCGGCGAAGTGCAGACGCGGCAGGTCGAACACGCTCATCGGCCGCTCGCCGGACGCCGCGTCATGCCGGCTCCTCGACCGCCGTGGCGCAGGAGCCCTCGGCGGCCGCCTCGCCCTGCTGGTGGCCGTCGATCAGCCGCACCGCGTGCTGGGCCGACTCGATCGCCCCCTCGATCCAGGCGGGGTGGCTGGAGCAGTGCTCGCCGGCGAAGAAGAGCCGCCCCTGCGGTCGGGCCACCACCTCGCGCTCGGCCTCGCAGGAGTCGGCGTCCTTGCCCCAGCGGACCGCGGCCGCGCCCAGCGAGGAGGGCTCGGTGCCCCAGACCTGGTCGGCCACGCCCAGCACCATGCCCGGGCGGCGCAGCTCCGGGTGCACGGCGGCGACCTCGTCCAGCACCGCCGCGAGCCGGGCCCGGCGGCCCAGCCGGCAGAGCCGGTCGGCGTCCTGGCCGATGGTGTAGCTGGCCAGCAGCGCGGCGCCGAGCTTCGGGTCGCCCTCCACCGGCGGATAGTAGGTCTGCCGGCTCAGCCCGCCGGTGAAGGAGGCGCCGCCGGTGATGCCGTCGCGCTCCCAGAACGCCTCCCGGCAGTGGAAGGCCACCTTGGTGGCCGCCCAGTAGCGCTGGCCGTGGATCGCGGCCAGCTTCTCCTCGTCCAGCCCGGCCAGCTCCAGGCCGCGCAGCACCGAGAACGGGATGGTGCACAGCACGTAGTCGCAGAGCCGGCCGACCGACCCGAAGCCGTGCCTGGTGCGCACCTGGACCCCGTGCTCGGCCACCGCGAGGCCGGTGACCTCCTTGCCGCACCGCACCGGGCCGCTGATCCGCTCGCGCAGCCGGTGGACCAGCTGGTCCATGCCGCCGCTGAGCCGCATCAGGGTGGAGCTGGTCTCGTTGACGATGTCGTCCACGAAGCGGTAGAGCCGGCCGCGGCAGCCGGCCCTGATCCCCGGGTGGTCCGCGAACAGGCCGCGCAGGTCTATCAGTTCGCCGCCGGCCCCGGGCGCCCGCACGTAGTCGGTCAGATCGATCCCGGCGACCAGGCCCATCAGCTCGCCGTCCAGGCCGCGCCGGATGCTGTCGCGGAAGTCGCTGGGGGCCAGGGCGTTGACCCGCACCGCCATCCAGGCGCCGAAGAGCAGGGTCTGCGCGTCGTACTCCTCGAACCGGCCCTCGGGCAGCCGGCCGCGCAGCTCCTCGACCAGGATGTCGGAGGCCTCGCGGATCCGCCGGTGGCCCTGACCGGTCTGGACGTAGGCCGCGTCGTCCTGGAAGAGCGTGGTGAACTCGCGCAGCTGGTCGGCGAGTCCGAGCTTGCGCAGGTAGCGCATGGTGCGCCGGTGGGTGGTCGGCACCCGCATCGCACCGAGCTCCACCAGCGGGCCCTCGCGGCCCGGCACGAAGCGGTGGGTGCGGACCCGGCCGCCGACCTGGAGGTGTCCCTCCAGGACCTCGACGCTGTGGCCGAGCCGCTCCAGCTCATAGGCCGCCACCAGACCGGCCACGCCCGCGCCGATGATGGTGACGCGCTTGCGCGGCTGCCACGGTCCGGGCGGCCGCACCTGCTGGGCCGGAGATTCAGGCGACATGCTCTTCCCCCTACCTTGAGCGGACAGGCCCTAGTGTCGGGACTGCCGGGGCACGGCCACATCCCCGAGACTGACGGCGGGTTGACGGCATCCGAGGTGCGGACGGGCGGTCCTGGGGCGTCTGACGGGTCGCCACCCCACACGAACGGATGGTTTTTGGCCGCCCGTACCCGAACCACCCCGCCCGCACGGCCATGCTGGAGGCCGTGGAAGGGAGTTCGCGATGGAACGCACGGCGGCCGACGCTCACGTTCCCGACGCCCGGCTGTCAGGCGCCGAGGTTCCGGGTGCTCAGGTTCCGGGTGCTCAGGTTCCCGGTGCCCAGGTTCCGGGTGCTCAGGTTCCCGGCGCCCAGGTTCCCGAGGGCGGGCCGGGCGGCTCGGGGCTCATGCCCGGCCCGCTGGAGCGCGCGGTCTACGGCCTGTTCGTCACCAGCGCGCTGGATCTGGCGGCCCGGCACGGCGTGCTCGCCCACCTCGCCGAACACGGCCCGCGCGGTGCCGCCGAGCTGGCCCGCGCCCTCGGCCTGGACGAGGACACGCTGGGCCGGCTGCTCACCGTGCTGCGCGCCTTCGGCGTGCTGACCGCCGATCCGGGCGGCCGCTACACCGTGCCCACCGCCTCACTCCCCTTCCTGGACCCGCGCGAGTCGCGCTATCTGGGCGGCTTCCTGCGTCACCTGATGGAGAGCACCACCGAGCGGCTGCGCCGGCTGGACGCCTGCCTGACGCTCGGCAAGGCCGGCGCCGAGGCGGCACTGGCCGAGCCACTGGACGAGCCCTTCGCCGAGCTCTACCGGGACGCCGAGTCCACCGGCCGGTTCCTGGACGCCATGTGGCAGCTGAGCTTCGACGTCTCGGCCGAGCTGGTGGAGCTGGCCCGGCTCGACGGCACCCGCCACCTGGTCGACGTCGGCGGCGCCGGCGGCCCGTTCGCGGTCGCCGCACTGCTGCGCCACCCCGGGCTACGGGCCACCGTCTTCGACCTGCCGCAGGTCGGGCCCAAGCTGGCCGAATCCCGGCAGGCCTACCGGCTGGGCGGTCGACTGGCCTTCTCCGCCGGGGACTTCCACCGTGCCGAGCTGCCGGCGGGCGACTGCCTGGCGTTCGGCTACATCCTCTCGGACTGGGCCGACGACACCTGTCTCGATCTGCTGCGCAAGGCCTACCGGGCCTGCGCGCCCGGTGGCGTGGTGCTGGTGATGGACCGCCTCTTCGACGAGAGCGGCTACCTGCCACCGGCGACGGCCGCGATGAACCTGGCCATGCACGTGGAGACCCAGGGGCGCCACCGCACCGCGGCGCACTACCTCGAACTGCTCCGGGCGGCCGGCTTCACCGGGTGCGAGGTGCGCCACGCCAGCCGGGAGAAACACCTGGTGCTGGGGCGGCGGGCGGCCGACCCCGGCGGAGCGGAGCGGTGAGCCATGGACTGCCAGAACTTCGGCCCGGGCGTCGCGCCGGGCCGCCCCGGCCGGGTGGCGGAGATCGTCCACCTGCAACAGGCCCACGGCCGCGCGGCCCTGACCGCCGGCGAGCGGGCGCTGCTGGCCGACTGGTACGAGCAGGCTTGCCCGGCGGGCAAGACGGCGGAGCGCGGCCCGGCGGGCGAGCGCTCGGCGGGCGAGGAGGACGAGCGCGCCGTGATCGCGCTGCTCACCCGCCCGTTCAGCCGCGAGGAGATCCCCGAGTACTACCGGTACACCAGCCTGCACGTCTACGACTGGTTCCTGCGGCCCTACCAGGCCGATCCGCTGCCGGCCGGCATCACCGCGCTGCGGGCCACCCTGCTCGATCTCGCGGCCAAGGAGGCCGAGCCACCCGCGGCACTGCCCAGCTTCGGGGTGCCCGAGTCGACCGAGCGGCGCTCGCGGCTGGCCGCGCTGATCGGCGAGTTGGACGAGCTGTTGGCGCAGACCGCGGCTCGGGCCGTGGCGCGGGGCGAGGCGCCCTGGCCCGGCTCGCCGACACCGGGGCTGCGGCGCCGGCTGAGCGTGCTGACCAGCTGCACCGGGTTCCCGCAGTCCCAGGAGCACCACGAGCACCTCTTCCTGCGCTCGGTCCACGCCTGCGAGGTGGTCTTCTACCTGGCCAGGTGGACGGCCTGCCAGGCGATAACCGCGGTCCTCGCAGACGATCTCGACCGGGCGATACTGCACACCCGGCAGACGGCGTCCTGCGCGGAGCTGCTGAACGGCATCCTGCACGTGCTGCGCACGCTCTCGCCCGAGCAGTTCATGACCTTCCGCGAGGCCACCGGTGCGGCCAGCGCCGTCCAGTCGCTCAACTACCACCTGGTGGAGCTGGCGGTGTACGGGTACGACCCGCGCAAGGCGGAGGTCTTCCTCGGCATCGCCCACCTGCACGAGCTCAACAGCCGCCCCTACCGGGACCTGTGGCCGCTGCGCTCAGCCGTGCGCGCCGCCGACGCGCCGGAGCTGACGGCCGCCTTCGAGGCGGTCGAGCGCGCCCTGCTGACCTGGCGCGGCCGCCACTACGGCTTCGGCGCCCGCTACCTGCCCCGCCAGTTGAAGGGCTCGGGCGGCACCGAGGGCGCCGGCTACCTCAAGCGGATCGTCGACAAGGACCCGTGCCTACCCGGGCCCGTCGGCGGCCCGCCACCCGAGGCGATGTTCCGATTCGCACTGCGCTGAACCGCGCCCCCTCGGCGCGCCTTCCCAGACCTCATCCCCCCACCCCCGCAAGCTATATGACACATCGTCACCTACCTCAGGAGCATGGACAGATGACCACCGCACCGATCATCTCCGCCGCGCAGGCCCGCAAGATCCTGGACGCCGCGCTGACCGAGGCGGCCGCCCTCAAGGTGGCCGTCGCGGTCGTCGTGGTGGATGCCGGCGGCAACCAGCAGACCCTGGCCCGGATGGACAGCGCGACCTTCTGGGCCACCACCGTGGCCACCCACAAGGCGGTCACCGCCGCCGGACTCGGCGTCCCCACCGCGGACTTCGGCAAGGTCGCCGGCGGCGACCCGGTCCTGCTCGCCACCATGGCCGCCCAGCCCGGCTTCGCCCTGCTCCCCGGCGGCATCCCGATCTACGTCAACGGCGCCATCGCCGGCGCCATCGGCGTCGCGGGCGGCACCCGCGGCGAGGACCAGCCCATCGCCGAAGCGGGCGCCGCAGCCGCCGCGAGCTGACCGCACCCCTCCGCCCCCGCCTCGGCCCCAGCCGAAGCGGGGGCGCCGTGCCGGACCGGGGGACACCTGCGCGTACGAGGCACCCGGACACGCGCCGGAGTGCAGCGAGCGCTATACGGCCGTCGCCGGACCAGGTGAGGCACCCCGCAGAATCGGCACGCCCAAGCGGCGCAAGATCAGGCGTCGTTCCGCTCGGCCGCGCTGCGTTCCACGCAGAACTCATTGCCCTCGGGATCGTGCAGCGTTACCCATCCGGTTCCATCGGGCCTTCGGTGGTCGGCCTGAAGCGTGGCCCCGAGCGAGAGAAGCCGATCGACCTCCTCGTCCCGGGTCCGGTCCCTGGGCTGGAGGTCGAGATGCACACGGTTCTTGACCGCCTTGCCTTCATCGACCCTGATGAACAACAGGGTGGCTCCGCCCGCTGTGACCACGGCTTCCGGATCCCCGGGAAAGTCGTCATCAGCAAGCGAGCCATCCAGAGCCTGGGCCCAAAATCCCGCAAGTACATAGGGGTTGGCGGAATCCACGGTGACATGGCGAATCAGAGAACTCACGCCCGCAATTCGATCACGGCACCTTCCTGCCGTCCACAGAGCGCTGAAGCGAGTCGATGAGCGCCCGCCCGTCATGCGTCCGAACGCACGGCGCCGTCTCATCTCCCAGGGCATCAAGCAGGCGCACGGCGTAGACCTCGCTCATCCGCTCGGCCACCTCCTCGCGGGTCAGCCACGCGACCGCCGTCGACTCCTCCGACAGCTGCTCGCGCCCACCCTCGGGCCGACAGCGGAACACCAGCGCGACCACGCCCCGACTCACGTTCTTGTACACGCCCACCGACTGGAGGAACACGGGCACGTTCTCGCCGAGTTCACCGAGACCGTGCGGGCCCGGCTCGCCACCAAAGCCGAAAGTGCGGCGCTCGCACTGAGCCCTGGATCACCAGTGATCCACCTCGTCCGGAACGCCATCACCGAGACGGGCAAGGTCGTGGAGGTCTGTGACACCGTGATGGCCGCTGACCAATTCGTCCTGGACTACCGCTTTGCTGCGAAGGACTGACAGCAACTCAGTTCAGCCAACCCGTCGAGAGATTCATCCTCGCGGCGGGTTGACTCATGTACAGAAGTCGAGCACTCTTCCGAGCGCGTGCGGCGCTGCACGCCGTGTCAGCAGCAGAGCCACGCCCGGCGCGAAATGACCACCGTCACCGACGCCCGCCACACCAACCTGTGCGTCAGCGCGGCCACGTTCCTCACCGAGTACGGTCCGCACCCCGACCCCGCTGCCTACCTCGCGCACGGGTACGTGGACCTGTGCCTGTCCGCCTGGCCGACCGCGTGCGGCGCCGAAGCGGTATCTGACGCACCTGGAGGAGTGGGTCCACGCGGCCTCCGCCAAGCTGCTCGACTTCGTCCAGCCGCACCGCACGCCCACCCTGCGCGAGTACCTGACGATCCGTCCGACCGACGGCGGGATGCTCCTCGCCGCCATGTGGTGCGAACTGGCCGAGCGGTGCGTCACACCCGACTGGAACGACGCCCTCGTGCAGTCCCTCCTGCGCAGCTTCTCCACCGTCGGCTGCCTGATCAACGACCTCGCCGCCGGCAGCGCCGACGCCTTCACGGCCGTCGACGCCCTGCGCACCAGCCGAGGCCTGCTCCCGACCCAGGCCCACCAGCAGGTGCGGGCGCTTCTGGACGCCGAAGAGCGCCGGTTCCGGTGGCTGCAAACGGCAGTCCGCGACGACGAACTCCACATCGCCACCCGCCGGTTCGCGCGCTCACCCGACCACTTCCGCCACGCCCTCGCCGACTGGACCCAGGTCAGCTCGCGCTACACCGCGGCGGCCACCGATCTGACCAGCGAGCTGAAATGAATGACAACATCTTGTCGACCCATATCCGTTGACGCCCTCTCCATGGCACTGCGATGCTCTGGGCAGCACCTGTGAACCGCCTGTGAACGCGTCACCCAGTCGTCACGGAAAGGGCTCAATCTCCATGCGCCGTACCGCTGCTGTCATGATGACCACGCTGCTGGCCTCCGCCGCGGCCCTCACCCTCCCCGCTGCCGCCCAGGCGGCGGCCCCCACGACCAGCAAGGCGGCGCCGGCCGCCGCCCAGGACGGCGGGTGCAACGCCTTCAACAACGGTGTCGGCTCGGCCATCGGGATCTGTACGGGCATCAACCCCCTGCAGTCCTGGCACGTGCAGGCGACCTGCACCTGGTACGTCAACGGCACGGGCCCGTACGTGATCATCGCCCAGGGCGCCAACATCGTCGGCACCGGCCAGAGCATCGCGTTCTGCGGCATCGACAAGACGATCTCGTTCCCGCAGGTGATCTTCACCGGAGTCGTGACCCCGCCGCCCCCGCCGGTGGCCGGGCCGCAGGGCCAGATCACCGGCTACGTGGGCAAGTGCATCGACGACGCGGGCGCGAAGACCAACAACGGCAACCCGATCCAGATCTACGACTGCAACGGCACCAACGCCCAGCACTGGACGGTCGGGGTGGACGGGACGCTGCGCGTCCTCGGCAAGTGCATGGACGTGACGGGCGGCGGCACCGCGAACCACACCATGATCCAGCTCTACGACTGCAACGGCACCGGTTCCCAGCAGTGGAAGCCGCAGCCCAACGGCTCGCTGCTCAACCCGCAGTCCGGCCGCTGCCTGGACGACCTGGGCTTCGGCACCAACAACGGCAACCAGCTCGGCATCTGGGACTGCAACGGCGCCGCCAACCAGAACTGGGCACTGCCCCACTGAGCCACCTCCCGCACCCCCGCACCTCCCGCACGGCCTGACGGCCCCGGCCGTCAGGCCTTCAGCGCGCCCAGGGGCATGAACTTCGACACCTGCGCCTCGGCCAGGAAGTCCAGCAGCAGCCGGTTGACCAGCGCCGGCTTCTCCAGCGGCGGCACATGCGAGGTGCCGGGGACCATCGCGAGCTGGGCGTCCGGCAGTGCGGTGGCGACCGCCGCGCTGTGCTCCACCCATACGCCGTCGTCGTCGCCGCCCCGCATCACCAGCACGGGCATCGACAGCCCGGCCAGCCGCTCGAAGCCGAAGTCCGGCTCCTCGCGCCACCTGTGCAGCCACTTCTCGAAGACGACCGGGAGGTGCTCGGGCCCGTCCGGCGAGAGCGGCTCGTACCGCGGACGGAACATCGAGTCGAGCAGCGGGACGGCAGCCTCGCGCTGATCATCGGCGGCCTGCGGGCCGAACTCGCCGCAGGCGCCTGAACCGCAGGGCCCAGGACTCAGGAGGGCTCAGAGCTCAGGGCCCAGCGCTCAGCGCCCAGCACTCACGCGGAGAGCAGTGCCTGCACCTCCGGCTCCGCGATGACGCAGTGCGCGGCGACCTCGTCCAGCCGCAGGCCCACCGCCGCGGCCAGCGCGACCACCGTGAAGAACGCCGGGGTCGGCGCCCGGCCGGTCTCGATCTTGCGCAGCGTCTCGGACGACAGCCCGGCCTGCGCCGCGACCTCGACCATGCTGCGGTCGCCCCGGGCCTGCCGTAGCAGAGCGCCGAGCCGTTCGCCGCGTTCACGTTCCTGCGGAGTGAGAGGAGTGCGCACCATGGCCGTTATTCTAATGCCGTGATACAAATACCGGTATAAGAATTGGCAGGGCCGGTGCCGCAACATGCTCGCACCCGGCCCGACCTGGCCCGATGGAGGCAACCGGAGATGGTGGAGATCAAGTCGGACGCGTCACTGGACGCGATGCGCATCGCCGGCCGAGTCGTGGGCGACGCACTGGCAGCCGTGCGCCGAGCCGCGGACGTCCGGGTCTCGCTCAAGGAGCTGGACGAGGTGGCGCGCGGCGTCCTGCGCGAGGCGGGCGCCGACTCGCCGTTCCTGAACTACCGCCCGAGCTTCGCCGACACCCCGTTTCCGGCGGTGATCTGCGCCTCCGTCAACGACGCGATCGTGCACGGCATCCCGACCGACTACCGGCTGCGGGACGGCGACCTGGTCAGCATCGACTGCGGCGCCCTGCTCGGCGGCTGGGCGGGCGACGCGGCCACCAGTTTCATCGTCGGCACCCCGCGCCCGGCCGACCTGGCCCTGATCGAGACCACCGAGCGCGCACTGGCCGCGGGCATCGCCGCCGCGGTGGTCGGCGCCCGGATCGGCGACATCTCGCACGCGATCGGCAGCGTCGGCCGGGCCGCCGGCTACGGCATCCCGGCGGATTTCGGCGGCCACGGCATCGGCCGCAGCATGCACGAGGACCCGCACCTGCCCAACGACGGCCGCCCCGGGCGCGGAATGCGACTGCGGCACGGCATGGTGCTGGCGATCGAGCCGATGTTCCTCGCCGGGGGCCACGGCGACTACGACACCGCGCCGGACGGCTGGACCCTGGTCACCGCCGACGGCACCCGTGCCGCCCACGCCGAGCACACGGTCGCCATCACCGACGACGGCCCGCGCATCCTGACGCTGCCGTGACACGCCGACCGGCCCTAGGTCTCTTGACATCAAGATAAATCAGGGAGCAAGCTCTCCCTTGTAGATATCTTGATATCGAGATACCCAGGAGCCCGCCATGTCCAGCACCGCCACGCCCGCCGACTCCTCGGCCGACTCCTCGGCCGACTCCTCCTCCGCCACCACCTCCGCCGCCTCCGCCGCCGCCCCCGCCTGGGACCCCCAGCAGTACCTCCGGTTCGCCGACGAGCGCACCCGCCCGCTGCGCGAACTGCTCGCCCGGGTGCCGGACCTGCCCGCCGGGCCGGTCGCGCTCGACATCGGCTGCGGACCGGGCAACTCGACCGCGGGCATCCGCCACCGGTGGCCGGACGCGAAGATCACCGGCATCGACAACTCCGCCGAGATGCTCGCCACCGCCCGCACCGCGCAGGGCGAGCCGACCGCCGACTACCTGCTCGCCGACGCCGGGACCTACGACCCCGCACCGGCGGCGCCCGACCTGATCGTCTCCAACGCCACGCTGCAGTGGGTCGACGGCCACCTCGACCTGCTGCCCCGCTGGGCCGCCGCGCTCAAGCCGGGTGGCGTGCTCGCCTTCCAGGTCCCGGGCAACTTCGACGCCCCCAGCCACGTCCTGCTGGGCGAGCTGCGCCGCAGCCCGCGCTGGCGCGAGCGGCTCGGCACCGAGGCCACCCGCGCCGGGGTGCACGAGCCCGGCACCTACCTGGAGGCGCTGCTCGCCGCCGGCTGCGCACCCGACGTCTGGGAGACCACCTACAGCACGCTGCTGACCGGGCCCGACCCGGTCCTCGAATGGACCAAGGGCACCGCGCTGCGCCCGGTCCTCGCCCGGCTCACCGACCCGGCCGAGCGCGCCGCCTTCCTGGCCGAGTACGCCGCCCTGCTGCGCGAGGCCTACCCGGCCGGTCCGCACGGCACGGTCTTCCCGTTCCGCCGGATCTTCGCGGTGGCCGTGCGCACTGCCTGATCAGCCCCGCGCTACCGGCTCTCGCCCGCCCGATCAGCCTCGCGCCTACCGGCTCCCGCCCGCCTGACCAGCCCCGCGCCTACTGACCCTCGCCCGCGCGCTCCGGCTCGGTCAGCCCGCTGCGCTCGGCCAGTACGCCGCCCTGGAACCGGCTCTCCGCGCCCAGGGTGAGCAGCACGTCGGCGATGTGCCGCCGACAGGTGCGCAGCGACATGCCGAGCCGGCGCGCGATCACCTCGTCCTTGAGCCCCTCGGCGAGCATCCCCACCAGCGCGCGGCGCAGGCTGTCGCCGACCTCGCGGTAGGCGGCCTCGCTGGTGCCGTGGAACGGCGTGGCGGTGGCCCAGAGCTGGTCGAAGACCCGGCACAGGTAGCCGACGATGTCCGGGTCGCGGACCAGCACCGCCCCCTCGCCCGAGCCGCCCTCGGCGCGGGCCGGCAGGAAGGCCACCGAACGGTCGAAGACCACCGCCCGGTCGGGCAGCTCGGGCGCGGTGCGGTACTGGGCACCGGAGGCGGTCAGGGTCTCCACGTAGCTCTGGGTGGCGAGGTTGGCGCGGGCCGAGTGCTGGTAGAGGGTCCGCATCCGCACCCCGCGCCCGAGCATCGCGAGGTCGCGGCTGACGGCCTCCGCCAGTCGGCCGGGCTGCCGGCCGCCGCCGGGCTGGATGGTGAACACCTCCTCGCGGCAGCGGGCGGACTCCTCGGTGAGCATCGCGGAGACGGTGCGCAGGTCCGGCAGCCGGTCGGTGCCGACCTGGCGGCCGCGCTCGCGCAGCGAGGAGCGGTAACGCGGCATCAGCGCGTGCAGTTCGTCACGGATGGCCTGCGCATGCGAGCTGGCCTCGGCGATCCGCGCCTCCAACGGGCCGAGCGCCTCGGCGGCGGCGGCCTCGGGGCTGGTGGGGATGAGCAGGTCGGGACGGCCCGGCGCCGGGCGGAGCAGGCGCAGCGCGACCAGCGTGTGCTGGGCATGGCGGACCTGCTCGGAGGTCAGACCGGCCGGCCACGCCGTCGTCCCGTCCTCGGTGTCCCGGCCCGGACTCCCGAGGGGGCCCAGGTCGAGGCCACCGTGGGCCAGTACGTGGTCGAACAGCGCGAGGGCCGTCATGTCGAGCTCCGGCAACTGCTCGAACTCTGTACCGTTTTGCACGATTCACCCCTGTTTGCGACCCCCGAAACTCTCTGCCATGCACGCTATTGCCATCCTGCCCAGCTGGAAAAGCGCCCCCCCGGCAGGGTGGACTGGCCTCCCGGGACCGGGACAATGCTCCCCTCACTCGGAATCCAACGCTCGGCCGGCCAGCTGTGCCACCGACGCGACCCTGACGACCCGACTCACAGGAGCTGGCCCGTGGCCTCGATCCTCCGCCGCTGCGGCACCCTGGTGCTGCTCGCCGCCGCCGTTCTGATCCCCGTCGGCGCCGCCGCCCACCTCGGCCTGCCGGCCAAGGCGTCGACCAGCCACAGCTCGACCGTCGCCCTCCCCGACACCAGCTGGGGCGATCAGTACCCGCCGAAGCCCGTCCTGTACTGATACCGACCGGCTCACCCGGCCTGTCCGCGTACCACTCTCAAGGAGTATCCCGGTGACCCTCGTCCCCTCGTCGAGCGCCGCCCTCAGGCTGTCCCGTCCCACCCCGCGTCCCTGGGCGGACGACAACGGCTGGCTGACCGACCCCGCAGGCTGAGCAGCAGCCTGCCGGGCACCTGCCCCAAACCCGCCCGGCCCAACCTGCCCGGCCCAACCTGCGCGGCCGAACCTGCCCGGGCGGATCCGCCCGGCCCGGCGGTGGCTGCACACCGCCGCACATGACGGTACCCCTGCCCGGACGGGCAGGGGTACCGTCATGTGGTCACAGGCGGACCAGCCGTCAGATGGTGGCCGCGTCGATCACGAAGCGGTAGCGCACGTCGCTCTTCTGCACCCGCTCGTAGGCCTCGTTGATCTGCGTCGCCGCGATCACCTCGATCTCCGAGCCGATGCCGTGCTGCGCGCAGAAGTCCAGCATCTCCTGGGTCTCGCGGATGCCGCCGATCATCGAGCCGGAGAGCGACTTGCGCCCGGGGATCAGCGCGAACGGCGCCACCTCCATCGGGTGCTCGGGGCCGCCGATCTGCACCAGGGTGCCGCCGGTGCGCAGCAGGCTCAGGTAGGCGTTGAGGTCGAGGTTGGCGGAGACGGTGTTGAGGATCAGGTCGAAGCTGCCCGCCAGCTGCTCGAAGGTGGCCGGGTCGCTGGTCGCGTAGTAGTGGTCCGCGCCCAGTCGCAGGCCGTCCTCGCGCTTGCTCAGGGTCTGGCTGAGCACGGTGACCTCGGCGCCGAGCGCGTGGGCGATCTTGACACCCATGTGCCCGAGGCCGCCCAGGCCGATGACGGCGAGCTTGGTGCCCGGACCGGCGTTCCAGTGCGCGAGCGGCGAGTAGAGGGTGATGCCGGCGCACAGCAGCGGGGCCGCCGCGTCCAGCTCGATGCCCTCGGGGATCCGCAGCACGTAGTTCTCGTCCACCACGATGTGCGTCGAGTAGCCGCCGTAGGTGGGCTCGCCGTCGCGGCCACGGCTGTTGTAGGTGCTGAACTGCCCGCCGGCACCGGTGCAGTACTGCTCCTCACCGGCCTTGCAGTTCTCGCACTCGCGGCAGGAGTCGATGAAGCAGCCGACGCCCACCCGGTCGCCCAGCGCGTACTTGCCGACCGCCGAGCCGACCTCGGTGACCACACCGGCGATCTCGTGACCCGGCACCATCGGGTAGGTGCCCACGCCCCAGTCGGCGTTGACCTGGTGGATGTCGGAGTGGCAGATGCCGGCGAACTTGATCTCGATCAGGACGTCGTGCTCGCCCAGCGCGCGGCGCGGGATGGTGGTCTTGGCGAGCGGGGCCTTCGGGGCGGGGGAGGCATAAGCGGCGACAGTGGTGTGGGTCATGACCGCAAGTCTGCCAACCGGTGGCACCCCGAACCAGGCCGCGGTCTACCTACGACCTCTGTTCGTACCACTGGCAGTATCACCCTCATACTTGACGTCATGGACCAGCGCACCGAACTGAGTGAGTTCCTCCGTTCCCGCCGGGCCCGGCTTCGCCCCGAGGACGTCGGACTCGCCCACTACGGCGGCCGCCGCCGGGTGCCCGGGCTGCGCCGCGAGGAGCTGGCCCAGCTGGCCGGGGTGAGCGTGGCCTACTACACCCGCCTCGAACAGGGCCACGGCGAGAACGTCTCGACCGCCGTGCTGGACGCCATCTCGGGCGCGCTGCGGCTGGGCGAGGCCGAACGCGAGCACCTGGCCCGGCTGGTCCGCCCGGTGCGCCGGCGCGGCTACACCGCCACCAAGCCACAGGTGCTGCGGCCCGAACTGCAGCACCTGATGGACGCGATGGAGACCGTGCCGGCCTACGTGGTCGGCCGCTGGCTGGACGTGCTCGGCTGGAACCGGGCGGCGACCGCGCTGATCGGCGACTTCGGCGCGATGCCGGCCGAGCAGCGCAACCTGGCCTGGCAGACCTTCCGCAACCCGGCGCTGCGGGAGGTCTTCGTCGACTGGCCGGGCAAGGCCGCCGACATCGTCGCCGCGCTGCGGCTGAGCGCCGGGCGCTACCCGAACGACCCGCGCCTCGGCGCGCTCTACGAGGAACTCTGCGCGACGAGCGAGGACTTCCGGCGGCTGTGGGACACCCACAACGTGTCCGAGAAGGGGCACTGCGCCAAGGACATGCGGCACCCGGTGGTCGGCCCGCTGACCCTGAACCACGAGGCGTTCCGGCTGCCGAGCGACCCCGACCAGACGCTCTGCACCTACCACGCCGAGCCCGGTTCGGCCTCGGCCGAGGCGCTGCGACTGCTCACCACGGGGGCGCTCCAGTCGGCCTGACGTGCCGTCAGATCAACCGGAGGCCCTGGCGCCGCGTCAGAATGCCGGAACCCTGCGCCGCGTCAGTCCTCCGGGAGGACGGCCACCAGGACCTTCCCCACCGCCGCGCTCTCCACCGCCGCGTGCGCGTCGGCGGTCTTCTCCAGCGGGAAGCGGTGCAGCGGCAGTCCGGCCGCCTCGCCGACCCGCAGCGCGCCGTCGGCCAGCGCGGCCGAGACCGCCGCCACGGCGTGCTCCTTGGCCTCCACCGGCATCGTGTAGACCAGCACGCCCTGCCAGCGCAGGTTGGTGTCCATGATCCCGCGGATCGGGATCCGCACCTCGTCGCCCGGGTTCGCCGCGTAGCAGGCGATCACGGCGTTCGGTGCGGCCACCGCGTGGTCGAGCACGGCGTTCTGCTCGGCCGAGACCTCCACGATGACGTCCACCCCGCCGGGCGCCAGCGCGCGGATCGCGGTTGCGGCGTCCTCGGCCCGGTAGTCGATCACCTGGTGCGCGCCCGCCGCGCGGGCCAGCGCGGCCTTGGCCGGGCTGCTCACGGTGGTCAGCACGGTGGCCCCGGCCCAGCGGGCCAGCTGGATCGCCGCATTGCCCACCGCCCCAGCCCCGCCCGCCACCAGCACGGTGCGGCCCGCCAGAGCGCCGGGCGACAGCCGCTCGGGGCCCCGGTCGGCCACCGTCAGCGCCCGGTGCGCGGTCATCGCCGGGATGCCGAGCGCGGCGCCCAGGTCGAAGGAGGCCGCCGCCGGCAGCGCCACGGCCTGCTGCCGCGGGACCACGGTGTACTCCTGTGCGGTACCGTCGGCGCGCAGCCGGGCCGCCTCCCAGATCCACACCCGCTCGCCGACCCGGCCCGGCGCCACCCCGGCCCCGACCGCGTCGATCACCCCCGCGCCGTCCTGGTTGGGCACCTGCGCGGTGATCCCGGGGGCCAGGCCCGCGGTGCGGCTCTTCCAGTCGGTCGGGTTGACCCCGGAGACGTGCACCCTGACCCGGACCTGCCCCGGGCCGGGCTCCGGCAGCGGCCGCTCGACGAGGGTGAGGACCTCGGGTCCGCCGCCGGTGGTGTAGACGATCGCCTTCATCTCGGGTCAACTCCGGTGCTCGGGTGCGGGCATGGGGAACCAACCCGCGTGGGGGCGCTCCCCGCGTGCACGCTACCCGATCACCGCGGCGCGACACCGGCGCCCGGCCGGGGGCGCCCGCGCTGCCGGACCTGCCGGTCAGTACACCAGGTAGGCGGGCCGTCGGCCCTCGTCGTCGATCTCGCCGGCCGCCTGGGACCGCAGCTTGTGTGCCAGGTCGTCCAGCGCCCGCCAGGCGGCCACCTCCTCACCGATCCTGGCCAGCGGCCGGTCCACCGAACTGCGGACCGCCTCACCGTGGCCGGCCAGCCCCGGGGCCCGGCTCCCGACCAGCCTGGCGTCACACCTCGTGTTCACGCCGTCTTCCTCGAAGCTCAGCTCGACATCCCAGTGATTTCGCATGACGCGCCTCCTGCTCCCTACCAGCCTGAACCCGTCGCCCCACCCCCGGCAAGCGCCCACCGCGCCCGCCGCCGGCCACGACCGGCCACGACTCCGCCGGCCCCGCCCCGGCCGGCCTCGCCCCGGCCGGCAACGGTTCCGGCCGGGGAACCCGCGTCCCGTCCCCCTTGCCCGTTCCCGGCCCGGCTGCGGATGATCTGACGGTACGTCCGCTCCGGACGTCCCCGAGGAGCTGCCATGCCGATCCTGCCCGAACCGCCCTCCCTACCCGAACCCCCCGACCTGCCGGAGCCGCCGGACCTGCCGGAGCCCCCCGACCTGCCGGAGCTCGGTGACCTGCCGGATCCGCCCTCCCTGCCCGAACCCCCCACCCTTCCCGAACCCCCCGCCTTGCCCGAGCCACCGGACCTGCCCGAGCCCCCCGACCTGCCGGAGCCACCGAACCTGCCCGGGCCACCGAACCTGCCCGGGCCACCGCGGCTGCCGAAGCCGCCGCGACTGCCCGAGTAGGGCTACTGTCCTACCGTCAACTTCCGTCCCAGGGAGGAGATACATCCGTTCTTCTCCATCCGGGGATCGATGCGGCCGGGACGGCGGGGCTGTGATGCTGGGTGGGCGCCGGGGGGCTCCGGTGCCCATCGAGGGGTGCCCACCGAGGGGGAGCAGCATGCCGTACCGCCCGCCGACCACGAAACGCCGCCGCCGTTGCCTGCCCCTGGCCGCCGGGCTGCTCGCGGCCGCCACCGTCTTCGCGTTCGCCCCGGCGGCCGACGCCACCGCGCCACCGGCCGCCACGCTCTCCCTCGCACCGGCCCCAGGCCGCCCTGACAGCCGTCCCGACAGCGCCGCGCTCCAGCAGGAGCTGAACGCGATCCTCGCCCAGGGCGGCGCGACCAGCGCGATCGCCGAGATCCGGGAGGACGGCCGGGTCGCCTGGCGCGGCACGGCCGGGGTCGCCCGGCTCGGCAGCAGCGCGCCCGCACCCCTGGACGGGCGGTTCCGGGTCGGCAGCGTGACCAAGACCTTCCTGGCCACCGTGGTGCTCCAGCTCTCCGCCGAGGGCGGGGTGGGCCTGGACGACCCGATCGAGCGCTACCTGCCCGGTACGGTCCCGGACGGCGCCGCGATCACCGTGCGCGAGGTGCTCAACCACACCGCCGGGATCTTCGACTACACGGAGGACCCCCGGTTCGCCGAGGACACCGAGGCCGAGCAGGAGCAACTGGCCGGCCCCGGCCGCTGGCAGACCTACACCCCGCAGCAGCTGATCGCCGTCGCCACGAGCCACCC
This sequence comes from Kitasatospora sp. NPDC008050, assembly GCF_042957465.1. NCBI lineage: Bacteria > Bacillati > Actinomycetota > Actinomycetes > Kitasatosporales > Streptomycetaceae > Kitasatospora > Kitasatospora sp. NPDC008050. The sequence continues at coordinate 54,849 of NZ_JBIBIJ010000023.1, forward strand.
GCCCTACTTCGCCCCCGGCCAGGGCTGGCACTACTCCAACACCGACTACCAGCTGATCGGCGAGCTGATCGGCAAGGTCACCGGCCACTCCTGGCGCACCGAGGTCCAGCAGCGGATCCTGCGCCCACTCGGCCTGCACCACACCTACCTGCCTGGCACCACCGCCTCGATCCCCGGCCCGCACGCCCACGGCTACCTCCCGCTGACCCCCGGCCCCGCCGACATCACCGAGCTCAACCCCTCGGTGGCAGGGTCCGCCGGCGAGATCATCTCCACCACCGACGACCTGACCCGGTTCAACGCCGCCCTGCTCGGCGGCCGCCTGCTCGCCCCGGCCCAGCTCGCCGAGATGACCACCGTCATCACGACCGGCCAGAGCCTCGACTACGGTCTGGGCCTGATGCGCGGCACGCTGCCCTGCGGCGAGGTCTGGGGCCACACCGGGTCGATCTACGGCTACCTCACCTACGTGGTCGGCGACCGCAGCGGCACCCGCCAGATCGCGCTCTCGGTGACCCCGAACGACCCGGCCAAGGCCGCCGGGATGACCCAGGCCATCGGCGCCCTGCTCGGCCAGACCTTCTGCGCCGACCCCGCCGCCACCACCGCCCCGGCCGCCCTGGCGCCGGGCGGCCGGAACATCGGGCCGGAACTGAGCCTCTCCCACCCGTGAGCCCATCCGTGAGCCGACCTGTGAGCGCACCTCTGAGTCCATCCGTGAGCCGACCTGTGAGCGCACCTCTGAGTCCATCCGTGAGCCGATCCCTGAGCCGACCGGCGGGCGGAGCCGAAAACCGGTTGGCAACCACCCGGGGTCCCGCCAGGATCGCTGCCATGGAACACACCGTGCGCGTGGCCGACGGCGAGACGGTCCTGGCCGGACCGGCCGGCTGGGCCCGGAGCCTGAGCCCGGACTCCGCGTCATGACCGAACTCCTCACCCCGCGCCTGCGGTTGCGCTCCTGGCAGCCCACCGACCTGGCCCCACTCGCCGAACTCAACGCCGATCCGGGGGTGATGCGCTACATCGCCGACGGCTCGGTCCTCACCCGGGAGCAGAGCGAGCAGCAGCTGCTGCGCTTCCAGCGATTCTGGGACGAGCGGGGATTCGGGCTCCACCCGGTGGAGCTGCGGGAGAGCGGGGAGTTCCTGGGCTGGGTCGGGCTGGCCGCCCCCGTGTTCCTGCCGGAGATCATGCCCGCCGTGGAGATCGGCTGGCGGCTGGCCCCGCGCGCCTGGGGCCACGGCTACGCGACCGAGGCCGCTCGGGTCGTGCTCGCCCATGCCTTCGGGGAGCTGGGGCTGGAGCGGATCGTGAGCATCTGCCACGTGGACAACCACGCCTCGGCCCGGGTGATGACCAAGCTCGGCCTGACCCTCGACCGCCGCACCACCGTGCCGAGCCACGGCAGGCCGGTCAAGGTGCTGGCGCTGACCGCCGCGGACTACCGCGCGGCCACCGCAACTCCCAGGCCCTGACCCGAGCCCGGAGCCCCGAGCCCCGAGAGCCCCGGGCCCTGGCCGTCCGCTCAGTCGCGGCCGGCCAGCTCCGCCACCGCCCGTCGGCGGACCTCGGCCACCGCGGCGGCGCCCCCGAAGGCCTCGGTCACCTGGATCAGCCAGTCCGCCTCGGCGTCCACCGTGCCCGGACCTGGCACTGGCTGGGTCACGCACGCGACGGCCGCCGTGGTGTCACAGGCCCGGCGGCCGGCCCGGCCGGCCTCCAGCGCCGCCGCCAGGGTGGCCGCCTCCACCAGCGCGCCGTGCGGCGGGCCGCCGTAGCGCGCACCGCACGGCGGGCCGCCGACCGCCTGGGTCACCCAGTCCGCCACCTCGGCGTGGACGTAGGGCCGCAGCGCCAGCTGCCCGTCGCGGATCTCGATGATCCGCCGGTAGAGCGCGAACTCCGCGTCCCGCAGCGCCGGTCGCCGCCCGGCGCCGGCCCCCTCGCCCAGCGCGATGCCGGGCACCGCCGAGTGCAGCGCCGACCAGAGCGGCTCCAGCGCGGTGTAGCGGCGGCGCGCGCGCAGCCAGCGGGCGGGGGCGGTGATCCTCGCCCCCCAGCGGGTGCCGCCCCAGACGGTGGCGGTGGCGCCGCTGACGGTCAGTCCCGTGCAGAGCGCGCCGAGGATGTTGGAGAGGGTGTCCTCGCTGTCGCTCTGGCTGCTGTGGGCGATCAGCCGCACCGCGTCGTCCAGCGCCCACGCGCTCCACAGCGCGCCGACCAGCGCCGCCAGCGTCATCAGCCGCAGGCCGGTGCGCAGCAGGTTGCCGGCCGCCAGCCGGGTCTGGTGGGTCAGCACGCCGACGAGCACGACCAGACAGCTCACCGAGTAGCCCGCGAACAGCAGGTTGTAGCCGACGAGGAACCAGCGGCCGTCGCCGCGCACCATCAACTCGCCGCCCTGGTGGGTGGCATGGGCGCCGCAGAAGAGCAGCACGAGGCAGAGCGGCACCACCGTCGCCGGCACCGACCAGCGGCGCAGCCGGGCCCGCACCACCAGCGGGTCGCTGCCGCGGGCCTGGAGCAGCAGTGCGACCAGCACCAGCAGGCTCACCGCGCCGATCTTCATCACGTCGCCGACCAGCAGGAGCAGCCCGGAGGCGATCCCGGTGGGGCCGGTGGCGGCGACCAGGCCGGGCGCCCGGGTCACCAGCGCCACGCCCATGCAGAACGCGAAGCCGCAGGCGTAGCGCTGCACCAGGTCGCCGCGGTTGGCGCGGACGGCGGCCAGCCGCTGGCCGGCGAAGCCGAGCAGCAGCGCGGCGGCGCTGTACGCGGCCAGGTCGGCCACCCCCAGCTCAACCACGTCCCGCCCCCGGTCCGGGCTGCCGGCCGGGCACCGGACCCGGACCGCCCGCGCCGAAGACGGAGTCCGACCAGGAGCCGGGCGTGCCGCCGGCGTCCAGCACCGCCCGGTGCAGGATCAGCGAGGCCACCAACTCCGCCTCCCGCTCCTGCGGTTCGGAGTAGACCGTGCGCCCCAGCACCCGCTGCACCAGGCTGCCGGTCAGGTGCGGCAGCAGGGTCTGGGTGGCGGGCGCGCTCTCGTGGTGACGGCAGATCAGGTGCGCGGCCTCGTGCAGCAGGATGTGCTGCTGGTGCAGTGGCGTGGTGTCGGCGGCATAGAGGATGCAGTCGGCCTCGTCGGTGGTGACCAGCAGGCCGCAGGGCAGGTTCGGCCGCCCGCTGACCGGGATCAGCTCGATCGGCCGCCCGCGCTGCTCGGCCAGCCCGGCGATGAACCGGACGGCGTCGAAGGGGGTGGGTAACTCCAGTGCGTCGACCGTCTGCTGACATCGCTGCCAGGTCCTGCCACGCCGCACCCGCCACCCGATCCGCACCGCGCATCCTCTCTTGGAGCCGCCGGACCCGCGCAGGCCCGTGCAGGTCCGGTCCCCCCGGCGCGGTCGGCCGACGGGGACCGTCTCAACCTCTCCCGTTGCCCTCGCGCCGGGCGATCACGTCGATCAGGTCGTTGATCGTGCCCACGCCCTCCGGCGAGAGGTTGACCGCCCGCAGCGCCATGCTGCGGACCCCGGCGTCGCGCAGCGCTCCGAGCAGTTCGAGCTCCTGGGCGATCGCCGCGCCCTGGTCGTCGTCGAAGAAGTAGGCCACCGGGACCTGGAAGAACTGGGCCAGCGCCTCCAGGTGGCGCTTGGTCGGGTTGTCCCGGCGCCCGGTGCGCAACTGCCAGAGATAGGTGGCCGAGAAGCTCTCGCCGGTCGCCTCCCGACAGGCCTTGGCGACCTCCTCGTGGCTGTACTGCTCGCGGTTGGACCGGCGGACGACGCGGAAGAGGCCGTCGATCTTGTCGGCCAACGTCGTAGTCCCGATCACGGCACCCGGTGCCGCACCCTCGGCTTCCGTCATCCCACACCTCCCGGTCCGCCCGGCACGCGCGGACCCGACATCAGTGGCGTTCATCCTAGTTCACGCCGTGACCCGCTGTCAGCGCACCGCTTCGCATCCGATCCAGGGCGCCGTCTGCCGGCCCGGCCTCGGCACGGAGAAGTTGATCGGTCATCCACCCAGGTCGGGGGCGGCCCGGGCCGATCGCCCGCCACCCTTGCCAGCGGCCATCGAAGGGAGTTGGATTGACCGGTATGGGGTCAGTTGCGCCGATTGCTCCGACCGGCGCCCGCCCCGGCCCTAGGAGTGTCGCCATGATTACCGAACTTGCTGTGGAGCATGTCGAGTTCACCTGCGGACACTGCTGGCACCGGTGGACCGCCGACTACGACGTCCAGCACTACCGCGACGAGAGCGGGGCCGACTGGGAGAACTTCTCCCGCTCCGGCATCCCGACTGCCTCCCCCTACTCGACCGACGGCGCGCCCGCCTGCCCCGAGTGCCACCGGCACTGGCTCGGACACCTGACCGGACGGCACCTGCTCCCGCTGCCCACCGCACAGTAGTCACGCGACAGCGGAACGTCCGCACCCGGCGTCCGGCCGCCGGGTACGGACGCGGCGTGTGCGGATGCAGCCCGCTCGGGCGCCGACCGCTCGGGCGCAGCACGCTCAGACGCCGACCGCCGCCTCCTCCTCTTCCTCGATCTCCTCCGCGACCGCGGCCGAGGCGACCGCCGCCGCGGAGGCCGGCCCCGCGGAGGCCGGCACCGCCGCCGGGTGCCGCCGCTCGAAGCGGGCCGCGCCGGCCAGCGCGAGCAATCCGGCCGCCAGCCAGAGCACCAGCGAGAGCACCCGGCCGCCCAGACCAGCGCCACCGTCGAAGTAGAGGACGCTGCGCACCCCCTCCACGAAGCCGGCGCCGTTCCAGAAGTGGTGCAGCACGCCGAACATCCCGGGCTGCAGGTCGGGGCGGAAGATGCCGCCGGAGCTGGTGAAGTTGAGCATCACGAAGAGCACCATCAGGGTCAACGTGGTCCAGCGCCGCAGGAAGGTGTGCAGGCCGATCCCGAGCAGCACGATGCCCGACGCGTAGAGCCAGGCCAGCGCCCAGACGGCTGCGTAGTCGTGGTCCACCACGTGGAAGACCGGACCGGCGGTGACGATCCCGATCACGCTGACCACCAGCGCGGTGACCACACCCACCGCCGCCCGCAGCCGGACGCTCAGCGCGGCCCCGGCCGCCCCGATCACCGCCACGCTGCCGTAGGAGCCGATGCTCAGCGCCACCAGCAGGAAGAAGACACCTTGCCCGGTCGGGTCGCCCGGCGCGGTGGGCACCAGATCGGTGACCTGGAGCGCGCTCCCCTGGGCAGCCGCGACCTGCCGGAACACCTGCTCGGCCGCGGTGGCGGAGGTGTCCGAGCCGGCGGTGGCGACGAGCAGCTCGGGGCTCTTCGGGTCCGGCAGGAAGGCGCCGACCAGGTCCCGGTCGCGCAGCTGCTGCTCGGCCGCGGCCCGGCCGGGCACGGTGCTGACGTCCAGCGCCGGGCCCGCCTTGACCTGGATGCCCTGGGCCAGCGCGTTCGCCTGCGGCGTCCGGCCGACCACCGCGACCTTGAGGTGGTGCGGGGTGGGCTGGTGGAAGGCGCCCTGGTAGGCGAGCGCCATGCCCAGGCACATCAGCAGCGGGGTGAGCAGGTGGATGGCGAGGTGCCGGAGCGTGTGCCGCAGGTCCGGTGTGCTGGTCATGGCGGTGAGCGACCCTTCTGGCGAGCAAGCTAGGTGGTAAACGCAACTGAGAGTCCGAATGAGCCGTTGCTTTTTACAACTCATCTTGATGCACTTTACAACCAAGCACCCGACAGGCCTATTCCGAGGCCGCGCCGCACCCCGGGGCTACGGAACCACCGTGACCGGCCAGCGTCCGGCCCGCACCAGCCGCACCGCCAGCGACCCGATCAGCCGGTGCCCGAGGTGCTCGGAGGCCCCCACCACCAGCGCGTCCGCCCGCACCTCGTCCGCGAACCGGGTGATCTCGGTGTACGGGTCCCCGTTGCGGGTGCAGAACCGGATCGCCACCCCGCGCTCCCGGGCCGCCTGGTCGGCCAGCTCCTGCAGCAGCTTCGCGGTCTCCTCGGCGCCCTGCCGCAGCGCCAGCGCGGCCTCCGCGCTGGTCCCGGCGAGCATGCCGACCACCGGGACGTAGATCGCCAGCAGCTGGGCGCGCTGGCGCCGGGCCAGCCCGGCCGCATAGGCGCAGGCACGCAACGAGGTCACCGAGCCGTCCACTGCCGCCACGATGGTGGACGGGCCGTCGGTGCCGATTTCGAAGAGGTTCTCAGGCGCGGACATGGCCTCAGTATGACCCGCCCGCATCCCCCGCCCGCCGGGCGCGCCCTCACCCCGCCCGCCGGGCCCGCCCGGCCGTGCCCGAGGCCGGGCCGGGCACAACCGAGGCCGGGCTGGGCGCGGCCGGGGGTGCGAAAATGGCCAGGCGGGCAGCGCCGCGGAGCGGATGGGCGACCATGGGCGAAGTCGGGCACGGCAGTGGGCAGGGCCGGCACACCGGCCCCGGGGGTGCTGCCTCCGCCCGCCCCGAGGGCCAGGGCCTGCTGATGCTCCCGATCGCCACCGCCCTGGTGCAGCAGGACGGCCGGATCCTGCACTGGAGCCACGACGCCGAGGAGCTGCTCGGCTACTCCGCCGATGAGGCGGTCGGCACCCCCGCCGCCCAGTTGCTGGTACCCGAGGACCTGCGCCCCCGGGTGCTCGCGCTCTTCGCCCGCATCCTCGCCGGGCACGACTGGTCCGGGGTCTCCCCGGTGCGCCACCGCGACGGCCATCTGATCACCCTGGAGTTCCGCACCCACCTGCTGACCGCCCCCGACGGCCAGCCGCTGGTGCTGGCCCTGGCCGCGGACGTCACCTCGCTGCGCCGGATCCAGTCCGATCTCGCCATCCTGAACGGCTTCTTCACCCAGTCCCCGGTGGGCATGGCGGTCTACGACGACCAGTTGCGCTTCGTGCGGCTCAACCAGGCGCTGGCCGCGGCCAACGGCCTGCCGGTGGCCGACCACCTGGGCCGGCGGATCACCGAGCTGCTGCCCGGGCTCAACGCCGACGAGATCGAGGGGGTGATGCGCCACGTGCTGGCCACCGGCGAGCCGGTGCTGGACGCCCGCTCGCACGGCAGCACGCCGGGCGATCCCGGGCACGAACACGCCTGGTCCGGCTCGTACTTCCGGCTGGAGGGCCCGCCCGGGGAGGTGCTCGGGGTCAGCTCGACCGTGGTCGACGTCACCGGGCGCTACCTCGCCGAGTCGCGCGCCGCCATGGCGCAGGAGCGGCTGACCCTGCTGGTGGACGCGACCGCCTCGATCGGCACCACGCTGGACCTGCGCCGCACCGCCCGGGAGCTCGCCGAGGCGATGGTGCCCCGGGTGGCCGACCTGAGCGGGGTCTTCGTGCTGGAGCACCTGGTCAGCGGCGCGGCCGACGACGAGGAGCAGGACGCCACCCGGGTGCGCCGCCTGGCCATCGCCAGCGCCGACCCCTCCTACCCGATCGAGATCCTGCCGGTCGACGCGGTCTACACGATCGCCCCCGACTCCCCCTACGCCCGGGCGATGAACGACGGGCGCACCGTGGTGGTGCCGTCCTGGGACCTGCCGCCGCTCACCACCCAGCTGCGCGGCGACTCGCTGCGGGCCTTCCTGGGCCGCCGCTCCCGTTCGGTGCGGATCACCCCGCTGACCGCCCGCGGCACGGTGGTCGGCATGGTCGTCTACTCCCGGCGCGGCGAGCGCGAGTCGTTCGCCGAGGCGGACATCACGCTCGGCGACGAGCTGGCCTCGCGGGCGGCGGTGGCGATTGACAACGCCCGGCTGTTCACCCGCGAGCGCGAGGCCGCCGAGGACCGCCGCCGGGCGCTGGACGAGGTGCGCAGCGCCACCCAGCGCCTGGCGCTGCTCAACGAGGCCAGTTCGCGGATCGGGACCACGCTCGATCTGCCGCGCACCGCCGAGGAGTTGGTGGAGGTGGTGATCCCCCGGTTCGCCGACTTCGTCACGGTGGACCTGCTGGACGCGGTGCTGACCGGCGACGAGATGCCGACCGTGCCGGCCTCCGGCTCGGCCACCATGCGGGCGGTGGCGGTCGGCGAGCTGGGCCCCGACGGCCTGCTGACCGGCGCGGCCGACCCGGTCGGCGGCACCTCCGAGTCGGCCAAGCTGTATGCGCAGAGCCTGCGCACCGGGCGCTCGATCCTGGTGGCGGAAGTGAACGAGGAGAACCTGGCGCTGATCGTGGCCTCCCCCGACCGGATCCAGCCGGCCCTGGACTCGGGCCTGCACTCCTATGTGATGGTCCCGCTGCTGGCCCGCGGCCGGGTGCTGGGCGGTGCGGAGTTCATGCGGCTGCGCAACCCCGAGCCGTTCACCCCCGCGGACGTGGCGCTGGCCGAGGAGCTGGCCGCGCGGGCGGCGGTCTGCATCGACAACGCGCGGCTCTACCGGCGGGAGCGGGACACCGCGCTGACCCTGCAGCGCAGCCTGCTGCCCCAGCGGGTGCACAACCCGCCGGGCCTGGAGATCGCCTACCGCTATCTGCCGGCCAGCCAGCTCAACGAGGTGGGCGGCGACTGGTTCGACGTGGTGCCGCTGTCCTGCGGGCGGGTGGCCCTGGTGGTCGGCGACGTCACCGGTCACGGGCTGCGGGCCGCGGCCACCATGGGGCAGCTGCGCACGGTGGCCCGCACGCTGATCACCCTGGACATGGACCCGGCCCGGGTGTTGCGGCGCCTGGACGAGGCGGCGGCCGCGGCCGGCGCCGGGTCGGACGAGGGCCAGTACGCGACCTGCGTCTGCGTGGTGCTCGACCCGGTGGACCGGGCCTGCACGGCCGCCTGCGCGGGCCACGTCCCACCGCTGGTGACGGCGGCCGACGGCTCGCTGCGGGTGCTCGACCTGCCCACCGGGGCACCGCTGGGGGTGGGCGGGGTGCCGTTCGAGAGCGTCGAGTTCGAACTGCCCGCGCAGGGCCTGGTGGTGCTCTGCACCGACGGGCTGATCGAGCGGCGGGACCGCGACCTGGACGAGGGCATCGAGCTGCTGCGCGCCACGGTGGCCGCGCAGCACGGCGACCTGGAGCGGTCCTGCGACGCGGTGCTGGCCTCGCTGGTCACCGGATCCCGGGAGGACGACATCGCGGTGATCATGGCCCGCTCGCACCCGATCGGCCCGGACCAGCTCGCCATCCTGTCGCTGACCGGGGACCGCGCGATGGTCGGGCTGGCCCGGCGGTTCGCCCGGCGCACGCTCGCCGACTGGGGGCTGTCCGCGCTCACCGACCAGACCGAGCTGCTGGCCAGTGAGCTGATCACCAACGCCCTGGTGCATGCCGGGGCACCGACCCAGCTGCGGCTCTTCCGCGACCACGTGCTCACCGTGGAGGTCTCCGACGTGGACAGCCACGCGCCCCGGCTGCGCCCGGCTCACGAGGACGACGAGGGCGGGCGCGGGATGCACCTGGTCAACGAGCTGGCGCACCGCTGGGGCAGCCGCAGCACCCGGTTCGGCAAGGCGGTCTGGTTCGAGCTGGAGCTGCCGATCGGCGCCGCCGACTGACCCGTCGGCCCTGAGCGTGTGTCACCGCGCCCTCGGATCCGTGTGTCCAGCTCGCCGCAGCGCGTCGGGGACGGCACGTCGATGAGTGGGATCCATGCCGCTGGGTATATCCCGGCGAGCTGTGCGTGACGCGACGTCAGATGGTCCTTTACCATTGCTTGACCTGACGTTCGGCCGCTGTACCGCGAGGTTCAAACATCACAATCTTGTGATCTTCATAAAAGACTCACGGCGTGTTGAGCCGTGACAGGGCCTCCCATCTGCGATTGTCCGTCTATCGGACACTCAACTCCGTTTTCCGGAAGCCGTCGTGCATGTCAACCCCTTGTCGTGGCGGGCTTCGACACGATGAAATGCGTGAGCTTGTCGGGACGGGCGTTCCAGAAGCACGCGTGCGTCCGACCCCGGTACGCGCGGTCTGGCCACGCCCCCTTGACGTCTTATCAGACGAAGGGATGTTCATGATCGGCTGGCGCAAGTCGCAGCTCGCAGCCGTCACGCTCACCGCCGCCTCCGTGGTCCTCGCATTCGGGACCAACGCCATGGGCGCTCCGGCCGTTCCCACCCCGAACGCCCAAGCGGCTTCGGAGAGCGGCGCGCCGGCTCCGGTGATCGTGATTTTGAAGGACCAGCTCTCCAGTGACCCGGCCGACAGCGGCCACCTGGACGCACGCAAGAAGGACGCCGCCAAGGCCCAGGCCCCGCTGCTGGACCAGGTGAAGAAGGCCGGCGGCACCAACGTCAAGAGCTTCGTGGTCGGCAACGCCTTCTCGGCGACCGTCAGCCCCGCCCTCCGGGCGCAGCTGGCCGCCAACCCCGCGGTCGCCTCGGTCGTCGACGACCAGACCGTCAAGGTCACCCCGCCGGCGCCGACCAAGCCCGGTGCGGACAACGACACCGCCGCCAGCACCGTCCCGACCGGTGGTGCCAAGTCGGACGCGAAGGTCGCCGCCCCGGACACCAAGGGCGACTCGTACGACCCCAACGCGATCTGCCCGAGCGACCCCAGCAAGCCGCTGCTGGAGCCCGAGGCGCTGTACTCGACGCACACCGAGAGCACCCCCGGGCACCCCGGTGCGCACGAGATCGCCGACGGCAAGGGCGTCAAGGTCGCCTACATCGCCGGTGGTCTGGACCCGAACAACCCGGACTTCATCCGCCCCGACGGCTCGCACGCCGTGGTGGACTACAAGGACTTCTCGGGCTCCGGCTTCTTCAGCCAGTCCGGTGGTGGCGAGGCCTTCGGTGACGCCTCGGCGATGATCGCCCAGGGTCGGCAGACCTACGACCTGTCGAAGTTCGTCAACCCGAGCCACCCGCTGCCGGCCGGCTGCAACATCCGGATCGAGGGCATCTCGCCGGGCGCCTCCCTCGTGGCGCTCCAGGCCGGTGCCGAGATGATGCCGAACTCCGCGATCCTGCAGTCGATCGACTACGCGGTCTCGGTCGCGCACGTCGACGTGCTCAACGAGTCCTTCGGCAGCAATGTCACCCCGGACAGCAGCGCGCACGACACCATCTCGCTCTTCAACGACATGGCCGTCGCCGCAGGCGTGACCGTGGCCGTCTCCAGCGGTGACGCCGGTATCAACGGCACCGTCGGCACCCCGGCGACCGACCCGAACGTCATCTCGGCCGGCGCCTCGACGGACAACCAGAACTACGCGCAGACCGGCTACGCGGCCTTCCAGTTCTCCAACGGGACTTGGGCCAACAACCGGATCTCGGCGCTCTCCTCGGGTGGCGTCACCCAGGCCGGGCGGACCGTGGACCTGGTCGCCCCGGGTGAGTCGGACTGGGCGCTCTGCTCGACCAACCTGTCGCTCTACAGCGACTGCACCGGCTTCAACGGCCAGCCCAGCGGCATCCAGCCCTTCGGTGGCACCAGCCAGGCCGCCCCGCTGACCGCCGGCGCCGCCGCCGACGTCATCCAGGCCTACCGCGACAGCCACAACGGCGCCTCCCCGACGCCCGCGCTGGTCAAGCAGTTCCTCACCGGCACCGCCGCGGACCTCGGCCTGCCGGCCGAGGAGCAGGGCGCCGGTCTGCTGAACGTGCGCGCCGCCGTCGAGGCCGCCCGCGGCTACCAGAGCCCGGCCGGTGCCAAGGACAGCAGCACCGTCGCGGTCACCAGCGGCCAGGTCACCGTGACCGGCCAGGCCGGCTCGGACCACACCACCGACGTCACCGTGGTGAACACCAGCTCCAAGCCGCAGACCGTCACCGCCTCCACCCGCGTCTTCGCTCCGCAGAGCGACGCGAAGCAGACGGTGCAGATCAACTCCTCGACCGACCCGCAGTTCCCGTACGCCACCAACGGCGCTCCCTGGGTCGCGCACAAGGTCACGTTCAACGTGCCCGCCGGCGCCGACCGCCTGGGTGCCTCAATAGCGTGGCAGGGCGCGGCGCAGAAGTCCGGCGCCAACACGGTGACCCCCGTGGTCCGCCTGACGCTGCTGGACCCGTCCGGCCGCTTCGAGACCAACACCCGTCCGCAGGGCGGCGCCTACTCGCCGAACTACGGCTTCGTGGACGTCCCGAACCCCACCGCGGGCACCTGGACCGGCATCCTCTACACCCCGGTCGGCACCAACGGCTTCACCGGCCCGGTCCAGCTGGACACCTTCACCCAGCGCGCCGTCCCGGCCGGCTCGGTCAGCCCGCAGGTCACCGACCTCAAGCCCGGTGAGACCAAGAAGCTGCACGTGCAGGTGACCACCCCGGCCACCGGCGGCGACACCACCGAGAACATCGTGGTCGCCAGCTCCAACGGCAGCACCACCAGCGTTCCGCTCGTGCTGCGCAGCCTGGTTCCGATGAACGGCAACACCGGCACCTTCAGCGGCACCATCACCGGTGGCAACGCCCGTGAGTTCTCCCCCGCGCAGTCCAACGCCTGGGCCTTCGACGTCCCGGCGGGCAAGAAGGACCTGCGGGTCGGCGTGACCGTCGCCAAGGACCCGAACCTGGTCCTGCAGGGCGTGCTGATCAGCCCCAACGGCACCCCGATCGACGCCGAGAGCAACGCGGCCTTCGACGCCAACGGCAACATCACCTCCAACGCGGCCGGCGTCTCGGCCACCACCGTCAACCCGGCCCCCGGCCGCTGGCGGTTCGTGCTCAACGTGCTCAACCCGGTCAGCGGTGCCGAGCTCGGCCAGGCCTTCAACGGCACGGTCGGCTTCGACCAGGACCAGGCCACCGCGGCCGGCCTGCCGAACGACACCCACACCAAGCTGGCGGCCGGCAAGCCGGTCACCGTCAACGTGCAGTTCACCAACAACACCGCCGCCGTGCAGCAGCTGCAGGCCGACGGTCGGCTGAACAACCGCGTCAACCTGCCGCTGCTGCCGATCGGTGCCTCGGGCACCATCACCCTGCCGCAGACCACCAGCACGGTCACCCCGGCCTTCATGGTTCCGCCGGGCACCGACTCGGTGACCGCGGTGGCGGCCTCCACCACCCCGGCGCAGCTCGAGTTCAGCGGCCCGACCTCGTCGCCCGACCTGTTCGGCGACCTGAAGAAGGCCCAGGACGGCTCGACCATCTCGGTGGTCCAGGACAAGGGCAGCGCCTCGCAGCCCGTCGTCCCCGGTCTGTGGGGCACCTACTCCCAGCAGATCGGCCCGTTCCCGGACAGCGGCGCCCCGGCCGGCACCACCACGGTGACCGCTTCGGCGCACACCCTGGCGTTCGACCCGGCGCTGACCTCCAGCACCGGTGACCCGTTCGCCGCCGCCTACAACGCCAGTGCCCCGGCCGTCACCCCCGTGGTGGTCCAGCCCGGTGCGACCGGCAGCCTGCAGGTGACCGTGACGCCCAAGGGCGCCAAGGGCACCCAGGTCCACGGCGTGCTGTACCTGGTCACGGCTCCGGCCTCCAACCCGGTCTCGAACAGCGCGCTCGGCCTGACCGGTTCGGTGCTGGCCCAGATCCCCTACAGCTACACCATCAACTGATGCCGGGCGTCGATGACGTCTGACCGTCGATGACGCCTGATCGGTAGAGGCCGAGGCCGTCCCCGCTGCTGCGGGGGCGGCCTCGGTCGTTGCGCTGCGGGCGGGTGTGGCACCCTCGGGGGGTGAATTCCGCAGCTCAGAGCAGTGTCCAGGCGAGTGCCCCGGCGGGCGTCCAGGCGGGTGCCCCGGCGGGTGTCCAGGCCGCTCTCCGCAACCCGATCGGCGCCCATGTGCCGGTGGCCGGGCGCGGGCTGGTCGGCACCGGGCTCGCGTATCTGGAGCAGATCGGCGGCGAGGCCGTGCAGGTCTTCGTCGCCAACCCGCGCGGCTGGGCCACCCCGGCCGGCGACCCCGCGCAGGACGAGGCCTTCCGGACGGCCTGCGCCGAGCGCGGTATCCCCGCCTATGTGCACGCCCCCTACCTGATCAACTTCGGCTCCGACAGCCCCGCCACCCGCGAGCGCTCCACCGCCTCGCTGCGCCACTCGCTGCTGCGCGGCCGGGCGATCGGCGCGCTCGGCGTGGTGGTGCACACCGGCTCGGCGGTCGGTACCGCCGCCGACGGCTCCTCGCGGCGGGCCGAGGCGATGGCGCAGGTCCGCGCCGACCTGCGCCCGCTGCTGGCCGAGCTGGACCGGCTCGGCGAGGACGCGCCCTGGCTGCTGCTGGAGCCCACCGCCGGCCAGGGCCGCTCGCTCTGCTCCCGGCTGGAGGAGCTGGCCGAGTACGCCGCGGCGCTGGACCACCACCCCAGGGTCGGGGTCTGCCTGGACACCTGCCACGCCTTCGCCGCCGGACACGACCTGGCCGCCCCCGGCGGTGTCGGGCAGGCGCTGGACGCGCTGACCGCCGCGATCGGCCCCGGGCGGCTGCGGCTGATCCACGCCAACGACTCCAAGGACGTGGTCGGCGCCCGCAAGGACCGGCACGCCAACATCGGCGACGGACACATCGGCACAGGCGCCTTCCGTGAGCTGCTCGCCCACCCCGACACCGCCGGGGTGCCGCTGATCCTGGAGACCCCCGACCGCAGCGCCGCCCCCGGCTTCGGGCACGTCGCGGACGTCGCCCGGCTCAAGGAGCTGCGCATGCAAGCTTCTTCGCACTGACGGTACGTCACCTCCGGTCCGGTCGTGCGCCGTCCGCCGCCGCACACCACCCGGCACTCCCCCGTGCCGCGCGGCACGCCCCCGCGCACTGGTTCGCGCCCGCACCGCACCTGCGGTGCAAGGATTTCGCCAGGGTCCGGCAAGGCTTTCACCAGCCCACCCAGGCATACCCCCTTCGGCCGCCGCACAGCGGCTGAACTTCCAGGCTTCAAGGGGGAATTGACCATGTCGTCGGCTCAGACGCCGTCCCGTCCGGTGCACCGCGACCCCGGCCAGTGGGCGACCGTACCCGACTGCAAGAAGGTCCTGGTCGTCATCCACACCCTGGTCTACGGGAAGCGGATCAAAGACCTGCTCGTACTCTTCCGCGCCGACCTGCGGGTCAGCGTGGTCTTCACCGTCGCCCCGCACGCCTTCAACGACGGCACCGAACGGGTGCTCGCCGAACTGGGCGGCACCGTGCTCCCCTGGGAGCGCGCCGTGGCGACCGACTTCGACCTGATCCTCGCCGCCGGCTCCCAGGGCATGGAGCAGCTGCGCGGACCATTGGTCCGGCTGCCGCACGGTGCGGGGAACATCAAGATGTCCCGGCGCGGCGACGCTCCCGAGGGCAGCATCGGCGGCATCGGCCGCGGCTACCTGACCTGGGACGGCAAGGTGGTGCCCCGGGCCTTCGCCGTGGCGCACCGCGAGGACCTGGACACCCTGGCGCGCTCCTGCCCCGAAGCACTGCCGATCACCGAGGTGGTGGGCGACGCCAGTTACGACCGGCTGGCCGCCGGCCTGCCGCACCGGGCCGCCTACCGGCGGGCGCTCGGGCTGGGCGAGGACGAGCGGTTCGTCCTGGTCTGCTCCACCTGGGGCCTGGGCTCGGCCTTCCACCGGCTCGACTCGCTGCTGCCCCGACTGCTCACCGAACTGCCCGAGAACTGCCGGGCAGCGCTGCTGGTCCACCCCAACGTCTGGTCCGGCCACGGTGGTTGGCAGGTCAGGTCATGGCTGGCCGACGGCGCGGGCGGGCGCCTGCCGCTGCTGGCACCGGAGTCCGACTGGCGACCGCTGCTGATCGCGGCCGACTACATCCTGGGGGACCACGGCTCGGTCACGCTCTACGGGACGATGACCGGCGCGCCGATCCTGATCTCGCAGTACCCGTTCCGCACCGTCAACCAGAGCTCCCCCGGTGCCCAACTCGCGCGCACCGCGCCGTCGCTGTCACCGACCCGGCCGCTGGCCGAGCAACTGGCCTACGCCGCCGAGCAGTACCGCCCCGAGGAGTACGCGGCGATCGCGGCCCGAATCTCCTCCGAACCCGGCGCTTTCAATCCCAACATGCGCCGACTGCTGTACCGGATCCTGGAGTTGGGCGAACCAGCGCACCGGCCGGAGACCGAACCGCTGGAGCCGCCCAAGAGGCTCGATTCGAAGGAGGCCTGATGAACGGCCTGATGGATGGTCAGGTGAGAGTGGCCCTCGCCGCTGCCGGTCCGGACCGCAGCGGCTTGCTGGCCCAGCTGGAACCGCCCGCGGGGGCCGACGCGGCACCGCTGCTGGCCCAGCTGACCGGCGCGGCGCCGTACCGGGGCCCCGGGGTGGTCGACGAGCACCTCAGCGTCGACCTCGCCGGGCCCGGCGGCCAGGAGGTGGCCGACGTGCTGCACGGCGGCCCCGGCTTCGCCGGCTGCGAGGCGGAGCTGCTGGCCGCCCACCCCGGCTGCCTGGTGGTGGCCGTCGGCCGGACGGACGGGTCGGTGCGCACCCGGCTGGCCGGGGCCGACCTGTGCTGGCGGCCCCTGCTCCACGAGCGCCCGCTGCCCGCCGCGCTGCTCGGCTCCCTGCTGCACGCCTGGCTGGTCGCCGGGCTGGCTCCGGCGGCGCTGCACTCGGTGGCACTGCTCGTCCCCGGGGGCGCGCTGCGGCTGACCGCTCAGTCGGGCTCGGGGGCAGGTTCGGGGGCGGGCTCGGGGACCGCCGCGCGCAGGCGGTCGAGCTTCGCCGTCAGGCGCTGGACGTCGGGGGCGCCCAGCTCCTGGTAGCGCGCCAGGGACGCTTCGTAGCAGCCCAGGGCCTGCTGCGGAGCGTCCCGCGCCTCGGCCAACTCGCCCTGCAGCTCCAGCGTCCTGGCCTCCCAGGTCGGCGATCCGGTGCTGCAGAACAGCTCGGCGGCCCGGTCCAGCACCCGCTCGGCGGCCTGGTGGTCGCCGAGCGCGGTGTGTGCCCGGCCCAGGTGGGCCAGTGCGCGGGCGGCCTCGTAGGGCTCGTTGATCTCCATCAACGCCTGGTACGCGGCTGTCAGTTCGGGAAGCGCGAGGTCGGGCTGGTGCTGGGCGAGCGCGACATCGCCGAGCACCACCCGGGTCAGCGCGGCGCCGCGGGCGTAGCCGACGGACTCGCGCAGCTCCAGGTCCCGGCGGAAGCACCGGGTCGCCTCGGGGAGCCGCCCGGCGAGCAGGTGCGACCGTCCGATCCCGTGCAGCGCCTGGGCTTCGGCCTTTCGATCGCCGTCCACCTGGGCCAGTTCCAGTGCCTGCTGGTACAAGCCGATCGCTTCCTCGGACCGATTGAGGTTGCGCAGTCGGGCGCCTCCGTCGGTCAGCATCCGCGCCAGCGCCGCCGCGTCCGCCACGCTGCGGGCCGCCGCCAGGCCCAATCGGTTTGCCTCGTCCTGGAGTTCGAAGGCCCGCAGGCGATGGAAGAGCGGGTACATCGCGTCGACCAGCTGCCAGCCGAGCGCGTCCCAGCCGAGCGCCACCGCCGTCCGGACGGCCTCCAGCAGGTGGCCGCGTTCCTGGTCCAGCCAGCGCAGTGCGGCCGGGGAGTCATCCGGCTCGAAGGGCGGGGCGGCGGGCGGGTGGGTGTAATCGCGGCTCAGGGTGGCGTGGTTGGGCGTCAGGATCCGCTCCGCCGCGGTGGCGGTGGCGAGATACCACTCCAGCACCCGTCGCAGGGCCACGTCCCGCTCGTCCTTCGGCAGTTGCGTTTGTGCTTGGTCCCGTGCGTGCAGCCGGACCAGGTCATGGAAGCGGAAGCGGCCGGTCCCCAGGTCCTCGATCAGGTTCGCCTCGGCCAGTTCGTCGAGCAGGGCGTCCGCGTCCGCGAAGGCGGCCCCGGTGAGGGCGGCCGCGTCGTCGGCGGTGAAGGCGGTGAACGGGAGCAGGCCGAGCAGGTGGTAGAGCCGGCGGACCCCGGGTAAAAGGCCGTCGCAGGAGGCGTCCAGGGCGCTGCGCACCGCGGGTTCCCCTTCCACTCGTAGGGCGGTCAACCGCTCACTGTCGCTCGCGAGCGAGGCGGCGGTGGCCGCCAGGGTCAGCCGGGGCCGGGCAGCCACCCGGGCGGCGACCAGGGAGACCGCGAGCGCCAGTCCCCCGCAGCGCGCCGCCACCGCGCGCACCGCCTCCGGCTCGCGCCCGGCCCGCGCCGCACCGATCCGGCGGGTGAGGATCTCGGCGGCGGCCGACTCGTCCAGCAGCCCCAGCGGCTGGAACACCGCGCCGTCGACGCCCAGCCCGGAGAGCCGGTTACGACTGGCGACCACCACCAGCGCGCTCTGCGAGCCGGGCAGCAGGTGGCGCACCTGGGCGGCGGTGAGCGCGTTGTCGAGGACGACGGCGATCCGGCGACCGGAACTGACGGACCGCCAGAGCGCGACGGCCTCGGCCGGCGCCCCGGGCACCCGCTCCACGCCGAACGCGCGCAGGAACGCCCCGAGCGTCTCCCCGGCGGGCGCGGGGCCGCCGGGTGCGTGGCCGCGCAGGTCGGCGTAGAGGAGGCCGTCCGGATAGTCGGCGGCCAGCGAGCGCAGCCATTCGAGGACCAGCGCGGTCTTGCCGACCCCGGCCGGGCCGTTCACCACGATCAGGCGGCGGGAGTCGGTGGGCTCGCCACGCAGCAGTTCGAGGGAGGCCAGTTCATTGCGCCGTCCCACGAACGGGCCGGTGGGCGGTGGTAGTTGCTGCGGCACCGGCGGCTGCTGCGGTCCGGCGGCGGGTCCCGCGCCGTGCAGGTGGACGGTGCCGTGGATGGCACCCGCCTGGACCACCCCACCGGTGAGGTGGGCGGCGCCGGTGATGATGTTCGGCGGCCGTTGCTGCTCCCGATCGAATTCCTCGTGCTGTTCTCCCACGGACGCTCCCCCTTGTCCGGCCATTTGTTACTTGACTTCTACCCGGCAAGATCTCCTCTCGATCGCTTTGCGCTCAATACTGGTCATAACAAGGATTAAGTGATGCAGTGTCTCCATCCCGCAATCACTCGTGGTACCTCACCCACCCTCCACTCTGTCAAGGGGGAGAACGTTGGTAGAACTGCGGCTTTTGGGCACTGTCGAACTGGTGGTCGCCGGCCAGAGCACCCGGATCAGGCTGGAGAAGGTCCGCTGTCTGCTGGCAGTGCTGGCCCTGGAAGCCGGGCACGCGGTGTCACTGGAGACCCTGGCCGACCGGCTCTGGGACGGCAACCTGCCCGCCGAACCGGCCAACAGCCTGCACTCGTTGGCCTCCAAGCTGCGCAAAGCACTTCGGACCGCTGCCGAGGACGAGGGCGACGGGCCACCGCCCCCGATCATCGCGCACGGCCACGCCTACACCCTCGATGCGGATCCGGGCATCGTCGACTATCACCGCTTCCGCCGCCTGACCCAGCGCGCCCGCACCGCTGCCGAACAGGGCGACGACACCCAGGCTTTGGCCCAGCTCACGCAGGCCGATGCCCTGTGGACCGGTGAGCCGTTGGCCGGCCTGCGCGGCGACTGGGCCGACGGAGCCCGGGCCACGCTGAGCGGCGAGCGGTTGGCGGCGACGCTGACCGGCATCGAAGTCGACCTGCGCATGGGCCACTTCACCGACCTCGTGCCGGTCCTCTCCCAACTGGTTTCCGCCCATCCCACCGATCAGACCCTGGTCTCCCGCCTCATGCTCGCCCTGCACGGCGCCGGCCGCCAGGACGACGCACTCGCCCGCTACCGGGCCACCCGCCGCACCCTCGACCAGCATCTGGGCACCACCCCCGGGCGTGAGCTGACCGAGCTGCACGCGCGAATCCTGGCCGGGACACCGGCGGAGCGGCTGGTGCCGAGGGCACGGAACCCGGCCGCGAAGGCGCCTGAGCCGGTGCCCGCACCGTCGCAGTTGCCGCCACTGGTCGGACGGGAAGTGGACCTGGCGGACCTGGTGCGCGCGGTCACGAGCTCCGGTCACGCGCGAGCCGTCGCCATCACGGGTACCGGCGGGGTCGGGAAGTCCCTACTGGCCCGGCATCTCGCCGAACGGCTGCGCGACCGGTTCCCCGAGGGGCAGTTCCTGGTCTCGCTGCACGGGTTCTCCGTGGCCCGGCAGCCGCTGACCGCCGAGAGCGCGCTGCTGGAACTGCTGCGGGCCATCGGAGTGCCGCTGACGCGGTTGCCCGTCGCATTCGGCCAGCGCGTCGAGCTCTGGCTGCGGATGCTGACAGAACACCGCTATGTGATCGTGCTGGACGACGTCGCCCAGGCTGAGCAGGTACGGCAGTTGATTCCGGTGACCTCGAACTCGCTGCTGATCCTGACCAGCCGGGTGAACCTGAGTGACCTCCCGACAGTTCACCAGCACGGCGTGGGTCTGCTGAGCATGACGAGCGCGGTCGAGCTCTTCCAACAGCTGGTGGGAGAAAGGGCAGCACATCAGGACGTCGTCCGGGACATCATCGCCCGCACCGACTGCCTTCCCCTGGCGGTCGAAATCCTGGCGATGCGCTTCCGGTCACGGGCGTCTTGGACCCTCCAGCATCTTGCGCAACGCCTGTCCACCGCCACCTCGCTGATCGATGAATTCCACTACAAGGAGAATGCCCTGACGGTCCATCTGGACCTCTCCTACCGGACTCTCAGCACCGACCACCAGCGCGCCTTCCGACTCCTCGGGCTCCATCCCGGGCCTCGGTTCGACCAGTTCGCCGCGGCAGCCCTGCTGGGCGCCCCGCTTCGGCAGTCCGAGCGCGCGCTCGAAGCGCTGCTCGACGCCCACCTGATCCAGGAGCCCAATGTCGAGACCTTCTCCTTTCACGACCTGTTGGGTTCCTTCGCCGCCGACCTGGCCGAGTCGGAGAGCTCGATGGAGGAGCGGACTGCGGCCGCGAACCGGCTCACCAGGTTCGCCCTGTGCGCGACGGATCACGCCGACCGACTGCTCTACCCACACCGGCTACGGCTCCCCTTCGCCGACCTGCCGCCTGGCCCGCCGGCCGGTCTGTCGTGGAACTCGCCTGCGCAGGCCCGCCGCTGGCTGATCAACGAACAGGCCGGCCTGCTGGCGATCCAGCAGCGGGCGATCGCCGACGGCAACCGCATCGATGCCTTCCGCCTGCTCCATCTGCTGGCCGGCTTCCTCGACGCCGAGTGCTTCTGGGCCGACGCCGTGCCCCTGCACCAGAGTGCCGCCGAGTTCTGGCACACGACGGACCAGCCGCAGGCCGAGGTGCGGGCGCTGCTCGATCTGGGCTACGCCCACCAGCGTGGCACGCAGTACCTCCAGGCGGACGCGAGCACGACGAGAGCCCTGAGACTCGCGAGAGCGGCGGAGGATGTGGAGGGAGTGGCCGAGGCGCTGAACCAACGGGGGATGCGGCACGCCCGGGAGGGCGACCAGATGGTCGCCCTGGCGCTCCTGGAGGAGGCGCTGGCCGCCAACCAGGACACCGGAAATCAACGGCAACACGACCGGATCGTCAACAACATCGGCATCTCCCTCATGCACATGGGCCAGCAGGATCGGGCGATCACCGCTCTCGACGACGCGCTGGCCGGATTCAACGCAGCCGGGAACTCACGACTTTCCGCACAGCTGCTCACCAACCTTGGCTATGCCCAGTCGAAATCCGGAGACACCGCGACAGCACATGCGACATTCAAGCGTTCCTTGTCGACCGGCACCGGGGTGCTTTCCGAGCTGGAGATCGCCATGATCCAGAACAACCTGGTGGCAACCACCCGATTACCCGCTGAGCTTGATCAAGCGCGCATGCTTCAGGAGTCGACTCTGACGACCTTTCGAAGCGCGGGTGACCGCTGGAACCAGGCTGAAGGACTGATCACCCTCGGCAACCTCCACCAGCGAGCCGAACGCCCCCACGAGGCCGCGACACTGCACCGCGAAGCGTTGGCCCTGGCCACCCGCATCGGCGCCGACCACAAGCAGGTGGCCGCACTCCTGGGCCTCGGACTCGCCGAGGCCCAGCTGGGCCACGATGAATCCGCGCGTCGGCACCTCCTGGCGGCCTGCGATCTGGCCGCGCGGATCAAGGCACCGGTGGAGGGGGTCCAGGCCCGCACCGCGTTGGCCGAGCTCCTTGACCACCGCAACGGGACTCGCAAGGCCGAGCATCGCCGGGCACCCTGAGCACACCGACCTAAATAGCTTTGTATTACTTTCCCAGTGGGCTCATCCAGAGCACGCTTCACCATGGCCTCGTTTGCCCCGTGGGGCACCAGCTCTGTACGTTAATCCCAACGTTCTGACGATCAGTCAAAACGATGAGATGGACACGTGCGTACGGAGCAAACCAGTTGAGACTCTTTGTCAGCACTGCCCTCACGCTCGGGGTAGTGGCTGTGGGCACCATCAGCACCGCACCACTGGCAGCAGCGGGCACCGTCACGCACCCCACGGCGATCGCCCTCGTACATCAGTCGCCAACGGCCGGCCCGCCTGCAGTCGCTGACGCGATAGGAATGCGCACCCAGGAAACGGTGTTCTGGATGTCATGCCCAGAAGACGCGTTCCAGATGTGACGTGAAACGGGCTCCTCCCGCACCCCGCGCGGGAGGAGCCCGTGAGCCAATACCCGAAGTTCCGCGTCCGGGCGAGTGAGGTAGTAGCCGAACCAGCCGACCTACAGCGGTGTGATGGTGATGACGTCGGCGTAGTCGAGGCTTGTGACGCCGGCGGGGGTCAGGCAGGCGGCGAAGGCGAGGTTGAGGGCGGTGAACGTCTCGACCACGTGGTCGCCGGAGAACTCGCCGGCCGTGACCGTGCCGGTCTCGGTGATGACGGTGTTGGACAGGCCGCGCAGCACGGAGGCCGTGAAGGGGAACGAGGTGGACCGGCCGTCGTTCCAGGCGACCGTCTCCGTCCCGGTCTCGGTGATCAGCTGGGTGCAGCTCAGGTCGATCAGGGCCGTCACATCCCGGCTGCCGGCCGTAGCGGCGGAGCCGACGGCGAGGCAACTGCCCGTCGGGCTGTGGTCGGTGATGATGTTGAGGTTGCCCTCGTCGACCACCGTGGTGGGCTGGACGGTGTCGGTCAGGCCCGGGGTGTAGGTGGTGTAGGTCCAACCGGTGCAGGTGATGCCGGGCGTGGGGTCGGCCTGCGCCGGGGCGGAGGTCGCGAGGAAGCCGGTGGTGGCGAGGACCGGGGTCAGGACGAGGGCGAGCTTGCGAGTGAGCACGCTGCCTCCCTTTCTGGTTCGACGGGAGGCATCGTCCTCCGGATCGGCTGCCGCGGCCAGGGGCGTACGGGAGCACGACGGGTGGCCTAACCTCGGGGGTGGACAGGCCAGTTCGCCTCAAGCAGGAGCCGCCCGATGCCCCGTGACCCGCAGTCCTTCGATCACGTCGCCGAGGAGTACGAGCGGCTGCACGAGCTGGTCGGCGATCCGGTGGGCGACTGGTTGCCGCAGGTGCTGCGGCCGGCGAAGGGCGGGCGGGCGTTGGATCTCGGGTGCGGGGGTGGGCGGCATGCGGGGTACTCGCAAAGCGGTACGCGGACGTCGACGCCATCGACGTTTCGGTACCGATGATCGAGCTGGCCCGCCGCAAGCGGCCACGTGACAATGTGCGCTACCGGGCTGCCGACCTGCTGGAGATGACCGGCCCGTACGACTTCGTGCTCAGCGCCGCGACGCTGCACCACGTCCCCGACCTCGGCGCGGCGCTGCGGCACATCCGATCGTTGGTCGCGCCGGGCGGGCGGGCCGTGCTGATCGACACCGTCTCGCGGCGGCCGGCCACGCCGCGCTGGTGGCTGTACTGCGGCTCGGTGCGCAAGCTCGCGCAGAACGTGGTGGGGCGCGGGCCGGCGACGGCGTGGGAGATCTTCCGGCTCTCCACCGGCGACTGGCTGGAGCACCGGGCCGGCGACCGCTACCTCAGCCGGGAGGGCTTCGAGCGGGCGTACGGCGCGGTCTTCCCCGAGGCGCGCTTCCAGCCGGTCGGGCGCGCCCAGGGGATGGTCTGGGACGCGCCGGCGCAGGAGTGACGCGGTCGCGGCGTCCGTCCGTGCGCGCGAGGATGGTGGGGATGCCCGGGTAGGAGGAGGTAGGCATGGCTACCGGCGGATTCACCACGTGCCTGTGGTTCGACGGACAGGCCGAGGAGGCGGCGAACTACTACGTCTCGATCTTCAAGGGCGGGAAGCTGGGCCGGATCGGCCGGTACACCGAGGCGGGTCCCGGGCCGGCCGGCAGCGTGCTGGCCGTCGAGTTCGAGATCAACGGCCAGCGCTTCGTGGGCCTCAACGGCGGGCCGCAGTTCACCTTCAGCGAGGCCATCTCGTTCCAGATCGGCTGCGCGGACCAGGCGGAGGTGGACTACTACTGGACCGAACTCAGCGAGAACGGCGGCCAGGAGGGTCCCTGCGGCTGGCTGAAGGACAGGTTCGGCGTCTCCTGGCAGGTGGTGCCGACCCTGCTGCTTGAGCTGGTCAGCGACCCCGATCCGGTGAAGGCCGTGCGGACCACCGAGGCGATGTACAAGATGGGCAAGCTGGACATCGCCGCCCTGCAGAAGGCCTATGACGGCGCCTGAACGGAGCTGCGGGAGAGCCCGCGCCCCAGGTGGTTGAAGAGCAGGTTCAGCGTGATCGCCGCCAGGCAGCCCGCCGAGATGCCCGAACTCAGGATCGTCGCGAGCTGCTGCGGGAAGGCGTGGTAGAAGTCCGGGTACGCGATCGGGAAGATACCGAGCGCCAGACTCACCGCCACGATCAGCGCGTTGGACCCGGCCGACAGGTCGGCCTTGCCCAGCGTCCGCAGCCCGGCCACCGCCACCGAGCCGAAGAGCACCACCCCGGCGCCGCCCAGCACCGGCTGCGGGACCAGCGAGACCAGGCCGCCGACCATCGGCATCAGGCCCATCACGATCAGGAAGGCGCCGCCGAGCGCCACCACGAACCGGCTGCGGATCTTCGTCAGCGCCACCAGGCCGATGTTCTGCGCGAAGGCCGAGCAGATGAAGCCGTTGAACACCCCGCCGAGCGCGGTGGCCAGCCCGTCCGCACGCAGTCCCGCCGCGATCGTGCGGTCGTCGGCGGGACGCTCCACCACCTCGCCGAGCGCGATCATGTCGGCGGTGGACTCGGTCATCGCGACCAGCATCACCACCAGCATCGAGACGATCGAGGCGGTCTCGAAGCGCGGCGCACCGAAGGCGAAGGGGTGCGGCAGCTCGAAGACCGGCAGCGAGGCGAGCGCGTGCAGGTTCACCTTCCCGAACGGGACCGCCACCAGCGTGCCGACCAGCAGGCCGCACAGGATCGCGATCCGCTGCAGGAAGCCCCGCAGGAAGCGGTTGAACAGCAGCACGGCGAGCAGCGTGACCCCCGCGAGCGCGAGGTTGCCCGGCGAGCCGTAGCCCCGCGCGTGCGCGTCGCCGCCCTGTGCCCAGTTGCCGGCCACCGGTAGCAGCGAGACGCCGATCAAGGTGATCACGGTGCCGCTGACCACCGGCGGGAAGAAGCGGACCAGCCGGCAGAGCACCGGCGCCAGCAGGAAGCAGGCCACCCCCGCGATCAGCGTGGAGCCGAAGATCAACGGCAGCGCGGCCCCTTGCTTCGCCGCCACCACGGCCAGCACCGGCGAGACGGTGGCGAACGAGACGCCGTTGACGAACGGCAGCCGCGAGCCGATCCGCCACACCCCGAGCGTCTGCAGCAGGGTCGCGACCCCGGCGAGGAAGAGGTTCGCGGCCAGCAGCGTGGTCAGTTGGGACGCCGTCAGACCGACCGCGCCGCCGATGATCAGCGGCGGCGCGGCGACGCCCGCATACATGCTGGCCACGTGTTGGAGCGCGCCCGCCGACATCCGCCCCAGCGGCAGCAGGTCGTCCACCGGGTGGCCGGCGGCCGGCTCCCCCACGGGCTCGGCGATCTCCGGTGCGGCGCTCTCCGGTGCGGCGATGTCCGGTACGGCGATGGCGGTGTCCGGTTGCGACACCAGATCCTGACGGCCCATGACTGTGGTCCCTCCACATCTGACCGGTGGTGGCTTCGGGTCCGGGAACGACGACCGAAGTGCGGGACGGAGCACGGTGACGCTGGGACGACCCTGGCGGACGGCGGGACGGCCGTCCACCCACCGGTACCTGCGGCGAACAGGTCCGGCCCAGGCGAGCAGAAACAGAAAGCACCAATTCCACGATGTGGAAGGCAACTTCCGCGATGCAGTGAATCTAGGAAGCGGTGCCCGCCTCGTCAATAGCTCCCGCAGGATCAACCCCGACCACGCGGACTCTTGGACCTTTCTCCAAGCGCGTGCGCACAAGCCCCGAGGCCCGCGCGTCAGGCCCGCACGAGCCTGGTGCATGCTGGCAGGCGTGATCGGTCCGAGTCTCGCCCCACCCAGCACCGCGCCCGGCGGTCCGCGCCCGCCGGTCGGTACCCGCCGGTTCCGGGTGCTGGTGATCGACGCCGCCCCCGACGAGTTGCTGTACCGCGAGATCGACCACCTCCTCTCGCTCGGCCCGGACATCACCCTGAACCTGCGGCGGGTCGCCGATCGGGTCGCCGTGCGGCGGGCCTATCAGGAGCGCGTGACCTTCACCGACCTCGACGGCTTCGACCGGGACGGGCTGCTGGACGAGATCACCCGCGACGGCCTCGGCTTCGACGCCCTCAAGACCCGGTTGGCCGTGCCACTGGGCGAGGCCCTGTTCCGGGCGGGAACCGCTCCCCGGCAGCGGCATCCGCTGCGCGTCATCGCCCAGGCCGGCCCCGACACCGCCCACATCGACGTGCCCGCGGCCATCCGCCACGGCATCCGGGTCGGCCATACGCCCGGGGGCGACGCGGATGCCGTCGCGGAGTTCGCGCTCACCCAACTGCTGTCCCTCAACCGCGGCCTGGCGGTTCCGCGGCCTCGCCAGTTGACGAGTCTGACCCTCGGGATCGTCGGGTTCGGTCACGCCGGCCGGGCATTGAGTGGCCGGGCCACGGCGCTGGGCATGCCGGTGGTCGTCTACTGCCCCCGCTCGAACGCAGCGGACGCCCCGGCCGGAGTACAGCGAGCGGAGTCACTCGACGAACTCCTGGCGCTGTGCGACGTGGTCTCACTGCACGGACCGCGGACCGAGCAGGCCCAAAGGCTGATCGGACACCGCGAACTCGCGTTGATGCGCCCAGGATCCGTACTGATCAACGCGGCGCGCGAGTCGGTGGTCGACCAGCATGCACTGGCAGTCGCCCTGAGCGACCCGGACCACCCGGTCACCGGTGCCGCCCTGGACAGCTTCGCCGATGAGCAGGAAATCCGCGCATCCCCGCTGTTCGGCCTCGACTCGGCCTTTCTCTCGCCGCGGCTGGCCGGAGCGACCCATGAGGCGCTGACCACCGCCGCCCTGCGCAGTAGCGAGCAGCTCGTTGCCCTGCTGACCGAGGCAGCCCTGCCGCCCCTGACGCCGGCCGTCCCCACGGTGACGGCCGGCCGGTCGGACCCGATCGCCGGGCAGTGGACGACCCTGCCCGGTTGCAAGCAGGTCCTGGTGGTGGTCCATACCCTGGTGTACGGGCAGCGGCTGCGGGATCTGCTCCCACTGTTCCGGGCCGACCTGCGGACCCAACTCGTGTTCACGGTGGGCCCGCACCCGTTCAACAGCGGTGTCGAGGGCTTCCTCCAGCGGCTGGGCGGCAGGGTGCTGCCCTGGGAGGTGGCCGTCCGCACGAATTTCGATCTGATCCTGGCCGCCGGTGCCCGGGGCACCGAGCAACTGCGCGGGCCGCTGGTCCACCTGCCGCACGGGGTCGGATACCTGAAGCTGTCCCGGCCCGATGACGGCCCGGACCGGACCGTCGCCGGACTCGGTCGGCGCTACCTCACCTGGGACGGCAGGGTGGTACCTGCCGCACTCGCGCTCGCGCACCGGAACGACGCGGCGGAGCTGGCGCGTTGCTGCCCGGAAGCGCTGCCCATCGCCTCCGTGGTCGGTGACGCCTCGTACGACCGCATCGCCGCAGAGCTGCCGCGCCGCGCGGTCCACCGCCGAGCACTCGGGCTGCGCGAGGACGAGCGGTTGCTCCTGGTCTGCTCCACCTGGGGCAGCGGATCGCTGTTCCAGCGGATCGGCTCGCTGCTCCCCCGGCTGCGCACCGAGCTTCCTGCCGAGCGCTACCGCATCGCGCTGCTGCTGCACCCCAATGTGTGGGCAGGGCACGGAGGCTGGCAGATCAGATCATGGCTCGGGAACGACCCGAACGGCCACCCCTTCCTGATCGAGCCGGAGTTGGACTGGAGGCCGCTGCTGATCGCCGCGGACTTCATCATCGGTGACCACGGCTCTCTCACGCTGTACGGAGCAATGACCAGTGCCCCCATCCTGATCAGTCACGATCCGCAGCAGGACGTCAATCCGCGCTCCCCCGGCGCGCGACTCGCCCGTACGGGCCCCTGGCTCTCGGCACGACAACCGCTCGACGAGCAGCTCGAACGTGCGGCAACGGAATACCGCCGCGAGAGGTACCGGCCGATCGCCGAGCAGATCTCCTCGGAACCGGGCCGGTTCAACCGGAACATGCGCGGTCTTCTCTACCGGTTGCTGCTGCTCGACGAGCCGAACGGCGAACCCCCGACCGAACCACTCGAACTCCCCGTCCCCCTGGCCGAGCAGAGCCACCGGCGGTCCTGGTGACCGGACCACGCACGCCGGCCCGGTCGCGTCGGCCCGGTCACCCCGGCCCGGTCGCGTCGGCCGACCGGGCCTCCACCATGCGGATCCGCTGACGCAGCCGCTGCTGGTCGGGCTGATAGAGCTCCTGGTCGCCGCCGGCCTCGGCGAAGTAGTCGAGTGACTGTCGGTAGCGGAGCAGCGCCTCCGACAACCGCCCCCGCGCCTGCACGGCCTGACCCAGCTCTTCCAGGATCGACGCCTGCCAGTGACGCGAACCGGTCTCCCGGAAGTAGTCGAGTGCCCGGAGGAGCGTCTCCTCGGCCTCCGCCGGCAGGTCGCTCTCGCGCTGGGCCCGGCCCAGGTGGCCCAGTGCCCGGGCCGCCTCGTACTGGTCGTCGAGTTCGATGAAGGCATCGTGCGCGGCGAGCAGACCGGGCACCGCCTCTGCGGGTCGCCCCTTGGCCAGCAGGAGTTCGGCCAGAGAGAGCCTGGTCAGCGCGGCTCCGCGGGCGTAGCCGATGGAGAGACGAAGCCGCAGGGCCTGATGGAAGCAGCGCTCCGCCTCGGCCAGTCGGCCCGCGATCCGGTGGGACTGTCCAAGGCCGTGCCAGGCCTGAGCCTCATCCCGCCGATCAGCGCGCGCACGGGCCAGCTCAAGCGCCTGCGTGAAGCGGTTCGTCGCTTCACCCACCCGGCCCACGCTGTACAGGCCCACACCGGCCGAGGTCAGCATCCGGGCCTCCGCCGCCTGATCCCCCTGGCGCCGCGCGGCGGCGAGACCGAGCTCATGAGCGGCGATCCACAGGTCATACGGGCGCAGTCGCAGGAAGAGCGGCCACATCGCGTCGACCAGCTGCCAGGCGACAGTGTCATGGCCGGTCGCTGCCGCGACCTCGACCAGCCTCATCAGGTGATGGCGCTCTCGATCCAGCCAGTCCAATGCACCGTGTGGATCCGCCTGGTCGAAGGGCGGCTGCGGTACCGGTGCCACGTAGTCGCGCCGCAGGTTGCGGTGGGTCGGGGTGAGAAGGGCCTCCGCCGCGCTGGCGGTGGCCAGGTACCAGTCCAGCAGTCGACACAGGGCTTCGTACTGGACCCCCGGAGTCTCCTTTTCATCGACGCAGGCCCGGGCGTGCAGGCGAACCAGTGCGGAGCAGCGGTAGCGCCCGGCACCGAGCTCCTCGGCCAGGCCGGCTTCGAGCAGTTCCTCCAGGACCGCGGGGAGCCTCTCGGCGGCGATCAGCGAAACCGCGTGGGCGTCATCGCCGGTGAAGTCGGCGAACGGCAGCAGCCCGAGCATCCGGTAGAGCCCGGCCGCCTCCGGCGACAACAGCCGGCAGGAGTCGTCCAGTGCTCGGCGCAGCACGTGCCCGCTCATCCGGTCGAACGCGGCGAGCCGCCCGCCGCGCTGCTCCAACTCCCGTGTCGCGGTGGCGATCACCAGTCCGGGCCGCCCCTCGACGCGGGCTGCGACGGCGCCGGCGAGCAGCGGCACGCCCGCGCACCAGCCGACGATGTGGTGCACGGCCTGCGGCTCCGCCGATACCCGGCTCGGACCGATTCGGGCAGCAAGGATGGCGGTCAACGCTTCTCTCGACAGCGGACCGAGCGGGCGGCGGGCCGCACCGGCGGCACCGAGGCCGGTCAACCGCCGTCTGCTGGTGACAATCACCAGAGAACCACCCGATCCGGGCAGCAGCGGAGTGATCTGATCCGCTGTCAGCACATCCTCCAGAAGCAGCAGAAGTCGCCGTTCCGCGGCCAGGGACCGCCACAGCGCCGCGCCTTCGGCGAGGTCCGCCGGTACCGCCGTGACACCGAACGCCCGCAGGAACGCGGCGAGCGGCTGGGCCGGGTCCACCGGCCCATCGGCGCGCAGCCGAAGGTCCGCGTACAACTGCCCGTCCGGGAAAGCCGATGCGCGGCGGTGGGACCAGCACAGGGCCAGCGCGGACTTGCCGACGCCGACCGGCCCGGTCAACGCCACCAGCGGTACGGCTGCCTCGAACAGGGTGTCGAGATCGGCCAGCTCGGACTCTCTCCCGAGCACCGGCAAAGGCACAGCGGGGAGTTGGCGCGGCACCGGCAGCGTCTCACGACTGAGCGCGCCGTTCAGGTTGACCGTGCCGTGCACATCGCGGGCCTGCAGGCTGCCACCGATCCAGGCCTGTCCGGCGACCGTGTTGCCGTACCGACCAACCGTGCCATCAGGCCCCCCGTCCACCGGACGAGGGTACCGCGCCGACCGCCCACCGGGCCCCGCCACGCGGGCGATTCGCGCCCGCTCAGTACCGCATCCCCATCGCCTCGGTGACTTCGGACAGGGTGGCCTCGGCGACCTCGTTGGCGCGGGTGTTGCCGCGGGAGAGGACTTTGCGGAGGTGGGCGCGGTCGGCTTCGAGGTCGGCGCGGCGGGCGCGGATGGGGCGCAGGTGTTCGTTGACCGCTTCGGTGACCAGGGTCTTGAGGGCGCTCGCGCCGCCGTCGCCGATCTGCTCCGCCACCGAGTGCGGGTCGCGGCCCTGGCAGAGGGCGGCCAGGCGCAGCAGGCTGGCCACTTCGGGGCGGCGCTGCGGGTCGTAGGTGATGCGGCGGTCGGTGTCGGTCTTCGCGCCGCGCAGCAGGCGGGCCGTCTCGTCGGCGCTCGCGCCCAGGGCGATCGCGTTGCCGCGGCTCTTGCTCATCTTGCCGCCGTCGGTGCCGAGCAGCAGCGGGAGTTCCGAGAGCAGCGCCTGTGGCTCCGGGAAGAGCGGCGAACCCGCGTGCGGATAGCGGGCGTTGAAGCGGCGGGCGACGGTGCGGGCGACCTCCAGGTGGGGCAGCTGGTCCTGGCCGACCGGCACGAGTGCGGCCTTGCAGAAGAGGATGTCGGCGGCCTGGTGCACCGGATAGGTCAGCATCAGGCCGCTGACCTGGGACTGGCGCGAGTGCGCGATCTCGTCCTTGACCGTGGGGTTGCGGTGCAGTTCGGCGGCGCTGATCAGGGAGAGGAAGGGCAGCAGCAGCTGGTTGAGGGCGGGCACCGAGCTGTGCGTGAAGATCACCGCGCGCTCGGCGTCGATCCCCACCGCCAGGTAGTCGAGCAGCAACTCCTCGACGTACTCGGCGAGTCGGTCGGCCACATCGCGGTCGGTGAGCACCTGGTAGTCGGGGATCACCACGAACAGCTCGGCGCCCTCGGCCTGCAGGCGGACCCGGTTCTGCAAGGAGCCGAAGTAATGGCCCAGGTGGAGTCGGCCGGTGGGACGGTCGCCGGTCAGCACGCGGGGGCGGGTCTGGGGGAGGGTTCGGGTGGTCATCTGCTTCTCCTGTGGGGGTGGCACGGGGTGGCCGTCCGGCGTGGGCCCGTGCGATGGAGAAAGCAGAAGGGCCGTCCGTCCGGACGGCCCAGGGCATGGGATATGCGCGGCCGTCCTAGGACGGCCACCAGCTGATCGGGAGCATCGGTGTGCGCATGGTGACCACTGTAACCCCTGTCAGCGTTCAGTGGGGCGCCGAATTCCGTTCACCGGACCGGGGTAGGCGGCCGCTAGCGTGAGCGGCCGTCAACGACCCCCAGACGAGGAGTTCCCGTGGAGCAGTCCCATGACGCCCCCGAGCAGAGCAGCGGTGGCAGCAGCGTGAGCCGGCGGGCCGCGCTGCGGCTGACGGCCGGGGTGGGCGGTGCCGCGCTGGCCGCCGGGCCGCTGCTCGGCGCGACCAGGGCGGCTGCTGACGACGGGTCGGGCAGCGGGTCGGACAGTGAGTCGGGCAGTGAGTCGGGCGACGGGTCGACGGCCGATCAGGGCCAGGGCTCCCCGCTGCTGCTCACCCGCCCCGAGTCGCTCGGCGCCCCGGCGGTGGAGGGGCTGCACCTGACCTTCGGCACCGACCCGACCCGCCAGATGAGCGTCTCCTGGACCACCGACGGGCAGGTGCGCAACCCCCGGGTGCGCTTCGGCACCCTGGAGGGCGGCTTCGGGCACACCGTGGCCGCCGACACCCGGACCTACACCGACGGCGTCAGCAACCGGATCGTCCACACCCACCACGCCCGGCTGACCAACCTGAAGCCCGGCACCTACTACACCTACGCCGCGCTGCACGACGGCGGCCGCCCGGACGCCGGCACCTTCCGCACCGCCGCGCGCGGCCGGCAGGCGTTCACCTTCACCAGCTTCGGGGACCAGGCGGTGCCGAACACCACCTGGCAGCCGGACGGCAAGGGCGGCTACACCTCGGTGCCCAGCGGCATAGCCTCGCCCGCCTCGGCGGACATCGTGGCCGGCATCGAGCAGGTCGACCCGCTCTTCCACCTGCTCAACGGCGACCTCTGCTACGCCAACATCTCGCCGGACCGGCTGCGCACCTGGCAGGGCTTCTTCGCCAACAACACCCGCTCGGCGCGCTACCGCCCGTGGATGCCGGCGGCCGGCAACCACGAGAACGAGAAGTCCAACGGGCCGATCGGCTTCACCGCCTTCCAGACCCGCTTCGACCTGCCGGACAACGGCGGCGACGACGAGACCAAGGGTCTGTGGTACTCCTTCACGGTCGGCTCGGTGCACGTGGTGGTGCTGCAGAACGACGACGTGGCCTACCAGGACGCCGGCGACGCCTACGTGCACGGCTACAGCGGTGGCGCCCAGCGCGCCTGGCTGGAGAAGGACCTGGCCAAGGCCCGGGCCGACCACTCGATCGACTGGGTGGTGGTCTGCATGCATCAAGTCGTGATCAGCTCCTCGGACGCCAACGGCGCCGACCGCGGGGTGCGCGAGCAGTGGGGACCGCTCTTCGACCGCTACCAGGTGGACCTGGTGGTCTGCGGCCACGAGCACGACTACGAGCGCTCGCTGCCGGTGCGCGGCACGATCTCCGGCTCGGAGACGCTGACCCCGAACCCGGTCTCCACCGCCACCGATGTGATGGACACCTCGCAGGGCACCGTGCACATGGTGCTGGGCGGTGGCGGCACCTCCTCGCCGACCAACAGCCAGTTCTTCAAGCCCGCCCAGGCCAAGGTGATCACCGGGGTCGGCGCGGTGGGGGCGAACGGCAAGCGCACGCCGGTGTACGTGCACGAGGACGCGCCGTGGGTGGGCGTGCGGGACCTGGACCACTCCTACGGCTTCGCCGCCTTCACGGTGGACCCGGGCACCAAGCCGGGCGGCACCACCAGCATCCATGTCACCTACTACCGGGTGGCCCAGCCGGACGGATCGATCAGCCCGATGGAGAGCTTCGTGCTGCACCGCCGACGCTCCGACCACCACTGAGCAGTCCAGCGAAGCCACGGGCCGCGTCCACCACCGGGTGGGCGCGGCCCCGCCGCTTCCGTTGACATGCCCAGCCGTTGACATCCCCTGCCAGGAGCGAGAGGCTAAGCAAGCGCTTAGTCAGTCCCACTCTCGCCGAGGATGCCATGACCGACAATCCCCCCGGACTCGACCTCGCCGCCCTCCAGGCCCATCTGGGCACCGGAGCGCTGAGCGCCGAGCTGATCGAGGGCGGCCGTTCCAACCTGACCTACCGGCTGACCGACGGCGAGCAGCGCTGGGTGCTGCGCCGCCCGCCGCTGGGGCACGTGCTGGCCACCGCACACGACATGGCCCGCGAGTACCGGGTGATCGGCGCGCTCGCCGGTTCGCCCGTCCCGGTGCCGCGCACGGTGCGGCTGACCGAGGACCCGGCGGTGATCGGCGCACCGTTCTACCTGATGGAGTTCGTGGACGGCACCGCGCACCGCGACAGCGCCGCGCTGGCCGCGCTCGGGCCGGCCCGGGTGCGCGCGCTGGCGGATCACCTGGTGGACACGCTGGTCGCGCTGCACGCTGTCGACCCGCAGGAAGTCGGCCTGGCCGACTTCGGGCGCCCTGAGGGTTTCCTGGCCCGGCAGGTGCAGCGCTGGGGCAAGCAGCTCGCGGCCTCCCGCAGCCGCGAGGTGGCCGGGATCGACGAACTGGCCGCCAAGCTGGCCACCACCCTGCCGCCCTCCCCCGCGCCCACCCTGCTGCACGGTGACTACCGGCTGGACAACGTGCTGGTCGGCCCGGACGACCGGATCACCGCCGTGCTCGACTGGGAGATGTCCACCCTCGGCGACCCGCTCACCGACCTCGGGCTGCTGGTGATGTACACCGAACTGGCCGCGGAGTTCGCCGGGGTGATCCCGGGGGTCGCACTGGCGCCCGGCTTCCCGTCCGGCGCCGAGCTGATCGACCGCTACGCCGACCGCTCCGGGCGGGACGTGGCCGCCGTCGACTGGTACGTGGCCTTCGCCTCGTTCAAGCTCGCCGTGGTGCTGGAGGGCATCCACTACCGCTACGGCCAGGGCCGCACGGTCGGGGCCGGCTTCGACCGGGTCGGCGACCTCGTCCCGCTCTTCGTCGCGCACGGCCTGACCGCACTCAAGGAGCGCTGAACCGCATGGACTTCGCCTTCGACTCCCGCACCGAGGAGCTGCGCGAACAGCTCTCGGCCTTCCTCACCGAACACGTCTACCCCGCCGAGTCGCGCCTGGTCGTCAACGAGGACTGGTCGACGCCGGCCGTCATCCGCGAACTCCAGCGCGAGGCCCGGGCGCAGGGCCTGTGGAACCTCTTCTGCGAGCTGCCCAATCTGCAGTACGCGCCGCTCGCCGAACTGACCGGGCGCAGCATCCTGTTGGCGCCGGCCGCGGTCAACTGTGCGGCCCCCGACACCGGGAACATGGAGCTGCTGGCGCAGTTCGGCGACGAGGCGCAGCGCAAGCAGTGGCTGGAGCCACTGCTCAACGGCGAGATCCGCTCCGCGTTCGCGATGACCGAGCCCGAGGTGGCCTCCTCGGACGCCGGCAACATCGAGACCCGGATCGAGCGGCACGGCGACGACTACGTGGTCAACGGCCGCAAGTGGTACATCACCGGGGCGATGAACCCCGACTGCAGGATCTTCATCGTGATGGGCAAGACCGACCCGCACGGCGACCCGCGCCGCCAGCAGTCGATGATCCTGGTGCCGCGCGACACCCCGGGCGTCACGGTCAAGCGGGCGATGACGGTCTTCGGCTACGAGGACCGTGACCACGGCGGCCACGCCGAGGTGCTCTTCGAGGACGTCCGGGTGCCGGCCGCCAACCTGATCGGCGAGCCCGGCTCGGGCTTCGCGATCGCCCAGGCCCGGCTCGGCCCCGGGCGGATCCACCACTGCATGCGGGCGATCGGGCTCGCCGAGCGGGCACTTGAGCTGATGTGCCGCCGGGTCACCGAGCGGGTCGCCTTCGGCAAGCCGCTGGCCGCGCAGGGCGTGGTGCAGGACTGGATCGCCGAGTCCCGGGTGCGGATCGAGCAGGCCAGGCTGCTGGTGCTCAAGACGGCCTGGCTGATGGACACCGTGGGCAACAAGGGCGCGCACACCGAGATCCAGGCGATCAAGATCGCGGTCCCGCAGACCGTCGAGTGGATCCTGGACAAGGCCGTGCAGGCGCACGGCGCGGCGGGGGTCAGCCAGGACACCCCGCTGGCCCAGCTCTGGGCGGGCAACCGCACGCTGCGGCTGGCCGACGGTCCGGACGAGGTGCACCGGCGCTCGCTGGCGCGCCGCGAGCTGCGGAGGTACCAGGGGTGAGCGAGGACGATCTCCGGGCACGGACACAGGAGTTGCTGGCCGCCTACCCGCCCTCGGAAGTCGATCGGCTCGACTTCCTGCGCGCCCGCTTCGACGCCGGTCTCGCCTGGGTCCACTTCCCGCTCGGGCTCGGCGGCCTCGGCGCGCCGCGCGCACTGCAGGCCGTGGTGGACGCCGAGCTGGCCGACGCCGGCGCGCCGGACAACGACCCGCGCCGGATCGGCATCGGCCTGGGCATGGCGGCGCCCACCATCCTGCGCTACGGCACCGCCGAGCAGCAGCAGCGCTGGCTGCGCCCGCTGTGGACCGGCGAGGAGGTCTGGTGCCAGCTGTTCAGCGAGCCCGGCGCCGGCTCCGACCTGGCGGCGCTGGCCACCCGCGCGGTGCCGGACGCCGAGGGCAGCTGGCTGGTCAACGGCCAGAAGGTGTGGACCTCCTCCGCGCACACCGCGCGCTGGGCGATCCTGATCGCCCGCACCGATCCGGCGGTGCCCAAGCACCAGGGCATCACCTACTTCGTCTGCGACATGACCGACCCCGGCGTGGAGGTCCGCCCACTGCGGCAGATCACCGGCGAGGCGGAGTTCAACGAGGTCTTCCTGACCGACGTGCGGATCCCCGACACCGACCGGCTCGGCGCCGTCGGCGAGGGCTGGCGAGTGGCCCAGACCACGCTGAACAACGAACGAGTGGCGATCGGCGGCCAGCGCACCCCGCGGGAGGGCGGCCTGATCGGCATCGTCGCCGAAACCTGGCGCGAGCGGCCCGAGTTGCGCACCGCCGAGCTGCACCAGCGGCTGCTCCAGCACTGGGTGGACGCCGAGGTGCTCCGGCTGACCGGCGAGCGGCTGCGCCAGCAGCTGGCGGCCGGCCAGCCCGGCCCCGAGGGCGCCGGCGGCAAGCTCGGCTTCGCCCGGCTGGCCCAGCAGTTGACCGGCTTCGAGGTCGAACTGCTCGGCGAGGAGGGCCTGGGCTACGACGACTGGACGCCGCGCCGCCCCGAACTCGTGGACTTCAACGGCCGCGAGGCCGGCTACCGCTACCTGCGGGCCAAGGGCAACTCGATCGAGGGCGGGACCAGCGAGATCCTGCGCACCATCATCGCGGAGCGGGTGCTCGGCCTGCCGCCCGAGCCTCGCACCGACAAGGACGTCCCGTGGAAGGAGCTGTCCCGGTGAACCTGCTGTACTCCGAGATCGAGGAGGAGCTGCGGGCCAGCGTGCGCGATCTGCTGCACGACCGCAGCCCGGCCGAGGCGGTGCTGGCCCGGATCACCGCCGGCCAGGGCTACGACCCGGCGCTGTGGCGGGCGCTCGCGGTGGAGCTGGGCGCGGCCGGGCTGCAGGATCCGGCCTCCGGAGGTTCGCTGCGCGAAGTCGCGGTGGTGATGGAGGAGTTGGGCCGCTCGTTGGCGCCCACCCCGTTCCTGGGCAGCGCGGTGCTGGCGACGGTGGCGCTCGGCCCGGCCGACCAGCGGTTGGCCTCGGGCGAGCGGACCGGGACCCTGGTCATGCCGTTCTCGGGCGGAGCGCCGACCGTGCGGGTGGCGGGCGGCCGGCTGACCGGGTGGGTCAGTTCGGTGGCCGACGCACTGACGGCCGACCTGCTGGTGGTACCGGTGGTGGGCGGGGCGCTGTGGGTGGTGGAGCGCGGCTTCACCGTTCCACCGCGCACCTCGCTGGACCAGACCCGCCCGCTGGCGGACGTCGTACTCGATGACGCCCCGGGCGAGTTGGTGACCGAGGACCCGGCGGTGCTGGAGCACGCGCTGCTCACCGGCGCCGGGATGCTCGCCTCCGAGCAGCTGGGGATCGCCGAGTGGTGCCTGGCGACCACCGTCGAATACCTGCGCGAGCGGCGGCAGTTCAACCGGCAGCTGGGCTCCTTCCAGGCGCTCAAGCACCGCCTGGCGGACCTGTGGCTGGAGGTGGTCGGTGCCCGGGCCGCCGCCCGGGCCGCGGCCGACGCGCTGGCGGGCGCGGCGGCGGACGCGCCGCTGCTGGTCGCGGTGGCCGCCTCGCACTGCGGCACGGTGGCGGTGCGGGCCGCCGAGGAGTGCATCCAGCTGCACGGCGGGATCGGGATGACCTGGGAGCACCCGGCCCACCTCTACCTCAAGCGGGCCAAGGCCGACCAGCTGGCCCTCGGCACTCCGGGCCACCACCGCGCCAAGCTCGCCGAGTTGGCGAACCTGCCGGCCTGAGAGGCACGCCCTGACACGTCGATGCCCCGGGGAGCCGCTCCCCGGGGCATCGACGGCTTCAGGTCAGGATCACCACGCGCCCGGTGGTCTTCCCCTCGGCGACCCGCTGCACGCCGTCCGCGGCCTGCTCGAAGGCCAGCCGCTCGCTCACCAGCGGGCGCACCAGGCCGGCCTCGGCCAGCTTGGTGAGCTCCTGGTGGGCGGCCCGCACCGCCGCCGGGTCCTTGGTGTTGTAGAGCCCCCAGTGCAGGCCGAGCACCGAGTAGTTCTTCACCAGCGGGTGCCCGAGCGCGGGCGTCGGGATGCTGCCGCTGGCGAAGCCGACCACCACGATCCGGCCCTCGAAGGCGATGCACCTGGTCGACCCGGTGTAGGCATCGCCGCCCACCGGGTCGAAGACCACGTCCGCGCCGCGTCCGCCGGTGGCCTCCTTGACGGCGGCCACGAAGTCCTCGCCGGTGCGGTCGACGACCACGTCGCAGCCCAACTCCTGGGCCACCGCGGCCTTCTCGGCGCCGCCGACGACGCCGATCACCCGGGCGCCGGCCGCCTTGCCCAGTTGTACGGCCGCGCTGCCGACGCCGCCCGCCGCCGCGTGCACCAGCAGGGTCTCCCCCGCCCGCAGTGCGGCCCGGCGGTGCAGCGCGAACCAGGCGGTCTGGTACCCGATGTGCAGCGCGGCGCACTGCGCCTCGTCCAGCGCCGCCGGCGCCGGGAAGAGCGCCCGCCCGTCCAGCAGCGCGTACTCGGCGAACGCCCCGGTGCCGGCCACCGGATTGCCGATCACCAGCTCACCGGAGGGCAGTTCGCCGCAGAGCTCGACGCCCGGGGTGAACGGCAGCGGCGGCTTCACCTGGTACATCCCCAGGCACATCAGCGCGTCCGGGAAATTGACCGCCGCCGCCCGCACCTTCACCAGCACCTGGTGCTCGCCGGGGACGGGCACCGGGGCGTCCTCGACCAGCCGCATCACCTCGCGCGGCAGCCCCAACTCGCCTACCTGCCAAGCCCTCACGCCTGTCCCTCCACGATCTTGCGCTGCAGGTGGTTCATCGCACCGAGCCAGCCGTCCGGGTCGGTGGCCCGGTTCGCGTAGTAGCCGGCCACCTCGGGGTGCGGCAGGATCAGGAACCGCTCCTCGGCGATCGCCCGCAGCACCTCGCGCGCCACCTGCGCGGGCTCCAGGGCGGTGGCGCCCATCAGCGCCTCGCCCACCCGTCCCGCGTCCTGAAGGATCTTGGTGCGCACGCCCTGCGGGCACAGCGCGTGCACCCGCACGCCCCGGTGCCGGTAGGTGGCGGAGAGCCACTCGGCGAAGGCGAGCGCGGCGTGCTTGCTGACCGAGTAGGGGGCCGAGCCGAGCATGGTGAGCAGTCCGGCGGCCGAGACGGTGGCGACGAACCGGCCCTCGCCGCGCTCCAGCCACTCGGGCAGCAGCAGTTCGGCGGCCCGGACGTGGCCCATCACGTTCACCTCCCAGGCGGCGCTCCACGCGGACTCGGGCGCGTCCGCGCCGCCGCTGGTGCCGACCCCGGCGTTGGCGCAGTACACGTCGATGCCGCCCAGCTCGGCCCGGGCCGCTTCGATCAGCGCCGCGACGCCCTCGCGGCTCGCGGCGTCGCCCGGCACGGCCACCGCGCCCAGCCGGGCGGCGGTCGCGGCGGCCGCCCCGGCGTCCAGGTCGTTGACCACCACCTGGGCGCCCTCGGCCACGAAGGCCTCGGCCAGCGCCGCGCCGATCCCGCGCCCGGCGCCGGTCACCACGCAGCGCCGGCCGCTCAGCGGGCCGCCCGAGGGGGCCGTCACAGCCCACCGCCCAGGGTCACGCCGCCGTCCAGCACCAGGGTCTGCCCGGTGATCCAGGCCGCGTCCTCGGAGAGCAGGAAGGCCACCGCACCGGCCACGTCCTGCGGCACGCCGAGCCGCTTGAGCGGGTAGGGCGCGGCCGCCTCCTCCTCGCGCCCGCTGAACAGCGCCTCGGCGAACTTGGTCTTGACCACGGCGGGGGCCACCGCGTTGACCCGGATGTCCGGCCCGAGTTCGCCGGCCAGCTCCATGGTGAGCCGGGAGAGCGCGGCCTTGCTGACCCCGTACATGCCGATGCCCGGCGAGGTGCGCACACCCGCGATGGAGGAGACGTTGACCACCGCGCCGCCGTGCTCGCCCATCCAGGCCCGGTGGGCGAGCCTGGTCCAGGCGAGCGGCGCGAGCACGTTGACGGCCAGGATCTTGGCCGCGGCCGTCAGGTCGGTCTCCAGCACCGGGCCGAAGATCGGATTGATCCCGGTGTTGTTGACCAG
This sequence comes from Kitasatospora sp. NPDC008050, assembly GCF_042957465.1. NCBI lineage: Bacteria > Bacillati > Actinomycetota > Actinomycetes > Kitasatosporales > Streptomycetaceae > Kitasatospora > Kitasatospora sp. NPDC008050. The sequence goes on from NZ_JBIBIJ010000023.1 coordinate 95,328, forward strand.
CAGGTCGAGCCGGCCGAAGGCCGCCATCACCTGGTCCACCGCATCCTGCTGGTGCGCGGGGTCGTCGGCCTTGCCGGCCACCGCGATGGCGTGCTCGGGGCCGCCGAGGTCCCGCACCGCCTCGGCGAGCGGCTCGGGGTTGCGGGCGGTGATGCAGACCCGGGCCCCGTGGGCGACGAGCTCGCGGGCGATCGCCAGGCCGATGCCCCGGCTCGCCCCGGTGACCACGGCCACCTGTCCCTTGAACGAAAGCGTCATGGCCGTCCTCGTGGTAGTAACTAAGCGCTTGCTTAGCATCTTGGGCTCAGGGCACACTGTCAACAGTCCGGCGCCCGATGGGGGTCCCCGGCCGCAGGCCGAGGGAGGCGCACCACCCGTGCGAGGATGTCGCCCATGACCACCGCGCAGCACCTGGCCGAGGAGTGGCCCGGGGAGCGCCCCGAGGCCGCGCGCCGACTGCTGCTCGCCGCCGTCGACTCCTTCGCCTCCCGCGGCTTCCACGCCACCACCACCCGCGACATCGCCACCGCCGCCGGGATGAGCCCCGCCGCGCTCTACATCCACTACCCCTCCAAGGCCGCGCTGCTCGCCGAGATCAGCCGGCACGGGCACGCCACCACCCTCGCCCTGGTCGAGCAGGCGGCGGCGGGCGAGGGGGACCCGCGGGCCCGGATGCGGCAGCTGGTCGAGCAGTTCACCGCCTGGCACGCACGCGGCCACACCGTGGGCCGGATCGTCAACTACGAGCTGCGCGCGCTGCCCGAGGCGGACTTCGCCGAGGTCGCCGAGCTGCGCCGGCGGATCGAGGAGGCGGTCAAGCAGCTGATCGAGGAGGGCGTGGCGGCCGGCCACTTCAGCGTCGCCGAGACCCGCACCGCGGCCCGCGCGGTCACCTCGCTCGGCATCGACGTGGCCCGCTGGTACAACGAGCGCAGCAGCGAGAGCCCCGAGGAGCTCGGCGCCCGCTACGGCGACCTGGTGCTGCGGATGCTGGGCACCACAGCGGACTGACGAGCTCGGGTGACCGGGTTGCTACGCGGTGGCGGTGACGGCGGCCACGGCGAGGAGGAGGACGGCCGAGGCGGTGGAGACGCGGCGGGCGCCCTGTTCGGAGTTGGTCAGTGAACCTCCGGCGCGGCCGGCGAGGAGTGCGACCGCGCCGTATATCCCGGCGCAGGCCAGGACGTTGAGGGCGCCGAGCACGGCCACCTGGCCGCCGATCGGGAGGGCGGCGTGCGGGGCGATGAACTGGGGGATCAGCGAGAGGTAGAGCAGCAGGCCCTTGGGGTTGAGCAGCGCGGTCAGCAGGCTCTGGCGCAGCACGGCGGCGGTCGAGCGGCCGGCGGCGGAGGCGGCCAGCGCGGGGGTGCCGCGGCGGGCGGCGCGCAGCATGTTGACCGCGATCAGCACCAGGTAGGCGGCGCCGACGTAGCGCAGCGCTGGCAGTGCCGCGGGTATCGCGCGCAGCGCGGCGGCCAGGCCGGCGGCCGCGAGCAGGGTGTGCACGGCGTAGCCGGCGCAGATGCCGGCCACCGCGGTCAGACCGGTGCGGCGGCCCTGGCCGAGGCTGCGGGCGACCACGTAGAGCCAGTCGGGTCCGGGGGTGCAGACCAGCAGCAGGTCGACGCCGAGGAAGAGCAGGAGCAGGTGCGTGTCCATGATGAGGCGACGCTAGCGAAGGAGCGCTAGCAGCCGATGGCCAGTTCGGGCGACTCTCCCGGCGATCATGGCAGGATAGTGCGCCATGGACCGCATTGACCGCAGAATCTTGCGCGAACTCCAGCAGGATGGTCGCCTCAGCAACGCCGACCTGGCCGATCGGGTCGGCCTGACCCCCTCGCCCTGCCTGCGCCGGGTGCGCCAGCTGGAGCAGGACGGGGTGATCCGCGGCTACCGCGCCCTGCTGGACGGGGCGGCGCTCGGCCTCGGCTTCCAGGCGTTCGTGACCGTGGTGATGCGCCAGGAGGACAAGGCGACGGTCACCGAGTTCGAGCGGCAGGTGGCGGCGCTGCCCGAGGTGGTGGAGGCGCACCGGCTGTTCGGCGACCCGGACTACCTGCTCCGGGTCGCCGTGGCCGATCTGGCCGCCTACGAGCGCTTCCACACCGACGTGCTCTGCGGGCTGCCGGGGATCGCCCAGGTCAACTCGCACCTGCCGCTCAAGCTGGTCCGCCCGGACGAGGGCATCCCGACCGGGGCCTGAGCCACGGCGGACTACTGCGGCTGGGGCAGCGTGCAGTTGGGCAGGTTGAGGTCGAGCTGGTTGCCGGGGTCGAAGCAGGCGTCCAGCAGGTAGGTCTCCTCGGCGTAGTTGGTTCCCTGATGGACCGTCACATTGCCGTTCTGGTCGACCTCGCAGGGATTGTCGACGGTGCAGGTCTCGCCGTTCTCGTTGCCGGTGTTGTTGACCGCGACCAGCAGGCCGGTGCTGGTGTCGATCACCGGCGAACCCGAGGTGCCGCCGATGGTGTTGCAGGTGGGGGTGTAGCGGACCGAGTCCTTCCAGACCCAGTCACCCTCGTGGAGTTCGTAGACGAAACCGTCGATCGAGCAGGAGTAGGTGGCCTGCCAGTAGCCGGAGACCACCTCGATCGAGCTGCCGGCCACCGGGTGGTCCGGGGATATCGTCAACGGGCTGATGCCGTACTGCTGCTGGATGTCGGCGTAGCTGTTCGGCAGCTGATAGAGCGTCACATCCGTGTTGGTCATGGTGGAGTAGACGACCTTGCTCGCGGTCAGCGTGCCGATACCGTTGCCCGAGGCGTCCAGCAGCGTGAAGCTGCGACTGGACGGCTGGTTCACGATCACCTGACCGGGGTCCGGCATGCCGCTCTCCAGGCAGTGGCCGTTGGTGAGCACCAGCGCGGGGTCGCCGGACTGGGAGTTCGGCAGCCGCACCACCGAGCCGGAGCAGTCGTCCAGCGCGACGGTGCCGGCGAAGTTCACCGTCACCGCGGGGGCATGGGCGGGGGTCGCGGCGCCGGCGGGCGCCGCGCCGGCCAGCGCGCTCGCACCGCCGAGCAGGACGGCGACCGCCGCGGCGGCCAAGGGTTTGGGGAGGGCGCGGGAGATCTGCACGGCGGGACTCCTCAGCTGTGGGGGTCCCGCAAATTTGGCCTGGACATGACCATATGTCAAGGGATCCGGCACCGCACCGCGCCCCGGAATCCCTTGGGGGCAGGTGAGTTGAGGCAGGCGGGTCGGCCCTCAGCCCGGGCCGAGGATCCGGCGCTCGACCTCCTCGGGCCGCATCGGCCGCCCGAAGTGCCAGCCCTGCGCCCGGTCGCAGCCCATCGAGCGCAGCCGCTCCGCGTGGTCGGCGTTCTCCACGCCTTCGGCGGTGACCGACAGCCCCAGCGTGTGCGCCAGCGAGACCAGCCCGCCCACGATCCGCCAGCCCAGCACCTGCTCGCGCCCGGACTCCTTGAGGTCCTGGACGAAGGAGCCGGCGATCTTCAGCCCGGAGACCGGCAGGTCACGCAGGTAGGCGAGGTTGGACCAGCCGGTGCCGAAGTCGTCCACCGCCAACGAGACGCCCATGTCCACCAGCGAGTGCAGCGCCCGCAGCGAATCGTCCTCCGGGCCGACCACGGCGCTCTCGGTGATCTCCAGTTGCAGCTGCTTGGGGTCCAGTCCGGTGTCCCGCAGGATCCGGTCGATGTCGGTGACCAGCCCGGCGTTGCGCACCTGGCGCACCGCCAGGTTGACGTTGACCTGCGGCGCCCGGTCACCGAACCGCCGCACCCAGTCGGCCCCTTGGCCACAGGCCTGCTCCAGCACCCAGCGGCCCAGCGGCATGATCAGGCCGGTCTCCTCCGCGGTGCCGATGAACTCGTCCGGGCCGAGCACGCCCAGCTGCGGGTGGCGCCAGCGCACCAGCGCCTCGACCGCCGAGAGCGAACCGTCGGCCAGCAGGCACAGCGGCTGGTAGTCGATGAAGAACTCACCGCGGTCCAGCGCGACCGGCATCCGCACCGAGACCGCGTAGCGGCTCACCGCGCGGGCGTTGCGCTGCGGGTCGAAGAGCGTCCAGCGCCCGCGACCCTCCTCCTTGGCCCGGTAGAGGGTCAGGTCGGCGGCCCGCACCGCGGCCAGCGGCGTGGTGGCCGCCACCGGCCGCTCCAGCACGCCGACGCTGGCGCCGATCGCCAGCCGGTGTCCGTCGATGGGCACCGGCTTGGCGAGCGCGGCCAGCACCGTCTTGGCGGCGGCCACCGCCTCCTGCTCGCCCCGGCAGTCCTCCAGCAGCACCACGAACTCGTCGCCGCCCAGGCGCGCCACCAGGTGGCCCAGCGGGCGCAGCGCCGCCTCCAGGCGCAGCGCCACCGCGGCCAGCAGCTGGTCGCCCATCTCGTGGCCGAGCGAGTCGTTGACCACCTTGAAGCCGTCCAGGTCGACGTAGCACAGGCCGAACCTGGCGCCGGGCTCGGGCGTCTCGAAGAGCGCCTCCAGCCGCTCGAAGAAGGCCGAGCGGTTGGGCAGGCCGGTCAGCGGGTCGTGGGTGGCCTGGTGGCGCAGCCGCTCCTGCAGGCGGTAGCGGTCGGTGATGTCCTCCAGCATCGCCACCTGGTAGACCGGGGTGCCGTCGTCGTCGCGGATCAGCGAGACGGTCAGGTGGGTCCAGATCACCTCGCCGTCCTGGCGGTAGTACGGCTTGTCGATCGAGAAGTGCTCGATCTTGCCGCTGACCAGCTCCTCGTAGGCCTCCCAGACCCCCGGGGTGTCCTCCGGGTGCACCAGGTCGTTGACCCGCCGGCCCTGGATGTCCTCGGGGCGGGCGCCGAAGAGATTCTGCAGTGCCTTGTTGGCCGCCAGGATGGTGCCCTCGACGTCGCCGATGCCGATGCCGATCGCCGCGCTCTCGAAGAGCGCCCGGAACCGGGCCTCCGACTCGCGCAGCGCCCGCTCGGCCTCCCGGCGGGCGGTGTCGGCGGCCAGCCGGATCGCCTCCTGCTCGTGCAGGGTGCGCTCGCGCAGCGCCGCGGCCCAGCCCGCCGCGAAGGCCCCGGAGAGTTCGGCGCCGCGATCGTGCTGCTGGCCGTCGGCCAGCAGCACGATCGCCTTGGCCAGCAGCTCGGGGTCGGTGAAGTGCGACTCCACCAGCAGCGCCCCGGCCTCGGCGGCCGGGCCCGCGTCCAGCGGATCGGCGCGCTGGGCGTCCAGCAGCAGGTCGATCAGCCTGGCGACCAGCCGGCTCAGCGCGCCCGGGTGCATCGCCGCGCCCTGGCTGCTGTTGAGCAGACGTGCCCACTGCTCCGGGTCGGTGGTCCCGGCAGCGGCTGCTCTGTCGCCCTCCGGCGGCGGCGCGGTCACCGCAAGAGCCCCACGCCCGCCAGGCCGACCATCCGCTCCGGGTGCTCGCCGACCGCCGTCGGCTCGTCCGGGTGCCACTGCGGCAGGTAGACCACGCCGGGGTCGAGCAGCTCGAAGCCGTCGAAGAAGCCGGTGATCCGGTCCAGCGAGCGCATGGTCAGCGGGGTGGGCGTGCGGTTGTAGAGGTCCTGGTGGGTGGCGGCCTGGTCCTGCGCGCCCTCCAGCGAGGCGTGGCAGATGGCCAGCGCGCTGCCCGGCGGCAGTGCGGCGCGCAGGGTGCGCAGGATGCCCTCGGGGTCCTGTTCGTCGGTGACGAAGTGCAGCACCGCGACCAGCAGCAGGGCGACCGGTTCGCCCGCGCCCAGCAGCTCGGCCACCTCGGGGCGCGCGAGCAGGTCGGCGGGGTTGGTGAGGTCGGCGTCGACCACGGTGCTCAGCGGGTCGTCCTGGAGCAGCAGGCGGCTGTGCGCGACGGCCACCGGGTCCTTGTCGACGTAGACCACCCGGCTGTCCGGCTGGATCTCCCGGGCCACCTCGTGCACCGCGCCGAAGGTCGGGATGCCGGAGCCGATGTCCAGGAACCGGGTGAAGCCGCGTTCGGCCAGAAACGTGACGGAGCGGCGCAGAAAGGCCCGGTTGGCGCGCATGATCAGCGGCAGGTCCGGCCACATGGTGATCGCCTTGCGGGCCATCTCCCGGTCCGCCGCGAAGTTGTGCGAGCCGCCCAAGTAGTAGTCGTAGACGCGGGCCGCGGCCGGCCGGTCAAGATCCATGTCCTCGGGCACCCACGGTGGTCGCCGCATCAGGGACCCCTTTCGACACAGAAATAGACAAGAGGCACAAAGATCATCCTATGAACCCAGGGCCTACCGCAACCGTACGGGTTTCTCTCCGGGGCCCCGGAACAGGGCAGCGGGCCCCCGCCGTCGGTGGACGGCGGGGGCCCGGTGTGCTCTCGGTCAGCGCTCCTACTCGACGGTGACCGACTTGGCCAGGTTGCGCGGCTTGTCGACGTCACGCTCCAGGGCCACGGCCGCGTGGTAGGCGAGCAGCTGGAGCGGGATGTTGAGCAGCAGCGGGTCCAGCTCGGGCTCGTTCTTGGGGACCAGCACGGTGTGGTTGGCGAACTTGGCGTCCGGCGTGCGGTGCGCGACGGCCAGCACCCGCCCGGCCCGGGCCCGGATCTCGCCCAGCGTGGTGAGGTTCTTGTCGAGCAGCTCGTCGTCCGGAAGCAGTGCCACGGTGGGCAGTTCGGGGCTGATCAGGGCCAGCGGGCCGTGCTTGAGCTCGGAGGCCGGGTAGGCCTCGGCGTGCACGTAGCTGATCTCCTTGAGCTTCTGCGCACCCTCGCGGGCCACCGGGTAGCCGCGCACCCGGCCGATGAACATCATGCCCTGGCAGTCGGCGTACTCGGCCGCCAGGTCGGCGATCTCCTTCTCCCGCTGGAGGATCTCGCGGATCTGCTCCGGCAGCGCCTTGAGGCCCTCGACGATCCGGCGCCCGTCGGCCGGCGAGAGGTCGTTGATCCGGCCGAAGTGCAGGGCCAGCAGCGCGAAGGCGATCACCGTGGAGGTGAAGGCCTTGGTGGAGGCCACCGAGATCTCCGGGCCCGCGTGCAGGTAGATGCCGCCGTCGCAGGCGCGGGCGATCGCGCTGCCCACGGTGTTGACCACACCGAGCACCCGGCCGCCCTTGCGCTTGACCTCCTGAACGGCGGCCAGCGTGTCGTAGGTCTCGCCGGACTGGCTGACCGCGACGTAGAGGGTGTCGGCCTCGATCACCGGGTTGCGGTAGCGGAACTCGGAGGCCGGCTCGCTGTCGGCGGGGATCCGGGCCAGCTCCTCGATCAGCTGGGCGCCCATCTGCCCCGCGTAGTAGGCGGAGCCGCAGCCGATGATCTTCACCCGGCGGATGTCGCGCAGCTCACGGGCGTCCATGTTGAGGCCGCCCAGGTGCGCGGTGGCGAAGCGCTCGTTCAGCCGGCCGCTGAGGGTGCGCTCGACGGCGGCGGGCTGCTCGTGGATCTCCTTGATCAGGAAGTGCGAGTGCCCGGCGGTGTCGTAGGAGTCGATCTCCCAGTCCACGGTGGAGGGCTGACGGTTCGTCGGGCGCGCGTCCTCGGTGAAGGTGCGGAAGCCGTCGGCGCGGATCACCGCCAGCTCGCCGTCCTCCAGGTGCACCACCTGACGGGTGTAGCGGACCAGGGCGGAGACGTCGGAGGCGACGAACATCTCCTTCTCGCCGATGCCCAGCACGATCGGGCTGCCGTTGCGCGCCACCACGATCCGGTCGGGCTGCTCGGCGTCGACCACCGCGATGCCGTAGGTGCCGACCACCAGGGCGAGCGCGGCGCGCACCGCCTCCTCCAGCTCGGCCCCCGAGGCGGCGTGCGCGGCGATCAGGTGGACCAGCACCTCGGTGTCGGTCTCCGAGGCGAAGACCGCGCCGTCGGCGATCAGCTTCTCGCGCAGCTGGTCGGCGTTCTCGATGATGCCGTTGTGCACCACGGCGATCCGGCCGGCGTTGTCCAGGTGCGGGTGGGCGTTGGCGTCGCTCGGCTCGCCGTGGGTGGCCCAGCGGGTGTGGCCGATGCCGGTGCCGCCCTTGAACCGGGCCGGCACGGCGGCGGCGAGGTCGGCGACCCGGCCCTTGGTCTTGCGGATCTTCAGGCCGCCGCCCTTGCCGGTGACGGCGACACCGGCCGAGTCGTAACCGCGGTACTCCAGGCGCTGCAGGCCTTCGAGCAGGAACGGGGTGGCGTCTTTGGGGCCGATGTAGGCAACGATTCCGCACATGGGTGACTTGGCTCCTGAGGGTGGAGGGACTACGGGTCGGGCGGCGGCGAGGCGGTGGCCGGGCTGTGGCGGGAGGGTCCGCGGGCCGGCGCCTGCCGGTCAGCCGTAGACGATGCGGCGCAGCTGGCGGGCCGAGAGCTCCGGGGCGACCACCCGGCGGGCGGCCAGCTCCTCGGCGATCCGGGCGAAGCTCTGGTCGTTGGTCAGCCCACGGCCCTGCAGCTCTGCGTGACGGCGCTGGACGAACTCGGGCGTGGTCTCGGAGAAGTACGCCAGCACCTCCGCGACCACCCGCCCGGCCTCGGCCGGGCCCAGCACGCTGGTCCTGGTGAGGTGCGCCAGCAGGTCGGCGAAGAGCGGCTGGGTTGGCTGCGGTGAAGTGGGCACGGAGCGTGAGCTTAGGTGGGCAGACTGAAAAAACAAAGAATCCTGCCCGCAATCGGGCAGGATTCTCAGTTTTCCGGCCGAAACCTGGGTGTCAGCCGGGTGAGCGGCGGCCAGGGCGCGGGTGGGGTCAGGCGGAGACCGAGTGGTCTCGGCGGAACAGCTTGCGGCGGGCCGGCTGCTCGGGCGCCCAGCCGAAGGCCAGGCTGCTGCCGATCAGGCCCAGCAGCATGCCGATGAGGAAGCCGCCCAGGTTGGAGGTGACCCAGGTGGCCAGGGTGGCCAGGATCGCCAGGATCGAGTAGAAGAGCCGCTGGCCCGGGCTGAAGAGCAGCAGCAGCCCGCAGAGCGCGAGGACGGTCGGGACCAGGTAGGCCGCCAGCCCCATCATGCCGACGTGCAGGACGACCGGCAGCGGCGCCTTCTCGGTGACCAGGATCTCGGCACCGGCCAGCGTGGTCAGCAGCCCGCCCCAGAACGGGCGGCGGCCACGCCATGCCTTGAAGGAGCGGCGCGGGCGCGGCGGCGCGGCAGCGGGCGGGGCGGCGGCGGGCGGCGGTGCGGCCTCGGCGGCGGCCAGGGGCAGCTCGGCGGTCGGCGGCTCGGCGGTCGGCGGCTCGGCGTCCAGCGGTCTCTCCGGTGCGGTCTGCGACGGTCGCCGCGGGTGCGGAACCGCCGGCGGGGGCGTCGAGGCCCCCGCCGGAAGGTCGTCCGTCATCTCAGCAGCCCTGCGAGCTGAAGCTCAGGTGCAGGTTGGGCAGGGTGAACGAGCCTGCCGTGGTGGCATAGTTGTGCTGCCGCAGGTTGTTGATGGTCACGTGGGTCGCCTGCTGGCCGAAGGAGTACATCGGGCCCTTGACGCCCGCGTCGTTGAAGGTGCTGGCGTCGCCGCCGACCTCGATGTTCGTGAAGTTGGCGTCACCGCTCATCGTGTCGGAGTCGGTGGTCAGGTGCTCGGCCGAGACCGGGGTGCCGTTGTCACCGGCCGTGATCTTCAGGTTGGTGCCGCCCAGGTTGACGCTCTGGCACAGGTTGGTCAGCTTCCCGTCCTGGATCACGGAGACCGCCACCACCTGCTGGCCGCCGTTCTTCGCGCCGGCCGGATTGCCCTTGAGCATGGTGTCCAGGCCGCCGAACTGCTCGAAGCCGTTGCCGTCCAGCGAGGTGGCGGTGACGGTGAAGGCCATACCGGAGATCTGGAACTGGGCAGCCAGCACGCCCTGGGCGGTCAGTGCCATCAGGACGCCACCGGCCACGCAGGCCGGTATCGCCATCAGCGCCGCACGGCGCAGCCGGACCCGGCCGCGCGGGGCGGGTGTCGCGGCGGCGGCAGCGCCGGACGCCTCGTCGGGTAGCTCTGCGGACGGGACCATGAATACTCCAGGGAGGTAGTGGGAGAACCTGTGATCACTTCACGCGGCGTCCTGGCGCGGACGGCTCCCACGGCGACCTGCCTGACAGCTGATCAGTTTCCGTCCCTGGCAGAGGATTTGGTGATCTTGGCCGGTGACGTGGTAGTGCCTGGAAGTTACCTCGGGGTAAGCAGAGGGTCAAGACTTCGCGCGCGTCCCGGCCGAACCGCTCACCAGCCCGACACGAATTGATCCTCCCGGGTCGTCGAGCACGCACGGCAGGACGGGTTTTCTCCAGCTCGCCCCGGCCGCCTCGGCCCGCGCCACCCGCAGTGCCGCCTCGCCGGGGCCGACGAAGGCCCCGATCGCGAAGTGCGCCAGGGTGGGGAGCAGGCCCGGGAGTTCGGCGTGCCGGCCGGCGGCGATGTAGCGGTAGATGTTGGCGTAGATCCCGCCCACCACACTGTCCACCAGCAGCTCACCGGAGACCGGTGCCGGCGGCGTGGGGCACCCGACGAACAACCGCCGCAACCGCACCCGCAGTTGCTCGCGCACCAGGCGTCCCGCCGGCCCCACCGCGTCCACCTCCACCACGGCCAGGGTCGCGAAGGCCGGCACCTCGGCGAGGATCGCCAGCACCACCCGCAGTGCCGCGTACACCCCCTCGCACCAGTCGCCGCACGCCCCCACGGCCTCCTCCATCCGCCGGATCACCACGGCGGTGCCATGCCGGTGGGCGGCCAGGAACGCCTCCTCCTTGCCGCTGAACTGCTCGTAGAAGACGGGCCTGGTCACCCCGGCGGCCTGGCAGATGTCGCTCACCCGGGCACCGGTGTAGCCGCAGGCCGCCACCGTGTGCACCACGCCGTCCAGCAGGCGTTCGCGCTGGGTGGCCGCCACCACCTCCGGCGGCACCCGACTGGGGCCGCGCCGGATGGACCGGGCCGGGTCACGACCACTGCGGGTGCCGGGGAGCACGGCGTCTTCCGGAACGTCACCTGCTTCAAGATTTATCTGCAACTTACGCACCATCCCTTGACGTTGGCCTGAGCCGGGGTTAGAACCTTCCCAGGTTTTCAATGTTGCGGCGCTGTTGCGATCCGCTCGCGGCGACGCCGGCGAGCGGCCGTGCCACGGATCCTCGGGCCCCGCTCGCGACGCTCCTGACCGAGTGTCAATGACGATGCGCGGCCCGAGATCTGGAGACCGGCGGTGGCAGCCGCCGGCCAGGTCGTACCGGGCTCGGTCACCGAACCGCCGAACTCGCTCGTGGCGCCGAGCGGTTCGGCGGACAGAGCCTGCCCGACAGCTGTCCGCGCGGATCCGCCGGGACAGAAACCCGGCCCCATGGCCGCGTCCGCACTCCCGTCCACCCGCCGTGTCACGAGGAGTCCCGCCATGCTTCGAACTGCCCTGTCCGCCAAGCGACTCCTGCCCGCCCTGGCAGCAGTGGCGAGCGCCGTGCTGCTGGCCACCGCCGCCCCCGCGCAGGCGGCACCGGCCACCGCCCCCGGCGGACCGTACACCGGGATGGGCAACTGCCCGGTCGGCTCACCCGGGTTGAGCGACCCCACCAACCTCCAGGTGGGCTGCGTGGTGTCGGTCACCAACACCGGAAGCTTCACCATCGGCTCCACGACCGTGCCGCTCACCTCCCCGATCACGCTGCAGTTCGGGGTCTACTGGGGCAAGTCCGCCCCGGTTGTCACCTTCCCCGACGGCAGCAAGGCCAACCAGTACGCGACCGTCGCCCCCACCGGCACCCAGCTGCTCACCGCCCAGCCGGCCCAGATCACCATTCCCGGGATCATCAACTTCCTGCCCGGCGTGACCAGTGTCTTCGCACAGGTCGAACTCGCCGGTCCGGTCACCGACTTCACCCCGCTGGCCGCCGGTGAGAACTACCCGGTCTTCAAGCTGCCGGTCAAGCTCCACCTCTTCAACGCCTTCTTCGGCGACGACTGCTACATCGGCTCGGACAGCTCGCCGATCGTGCTGCGGCCGACCACCGGCACCACCGCCCCGCCCGCACCCGCCCAGCCGATGACCGGCAGCCCGGGCACCATCGCGCTGAAGGGGGACCCGAACGGCCACCACGCGCTGATCGCCTCGTTCACCGGCGCCAAGCTGGTCGACAACACCTTCAGCGTCCCCGGCGCCTCGGGCTGCGGCCTCGGCGGCATCCTGGACCCGATCATCGACTGGACCATGGGCATCCCCTCCGGCGCCGGGCAGGGCTCAGTGAGCTTCCAGCAGACCAACACCTCGCTCGCCCTGGACGGCAGCCTGAGCGACCTCACCGGCGCGCTGAACGCCTCGGCCGGCCAGTAGCAGCACCCCTCAAGACCCGTGCACGGTGCGTCATCCGGGCACGTCCACCCACCGGAAAGACAGAGGATCCCTCATGCGCAAAAGCCTCTACCTCGGCGCGGCGCTGGCCGCCGCCGGGCTCGCCCTCCTGCCCGCCCTGCCCGCCTCGGCCAGCGGCAACGTGCTGACCTACGGCAGCGCCGGCGGCAGCGCGGTCGCCACCGGCGACGTGCTCACCGCCTCGCTGCCCAGCGGCGGCGCCGCCAACTTCTACTCCGACGCCACCGGCGGCACCGGCGTGAGCTGTGCGTCCTCCTCGTTCAGCGCGACGGTGGTCAGCAACCCGGCCGCCCCCGGCACCGCCGTGGAGACGCTCAACAGCCAGACCTTCGGCAACTGCAGCGCGCTCAACATCCCCGGTGTCCTCGATGTGAACAGCATCAGCGTGGACAACCTGAGCTACACCAACAACGTCGGTGACAGCTCCGGCAACCCGGTCACCCTGTCGCCGAACTCCGGTCCGATCCAGACCACCATCGTGCTGGACACCTTCCTGGGGCAGGTGAACTGCACCTACCAGGCGTCCCCGACCAGCCTGAGTGGCACCACCAGCAACGCTTCGCAGTCCATCAGCTTCACCAACCAGCACTTCACACTGAGCAGCGGCGCCGGGGTCTGCTTCTCGGACGGCTACTTCACCGCCGCCTACGGCCCGGTGCAGGACACCAGCCAGAGCGGCAGCCCGGCGGTGTACACGAACTGACGTGACGTCAGTCGACAGGATCGATTGACCCGTCCGTGCTGGGCGACGAGCAGTGGCCCGGCACGGACGGCACCGACGGCACCGACGGCACCGACGGCCCGGCCGGCCCCAGCTGAGTCAGACCTCGGCGGCCGCCTTCCGGGCGGCCACCAGGACCGGGTCCCAGACCGGTGAGAACGGCGGGGCGTAGGCCAGGTCCTGGAAGATCAGCTCCTGCACCGTCAGCCGACTGCCCAGCGCCATCGCGGCGATGTCGATCCGCTTCGCCGCGCCGGCGCCGCCGACGATCTGCAGGCCGAGCAGCCGACCACTGCCCCGCTCGGCCAGCAGCTTGACGGTCATCCACGCCGCGCCGGGCAGGTAGCCCGCCTGCGCGGTCGACTCGACGACGACGGCGGTCCAGTCGAGGCCCGCCGCCGTCGCCTCGCGCTCGTTCAGTCCCGTCCTGGCGATCTCCAGGTCGCAGATCCGGGTGATCGCCGTGCCCACCACGCCGGGGAAGGCCGCCTCGCCGCCGCCCAGGTTGGTACCCATCACCAGGCCGTGCTTGTTGGCGTGGGTGCCGAGCGCGACGTGCTGGTGGTGCCCGGAGACCAGGTGGCGCACCTCCACGCAGTCGCCGCCCGCCCAGAGCCCGGGCAGCGGCGTGCCCGCGGCGTCCACCACCCGCATCCGCTCGTCGGTGCGCAACCCGCCGTGCACGCCCAGCGGCAGACCGGCGGCGCGGGCCAGCGCGGTGCGCGGGCGGACCCCGAGGCCGAGCACCACCAGGTCGGCCGGGTGCTCGCCCACCGTGCTGCGCACCGCGCGCGGGCGACCGTCCGGGCCGAGCAGCACCTCGGTGGCCTCGGCCTCCGGCACCATCTCGACCCCCAGCTTCGCCATCCCGCGCCGCACCAGCGCGCCCATCTGCGGATCGAGTCCGGGCATCGGCTCGGGCGTGCGGTGCACCAGGGTGACCTGGTGGCCGTGCCGTAGCATCGCCTCCGCCATCTCGATGCCGATGTAGCCGCCGCCGATCACCACCGCCCGGCGCGGCCTCCCGGCTTCGGCACCGTCCGGTTCGCCGAGGCTGCCGGGCGCGCGGAGCCCGGCGAGGGTGTCGAGCAGGGCCCGGCCGTCCGGCAGCGTGTGCGCGGTGTGCACCCCGGGCGCGTCGAAGCCCGGCAGTGCGGGGCGCACCGGCTCGGCTCCGGTGGCGATGACCAGGTGGTCGTAGGCCGTCCACTCCTCCGCGCCCGTGTCCAGGTCGCGGCTGCGCACCCGGCGGCGATCCGGGTCGAGGGCGGTCACCTCGGTGCGCAGCCGCAGGTCGATGCCGCGGGCGCGGTGCTGTTCCGGGGTGCGGGCGATCAGTTCGTCGGCCTCGGCGACCTCGCCGCCGACCCAGTACGGGATCCCGCAGGCCGAGTACGAGGTGACCGAGCCGCGCTCGAAGGCGGTGATCCGCAGCTCCTCGGGGCCGCGCCGGCGCCTGGCCTGGGAGGCGGCCGACATGCCCGCCGCGTCCGCGCCGATGACCACCAGATGCTCCGTCATGCCCGCTCCCGTTCCGTCCGTCTGCCGGTGCCTGCCCGGTTCTGTCCGGACCTGCCCGTACACCGATACCCGCACCCGCCAGTGCCGCTCACGCTCGCGGGCGCGCGCGGACCCTCCTTAGACTTTCACGATGATCACTTCGCGTCAGCTCGAGTATGTCCGCGCCGTGGCCCGGGAGCTGCACTTCACCCGCGCGGCGCAGGTGCTCGGCATCGCTCAGCCCGCGCTCTCCCAGCAGATCCGCAAGCTGGAGCGCCAGTTGGGCGTGGTGCTGTTCGAGCGGAGCAACCACCGGGTCGAACTGACGGCCGCCGGGGCGGCGCTGCTGGCCGGCGCGGAGCGGATCCTGGCCGATCTCGCCACCGTCGAACAGGAGTTGCGCGGCTGGGCGGACGGCACGCTGGGGCGGATCCGGCTGGGCTGTCTGCCGGGGCTGACCAGCAGACTTGCCCGGGTACTGCGCGAGTTCGGCGCGGCCTGCCCGGGGGTGGAGGTGGAGCTGCGCGAGCTGACCACCGCCGAGATGACGCTGGCGCTGCGGGCGGGGCAGCTGGACGCGGCCATCGTGGCGCGCCGCACGGACACGACCGAGACCGACGGGGACGGACTGGTCTACCGGTCGCTGGGCATCGAACCGCTGGTGCTGATCAGCGCGGCCGCGGAGACGGGGCCGCGCACCGGGGCCGCGCCGGGCGAGCCGCCGGTGCCGCTGGGGACGCTGCACGGCACCGATCTGGTGGGCTACCCGGTCGGCTCGACCGTGCGGGAGATCGTGCTCTCGGCGCTCACGCTGGCCGGCGCCACGCCCCGGTTCCGCTTCGAGACCCGCGATCCGGCGGCCGCACGGGCCCTGGCCGCCTTCGGCGTGGCCGCGGCGATCGTGCCGCGCGCGGTGGCCGAGGGGCCGGGCCACCCCGTCCGGATCCGCCGGCTGACCCCCGAGCCGCACTGGATGCTCACCCTGGCCTGGTCGGCGGAGCGGCGCCCCGGCTCGGCGCTGGCCACCTTCCTCGACTTCGCGGGCGGCCACCCCGCGCTACTGATGCCCGCTTCGTGATCGGCGGGCGAGCTGGTGCAAAACTCTTGACATGGCCTTGATTAATTAAGAAACTTTCCTAACTTTCGGAGGCCAACCCAGCTCACTTCTCACTCCCCAAGGAGAAATGATGCCCCGTCGGATCGCCGCGCCCCCGGCCCGGTCCCTGCTCGCCGCCACCACCGCACTGGCCACCGCCGCCCTCGGCCTCGGCCTGGCCGGCGCCGCCCCGGCGGTCGCGGCCAGTCACACCGCACACGCCTTCCCCACCCACACCACCTACCAGGTGGGCGTGATGCCCTCCGCCTCGCAGTCCAGCCGCGACGCGGCGGTGGAGAAGCAGTACGACTCCTGGAAGTCCACCTACCTGCACCACGGTTGCGCGAGCAACGAGTACTACGTCTCCAGCAAGGGCGACGACGACGCCCCCAACAACGGCCCGGTCTCCGAGGGCCAGGGCTACGGCATGAACATCGTGCCGCTGATGGCCGGCTACGACGCCAACGCCCAGACCGAGTTCAACGGCCTGTGGCAACTGGTCAAGGACCACGAGGACCAGTACGGCCTGATGCAGTGGAAGCTGGACGGCAAGACCTGCAAGTACGCCGACAAGGGCACCCCCGACGGCGCCACCGACGGCGACCTCGACGTCGGCTACGGCCTGATCCTCGCCGACAAGCAGTGGGGCGGCTACAGCGCCGACGCCAAGGCCTGGCTGGCCGCCTTCTATGCCCACGACGTGGCTCCCGACGGCCACCTCAAGTGCGAGGACGACGGGCCGAACACCGACACCCGGCCGTCCGACATGATGCTCGACCACCTGCGGGCCTTCGCCGCCTACGACACCTCGCACGACTGGAACAAGGTGATCCAGCGGACCGAGGCGGTGATCAGCTCGTTCACCAAGTCCTACTCCCCCAGCGGCGGACTGCTCTCCGACTTCGTGGTGAACGCCGACACCAGCAGCCCCAAGCCCGCGCCCGCCGACTACCAGGAGAGCCAGCCGGACAACATCGTCGGTTACAACTCCATCCGCGTCCCCTGGCACCTGGGCACCGACGCGCTGCTCTACGGCGGTAGCTCGGCGGCGGTCTCGCTGAGCACCGCCAAGCTCGAATCCGCCTGCCTGAAGAAGGAGTCGGGCGGCAACCCGCAGAATGTCTACCCGCACACCAAGCTCAACTGCACCCCGTACAGCACCAGTGACCAGGCCGAGGAGGCCGGCGACTCGGTCGGCCCGGCCGCGATGGCAGCCGGCGACCAGGCCTGGACCGACGCGATCTGGAAGCAGCTGAGCCAGAACCCGTTCGGCGACGGCTACTTCGGCGAGACCATCAAGACGCTGGTCTACCTGGTGATGGCCGGCGACTACTGGCGGCCGTGACACCCTCGCACCATGCCGCCCGGTGGGCCGACCTCATCGGCCCACCGGGCGGCGTCGTCGGTTCACTTCCCGACGCCCGTCAGCCCACCGGCCGCTCCCGCAGGTGCAGGTGGGCCTCGGTCGGATACGGCGGCCTGGGCGGCACCACCGCCGCCAGCCCGTAGCCCGTCTTCTGCGCCACCCGGCAGGACGCCGCGTTGTCCAGGCGGTGGAACAACTCCAGCCGATCCACCGGGAATTCGGCGAACGCCCAGTCGGTCAGCACGGCCAGCGCCCGCGGCGCGAGGCCGCGGCCACGGGCCGCCCCCGCCGTCCAGTAGCCCACCTCGGCGGTGGGCGCGGCCGGATCGGGCCGCTTGAGGACGCTCAGGCCGAGCACCTCGCCGCCCGCCAGGACCGCGAAGGTGAACCGGTCACCCCGCTCCCACCCCTGGCGCTGCACCACCAGCCACTGCTCCGCCTGCGCCCGGTCGGCCACCGGCAGCGTGTGGACCGAGGCGGCCGCCGCGAGCACGGCCGCCGCGTCCTGCTCCGCCCAGGGGCGCAGCAGCAGGCCGTCCGGGCCGGTCAGGGTCACGTTCGGTGTCATGTCTTCTCCCCCGTCTGTTCCGGCTCCATTGGATCACGGCAGCCGCTGGGGTGACGGCGCCGGGGAGTTCTTACGAACCGCGAACGTACCGCTCGGTGGCGGCAGATCACGACCCGCCGGCGGCTAGCGTGACGGAGTGCCGACGGCGCCCCGGTGAGGGCGGTCCCCGGTACCCATCACCCCTTTCCGAGGAGACTTCGCCATGCGCTCCACCCTGCGTACCACCAGCGTCCTGATCGCCGCCGGGGCCGCGCTCGCCGCCACCGTGCTGGGGATCGGCCCCGCCTCGGCCAGTGACCAGCACCTGAACCACGCCGCACCGGTCTTCGTGCAGAGCGACAACCCGGACGGCAACACGGTCGTCGCCTACACCCGGGCGGCGGACGGCACTCTGCACCAGGCCGGGGTGTACGCCACCGGCGGCCGCGGCGGAATACTCGACGGCTCGATGGCCGACCACCTCGCCTCGCAGGGCTCGCTGGCCTACGACGCGGCCCACCGCCTGCTCTACGCCGTCAACGCGGGCAGCGACACCGTCACCGTCTTCGCCGTGCACGGCGATCAGCTGACGCAGCGTCAGGTCCTGGCCAGCGGCGGCCGGTTCCCGGTCAGCGTCGCCGTCCACGGCGACCACGTCTACCTGCTCAACGCGATCGACGGCGGCTCGGTGCAGGGCTTCCGGCTGGACGGCTCGATGCTGCGGCCGGTCGCCGACCAGCACCGCGCGCTGGGCCTGGACCCGTCCGCCACACCGCAGTTCACCCACACCCCCGGACAGCTCGCGGTCACCCCGGACGGCCGTAACCTGGTGGTCACCACCAAGGCCGGCGGCCAGAGCATCGACGTCTTCCCGCTCGGTCGCGACGGCGCGCCGTCCGCCGCCCCGGTGGTCAACGCCGAACCGGGCGCGGTGCCGTTCGGCTTCGTCTTCGACGCCCACGGCCGCCTCCAGGTCACCGAGGTCGGCCCGAACGCGGTGGCCACCTTCACCGTCGGCCGCGACGGCCATCTCACCCCCCTCGGTCAGGCCCCCACCGGCCAGGCCGCCACCTGCTGGCTGGCCACCGCCGGCGGCCACCTCTACGCCTCCAACGCGGGCAGCGCGAGCCTGTCGGGCTTCACCGCCGACCACCACGGCGCCCTCATGCCCCTTGGCAACACCACCACCGACCCGGGCACCGTGGACGCCGCCGCCTCCACCGACGGCCACTACCTCTACGTACAGACGGGCGGCAAGGGCATCGTCGACGAGTTCCGGGTGCGGGCGGACGGGATGCTGACCAGCGTCGGCTCGGTGACGGTGCCGGGCGCGATGGGCGGCGAGGGGATCGTCGCGCTCTGACGCCGCTGGAGCACAGCCACGCGCTCCCACACTTTGGCAGTGACTGCCAAGGTGCACGGGAGCGCCATCCTGGCAGTGCTCCGTTAGCCTGGGCCCATGAAGCAGGAAGCAGGGACGGCGACGGGTGCACCGGCCACGCTGTGGGACCGGACACGGCAGCTCGCCTCCCGGGAGATCCTCGACACGGCCCTGCGCCTGTTCACCGAGCAGGGCTACGACGAGACGACCATCGCCCAGATCGCCCGCGAGGCCGGCGTCTCCCAGCGCACCCTCTTCCGCTACTTCGGACCAAGGAGGACCTTCTCGGCGGCAACCAGGACCAGTTCGGGCAGGTCCTGACCGACACGATCAGCGAACTGCCGGCCGAAGTCGGCGTCTGGGAGGCGCTGCGGGCAGGGGTCGCTGGCGTACTGGCCCTGCACAACGGCCGCGAACAGGCCCTGGAGCGGTTCCGACTCCTGCACAACACCGCCTCACTGCGGGCCGGCTGGCTCGAAAAGCGCCTGCGGTTCCAGGAGGACCTGCTGCCGCTCATCGAGGCGCGCCTGGACACCGCCACCGGCAGGACCGATCCGAGGGCCCGCGCGGTGATCGCGACAGCGTTCGCCTGCCTGGATGCCGCATCGATGACGTGGGTCGAGGGCGACGGCAAGGGCGACATCATGGACCTGTACGACGCATGCCTGGCCGCCGTGCGCGGCTGAGCGGACAGCCGCTACCCCCGGGGCGCGGGACATGCGGGCGCGTGCCGCTCCCGCATGATGCGGACGTCCAACAGGGCCGAGCGGTCCGGCTGCCGGGGGTCGGCCAACGCACGGGACGCGATGGCGTCCAGGCGGATGCACTCGGGGCACTCGCGTGGCACCTCGGCCTTGGGCGTCATCGGGCTTCCTCGCCCAGCAGTTGAGCGGCCCGCGACTCGTAGCGGGAGCTGCCGGCCGTCCAGTCGGCCAGCGCGCGGCGGAACCGGTCGAGGCCGAGCGCGAAGCGGCTGGTGTCTGCTGAGGTGAAACCGCCGCTGCGCACGGCACTGTACAGCCACCAGAAGCGCAGTTGTTCGGCGCGCAGCTGCTCGGCCACCAACTCCCGGGCGGCGGTGGGGTCGAGGCCCTCGACCGTAACCAGCGCGCCCACCGCACTGAACGGGTCGCCGGAGCCGGCGAGGTCATTGGTCAAGCAGCCGACGGTCGAGAAGGCGCGCAACAGGGACTGGAGGAGGGGGTCGTGCCAGTCGGGCGTGATGGCCTGCTCGGCCAGCTCGCACCACATCGCCGCGAGCAGCATGCCGCCGTCGGCCGGACGGAGGGCGAGGTACTCGCGCAGGGTAGGCGTGCGGTGCGGCTGCACGAAGTCGAGCAGCTTGGCGGAGGCCGCGTGGACCCAGTCCTCCAGGTGGGTGAGGTACCGCTGCCACCAGAAGGCGGGCATCAGGGTTCGGGTGTCCGCGGCGAGGTCGGCGAGCGCGTGCAGGGTGGGGTGGTCGCCCGGCCCGGGACGGGTGCTGCCACTCGCGACCAGCAGGAGGGAGAGGGCGAACTCACCGACGCCCTGGCGGGATTCGGCGAGGAGGTCGCTGTCGAAGGCATCGTCGACGATCCAGGTCCACAGGGCCCAGCGGGTGGCGAGGTCGAGCGAGACGCCGGACGCGGTGGGCCAGGCGGCCAGGCACAGGTCCACGTACCCGTGGGCGAGGTAGCCGGCGGGGTCGGGGTGGAGGGCGTAGTGCGTGAGGAACGTGGCGGCGGAGACGTACAGGTCGGTGTGCCGGCGATCGATGACCTCCATCAGGACACCTCCCCGACATGGTCGACCCCGGCGGCCGGGGCCCCGGTCAGGCCGTGGTTCCCGCTCCGGGGCAGCTGCGGCGTGCTGATCACGCCGCCATAGCCGAGTTCGCCGGATGAGGCGTCGAGCAGGTGATGACGCCGGGCCGCCTCCTGCGGGGTACGGGGTACGCGCTTTGGGCTACTGGGACGCTTCACCGTCATAGCCACTCCTGTAATCGCAGCATCACTGACAGCAAGAGTGTCGCCAAAGCAGAACCCCGGAACTACCACAGTCTGTGGTAGTTCCGGGGTTACTGATGATCAGTCAGATTCCGACCCAGGCGGCCAGATTGGCCAGCGAGTCCGGGGCCGCTCGACGAGCTGCCACCAGCCCGGCCACCGTCTCCCGTACGACCGGGTGGTACCGAGTCTGCTGCGGAGCAGCCGCACGGGCGGCCTGAAGGTTCCGCAGGGCCGCCTCATTCTGGCCGATCCACAGCTGCGCGTGCGCCACCTCGGCAAGATGGTGGGAGCGCCGCGACGCCGGCCACGATTCCGGGATCACGACATCGGCTGCCGCACTCACCGCCTGCTGGTACTGGGACAGCTCGGCCATCACGCTGACCCGGTGCACCACCACGTTGGTGGGTCCAAAACTCAGCCAGTGAACGCGCTCTGCCGGGCCGGTCAGCTCCGCAACGCGGCCGGCCTCGCTGAGGTGCCCCTCGGTACTCCCACTGTCCTGGGCGCGGGCAGCTATCACCGCGGCGCCCAGGTGTAGCTGGCCGACCGCCACATCCCGCTCCCGGCTCGCGTCGGCCTGCTGGAGCATCCCCATGCCCAACGTCACCAGGCGCTCGCCCGTGCGGTACTGACCTGCCCGTAGGTAGGCCAGGGACCGCAGATACTGGCGAACACCGGCGACCACCGGGTCAGAGGCGCGCTCTGCGGCCCAGGCCATCCGGTCAAGGGCGACAGCGCACAGGTCCGCGAAGCCGAGCTTCGTGGTCACGTCGTACGCAGTCCGATAGGTGCTCGCCAGGACCGTCCATGCCTCGGCGCTCGGACTGGCGTGCGCGGCGCTCGTCACCTCGGTGATCAGCCCAGGCAGTTGACTGGCGACATCCCGCAGGCGCGCCTCGCGGACCGCTGCGCACAGCGCCTCGGCGTGGGCAGCAAGTTCGGCCAGCGCACGCGGCGCGACCTCCGGATCGACTCCGAGGTCGTAGACGTCGAGCGCTTCTCGCACGGGCTGGATCAGGCCGTCCAGCTGGTCCTGCTGCAGCTCGGACAGGTAGGGCTGACCGGTGAGTTCGGCCACGGGGATCTGGAGCGCTCGGGCCAGCGCGGCGATCGTGGCCGGTGAGGTCGGCCGATCGCCCTGCTCGATCTTCGTCAACATGCTGTACGAGATATGTGCGCGCTCGGCGAGGCCTCGCTGGGTGAGGTGTCGCAGCTTTCGGTAGTGGGCGATACGCATGCCGGTGTGCTCCGGCCCAGGCTGGGGCATACTGAACTCCGTTGCTCCGTTCCCGACTCGACATCTGGAACGGTACCCGCACTTTGCGGCGGGGAACACGCGAAGGGCCTGCACCGGCGGGCCCTTTCGCATGTCACGGCGAGGCCGCTCTCGGCGCTCCTGTCACTGCCCTACGCTGAGCAGCACAGATCGGTAGCCGGAGGTCAGCGTGTCGTCGGTGTGGAGGAATCTCAGCGAACACACGGTCTACGAGAACCGCTGGCTGCGGGTCAACCTCGCCGACGTCGAACTCCCCGACGGGCGCCACCTCGACCACTACGTCCTGCGACAGCGACCCGTGGCGCTCGCCACGACCGTCAACGAACGCGGTGAAGCGCTGCTGATCTGGCGGCACCGCTTCATCACCGACAGTTGGGGCTGGGAACTCGCGGCCGGAGTGGTCGAGGACGGCGAGCAGGTGGAAGCCGCAGCGGCCCGCGAAATGCTCGAAGAGACCGGCTGGCGGCCCGGGCCGCTTCGCCATCTGCTCACCGTGGAGCCGTCCAACGGCCTGGCCGATGGCCGGCACCACGTCTACTGGTCCGACAGCGCCGAGTACGTGGGCCACCCGGAGGACGCCTTCGAGTCCGATCGCCGCGACTGGGTACCGCTCGTCCAGGTCCCCGAGTTGGTGGCGAAGGGCGAGATCAGGAGTGCCAACGCGGTGGCGGCGCTGCTCCTGCTCCACCACCTGCACCGAAGTCAGACACCCGATCATGACGAGGCGTGACTTCGAGAACGGCCCGACGCACCGAAGGCCAACTCGCTGGTGCCCGCCGCATCGGTGGTCGTCGTCGATGGCGGTGGCCGGTTCCTCCTCCAGCCGGGCACGGTCTCCCGGTCGTGCGCCGACCTGGCACGGCGGCGTGGGGGGGGGGGGGGGGGGGGGGGGGGGGGGGGGGGGGGGGCGGCCCCCCCCCCCCAATAAGGCGGGCGGGGCGAGGAGGGGGCGGGCAGTGTGATCGGACTGGTATGAGGAGGGGCTGACAATCTGCTGAACGGGCAGGTACCCTCGGCCGGAAC
>NZ_JBIBIJ010000024.1:0-6060 GCF_042957465.1 Kitasatospora sp. NPDC008050
GGTTACATTCCGAACCCGGAAGCTAAGCCTCATAGCGCCGATGGTACTGCAGGGGGGACCCTGTGGGAGAGTAGGACGCCGCCGAACAATTCTTCCAGAGAAGCCCCCTTCCTTCGGGAAGGGGGCTTCTCTGCGTTCGGGGCCCGGCACGCTACCCTCTCTGCCACACAGCAGCGCGTGAAACGGCAGGCGGAGAGGCACCGGCATTGCAGAATCTGACCCTGTCCTGGCAGAGCGCCGGTGTCACGGGGGTGGCACTCCTCGGGGCCGCCTACGCCGTCCACCGCACTCTGCCGACACGCCGGACCGCGGTGGCCCTGCTGCGCGAAGCCGGCATCCTGCTGGCCCTGTTCGCGCTCTGGCAGTTGGTCGGTCAGCTGTCCCTGATGAGTACCGACCACGCACTCGACCGGGCCGAGTGGATCCACCGCACCGAGCTGAGACTCGGCCTGCCGGACGAGGCGTCCTGGCAGCGAGCGGTTCTGCCCCACTCGATCCTGGTCCGGCTGGCGAACTACTACTACGCGACGATGCACTTCGCGGTGATGATCGCCGTCCTGCTCTGGGTCTTCCTGCGGCACCGGGCACGCTACCCATGGGTGCGGACCACGGTCGTCCTGGTGACCGCCGCCTGCCTGGTGATCCAGTTCATCCCGGTCGCGCCCCCGCGGATGCTGCCGGACGCCGGTTTCGTCGACGTGGCGGCGCAGTACGGCCAGTCCGTCTACAACGGTGGTATCGGCGGTCTGCGCGCGGACGAGCTGTCGGCGATGCCCTCTGTCCATGTCGCCTGGTGCGTGCTGGTGGCCGTCGCGGTCATCCGGGTGAGCCGCTCGCCCTGGCGTTGGCTGATCGTGGCGTATCCCGTGCTGACCGTCGCCGTGGTGGTGGTGACGGCCAACCACTTCTGGGCCGACGGACTGGTGGCCAGCACGCTGTTGCTGCTCTCGTATGCCGCGCAGTACGGTGCCGGGCGGCTCGGCGAGCGGCGCCGCCGCGGTCGGTCGGGGGACGGGAGCGGCACGGGCACCCCGCCCGCACACCGGCAGCCCCAGCCCACGGCCCGCTGACCAACTGCTGGACACCCGTACCCCGGCACCTACAGCTGGACACCCGTACCCCGGCACCCACAGCTGAACACCGAACGGCGGGGCCTCCAACGGAGACCCCGCCCTTCGGCACCCGGCACCGCGCAGGTCACTTGACCGGCAGCGCCGCCCGGCCCCAGTGGTGGTTGGTCAGCGCGGCCGTGGCCCAGTACCAGCTGATCAGCCCGGCCACCGCCGCGATCCAGCCGGCCGCCTTGACCAGCCCGCCGGAGCTGCTGAGCACGCCGATCGCGTTCAGCAGCAGCGAGAGCGTCAGCAGGCCGAAGAGGGCCCGGTTGAACAGACCGGTCTGCCAGCTCGCGGCCGTCAGGGTGAAGGCCAGCATGGCCCAGAGCAGCAGGAAGAGCCCGGCCGCGTTCTTGCCGCCGGCCGCCGAGCCCGCGCCCATGGACCAGACCGCCCAGAAGGCGCCGAGCCCGGCGAAGGCGGTGCCGTTGAGGGTGTCACCGGCGCGCAGCTGCCAGAGGCCGGCGACGAAGAGTGCGATCCCGCCGAGCAGGTGCGCGAGGCCCGCGGCGTCGGCTACCTGGGTGTGGTGCAGGAGCCCGGTCTGCAGCAGGCCGTAGCCGAGCAGGGTCAGACCGAGAGCGAGGTATCCGAGAGGGCCCGCGTCGAGCGAGGCGGGTCGGGCATTGGCCCCGGTAGCGTCAGTGCTCACCGGAGGCTCCTTTCTGGTCGTTCCAGGGATGGATCTGACACGTCGGATCCGACCCGTCGGTCCGCGGCCGGAATGGGCACAGCCAGGACGGGTGCGGCCAGGACGGGGCGGCGCCCGGACGGCGCGACTGCGCCGCGGGGCGCGCGGGGATGCGCGAGATGGACGGAGAGTGATGGCGACGGCGGACATGGCAGCCGTCGCGATGGCCACGCCGGTGGCGTCCACGAGGAGCGTGCGGGCGGTGCCGACCTGCTGCGTCCCCGCAGCTCAGCTGCTGGGACTGGGCTTGCCGGGGAAACCCCCGGTCAGCTGGTCTCTACCCGGGCGGGGAGGCTTGTACCCTTGTGAATCGCAGAATTTGTTCATTTGTCAGCTGATTCGTCGCCAGTCCGTGACCAACAGTGACTCGGTTCAGCCCCGTCGCTGGACCGGCACCCGCAGCGCGATGATCGCCATGTCGTCCGACGGAGGCTCCGGCGCGAACCGCTCGACGGCGCGCTGCACCCGGGCCGCGACGGCGCCCGCCGTCAGCCCGGTGCACCCGGTGAGCACCTCGGCCAGCCCGTCCTCGCCGAGCATCCGCAGCCCCTCGCGCCGCTCGGTCACCCCGTCGGTGACGCAGAGCAGCACCTCGCCCGGCTCCAGCACCACCTGCTCGGCCGTCAGCTCCAGTTCCTCCATCACGCCCAGCAGCGGCTGCGAGGTGGCCGCCGCGCTCACCTGGCCGTCGCCGCGCAGGCGCAGCGGCAGCGGGTGTCCGGCGCAGACCAGGCTCAGCGCGGTGCTGCCGTCCGGGCGGGGCGTCAGCTCGCCGTAGAGCAGGGTCAGGAACCGGCCCCGGTCGCCCTCGTCGAGGATCGCCCGGTTGAGCCGGGAGAGCACCTGCGGGGCGTCCAGCCCTTCGCGGGCCAGCAGGCGCAGGGAGTTGCGGGCCAGTCCGGTGACCGAGGCGGCCTGCGGGCCGGTGCCGCAGACGTCGCCGATCGCGAAGCCGTAGGTGCCCTCGCGGATCGAGAAGAGGTCGTAGAAGTCGCCGCCGACCTCGTTGCCCTCGCCGGCGGCCTGGTAGAAGACCTCCACCTCGACGCCGGGGATCTTGGGCAGCTCCGGGGGCAGCAGGCTGCGCTGCAGGGCCTGGCTGATCGCGGTCCGCTCCGAATAGAGCCGGGAGTTGTCCAGGGCGAGGGCGGCGCGGCGGGAGAGGTCCTCGGCCAGCTCCAGGATCTCCTGGCGGAACGACACCCCGGCCTTGGTGCCGAGTGCGAGCAGGCCGATCACCCGGTTGCGGGCGAACAGCGGCAGCGCCACGGTCTGACCGATCAGCCCGGCGGGCTCGGCGCCGGTGACCGCCCCGGACGGTGCCGGCCAGGGCGCGGCGCCGCCGCCGACCAGGCCCACCGGTGGGTCGATGCGCCGCAGCAGGGCACGCAACGGGTCGATCTGGTCCTCGTCCTCGTGCAGGACGAAGGCCAGTTCGGCGAACTCGGCATGCTCCGCGATGGTGTAGACGGCGCACCAGACGGCCAGCGTGGGCACCGCCATCTGCGCGACCAGGGCGAGGGTCTGCTGGTGCTCCAGGGTGCCGGCCAGCAGGTCGGAGGCCTCCACCAGGAAGGAGAGCGCGCCGCGCCGCAACCGTTCCCGCTCGGCCAGCCGGGCGTTCTCCACGGTCAGCGCGATCCGGTCGGCGGCGAACTGCAGGCGCAGCGCCTGGTCGTTGTCGTACTGCCCGGCCCGGTTGGCGGCCACCCCGAGCGAGCCGATCAGCCGGCCCTCCACCTTGAGCGGCACGGTGATCAGCGAGCGCAGTCCGGAGCCGCCGAGCAGCGGGGCCGCGCCAGGACGGACCGACAGGTCCTCGTGCACGGCGGGCAGCCGGGCGGAGTCGTAGCGGCCGTTGCCGGAGTCGACCGGCAGCCGGACGTCCTTGGTGTGCCCGGCGGGCAGCCCGGTGGCTGCTCTGACCTCGAACTCGCTCTCGTCCTCGGTGATCAGCAGCAGGTAGGCGGCATCGCCGTCGAGCAGGTCGCGGGCTCGTTCCACGGTCTGCTGGAGCATGCCTGACAGGTCGTCGGCGGGCACGCCGTCGAGCAGCAGGTCGATCGGCTCGACGACGCCCGGCACGGGGCCGGCGGCGGCGACCCGGGTGGGCGTGTGCAGCACGGCCCGGTCGCGTTCGCGGACGAGCAGGCAGAGCGTGGAGGGGGCGCCGGTGGCATCCAGCACCCGGACCTGGGAGCCGTAGACCTCGATGGTCCGCTGATCGCCCCGGCGGATGCCGAAGGCCCCTTCCCAGCGGGCCAGTTGGAGCACCTCGGGGAGGCCGGTCTGCTCGCCGGGGGCCTGTGGCCAGACCACCAGGTCCGCCCACGGGTGGTCGAGCACCTCGGCGGCCGGCTGGCGGAACAGCTCCTCGGCGTCGGCGTTCCAGGCGCGCACCAGGCCTTGGGCGTCCACCTGTACGACGGCCACCAGCACCGTGCCGTCGGTGCTGGGCAGCACCTCGCCGGGAGCATGCGGCAGCGCGTAGCGGGTGCCGGGCAGGGCCCGCTGCAGCGGCAGCCGGAACCAGACGGTCTTCTGCCCGGCGGAGTACTCCACGCCCCAGCGGCTGGAGAGCGCCGAGCACATCAGCAGTCCGCGCCCGCCCTCGCCCTCGGCGTCGGCGAAGTGCTCGGAGACCGCGTCCCCGGCGACCGGCCCGGCGAAGGCCGGCAGCCCGCGTTCGGGGTGCCGGTCGGTGACGCCGATCTGGACCGAGTCCTCCTCGCGCAGACAGCTCACCTCGGCGGCGGTCCCGGCGTGCACCACGGCGTTGGTGACCAGTTCGCTGACCAGGACCACGGCATCGTCGACGACCTCGGGCAGCCCCCAGCCCAGCAGCGCGTCGCGGACGAAGCCGCGCGCGGCGGAGGCCGAGCGGCCGTCCGGCTCGAAGGTGGCGGCTGCGCGCGCGGTGACCACGGGCTGCTTCTCCTCTGGTTCGGGTACGGCTGCTCGGCGCCTGGTGTGCCACCCGGCTTCAGGCGGGCGGTCCCGGTGGCTCAGGCCAGGGCGAGGTGCAGCGCTCCACCCTACTTTCCGGCTGGTCTCCCCGGAGGCAAGGGGGAGTGAAACGGGCACTCGGGAGTGATTCTCCCCACGCCGCCCACACAGAACCTGCCGGGCATGTACTCCTGAAAGGTGGATGAGCCTGGCCAAGCGGGCCAACTCGGTCGGTGGGTGCTGTCAGACTGGGGGATCCGCAGGAAGGGCCTCGGGCTCTCCGGCGGACACCAGCCAGTCGCGACATGGGAGGGTCCCGTTGAGTTCGGCCACCAAGGACGCTACCGGTCAGAGCACGCCCGGACAGAACCCTGCCGGACAGAACACCCCCGGCCAGAAGAGCGCGCCCGGAACGACGCGAGGCGCACGTCCGCCCGCCGCGCCCCGTGGCGGGGCCGGGCGCCGTCCCGGGCACAACCGCGGGGCCGAGCCGGCCGAGCTGCGCAAGCTGCTCGGCGCGCTGACCGCGATGCGCGACGGCAACTTCCGGCGGCGGCTGACGGTGCCGGGCGACGGTCCGATGGCCGAGATCGCCGCGATGTTCAACGAGGTCGCCGAGCGTAACCAGCACCTGACCGGTGAGCTGGCCCGGGTGCGCCGGGCGGTGGGCCGCGAGGGGCGGCTGACGGCGCGGCTGGAGAACGGCGCGGGGGAGGGCGCCTGGGCCTCGGCGGTGGACAACTGCAACGCGCTGATCGACGACCTGGCCCGTCCGATGGCCGAGGTCGGGCGGGTGCTCGCCTCGATCGCCGAGGGCGACCTGGACCAGCGGATGGAGCTGCGCTCCAACCAGCCCGACGGTGGCAGCCACCCGCTGCGCGGTGAGTTCCTCAAGGTCGGCCGGACGGTGAACGGCCTGGTCGACCAGCTCTCGGAGTTCACCGACGAGGTGACCCGGGTGGCCATCGAGGTCGGCACCGAGGGCAAGCTCGGCGGTCAGGCGCGGGTCCGCTCGATGTCCGGCAGCTGGAAGGACCTGGCCGACTCCGTCAACACCATGGCGGGCCGGCTCACCGCACAGGTGCGCAACATCGCCGAGGTGACCACCGCGGTGGCCAAGGGCGACCTCTCGCACAAGGTCACCGTCGACGTGGCCGGCGAGATGCTGGAGCTGAAGAACACCGTCAACACGATGGTTGACCAGCTGAACTCGTTCGCCGCGCAGGTGACCCGGGTGGCGCGGGATGTGGGGACCGAGGGGCGTCTGGGGGGTCAGGCGCAGGTGCCCGGGGTGGCGGGGGTGTGGCG